>JAAELT010000242.1 GCA_024226315.1 bacterium | reverse complement strand
TGCCCGGCCTGGGTGAGCAGGTGCCAGGGCTCGCGCTGCGTGTCGCCCTTCGGCAGGTACTCCCTCAGCCGCTCGGCGCCGACGGCCGCCTTGACCGCGCGGCGCACCCGCCCCATCTCGCGGTAGAGCTCGCGAGTCGCCGCGTCGCGAAGGCGCCGCAGCCGCCGCGTCTCCGAGCGCACTTCGAAGCCGGCGGCGTCGGCCGCCTCCAGCCGTTCGCGCGCCCGGCCGAGCGCCTCGCCACCGGCGCGCAGAGGTCGCTCGACGCACGGCAGCCCGGGCGGAGTGCCGGGCTCGGCCAGCCGCCGGGTCAGGGCCTCGCCGGCGACGCCGGCGCAGGCCTCGGAAGCCCGCTCGACGGCGCGGCCGCGGCGGGATCGATTTTGGGTTCCCAGAGTCATGTTCATGGGGTCTGCTCCTTCGAATGTTTCAGCTGCGCCCGCGTCGCGCACGCGGGCGTCTGGGAGAGGCTGCCAGCGGGCGGCACCCGGGTCAATGCCGCGAAACGCTAATTCCCTTTACGCTTCGCATGAAGAGCGAGCCCTGGGCTGGGCCCCTCGCTGACACCGGCGCGAACAGAGCGTAAGTTGCTAACGGCGGAGCTCGGTTGAGCCACTCTGCAACGGCCTGCTACACTCCGGGGGCAATGCATGCGTATCGTGAAGACTGTGAAGCCGGGACAGAAAGGTAGCAAGGAGCTGCTGGCCCGGTATGGAGCGACTCTCCTATGTGTCCGGTACCGCTACGACGAAGTCAGCCGCGAGAGTGTGAAGACGGTGGAGTTGGTGATCCGGCGGCGGTCTTTGAGGCACGACGCAAAATGCCGAGGATCGAGGAGGCCGGGCGGCCGAAGCGGAGTTGCTGGGAAACGGAGGGTGGCTCTGCGGATCGGCTGGCGGGAGAGGGGCCTGCAGGACCGGGTCAAGTCGGCCGGTGGCAGATGGGACCCGGAGAGGCAGGTCTGGATCTTGCGGCGGGGTGTAGCGGAGCGGCTGGGTTTGCTGGGCCGGGTCGTTGGTGGAAGTGGCCACATATAGGAACCAGGTGGCTACATATAGGAACCTCGAGGGTTCCTACATCTGGACACCTGGTGGCTACATATAGACACCGGTGTCTATATGTAGGAACCGCGTGCCGGTCAGATAAATGTTAGGTACAACATAAGAAAGGAGAACGATCAGTGACCGCGGAAGTCGGCATTCTCAATCGAATTGGAGTAGCTCTGGCTGCCGATAGCGCAGTGTCGATAGGTCGCGAAGCTAACAAGATATGGACTTCGGCGGATAAGCTCTTCCACCTGTCACAGTCGGCACCAGTCGGGATTATGGTGTTCGGGAATGCTAACTTTGTCGGAATTCCGTGGGAAACCGTCGTCAAGGAGTTTCGTAAGGAGCTAGCGGATTCGCGTTTCGATCAACTAGAGCAGTACGCAAACCGATTCTTCCGATTCCTCGGCCGAAGCCGGGTTCTCTTCCCTGAAGAGTCACAGGACAAAATGGCCGAAGAGCTCATTGTCGATCTTCTATATCACCTTAGGCACGATGTGGAATCCCGCTTAACTCGCGAAGCGGAGCAGCGCGACGGGCTCGACGACGACGAGATCGGGCCGATCGTCGATGATGTCGTATCTGACAGACTAAGTCTTATACGGAAGCAGGCGCGGCTAAAAGGTTTCGGTAAGAAGACTGTCGCAGAGATTCGGCGGCGATACGGTCCTGCCGTCCGACGCGTAAGAAGTGACGTTTTTGGTAAGCTGCCAATCACTAGTGGGGTGAGTCGTAAAATCGCTTCAGTGGCTCTTGAGATGCTCGTTCGTCATTATCTGGGTCCCTCCCAGAGTGGCGTGGTAGTGGCAGGTTTTGGAGAAACTGAAGGTATGCCGGCTCTCTACTGCTATGAAGTTGAGGAGATGGTATCGAATCGTCCGCGTGTCGCGCTGACGCATGAACATCGCATTGCCATGGACAATAGGGCCGTTATCATTCCTTTCGCGCAGCAGGAGATCGTGCATGCGTTTCTCCAGAGTATAGACGAGAAACTCGCTGCTCATATGCGAAAATCAACAGCCGATCTCTTTACCGGTGCGATATCGGCGATCCTTGATGCTATCGGTGACCTAGATCCGGTTCTTAAAGAAAACCTGAGCTCTGCCGTTGAGCCAGAAGTTCAGGGGGTGCTTCAGAAGCTCTTTAAGGATTGGCATCAACAGTCGGTTCGGCATTGGTGGCCTATCGTTGAGATCGTCTCTTCGCTACCTAAAGATGAACTCGCAGGTATGGCTGAGGCATTGGTTAATCTGACGAAGTTTCGTCGTCGGATTACACCCGAACGCGAGACCGTAGGCGGCCCCATCGACGTTGCTGTGATTACCAAGGGCGATGGCTTTGTCTGGATCAAGCGCAAGCACTATTTCGATCCTGCGCTAAACCCCCGCACACTTGCGCGCTACACAGGAGAAGCATGACATGGCGAAGGCACGCAAACGTTTTCAGACTGGACGCGAGATCATGAAAGCCTACGTTCCGGACTACGCACCTCCCTTAGTGCACTTTGAAGATCGACAGGGACTGGGAGCGCGCTCTGGAGAGGAGGTAGCTCGGGTGCTGCTAGGTGAGCTCACGCGACGGCTTAGTGCCAAGAAGCTGAAACTGGAACACGCCTCTGAGGTACCTAACAAAGGCGATGCAGACGGACAGCGCTAGGCGCAGCCGCTGATCGCAAAGCCGTTAGGCGTCCGGGAGGCGGTTGAAGAGAGCATGACTACGAAACTCTCAGTCCATGGAGGCGATATCACCAAGCTCGCAGTAGATGCGATCGTGAACGCTGCGAATTCATCATTGCTGGGCGGCGGAGGAGTGGACGGAGCAATTCATCGAGCTGCAGGGCCAGAACTGGTAAGCGAGTGTAGACTACTGGGTGGGTGCAGGACCGGCCAGGCGAAGGTGACGAAGGGATACCTCCTGCCTGCGAAGTTTGTCATTCACACCGTTGGCCCAGTTTGGCGCAGCGGCAACAACCAAGAGCGCGAACATCTGGCGTCGTGCTACAGGGAGAGTCTAAAACGAGCACAGGATATCGGCGCAAAAACCGTGGCGTTCCCTGCAATCAGCTGCGGAATCTACGGGTTCCCGATAAGCATTGCCTCAAGTATCGCACTATCGACAGTTATTGAGGAGTGTTCTCTGCATGACGGCCTCGAGGAGGGTATCTTCGTTTGCTTCTCTGAGTCCGATGCAGCGGTGTATAGGAAGGAGTTTGTTGAACGTGGTCTCACTTAGCAATAGGGATTCACTGGTGGAACACAGCCGGGACAGCGGTTCGAGAGGGGCGCTTGGGCGCCGGGCGGATGCTGTCAACAGCGCCCAACAAGAGCCCCGAGACGGACTCGCAAGCTCGCCGCTCAGGCTAATCGTTCTGCACCACAGCCGGGCGGCCTTGCCGTAAGACCGATGAAGACTTGTGCGCCTGGGCGAGACTCCATATAGAGTTTAAAAATGTATTGAAAAGGCAGCAAACAGACCGTAGTACCATTTTTCAAGTAACGCTAGAGGCGCTCTGGGGCCGGCAATGCACTCGGTGCTCCCCTGTGCAGGCCTCGGTGCTGCTGTTGACGACTTCCCAGGGAGGATTCCTCATGTGGCGACTCGCTTTTGTTCTCTCCATCCTGTACCTGACCTCGGGCCTGCCTGCCGGCGCCCAGGACTGCATGCCGGACACCATCTCGCTTACGACCCAGGCCGATGTCGACAACTTTCAGGCCAACCACGGGCCGTGCACCCACGTGGTCGGGGGGCTGGGGGTCGGGGGGCCGGACATCGTCAATCTCGACGGGCTCTCGGGCGTGACCTCTGTCGGCTCCAGTCTCACCGTCCAGGGCACCGGCGCGCTGGCCGCGGTCGACCTGCCCGGCCTGGCCACCATCGGCGACGACCTCTACATCGTAGGCAACGGCAGCCTCACCAGCGTCGCGCTGAGCGGCGTCACTTCGGTGGGAGGCACCGGCTTCTTGCCCGGAATCGTTTTTGTCTTCAACAACGCGGCCCTGGAGACGCTCGAGCTTCCCAACCTCACTTCGATCCATCGCGAGATCGAGATCGGCCAGAACGACGCCTTGCTGAGCGTAGCCCTGCCCGAGCTTGCGGTGGTGAGGACCGTTCGCATCGAGGACAATCCGAGCCTGGCCGCCGTTGATCTTCCCAGCCTCGAGACGCTCGAAGGTAACCTGGTGATCCGCGAGCATCCGGCTTTGGCTAGCGTCGGGCTGGCCAACCTCACGACGGTCAACGGCAGACTCGGTATCAGCGAGAGCGGCCCCCTGGCCGAACTCGTGTTCCCTCAACTCTCCACGGTTATTGGCAGTCTGGGTATCGGCGGCCACCCCAACTTGCGCCTGGTGGACCTGCCCAACCTCGAGCGAGCCGCGATCAACCCGCTCACCGAACCCGTGGTCAGCTTCGATTCGAACCCCAGCCTGGAGACCCTGAACCTGCTCCGGCTGAACGTCGTCAGATTCCTCCAGATCAGCAACTGCGACGCACTCACGAGCATCGACCTGCCAGACCTCGAAAACGTGTGGGTCGACATCTTCATCCGCTTCAACGACCAGCTGCGGAGCGTGTCCATGCCCGCCGTCACCTTCGTCGGCAGCGGTATCCTCATCAGCGGCAACCCCTCCCTCAGCCTGTGCTGCGGCCTTCTCCCCGTACTCCGCCCGGGCGTGGTGCAGCAGTTCGTCTTCATCGACAACAACGCCCCGGGATGCAACTCGGTCGGCGAGATCGAAGGCTTCTGCTTGGTCCAGATTCCCACCGTAGGCCCCTGGGGCCTCGCCCTGCTGGCGACACTGCTGGCGCTCGCCGGCGTCGCCGCTGCCCGGCGGACCTCGGCTTCGGGTGGCGACCGCCGCGCGGGCCCCCCCGGCTGACCGAGGTGGGCGGTATCGAGGAGGTGAGCTTGCTCCTATTCCATAGGGAGAGTCAAGAGCTGAAGCGGGCTCTGATGCAGTACAGATACGGCAGAACCACACGGTGGAGCGGGCTGCCAAGCCAGCCGCTCACCCTCGTCGTTCCGCCGTCTGATTCCCCGCGCTATGATGCCGCCGAAGAGCGGGCAGAGGTTGAGCAATTCGGCCGACCTCGCCGTCGTTCCGAAGGGGGCGGCGATGCGGGCGGACACTTATGGGCCGTTCATCCATCCCGACGGCTAGTAGCTCACGACCGCTGCCTGGATTTCTCGATGGCGTGGGCGAGCTCGATGTCGCTGATGAGGCCCTTCTGTTTCAGCAGCTCCACGAGTCTGTCCAATCGCAGCCTCAGGCGACGAACCCCGGCCCGTAGCGCCGTTGCATTCGGGGTACCCCTCACAGGTGATGATGTGATCCTGGAGCGCCGAAGGGAACGGACGGAATCGTTGAAGTGGTAGATCTGGTCGAAGAAGGTTGCCGGATCGACGTCGATGACCTTCAGGATCATCAGGACCTGGTCGAGGCGGAGTCCCTTCTGCCTGGTCAACAGCTGGCTGATGTAGCTGCTGCCCCAACCGAGAGCGTCCTGCACTTCCATCTGTGTGGAGCCACGATCGTGGACGACCGTGCGCAGATGCGCCAGAATCCGGTCTATTTCTCGATGGACGTTGCGCATGATTCAGCTCGGCGGAACGCCAATGTAGGTCGCACGCCGCCGGCTGTAAACACATCTCCGCCCGGCCGAGGAAAGGAGCCTCGGGGCATCCCCTCGGGGCGTGGTCTGTCCGGGCGTCGATTTCGCGAGGAAGCCGGGGAACGCCGGCGTTCAGACGCCTTCGGACTGTCCGAGGTTCAGAGCGCCCTGACGGCCGTCAGTGAGGGACGCGAGGTGAGCGTCGGCACCGATACGGCGACGGCCTCGCGCAGGTCCGCCAGCCGCCTGCGTGTCGCCTCCAACTCGCGCTCGGCCGCGAGGCGGACCTTCAGGAGCAGCGGCCGTGTGCCCGACACGTCACCCAGGAGCGACAGGCAGTCGTCCACGAGATCGACGATGTAGGGGTAGCGCCCCGTGTCGCAGTACAGAGTGGAGATATCGGAAGTGATCGCCAGCACCTCGGCATCCTGCCGCCGATGCAGCAGGCGCGTCCGCGCCTTGCGCAGCATTTGCAGCCCGCGCTTTCGTTCACCCAGATGGGCGAGAACCAGCCCGTGGGTCCAGCTCAAGTAGATCCTCACGATGGTCAGCCCGCGGATTCCGGCCAGCCGTGTCCGGAGCTCGTTGAGGAACGGCTCCGCCTGGGCGACGTGCTTTCTTTCTCCCGTCGCCAGAAATCCCGCCGTATTGGTCAGGGCGGCGATGTAGAAAAACTGCGGCGTGTCGGGTGCGAGCAGTTGCAGTGCTCGTCGCTCGTCGTCCAGCGCCGCGTCGATCCGGCCCAGGCGCAACAGCGCCACCCCGCGGGTGATCAGCGTCCTGCCGACGCCGTCCTCGTCGCCGAGCTGCCGGAAGTGGGCGGCGGCCTGGTCCAGGTACTCGCAGGCCTCGCGAAAGCGCGACTGAAAGATGAGAATGCCGCCGAGGCGCCGGTAGACCTCCGACAGGCAGCACGGGCACGACCCGGCGAGCCTCAGAGCCGTTTCCAGCTCGGCGTGACACCTCTCCGGCACCGAGAACCTGCGGTAGGCAGACGCCATCACGGCGTGGGCCTTGGCCAGCGTGTGGCGGTCGCCGGTCTTGGCCGCGAGGTCGAGGGCCAGCTGGCCGCGCACCAGTGCCGAGTCCGGTGTCTCGTAGGCCTGCACGTCGCACCACTCGAAGAAGGCACGGCAGAAGTCCGAGGTCCAGAATTCCGGATCCTCGAGGACTCGATACAGGTTGCGCGCGGCTTTCTTGAGCAGACGTCCGGTGTCGCCCATCGCTTTCCTCCCGATTTTTGGCCAGAGGGTCGGCCCAACCGTAAAGGAAAGGGAGAGGCGAGGTCAACCTCCCCTCTCCCTCCCGGTCACCTCTACCCGCCGGGGACGACGAACGGGCCCACAGTGAGGGCGTTCATCATTCCACCTCCGTCCAAACCGGTGCACGAGGCCGCCTGATTGCCGCTCTGTGACCGCTTTGCCGGTCATTCTAGGTAGCTCGGCATCGCAATGTGGCTCGCGGGCGCTTGACACCCGCAAACGGACGCTCGAGCCAGCGAGCGGGCTGGGAGTGCGGTAGAGGCCGAGAGCCCGGGATCAGTCGAGTGAGCGATGTCGGCGCCGAAATTCCGGCGCTGGCGGCGACGAGACGCCGCCTCTGAGCTCGGCAAGGCCAAGTGACTGTATTCTCAGCGCTTAGCGCCGCGCCGCGAGCGCCGGAGACCGACGTTTCGCCTCTCCGCCCCGTGGGGCGGGCGGCAATAACTTTTGTTTTTGGTCCGCGCCCCGTGGGGCGGGCGGCAATAACTTTTGTTTTTGGTCCGCGCCCCGTGGGGCGGGCGCCAGTATTTTTTGTTCGTGGTCCGCGCCCCATGGCGCGGGCGCCGGTATCTTCTGTTTCTGGGTCCCGCCCCGTGGCGCGGGCGCCATTATTTCTTGTTACCGGTCCGCGCCCCATGGCGCGGGCGCCGATAATCTTTGCTGGTGGTCCGCGCCCCGTGGCGCGGGCGCCACGGATTCCGGCTCGACCGCGCTCTACCGGGGCGCGGAGCGCTGGCAGAGGTCGGACCAGGAGCCCAGAGCATAGATCGCCCGCACCGAGCGCCAGGGGATGGGGCGGCCGGGGGGCATCTGCTGGGGATCGAGCTCGATGTGGTAGCCGCCGTTCTCGTCCGTCAGCTCGAGGCCGACGAAGACCAGGCCGCGGTCGAGCAGAAGGTGCTCACCGAGCTCGGCGGGATCGAAGGCGCCGTCGAGGACGGCGTCCTCGCGCGGGATCAGCCGGCTGAGGTGCTGCCCGCCGGCGTTGAGCAGCTGCAGGTAGAGCGGGTTGAGGCCGCGGACGAAGACGTTCTGCATGATGAAGTGGTGCCGGACTCGCTCGCTCGAGATGACGGAGAAGCGAATAGCGCTGCCGGGCCCGGCGATCTCGGCCAGCCGGCTCTCCAGCAGGTCGCCCTTGACCGCGTCGCGCACCACCCCGACCACGTGCAGGCCGGGGCGGCCGCGCAGCTCGCCGCTGCGCTCGAGATTGGCGAGGTGCAGGCAGTCGAGCGCCATCGTGCCGTCGTGCTCCTCGGCGCGGCTGCCCGCGGGCAGGAGCAGCACGGCGTCGGCCGAGTCGAGATCGACGGCCCCCGCCTGGTCGAGGCGCTCGCGGTGTGCCCAGTCGGTTTCGAGCAGCACCACGCGGACGCGTCGCTCCGAGGTCTCGAACCGCAGCTCCAGGCGGTCGCCGTCGTGCGATTCCTCGGGTGCACCACCCAGGGCGCCGGCGAGCGCGTCCCGTAGGCCCTGGGAGATGGCGCGCATGCCGGAGCGATCGCCCACCAGGACGGTGACGTCGAGCCGCGGGTAGAAGCCAGTGAGGCCGGCCACCACGCGCGGCACTCGCAAACTGGCGCCGGAGATCAGCACCCTCTCGATCCGGCTGCTGGCCGGTCGCAGGTCGAGCGACTGGAAGGCGTCGCCTCGGGCTCGCGGTCGCCCGTCAATCACCGGTGACTCCGCCAGTTGCTGGCCCAGCCGGCGGATCTCGGCCCAGCGCAGCGAGATGCCGGCCAACCCCCGAATCGCCGGCCAGCGGACCTTGCCATCGCCGTCGAAGACGCTATTCGGTGGATCGTTGCTGGACCTGCGCCCGCCGGCGCCCCGCGCCGCGCGCGTGGGATTCAGGAGCACCTCCAGGTCCTCGTCGCCCTCGCCGGCGCCGAGGAAGAAGCCGATCGGCGTCACGCCGAAGCGCCGGTAGGCTAGCCGGTGCAGGGTCGCCGGGTCGAAGCCCGGCCCGCCCTCGCCCCGCGGCAGGCGCTCGCGCTCCTCGCGCGAGAAGAAGTAGGTGTAGATCTCGCTGCCCGTGGATGTCAGGAGCTGGCGATAAACCTCGTAAATGCCGGGGTAGACGACGTTGGCGACGATGTACTGGCCGAGGAACGAGCCGGATCCCACCAGGTGCGTGCCGGGGCCGCCCGCCGAGAGCACCGCCCGGAAGTTCCGCTCGTGCTCGATATCCGGATAGACGTCCACCCGGGGGTTGCGCTCGCGCGTGGCCAGGATTGCCGAGATCACCTCGCCGTCCGGATTGTGCGGATCGGCGCCCAGGATCAGCACCCGCCGGGCTTTCTGGATGTTGACGCGATCGAGGTCGGCGGCGCGAACCGGATCTCCGCTGCGATACTGGAAGGTGCGCATCGACGGACGGTGGAGATAGGCGGGCGGATCGGGCGTCGGCCCCAGCACCGCGGCACGGAATGACGTCAGGTTTTTGCGGTAGATGTTCGCCAGCCCTTCGAGCAGGAAGACGCTGTGGGGCGTCAGGCCGAGTACCACCGTGTGCTCGCGCAGCGCCAGGGGCTGCTCGCGCGAGCGCGCCAGCACCTCCTCGATGGCGCCGGTGCCGATGCCGATCACCAGCGAGAACAGGAACATGCCGACGATCGTCAGCAACAGCGATATGACGACGATACGCGGATGATCGATGCCGCTCACCAGGTTGCCGGTGTCCTGGACCTGGCGGAAGCTCCACCACAGGATGTGGAAGAACCTCCTGTCCTCGTCGTCGGTGACGCCGTTGCCGTCGAAATCGTGCTCCGGCACCAGGTGCGTGATGACGACGGCGCTGCCGAAGGACAGCACCAGGCCGAGGAACAGCACGCCGATCACCTGATAGCGCCGATCGGGGCCGCTCAGCACGGCGAGCAGGTCGCGGGCCATGCGCCCCCAGTAGCCGAACAGCAGGAGCAGGCGCGCGAGCCTCACCAGGCGGAAGTAGCTCGACCCGATCATGCGATCCAGCGGCAGGAACGAGATCACCGCCAGCACATCGAGCACCAGCATGACGACTTCGGATCTGCGCGCCTGTCGCTCCTGCCAGCGCCGCGCGCCGATCGCCAGCCGCGCCAGCAGCTCGATGCTGAAGACGGCCAGGAAGATCGGGTCGAGGCGGCCGACCACGGCGTCCGGGAAGAGCGCCTCCTGCGCCTTCTCCGGCAGCACCGAGACGATGATCAGCAGCGACAGGACCAGGCGGGTCGAGTGCGATTCGAGCAGCGCCTGAGAGAAGTCGAGAGCGGCCTGAAGCCGTTGGCTGGTGCTGCTCATGGCTCGGAGAGGAAAGCCGCTCGACGACGGGAACGCAAGAAGCTGGGGACCCGCAGAATAGCATAGCGCGCGGGCACTCCGAGCAGGTGCCGGTGCCGGGCCGCCAGGCCGCTCGGCTCAGGGTGATCCGTAGGGCTCGAGCGCCGCCTTGAGCGGTGGCGGGATCGGCGTCGGCACCACCCCGCCGTTCTTTCGGCGCATGGCGGCGATCTGCTGCTCGCCGCGGGCGACTAGCTCCTCGCCGTCCGCCGTGACGCGGAGGTAGTCGAAGAGCATCGTCACCCGATTCTGGATGATCCCGCCGAGGCGCATGCGGACGATCACCTCGTCGAAGGCGGCGAGCTCGGCGAGATAGTCACAGGAGCAGCGGACGGTCGCCAGTGCCAGGCCGCTGGCGAGGTCTTCCAATACCTCCGGGCAATGATCGCGGATGAACATCTCCCGGCAGCGACCCTGCCAGCGCAGGTGGTGGACGTAGTAGATGTTGCCGACCAGGTTGGTCTCTTCGAAGCTGACGATGAGTCGATGGTCGTAGGTCCGCATACTCTCTGTCGGCTCGCTCTCGGGCCGCTCCTGTTCGATAGGTCGCCGCCGGCTCAGGTGACGACGATCGCGGCGTCGGCGGTCGCCAGCACGGCGAGGGCCAGCGGCTCCTCGGTCTCGCGCAGGCGGGCAACGAAAGTGGGGATCGCCAGGGCGCCGCTGGTGAGCAGCACCCAGCCGTCGTCGTTGCTGGTCGCCAGCTCGAGCGGCGCGTTCGGGCCGATGCCCGCCTTGGTGAGACACTCGCCGGCTGCCCAGACCCGGGCGGCGGCGTGATCCTGGGCTTCGTCCCGCTCCCGGGCGATGACCTCGGCCAGCCGCAGCCGGTCGGGCCCCAGGAGATCGGCCCACTCGGTGCCCGAGCGATGTTTGACCGCCTCCAGGTCGCAGCCCAGCGGCCCACGGCCCGAGATTGCCAGGACGAACGGATCGGCGTGCGACACTGAGACGTCCCGCCCGCCGGCAACCTCCGGCTTGCCGTCCCCGCGGTAGTGGATCTGCACGTCGTCGCCGAGCAGCCGGCGCAGGGTCTTGGCGCTGCGCTCGCGCCGGCCGGCGCCGTTGGAGCAGAAGCGCAGGGCCATGGCGACCTGGGATCTGGGTACCAGGTCCTCGACCCGGCGCTCGACGTACGGGAGGAACAGGGCCGAGGACCATTCCTCGGGCGCCGGGATGTCGCCCACCGCGCGCAGCCGCAGGCCTTCCCAGCGTTCCAGCGTTCGCCCGCCGGTGTCACGCAGCTCCAGGTCGTAGACGAAGAGGTCACCGTCACGCAGGCGTTCGTGGGCCGCGACGCGCAGGCTCTCGCCGGAGGGCAGGTGCCCCGGCACCAGCCGGTCGACGCCGATCGGGAGAACTGTGGAGTGGGGAACGCATGCCTGGACGGCGTGGATGGCGGCGTCGCGCGCGCCTGGATCGCCCAGGGCCAGCTCGGCGGGCAGATAGGGGCTGAACCAACCGCCGGCGGTGGCCGCGTCGCTGGGTGCGATCTCGGCCAGGCAGTGCGTGGCGGTGAGCACGCGATAGCCGGTCAGACGGCGGAATCTCCCCTGGTGGAAGAGCGGGCCGCCGTAGAGATCCGTTTCGGGCTCGACCGGCAGCCGTGCCGGCAACGAATCCGGCGTCACGGTTTCCAGAGTCGAAGCTTCCGCCACCGGGGCTTCCTCGACGCCAGAGGCCGCCGACGCACCGAAGCGGCACCGCGCTCGGAAATGTGCTGCCTGAAACGCGGTCTCCTGGCTCTCGATCGCGACGTCGACGATGTCCGCCTCGTCGGCCAACGACAACGTCCGGATCGCCAGCTGGCCGTCTTCTGGCACCGAGATCGGCCGGTCGAAGCGGACGTTCTCGAACACCGGAGGCACGTTCGATCCGGTCGTCGCCATGGCCGCCTGGGCCATGGCTTCGAGCCCCAGGACCGCCGGCCAGAGCCGCTGGTTCCGGAAGACATGGTCGGCGATATAGGGGTCCGAGTCCGCGGACAGCTCGGCGTCGGCAATCAGCTCGATCCCGGGGAAGACCACCCGTGGTGTCTCGAGGAAGCGCAGGAAGGGCAGCTCCGGGCGATCCAGGCGTAGGGTGGGGAGGTCGCCGAAGCGGCCGGTCACGACGACCGAGGTCGGCGCCGGCGGGCGCTTCAGCAGACGGCCGAGAATGGCGACGCCTTCATCCGGAGAGATCGGGGAGATGCCTTCTCTCACCAGCGCGTCCACCCGGCCCAGCCGCTCGCCCATGCCGACTCCCGACCACACCGACCATTCGACGTTCAGGCAGCGGCAACTCGGATGCTCTTCGGCGAAGCGCTCCACCTCGCGCCCCAGCCACTCGTTGGCCACGGCGTAGTCGGCCTCGCCGCGCATGCCGGTGCGGGCGATGATCGAGCCAAAGGTCAGGAGCAGCCGCAGGCGCTCGGCGGGCACCGACGCCAACAGATGGCGCAGGCCCAGGACTTTGGGGGTGACGGTATGCAGATAGTCGCTTTTCGACAGATCGCTCAGCAGCTTCGGCTGGTTGACGCCGGCGCCATGCAGGATCGCCGTGACCGGGCCGAGAGAGTCCTGGAGCTCGCCGACCGCGGCCGTGACCGCCCGGGCGTCGGTGACGTCGGCGCTGGCGTAGCGGAGCTCGGCGCCCGACGCGCGCATTCGCTCCAGGTTGGCGCAAAGATCGGCGTCCGAGTCGGGCGACGAACGACCCAATAGAGCGAGTCGCGCACCGGATTCACGGGCCAGCGCCAGAGCGCACTCGGCAGCGATACCCTTGCCGCCGCCCGAGACCAGCAACACGTCGCCGGCGCCGAGCGCCGGTTCGCCATCCGCCTCTTCGGTGGCCTCCAGCCGCCGCAGGACGGGTTCGCGCCGCCGACCGTCCGGGCTGTAGCACGCTTCCGAGTACGGGCTCGAAGCCCGCGCTTCGGCAGCCACCCAGGCCGCCGCCTTGGGATGATCGAACGGCACGTCGACGACCGAGGTCGCGATGCCGGATTCGAGATGGAGAGTCCGAGCGAAGCCACCGCCGCCACCGCCCTGGTGCACCAGAACGAAGCGCTCCGGCTTCTTCGCACGGATAGCGCCGGCCGCCTCGAGGAAGAGGTCGATCCAGCTTTCCTCGGTGTTCGGCGCCAGGCAACACACCAGGCCGCCTGCAGCCAGATCGCGGAGCTCGCGGGCGAGAGGCTCGGCCAGCGCATGGCCCTGGTCGCCGAGCAGACGCCACCCGTTGGTCTTGCCGGTCGGGGCGGGGGTTTCCGCCGAACGCTCGATGAAGTCGACGGTGAAGGCCCGGACCCAGGTCCCGAGGCCGCCCGGCGGCTTGTCCGGCTCTTCCGTGGCGCTCGCGACACCCGTGGCTCGCAGCTCCTCGAGGGCGGTGGCCATGTCGTCGAGCGTCGCGTTGGCGTAGTCGGTCGGGGCCGCGGGCGCCTGGAGGCCGAGGCTTCGTGCGGCTTCGCCGGCCAGCTGCCCGACCTCGATCGAGCTCAGGTGGAGGTCGCTCAAGAAGCGATCGCTGCCCTGGATCACGGATGCGGGCAGCTCTGTACGCTCGACGACCAGGCGTCTCAGGAGGTCCCGCGGAGACTCCTCTTCGGACGCCGCGCTCGGTTCTTTCTCGGCTCGCGGCTCCGGACTCGGTGTCTCCTCGCGGCGCATCGCCGGTCTGTGGGACCCACTGCCGCCCGAGATCGCTTGTGGAACCGGAGCCAGCTCGCAGGGATTGACCAGGAAACGAGGCTCGCGGTCGAGATCGAACGGCCGGGTGAAGCGCGGAGCGAATAGCTCCCGGTGGTCGATCGACGCGCCGAGTGCGAAGGCCGCGCCCACCGCCCGCAGCAGGCCGGTCATCGACCGGCCGCCGGAGTCGATCGCCACCACCGGCGTGTCGATCGATTCTCGCAGCAGCTCCGCCAAGCCTTGGCCCGGCCCGACCTGCAACCATAGATCGATCTCGTCCGCCGCCGCCGTCACGGCCTGGTGGAATCGCACCGGTGCGGTGAGCTGGCGAAGGAAGAGCTGCCGCAGATCCTGCTCCGGCTCGAGCTCGGCGCCGGTGACGGTCGAGAAGATACGGCGCTCGATCGCACGGAACGGTCGCGATGCCAGCGCTTCTTCCAGAAGCGGCTCCGCGGCCGCGACCAGTGGGGAGTGGAAGGCGTGGGAAACCGCCAGCTCGGTGGCCCCGATTCCACGGGAGTGAGCACGGTCGATCACCCGCGCGAGCGCCCTCGCCGGGCCGGAGAGAACCGTCTTGCAGGGCGAATTCCAACACGCCACGACGACCTCTGCCTCTGCCGCGGCCAGGACGTCCGCCTGCTCGGCGTCGGCGTCGATGCGGATCATGGTGCCGTCGTCGTCGCCGAGCTCCGCCATCGCCCGGCCGCGCCGCTGAGCGAGGTCGAGCAGGCGGTCGCGGTCGCAGGCCCCGGCCCAGTACGCGGCGGTCAGCTCGCCGAGGCTGTGGCCGATTGCGGCCGAGCCCTCGATGCCGAGCGCCCGCAGCACGTCCAGGCCGGCGAGCGAGGCGGTGACGATCGCCGGCTGGGCGACCTCGGTGGCCACCGCGTCGTCTCCGGGTGACCAGTGGACATTCCTATAGAGCCGGTCCACCGAGGCGAATCGCCGCCGCCAGGTGCCGCCGCCCAAGTGGGCCGGCGAGCCCTGCCCGGAGAATAGGAGGCCGATGCGGGGAGCTTGGGCGACGCCGCCCAGGAACAGGCCGGTCTCCAGCCGCAGGCGTTTCTCGACGCCTTCGCGCAGCCAGCCGAGCAGGGTCTCGAGCCGCGCGGCGAACTCGGCCGGCGTGCCGGCCACGACGGCCGCGCGCATGCGCCCGCCTGCCAGGCGTCGGGCGACCTCGGCGGCCGCGTCGGTCAGCTCCGAGCGCGAGATGCGCGGCGCGATCTCCGCCAACCTTTCGATCTGGCTCAGGAGCTCGCCGGCGTCCCGGCCGGCAAACAGGAACAACTCGGCGTCCTGCGGCGCGGCCAGCAGCCGACGCGCGGGCAGCGCGATCGGGCGGGGCGACGCGGGTGCTTCTTCCTCGAGCACAAGGTGGGCGTTGATGCCGCCGAAGCCCATGCCGCTGACCGCCGCGCGCATCGGCCGGTCGGCGGTGAAGGTCTCGGGGCGGTCGAGCACCCGCAGCGTGGCGCCTTCGGCCGTGAGCTCGGCGTGCGGCCGCTCGCAGCTGGTGTGCGGTGGTAATAGGCGAGATTCCAGGGCCTTGGCGGCCTTGATCAACCCGACCGCCCCGGCGGCGGCCTTGGTGTGGCCGATGTTCGCCTTGACCGATCCGATGGCGGCGGAGGCCGCGGCGGCTCCCGCCTGCCGGCGGGCACCGGACAGGGCCTCCAGCTCGGTCGCGTCGCCCACCTTAGTGCCGGTGCCGTGGGCCTCGAAATAGGCCACCGTGTCGATGCCGAAACCCGCCCGGCGGTAGGCGCGATCGAGTGCCAGCCGCTGCCCGGAGGCGTCGGGGCGAGTGATCCCGCCGTGGCCGTCGGAGGACACGCCCCAGCCGCGAATCAGTGCGTAGATGCGCCGATTCTGGGCCACCGCGTCGGCCCGCCGCATGAGCACGAGGATGCCGCATCCCTCGCCGGGCAGAAAGCCGTCGGACCGGGTGTCGAAGACCCGCATGTCGCCTTCAGCCAGCGCGCCGGTCTTGGAGAAGCCCACCAGCTCGAACGGGTCGATCGAGAGGTCCACGCCTCCGACCAGGGCGACGTCGAGGTCGCCGGCCACCAGCGCCGAGCACGACTGCGCCGCCGCCAGCAGCGACGAGGAACAGGCGCCGTCGACGGTGTAGCCGCCGCCGCCCAGATCGAAGTAGTTGCAGATCCGGCCGGCGATGGTGTTGGCGAGGCCGCCTGCAAGAGTTTCGTCGCCGACTGGATGGAAAGCCTGTTTGTAGTCTTGCTCGAGGCGCTCGAGAAAGGCGGCCGAGCGCTCGGCCGGCCAGCCCTCGTCGTCGAGGCTGGCAGCCAGCACCCGCCGCACGTAGGGCCAGCGCAAACGCATCAGGCTGGAACGCGAGAACTCGCCGGTGAGCGTGTTGCCGATCAGCACGCCGGTCATCTCGCGCGGCAGACCCTCGCCGCCCGGGAAGCTGGCGTCCGCCAGCGCCTGGTCGGCGATGTCGAGCGCCAGCCAGTGGGCCGGGTCGGCCGAGCGCACGGTCTCGGCCGGCAACCGGAATTTCACCCGGTCGAACTCCCAGCCGTCGATGACCGCGGCCTCCTGGCAGTAGATCGAATCCGGAGCGTCGCGGTCGGCGGAGTAGTAGTCGTCGAGACGCAGGCGTTCGTCGGGCAGGCGCCTGAAGGCCCGGCGCTGGGCCAGGACGTTTTCCCAGAGCTCTCGCGGCGAGCGTGCGTCGGGATATTGACAGGCTATTCCGACAATGGCGATTTCCGGCTTCATGCGCCGACCTCCATTGCTACCGGGCGTTCCTGTTCTCCGGTCGCGAAGCGTTGCCGTTCCGCGGCCCCTGCACGTGTCACTATACCCTCCTGGATGCGTTTTTTCCAGACCTCGAAGGCCGGTTCCTCGCCGTCGTCCGGCAGATCGCGGCGGGTCGTTGCTGTCAGCCGCGCCGCGTCATCGACGCTCAGGCCGCACAGCAGCCGGCAGGTGAGCTCGTTGTGCGGCGCGGGATTGCCGGCCCGCCGCCGCGCCTCGGCCGCGAAGGCCGAGCCCTGGGCGAGCTCGTGACGGTAGTCGTGGCCCGCGTCGAGCAAGGCCGTCAGGCCTTCCCGGTCGAGCCCGCCGGCATAGGTCGAGCTGAGGCCGATCCCGCACCAGAGATCCGCCCGCCGCGCGGCTGGGAAGGAGCCGATGGTGGTGGCGATGCGCTCGACCTCGGCGCCTTCGACGAACCAGAGGCTCCGGCCCAGTCCCTGGTCGAACGCGCGGCGCGCGTAGCCCGAGAGGCGCCGGGGGATCTTCCGGCCGTCGACCGATCGCGGCCAGTGGAAATAGCCTTCGTGGAAGCCGTAGCCGTCCATCGCCAACCAGCGCAGGAGCGGATCGAGCCGCTTCATGACCGAGCGCATGCTCACCGGTAGCCGGGCGATTGCCCAGCCGGTGCCGACGTGGACCATATAGACGTGCGCGCCGCCGCGCCCGGCGAGGAAAGCGTCGAGCCGTCGCTGCCGGCGCCAGGGGCTGAGCAGATCGAGCAGGGTCAGCGCCATGGCCGCACCCTCGTAGGCGAAGCCGTGCTGATCGCCCTCGATCTCCTCGAGGCGTCGCTCCAGGAGCTCGCCGGGGTCGTGCTCCAGGGCCGCGTGGTAGCCATGGAGAAAAGAGATGCCCACCCTCTCCAGGCGCGCGCGCATCCGCGCGTCGCCGCCGCGAAATCCGCGACGCTCGAACGTCACTTCCTCGAGTGACAGCCCAAAGAGACTCCGGTACAGCCATCTCATAGATGATCTCCAATGTTTCAAGATACACCTCTCCTTGCCAGACGCGTTACGGTGCCGACAAGTGAGACGACAAATTCAGACTATTCGCTTATGACAATACTACAGATTGTCCCTGGAGGCAACAGATTGGTTCCGCCGGGGGAAAGTTTCGTCCCCAATGTCCCGATGCCAGTGATGCCAGCGTGGGTCAAGGTGGATTGCGCAATTTCGGAGAAGAAATTGTTCAAAATGCGGTCTACCCTGAATCCAGAATCGAAGCACCTTCCGCGGCCGAGAGAGGACTGGGGGCGCCAGACGCCCCAGGCGTGGGGGGTACACAGGTACACGGTCGAAAGGAGTGAAGAGATGAAGATTCTCAGGACACGGTTGATTTGGAGCGTCGCGTTGCTGGCCTTGCTCGCCGCCCCGGCGATGGCCGACGACGTGATCACGAGCGGCGTCGATTTGTGGCCGACGGCCACGGGGGCCAGCGTCACCAGCTTTGCCGACGATCCGATCCCGGCGGGCTTCTTCTGTCCGGGCTCGAAAGCGTTCGACGGCAGGATCGTCATGAACGGCAAGCCGCTCGTGACCGAGCCGACCGGGGTCCTGGGTCCGACCGACACGGTCGTCCACCGGCTCGACGACGCGACGTTCGACGAGGACGGCGTCGCCACCACCCGCCTGCAGATGATGGCTCTGTCGCTGGTCGGCACCGAGCCAGTCGACGTCGGCTGCGACACCAGGTTCGAGGTCACCTCGACGCTCGACGGCGAGCAGCCGCTGACCGAGATGACGATCTTCCGCGAAGGCGATTGGGGCGGAACGTACGCATCGCCGCTGCACCTCAACGTCAAGGTCGTCTTCACGCCGCTCGACGGCGGCGAGCCGCTGGGGGTGAACCAGGAGATCTACCTCGGCCCGTCGCCGGACTCCTACTGGGCCACCACGGAAGAGGTCGGCGTCAACGCCTGGGGCGAGCCGGTGAAGGTCGACACCGACGGTGACGGCGTCGCGGACAGCGTCATGCCGGAGGCCTCGAACTTCCTCGTCGGCATGGCCATGGCGGCCGCGACTTCGGTCGTGGGGGATTGGTGCCCGAGCAGGTGCTGCCACTGCCGGCCGGTGAGGGCGGAGCCGCCGCCGATCTGGAGCGAGGACGGCAGTTTCTGCGATCCGGACCACCTGCACTGCATCGATTGCATGAAGCCTTGCTGGGCCATCGACATTGAAGACGAGATCGAGCTTCAGATCGAGGGCTAGAGCAGGCCCCGCTCGTGAACGTTGAAACGGCCGGCATCGCGCCGGCCGTTTCGTTTGGAAACCCGAATCGCTCAGCCGAAGACGGTCTCGACCGGGTCGCCGTCGTGCGGTTCCCGCTCGACCGCTCCTGCTTCGACCGCGTCCGGGTCACCCGCTTCGGCACCGAACTCGCGCGCGAGGCGTTCGTCGATCAGCAGGGGTAGGGTCACCAGCAGGGGTGGATTGAGCAGCTTTGGCGGCTCCAGGGTCATGTCGGCATCGCCGGTCACCTCTCCGTCGTGGACGGACAGCGGCCCGGCGTGGGCCAGGCCCCGGATCGAGCCGCCGCACATGAGGTAGTCCAGAGGCTTCTCGATATGCGCGAGGCCCGCGGCGAAGACGAAGAAGTCGCCGTCTCCCGGGATCTCGATCCGGTACGGCCCCGGTTGCGCCAGAATCGCGCACGACAGGGGCCGCTCCTGGGGGATCGGTTTCTCGAACAGGCCGAGGAAGAGCAAGCCGCTGACGGACGAGTCGCCCTCGATGCGGCCGGTGATCGCCGGGCCGGTGGCTTCCTGTGGCGACTGGCTGAGCGTCAGCAGCTCCTCGGCGCTGGCACCCGTGAAGGCCTCGCTGAGTCGACGCAGCTGGCCCGGGGGCAGCCCAACAAGCTGGGTGAAGCGGGTAGTGAAGGTGCCCAGGCTGTTGTAGCCGACCTCATAGCAGATGTCCGTCACCGAGCGGCCTGTGGTCAGGAGCAGGCGTTTGGCTGCCTCCAGGCGCAGAGCGCTCAAGAACTGGCTCGGCGGGATGCCGGTAAGCTGGCGGAAGGTGCGGTTGAAGTGGTAGGTGCTCATCAGCGCCACGTCGGCCATTTCTTCGAGCGACAGTTCTTCGCTCATCCGCTCCCGCATGGTGCGGATGACCCGTTCCACCGCCGCGCGGTGCGACGCGATGGTGCTCGGATGGCTGCGGACAGCCGTCTCTGTCGGGGCGATACTCATCGTCCTGTCCTCCGTTCGCCCAGCGCAGCGCGGCGGCTCCGGCTGAGTCATTCTGCCTACTTTACAATTCCTGGACGATAACATATCGTGATAGATCTATACAAGTCGTATCGAGGTGGATAGTCCAGATTGGTTGGCGATGCCGGCCAGCCGCCGGTCGGGTCGACTGACCAAGAAAACGATGGAAGAGGTGCATCCAGCGGCATGAGCATGACCTCGGAGAAGACCGGGCCAGCGAGCCGGTTGGTGGCGTGGGCGATCGCCCGTCCACGGCGGATGATCGGAGTGATGATCGCTCTCACCCTGGCAGCGGCTCCGGGGCTGTCGCGTCTCGAGCTGCGCACCGACGGCAAGGCCCTGGTCTCGCCGGACGACCCGGTGGTGCTTTTCGACGCCGAGGTCCGTGAGCACTTCCACCTCGACGACCCGATCGTCGTCTTCCTCACCACCGACCATTCCGATGGCATCTACAACCTCGAGACGCTACGCACGGTCGACCAGTTGACCCAGGCGCTGCGTGGCACCCCTGGCATCGAGGCTGACCGGGTGATGAGCCTGGCGACCGAACGGCGCGACCGCGTCTATCCCGGCACGCTCGAGTTCCGGCCCTTCCTCGATCCGCTGCCCGACACTCCCGAGCGCATGGCACAGCTCGCTTCCGACGTCGACGCCGCCGGCATCCTCACCGGCACGCTGGTCACCGCCGACCGCCGAGCGACGACCATCCTGGTGGGCATCCCCTCGGATTCGGTGAAAGACCAGGAGGACCGGGTGGACCGGGCGGAGCTGTACCGGCGCATCCAGCTGGTGACCGAGCCGTTCGCCACCGCCACCGACGAGATCCTGGTGGTCGGCGCGCCGGCCGCGGAGTCGCTCCTGGGCAGCCACCTGATCGAGGACATGACCGTCATCGTGCCGCTCTGCCTGGCGGTGATCGGTCTGGTGATCGGTCTGGGCTGTCGGCGAATCTGGGGGCCGCTGCTCGGTTTCATGGAGGTGGGAGCCTGCCTGGTCTGGACCTTCGGCCTGATGGGGTGGACCGGGATCCCGGTGTACCTGACCACGCCGGTTCTGCTGGTCGTCCTGACCACCATCGGTCTGGCCGACGAGATCCACATCTTCTGGCACTATCAGCGCCGGATCGAGGACGATCCCACGGCGCCCCGCCGGCAGCTCGTCCGCCAGACCATGGAGGCGATGACGCGGCCGGTGATACTGACCTCGGTGACGACGTCGATCGGTTTCGTTTCTTTCGTCGGGTCGCCGATCCCGCCGGTTCGTAGCTTCGGCCTGTTCGCGGCGCTGGGCATCCTCTTCTGCATGCTCTGGTCACTCACCGTGGTGCCCGCATTCCTGGTGCTGCTCGGCCCTGACAAGCTGCGCCACCCGCGCCGCACCGGTGACTGGATGCCCTGGACCTGGCGCTGGTCGATCCCTTTGCTGCGTCGTCGGCGGGTGACTCTGGCGGCGCTCCTGGCGGTCAGTCTGGTCGCCGCCTTCGGTCTTTCGGGTCTCCACGTGCAGGACAGCTGGATCGATGGCTTCAAGCCCACGAGTCCCTTTCGCGTCGCCACCGAGCGGGTCAATGCGCAGCTCCACGGCACCCACACTCTGATTGCCCACCTGGACTTCCACGCCGAAGGCGCGCTGGCGTCGCACGACGTGCTCACCGCCATCGGCGAGCTCGAGGCATTCGCTCGCGCTCAGCCCGGCGTCGGCGGGGTGCTGGGAACCCACACACACCTGACCGCCGTCTCCTATCTGTGGCAGGGGCGCAAGGAGAGCGCGCGCACGATCCCCGAATCTTCCGAGCGGGTGCGGCTGCTGGTGAAGCGTTTCGACGACGGCCGCGGAGTGCTGCGCCGCCGGCAGATCCTCGACGACGACCTGCGGCGCACCGTGGTGACGATCTTCTTGAAGAACGCCAACTATCGCGAGACCGCGGTGCTGATGGCCACGCTCGAGCGATACGCGCAGCAGCACCTGGAACCGCTCGGCGCCAAACTCGGTTTTGCTGGTGACGTCGCCGTGAGCCAGGCGATGATCCCGACCATCGTGGGCAGCCAGGTCAATTCGCTGCTGCTCGCCGTGGTCGGCGCGCTGGTGTGCCTGTGCCTGCTCTACAGGTCCGCGAAGATGGCGCTCTACGCGATTCTGCCCGTCGCCGTCGCGGTCTTGTGGGTGTTCGGGGCGATGGGCTGGGCCGGCATGCCGCTGGGCGTCGCGACCTCGATGTTCTGCGCCATCACCCTGGGGGTCGGGGTGGATTACGCTATTCACTTCATCGAACGCTACCGCCGGGCAGGCGCCGCGGGCCTGCCGCGGCCGGCCGAGATCGCGGCGCGGGAGGCCGGCCCGGCAATCGCCACCGATACCGTGGCGGTGGCCCTGGGCTTCGGCTTGCTGGTGGTGTCTCAGGCGCCGTCCAACGCTCGGTTGGGGATGCTCGTGGCGATGGCGCTGGGGGCCGGCCTGCTGCTCACCCTGGGCGGCCTGGGGGCTGCGTTGGCGAGCAGATCGAGCGAGGAAGAGACAGCGCCGGCGCTGGCGACCGCGGTATCCCTGCTCGCCGGCCGCGGCGGTGCGGGGGATCGAGAGGGGAGCTCGAGATGAAGCGTGCCGAAGCACCTGGACCGCGGGGCCGGCGGCTGCCTGGGGCGTTTCTTCGGTATGCTGGAGCTCCAACTCGTGGTCGCCACCATGGCTCCGCCGCCCGCCGGTCAGATTCTCGAACCGATCACACAGCAGGAGGTGCGTGTATGAGTCGTCTCAGCTCACCGTCCCGGATTCTGGGATGCCTACTTCCGGTGTCCCTGGTCCTGGCATTCACCCTCGGTTGCGGCGAGCACCAGGCAGCGGCGCCCGAGAAGGTTCTGCGCGTCGGTTTCACCGACGTCGCGGCCGAAGAGGGCATTACCCACCGCCACAGCAAACCGATCCTCGATCACCAGCTCGACAGCATCATGTCGTGGATGACCAGCGTCGGCGCGGCCGTGGCGGCCGGCGACTACGACAACGACGGTTGGGTCGACCTATATGTCACCAATTCCAATCGGGGCGAACCCAACTACCTCTACCGCAACACCGGTGGCGGCAGCGGCCCCGCCTTCACCGAGGTGGCGCCCGCGGCCGGCCTGGCAGCGGTCAACGGCGACGATGGCGCGAGCATGGACGCGGTCTGGGGCGACTACGACAACGACGGCTGGATCGACCTCTACCTGGTGCGCTGGGGGCGCGATTCGCTGTATCGCAACAACGGCGCCGACGCCGACGGCAACGTGACCTTCACCGAGGTCACGGCCGATCACTTTCGCCGCCGCGACGGCAAGCCGGGCATCGACTGGACCAACGGCAACGCCGCGATCTTTTTCGATTACGACCTCGACGGCCGGCTCGACATCTATGTCGGCAACTACTTCCGTGAGGTCGACCTGTGGAACCTGGACGACACCCGCATCATGCACGACGACTTCGAGACCGCGCGCAACGGCGGCGACAACTTCCTGTTCCACCAGCAGAGCGACGGCACCTTCGTCGAGAAAGCGGTCGAGCTCGGGCTCGAGGACCCCGGCTGGACCCTGGCGGTGGGCTCGGCCGACGTCGACAACGACGGTTGGCCCGACCTCTATTGCGCCAACGACTTCGGGCCCGACCAGCTTTTCGTCGGCAATGGCGCCGGCGCGGACGGCATCGTCACCTTCGCCAACGTCAGTGACACCGCCATCGGCTACGACACCAAGAAGGGCATGAACATCGACTTCGGGGATTTCAACAACGACGGCTGGCTCGACGGCTATGTCACCAACATCACCACCGCCGAGTACCTGCAGGAAGGCAACATGCTCTGGTACAACCTGGGCACCGACCAGGATGGCAACGTGTCGATGACCGACGTCAGCCTCGAGACCGGCACCGACGACGGCGGCTGGGGCTGGGGCGGCAAATTTCTCGATTACGACAACGATGGCGATCTGGACATCCTGGCGGTCAACGGCTTTATCTCGGCGGGCGAAGGCAACTACTGGTACGACCTGGCCTCCTGGACCGTTCTGGGCCAGGACGCCGCCGAGGCCCTGAACTGGCCGGCGATCGGCGACCGCTCGTTCTCGGGCTACGAGAAGACCCGCCTCTGGCGCAACGACGACCTGTCGATCTTCACCGAGCAGGCCGCCGAGCTGGGGATCGACAGCGACCGCGACGGCCGCGGCGTGGCCGTCTTCGACTACGACAACGACGGCGACCAGGACGTCTTCATCGCCAACCAGGGGCAGGAGCCTCACCTCTTCCGCAACAATCTCAGCGGCGGCGGCCACTGGCTCGGCGTGATCCTCGAGACCGATGCCGAGTGCCGGTCCAACCGTGACGGCATCGGCGCTCGCGTCACCCTGGTTCGCGACGGCGGCATCCTGATCCGCGAGCGTGACGGCGGCAACGGCTATTCCGGGCAGAGCGATCCGCGCCTGCACTTCGGGCTCGGCGACGACAAGCGCATCGATCTGCTCGAGGTGCGGTGGCCCGACGGCGGCTACCAGTACGTCGAAGACGTCGCGGCCGACCGCTGGATGACCGCGCGCCAGGACCCGTCGCGCTATCGCGACCGGATCGACATCGATCTCGAGGATCCGGCCTGGAGTCCCTCGGGGAGGGTCGCCGAGGCCGAGGAGCCGAAGCTCGATCCCGAGATCGTGAACGGCCAGCTCGCCGAAATGGAGGACCGGTTGCGCGCCGGTTTCGACCGGTCGCTGGCCAGCACCTACCGTTCTCTTGCAGCCGGTCAAGAGCGCCACGATCGTGCGATCGCCTTCTTCGAGGGGCTGGTGGAGGAGCGTGGCGAGGTGCGCGCGACTGAATCCGCGTCGATCGCCGTCGAGCTCTCTCTGGCCTACGTCGACAAGATTCCGGCCTGCGGCGGTCTCGCGGCCATCGTCTGCAAGGGGAGTCTGGCCAAGAAAGGGCTCGACCAGCTCGATCAGGTGCTCGCGGAGCATCCGGACTCCTGGCTGGCGTTCTACTCCCGTGGCATGAACCACCTGCACTGGCCTCGCGCTCTGCGCCATTCCGATGACGCGGCGGCGGATCTCGAGCACTGCGTGGAGGCCCAGGAAAGCGACGGCGAGCAGCACCCGTACTACCTCAAGACCCACGTTGCACTGGGGCAGGCCTACGCCAAGGCGGGCCGCTACGACCAGGCGCGCCAGGCCTGGCAGCGGGGGCTCGAGGCCTTCCCCGACTCGGCAGAGCTGCACGATCATCTGGCGATCGAGGACGACGGGGCATTGCTGGACTACGTGCAGGACAAGCGGTCGCTGGAAACGTCGATCGACACCGACGTGTCGTTCTACGAACAGGCGATCTAGGGCTCCAACGTCTTGCATAGCGTGCTCGCCCGCGGGGCGATCCGGCGCCCCTGGCTGACGATCGCCCTGCTCACCGCCCTGGTGCTGGCGGCGGCGCCCGGTGTCCTGCGTCTCGAGGTGCGCACGGACGGCCAGGCCCTCGTGCCGCGCGACGATCCGGTGATCGAGACCGACGCTGAGATCCGGGCCCACTTCGGCCTGCGCGATCCGATCGTCGTGCTGATCGAGACCTCCCACCCGGACGGCGTCTACAACCTCGACACGCTCGCCGCCGTCCAGCACATCTCCGATGCCCTGCTCGGGCTCGAGGGAGTCGAGGCTGGCGACGTCACCAGCCTGGCCACCGAGAAGCGGGATCGAGTCTACCCGGGGACGCTGACGTTCAGGCCCTACCTCGATCCGCTGCCCGACACTCCGCAGATGATGGACGTCCTGCGTCTGGACGTCGATGCGGCGCCGATCCTGACCGGTACGCTGGTCTCGACCGACCGCAGGGGTGTGAACGTCCTGGTGCGGGTTCCGGACTCCGAGGACGGGACCGGCGGACGGATCGATTTCTATCGGCGGGTCCTCGAGGCCGCGAAGCCTTTCGGGACCGAGACCGATCGCGTCCACGTGGTCGGCGCCCCGGTTGCGGAAGCGCTTCTCGGCACCCACATTCTCGAGGATCTGGCGGTGCTCCTGCCGGCCGCACTCGCTTTCGTGGCGCTGGTCATCTGGTGGGGCTGCCGGCGTTTCTGGGGAGTGGCGCTGGCGTTCCTCGAGGTCGGCGCCTGCCTGCTCGTGACCTTCGGGGTGATGGGCTGGCTGGGCTTCCCGGTCTACCTCAGCACGGCGGTGCTGCCGGTGATTCTGACCAGCATTGGCCTGGCCGACGAGATCCACATCTTCTGGCACTACCAGAGGACCCTCGAGGCCGACTCGGGGGGGGCCGTCGGTGAGAGCGATCGATCGGAACCGGTCGGTCGGACCATGGACGAGATGAGCCGGCCGGTGGTCTTCTCCTCGCTGACCACCAGCCTGGCGTTTCTTTCGTTCCTGGCGTCGCCGATCGCCCCGGTGTGGTCGTTCGGGCTGTTCGCCGCGTTCGGCGTCTTGTTCTGTATGGTCTGGTCGTTGACCGTCATCCCCGCGAGCCTCGTCCTGCTGCCGGCGGAGAAGATGAGGCGTCCGGCGGGGGGACCCGCGTCGGCGGCGGTGCTGCGGCGCCTCGCCACACGCATTTCCGCCCGGCCGCGGCGGACCCTGGCCGCGGTGGCGGCGGCGAGCCTGGCCCTGGGACTGGGCGTGCCGCTGATCCAGGTGCAGGACAGCTGGCTCGACGGCTTCGCCCGCGGCAGCGCTTTTCGTACGGCGACCGACCGGGCCAACGAGCTGCTGTACGGCACCCACACCCTTCTCGTGCACCTGGCCTTCGAGCCGGCTGCTGACGGAGACGGCGGGCCTCTGCTCCAGCCGGCGCTCCTCGAGACGCTCGGCGAGCTCGAGGCCTTCGTCCGCGCCCGGCCCGAGGTCGGCGGGGTGCTCGGCCCCCACTCTCACCTGAGCACCGTCGCCTTCATGTGGCTGGGCCGCCAGGAGGGAACGCGCCGGATCCCCGAGACTCCCGAGCGGGTCGAGGTGGTGCTGAGGAAGTTCGATCAGGGCCGGGGAGAGCACCGCCGGCGGGAGGTGGTGGACGACGATCGGCGCAGGACGGTGATGAACGTCTTCCTGAAGGAGGCCAACTATCGTGACACCGCGACGCTGATGGCGGCAATTCGTGCCTGGGTGGGCGAGCACCTCGCCCCACTTGGTGCCAGGCTCGACTTCGCCGGTGACGTGGCGGTCAGCCAGGCGATGATTCCGGCCATCGTCCGCACTCAGGTGTCATCGCTGCTCTTGGCTCTGGTCGGAGCCCTGCTCGCGTTGCGTCTGCTGTATCGCTCGTTCCGTACGGCTCTGCTGGCCATCCTGCCCACCCTGGTCGCGGTGGTGTGGGTGTTCGGCTTCATGGGGTGGCTGGGCATCCCCTTGGGGGTGGCGACTTCGATGTTCTGCGCCATCACGCTGGGCATCGGCGTCGACTACGGCATCCACTTCCTCGAGCGCTGTCGCCACGCCCAGGCCCGGGGGTTGGCCGAGCCGGCGGCGCATGCCGCCGAAGTGGCGGGCCCCGCGATCCTCACCGACGCGCTGGCGATCTCGCTGGGATTCGGCCTGCTGGTGATCTCGCAGGTACCGGCCAACGCCCGCCTCGGCCTGCTGGTGGCGGCCGCCCTGGCCGCCGCCTCGGTGTTGACCCTGGCCGGACTCACGGCGTTGCTCGCGGTGCTGCCGTCGGCCAGAGACACGAAGGGCTTCGCCGCGAACGGCGAAGCCCGCTGATCATCGAGGAGAGTTCGAAGCGTCAGCCGATCTGCTGCGCGTCGCCTTCGATCGGTTCTTCGTCTTCCTCGCAGGGCTCTTCCTCGCAGTCGCAGTGATCGGGCTTGCCGCTGCCGTCCGTGTCACCGCCGGCGATGTAGCTCTTGTGGCTGGGCCGGCTGTGGTCCTGGCCGCCTCCGTCGACGTGCTCGACCTTCTCGCACTCGTCGCCGCCGCCGCCGCCGCCGCCGCCGACGCCGGCCAGCATGTTCGAGCTACCCGCCAGCGGGGCGGAGTTGGGGATTCCGTTGGCGTTGACGTCGACCACGAGGCCGGCCGGGGCCGTGTCCTGGCCGGAGTGCCCCGTGCCGGTGAACCGCCAGCCGTAGCCGGCCGACGTCAAGGTCGCCTCGGGGCAGGCGCCCGTCCCGCAATCCACTTCGAACGAGGTCCCTGTGCTGGTCTCCGTGTAGCGATTCAGAAAGAACGCGAGGAGGGTGGCAGTGAAGGTCCCACCGTTTTGGGTGGTCCGACAGATCGTCATGCTTCCGGTCGACTGAGGCACACTGGGGCTCAAACCGCCGGTGAGGGTGTAGGTCTGGGTATAGGCACCGCCGAAGAAACTGACGGTGAAGGGGTGCGACTGCAGGTGCAGGGCGATGAACCTGGTGCCGACGGTGCGGCAGGTCCCGACCGCCATCGGCCCGGTGTTTTGCGTCCGCTCGATGACGGTGTCGGTGTTCCAGGGGATGCCCTGGTCGTTGGCCAGCGGAACGCCGTAGAGGTAGACGATGCCGGTGAACGGATCCGACCCGGGGCCGAAATAGCCGGCGGGGAGCCCGCCGTTGTACGAGAAGTCGAGATAGGTACTGTAGTCGTCGGGCGTGGTCCAGAGATCATTCCCGGCCTTGACGTTCTTGGCGATGGGGCGGGGCGCGATCTGCAGGGCGGCGCCGAATGCCGAGCTCGCCAGAAGCAGCACGGCGGCCAGGGTCAACAAAACGGCTAGGGGTGTCCTTCGCATCGGTCTCTCCTTCAGAGATTGGTTTTCTGGTCCGAGGACCAGTTGGGCGATGGCCCACCAACTCGGAAAGCAGTCCGGGCGAAAAGCTCCAAGCGGGTTGTTGGGGGGAGTCTAGGGCGCCTGGATATATTCGACTTCTTCGATCTTGCTAATTTTCCCGCGCCGTGCTCCCGTCTCCGCGTGCCGCGGCGAGCCTGGAGCGGGTCTCCGAGATCGCCGCGTCGCCGGCCAGCTCGCCGGCCCGCTCCACCAATTGGCGGGCCAGCGCCAGATCGCGATTCGGCAGGCCCGGGGAGTCGAGAATCGTCCGCGCCAGGGCGTCCAGCGCTTCGGCGTCGTCGCGGTACTTGGCGAGGTACTGCTCTCCGTGCGCCGCCGCCGTCTCGGAGTCGCTCAGGTCGCGAGCCAGGGTCAGGTAGCGCTGCTCGGCGAGCCATTGCTCCTGGTCGACTTCCGGGTCGAGGTTCTTCTCCGGCGACAAGGTAGAGCCGACGAGGAAGACGTCGACATTCAACTTCGCGGCCACCAGGCCGGCGGCGCCGGGCGGCATCTCCCAGTCGAAGTCCGCGGGGCTCAGCTCGAAGCTGCCGTGGATCCTGACCAGATCCCCGGCGGTGCGCGCGAAGGTGTCGAAGTTGGTGAGCAGGAAGCTGACCTCCGCCGGCATCTCGATCTCCCGGGTCGCGCCGCGCACCGTGAGTCGGCCCAGCAGCTTCATCCGAAACGGGAAGACGTCGTCGTCGTCGCTCGGCAACCGCTCGACGTCCTTCGTTTCGGTCAGCTCGAAAGTGACTTCCGGGTGCTCGGCGATGTGCAGATAGTCCTCGCCCTTCAACGTCTCGTCGGTCGCCGGTGAGCCGCTGGCGAGCGAGGCGACCGGCAGGCGCAGGGCGCCCCCGAGAATCGGTTGCTCGGAGTCTTCGGGGTCGAAGGTGCCGACCACATAACCCACCGCCCGGCTGGAGGTCAGGATGGTGCGCTGGAGCGCCGCCACGGAGGTGACGGCGACCTGCGTGTCCTGCCCGGGATGGAGATAGAAGATCTGGCCGCGATCGAATTCCGCGTCCGCCACCAGCAGTGTCTGTCCGACGTGGGTGCGTGCGGGGACTTCGGCGGACGCGGAACCGGCGAGGGCGGCGAGCGCCCAGACCGCCATCAGCGATCGCGCGCCGCAAGAGTCGGATGATCTCGGTCTGGCAATGTTCAGCATCGGGTGTCTCCCTTCCTCAAGAGCCGAGCTCGAAGGCCTTGATCTGGTGCCGGTCGCGGACGTAGAGCCGGGTGCCCAACAACGTCGGCACGGTCCAGGCGAGGCGGTCGAGCACCTTGGCGCGGGCATGGATCTCGATCCCCTCGGCGGAGGGCGTGCCGATCGCCAGCGTGCCGTCCTCGTCGAGCAGGATCACTTTGTCGCCGACGGCCAGGAGGTTGGCCTTGGTGAAACCGCGTTGACGAAACGCCAGCTCGCCGCTGTGGACGTCCACCGCGGCCAGGAACGCCGGGCCGAAGTCGCCGCTCGAGCCGTAGACGAGGTCGCCGATCCGCACCGCGGTGGCGTGCTGCACCCGCATCTTGCGGGTGTACCAGATCTCCTCGGCGGCGAAGGTGCCGTCTTCCTGCTTGTCGACCTTGATTCCCCGGCTGCCGTCGGCGTAGGCCGAGGAGCCGAAGAGGATCTGGTCGTCTCCCCAGATCTGGGTGCTCATGGTGGTGGTCGCGTCTTCACCGAGCTCCAGGTGCCAACGCAGCTCACCGGTCGCGGCGTCGAATCCGGCCCGGTGCGTGCCCATTGCCACCATCACCTGCTCGTCGCCCTCGACGGTGGCGAGGATCGGGGAAGAGTAGGTCCCAGAGAAGCACTCGGCGCTCTTCCAGGCCAGCTTGCCGTCGCTCTGGTGGAGGGCGATCACCGCGCCGCCGCCCTCGGCGTCGCGCTTGCAACCCGGTGTCAGTACCAGGAGATCGCCGACGATCAACGGACTGGAGCCGTGGCCACGGCGCATCAGCGGCGCGTCCATCTCTTTCATCAGATCCCGCGACCAGGCGGGCTCGCCGCTGGTGAGATCGAGGGCGCGGACGTCGAGCAGTGCCCCGACGGTGAACAGCCGGCCACCGGCAATCGCCGGTGTGGACATCGGGCCGGGGCCGTAGTTGAGCCGCATGGTCTCGGGATCGAGGGGTACGGCCTGGGCCTTCTCCCAGCTCGTCTCTCCGGTCGCGGCGTCGATCGCCACGGCGACTTCGTCGTCGCCGCGCCGGTACATCGTGTAGAGCCGCCCGCCGGCGGCGACGATGCCCGAGTAGCCGTCCTCGCCGAGCTGGCGCTGCCAGAGCTCTTTCGGACCGTCTTCCGGCCAGCTGGTGGCCAGAGCGCCCGCCGGCGCGATGAAGTCGCGCGCCGGCCCGCCCCATTGCGGCCAGGAATCAGGCCCGGGCTCGGCAGTCGCCGGAGCGGCGAGGCTGGCCGCGAGGAGCGCTGGAATCACGAATCGTGGGTTGGGCGACATGATCGGACCTCCTGGCTGGTTCGGGATCGGCCGTCGTGGCTCGGCTGGTTGTGCGCCATGGATTCTATCCGGTGATCGCGGTCTGCCTGTAGACTTCCTTGTCGACCCGGCGCGATGCAGACTACCCGGACGGGGGGTGACACGCTTCGGCCGGCGGAGCGAGAATCGAATCGACGTCAAACGACCCGGGAGCCCACAGATGCACTCGATCCTGAACAAGACCCACATTCCTCTGAAGGTCCCTCTGCCCCGCGGCAAGGTCCTCCACCTGGGGCCCGACAAGACCGGCCAGCTCCACGACCACGCGGTGGATCACCCGCCGATCAAGAAGCTGGTCGAGGCCGGCAAGATCGAGATCATCGACGAGGGCGCTCACGGCGCCGGGGCTCAAGGCGACACGTCGTCCGTGCACGCCTCGACCCACGGCAAGGGGCCGAACACGACGATGCAGAAGACGGGCGACCGCTGAGGGGTCACTCCCCGAGACAGATTGCCACCGCGGCGCAGCATGAAGTCCGCGGCCAAGGTCCTGGGGAGTCCGAGACTCGGCTCCCGGAGGAAGAGCGGCTTCCTGCTCAACGACCGTGTCGTCACCACGACGGCGGAGCCCGGCCTGCTGGTGCTCGACGACCTGCGCCGCCGCGAGCGGCTGACGGGTACCAAGGAGGGTTGCAAGGAGGGCGACTGCGGCGCTTCTTCTTGGCCCATCCCCACCGGTCTACGAGGCCGTCCTCGAAGACTCGGACGGCCTCGTAGTTGATCGGCGAACGGCGGTGCTCGACCGGCGATCCGCGGCCCGCTTGGCGGGGCCGGATGCTACGCTTTTCGTATGGAATTCGGCGACTCCGCCGGAGTCGTCCCAGGTGAGGTCGGAAATCCTGAAGGTGAGGCAGCCATGAGCGATAAGAAGGTCGGACGTAAGGACTTGAACGACCGGATCGACTCCGCGGCGATCGGAGTGCTCCTGGTCTGGGCGGGAATCTGCCTGCTGGCGGATCTCGGCTGGGGAGTGGGTCTGATCGGCGTCGGCGTGGTCCTCTTCGCGGAGCAGATAGTCCGCCGGCGCACGGCGGTCGATTTCGACTGGTTCTGGGTCGGCGTCAGCTTCGTGGCTTGTCTCAGCGGCGTGGGCCTGCTGTACGGATTGAAGGTGTCTCTGGTGCCCATTGTGTTCATCCTCGTGGGCTTCTCCCTGATCGGCTCGAGCGTCAAGGTGAAGGTGATCGCCCGTCGGGGGAACGGCTGAGCCGTACGCCCCGCTTGCTATTGGTCTTCGGCGTAGCGGTGACGATCAGCCTGGCATCGCTCCTGCAAGATGGATGTGATTAGATGTCCGATACGGAGGAAACACCATGCCGATCGTTCGAACCCGTCCCCTCGTTCTCGCCGCCGCCGTGGCCGCCGCCTTCGCGGCCGCAGTCTGTCCGCCGCCGGCCGGCGCCTCCCACCCTCGAGGCGGAGTCACCCTCTTCGCCGCTGGCGACTTTCGGGGCGCCAGCGAGACCTTCTACGGCGACGTGCCGTCGCTGCGCGGCTCCGCCGTCGGCAACGACCACGCCAGCTCGGTGCGCCTGGCGCCGGGCTGCGTCGCGACGCTCTATGAGCATCACGAGTACCGGGGGCGTTCGACCTTGGTCAACCACGACATTGCCGACTTGCGGCGGACCGCGGTCGGCAACGATGCCGTTTCGTCGCTGCGGCTGCACTGCGATTTCGGCCCGGGAACCGACGACGTGTGGCGTAACGGCCGCGGCGTGGCGCTCTACGCCGCCGGTGGCTTCGAGGGCCGGCGCGAGGTCTTCGACCGCGACGACGCCAACCTCTCCAACAACCGGATCGGCAACGATCACGCCAGCTCGGTGCGCGTCGCCCCCGGCTGCCGCGCGATCCTGTACGCGGGCGGGGATTTCCAGGGCCGTGCCGTGGAGATCGACCGCGACGTCCGCAACCTCGGCGCCACGTCCGTGGGCAACGACACGGTGTCCTCCCTCAGAGTCGACTGCGACCGCAACGGCGACCCCTGGCGCGATCGGGACGACCGGCGGCATGGCCGCCGGGACGACGATCGCGGTGCCTGGGGGAGCCCCTGGGGCAGCGGCCACGGCGGGCACGACGACGGGCACGACGGTCACGGCGGTTACGACGGTTACGACGATCGCAACTACCACGGCGAGGACTGCGGCTACGACGATCACGCCGGCGTAACCGTCTACCGTGGCGGCGGTTTCACCGATGGCCACGAGAGCTTCTACGGCGACGTGCCCAACCTGAGTCATACCGCCGTCGGCAACGACCACGCCAGCTCGGTGCGCGTCGCCCCCGGCTGCCGGGTCATCCTCTACCGCCACTCCGACTACCGCGGCGAGACCACGATCCTGACCCACGACGAGCCAGACCTGCGGCGTACCAGGGTCGGCAACGACCAGGTGTCGTCGATCGAGGTCGACTGCCGGCGCTGGTGACGACCGGGCGATCGCCCCGATGCCGTCGCGGTTGACGGCGCCCCCGGAGGTGATCCCGACCGTTCCCAGGGGGACGCTTCCGGGGCTGGCAATCGGCGCCGGCCTCGGTGAGAATCGCTCTCATGGCAAGAATCGCACGCAACCAGCCCTGCCCGTGCGGCAGCGGCAAGAAGTACAAGCGCTGCTGCCTGCGCGCGGGCGGACCGCTGCCGGAAGGCCAGGCGCCTGGGCGGGCCCTGGCCTGGCTCCACGAGCACCACGAGGAGGCCATGCAAGAAGCCTTTCGCGAAGACTTCCTCGGCGGCCTCCAGGACGACGAGCTGGCGCGCTTCAAGCACTTGCCCGAGAGCCTGTGGAATATGCTCGACGTCAACGGTTGGGAGTTCGTGCTCGCCGAAGGCCAGCTCGAGCTGCCCAGCGGTCGAGTCAGCTGTCTGGACCTCGTCTTCTCACCGGGAGGCCCGCTGCTGGACGCCGGTCAGCGAGAGTATCTCGAGAAGATGCGGCGCGAGCCCCTGGGGCTCTACGAGGTGGTGGAGTCGTATCCCGGGTCGGGCCTCCGGCTGCGCGACCTCCTCGACGACGAGGCACCTCTCAGGTGGATCCGGGAGCTCGGCGCCTCGGAGAGCTTGAGCGCGGGAAATGTGATCGGCGCACGGCTGATCCCGGGCTCCCCGTGGACCTTCAGCGGCGCGATCTATTCCTACTCGCAGCAGGTCGCGCTCCGGCTCCAGCAGGAGCTGCGCCGCGAGCTGGCCGCGGGCAAGCCGGATCAGGCGCTGGAGCGCGAGCTGCGCGGCGGGACCCTGGCCGACGGCTGGCTCGAGCTGCTGACCATGCCCGCGCCGACCCTCGTCGACGCGAGCACCGGGGAAGCCACTCTGCTGGTGAACGACCACTACCGCGTGGTCGACTGGGACGGTCTCGAGGCCGCCCTCGCCGCGCAGCCGGACGTCAGCGGCGATCGCCGCAACGGTTGGTCGCGGCTCGAGGATCCAACGGCCGAGATGTCCAGGACCCGGCTGGCGATCAACCTGAGGGGCGAGGACCGCATCGAGGCGTTCGCCCGCACGCGAAAGCTGGCGGACGAGGGCAAGGTCTGGTTCGAGCAGCTTGCGGGAGACGCGGTCGCTCATATCACCCGCGAGATCACCGACCCGGCGAGTCTCTGGGAGGGGCGGTTCGACAAGCCCTCCGGCCCATCCGGCCCATCCGGCCCGTTGATCGATCCGTCCGAGCTCCCCGACGGTTTCCATCAGCAACTCCACGAGCAGATCTATCGCAACTGGGCGGACGAACCGGTCCCGATGCTCGGCGACAGGACGCCGAGACAGGCGCTCGAAACGAAGGCCGGACGGCAACAGGTCATCGACCTGCTCGAGTCCTACGAGCGGAATGAACAGGCCAAGCCGAAGGAGTCGATGGTTGACTACGGCTTCCTCTGGCGAGAGCTGGCCCTCGAGCGTCCGCGGCGCCAGAGCCCGTGACGCCTTGGCGAGTTTCGGACATCAGGAGAGACACGAAGTGGGCATCGAGCTCGAGCTGGGATTCCTTCTCGCCGTCCAAGTCATCGGCGCCGAGATCTTCGCCCCTTTCGAGATCGAGACACCGCCCTGGAGGAAGATTCTCAAGTGGGGACTCCTCGCCGCGATCACGCTCGGGCTCTACCCGATTCTAGGCCACTGGTCGATTCTCGTTCCAGCCGCTCTCGGGCTGGCCGGGTTGACGTTCCACCTGGCCGACTGCGGTGCGGCATCCCAGCCCTGATGACAGCTCGTGGTATGCTCTCGGCGAGCTACACGGACCCTTGGCACTCCGGATAAACCGCAGGACCGTGTGCGCCACGAGGAGAAGCTCCTTTGTTCATGGCTACTTACGCGAGAGGGAATCGGAGCGGCGTTTGCGTTACACGGACACGCACCTGCCGCGGTAAACGCCCGCAGACGCCTCCCGGCCTCTGCGTCCTGAGCGACGATCGTGTTATGTGGCACCACGGTGCCGCGATAAACACCGATGGCTGCCAGCAGGCGATCCCCGTAGAAGGCCGAAAACTCAGCGTGCTGAGGCCTTCCAGGAATCCCGGGGCGATCGTGTTATACGAACTCGCGGTGCCGCATAATAGACAGGTTGTAGCTGAGTAATACTGTTATACCGATACCGGCTTCAACGGTCTCTTCTTCAGGTAAGGAGAAACATGTCTGACACAGAGAGTACCAGCGGTGAGCTAATAAAGGCGGGGGTCGAAGTTGTTAAGACCGCCTACGATGATGCCTTGCAACCCTTGGCGAAGGAGACAGGCAAAGCGCTCGGAACGCTTGGGAAGACAGTCAATCTCGCGCTGAGCCCCCTCCGAGGCCTAGTCTGGAGTTGGGAACAGATCGAGGATTATGTGTCTACAACTGTCGAGCGTAAGCTCCAAGAGCGAAAGGTCCCTGACGAGCGAGTCCAAACTCCCGACCCCGATATCGCTGTTCCAGCTCTGTCAGCGTTAAGGTATAGCAAACTTCGAGAACACTACGCTGAACTACTTGCGACAGCGATGGATTCGGCAGACGCGAATGAAGCACATCCGGCTTTCGTTGAGATCCTAAGACAGCTTACGCCGGACGAGGCGCGGATAGTACAAGCACTGCCCGAGGTTGGAAGGCATGAACCACTAGCCGACCTTGATTATAGAGATCCAGAAAGGGGGCAGTTTACCCTCTACCGCCACGCGTCCACTCTGCCTACGAAAGCGGAATGCGAAAGGGTCGAGAGCTTCCCTCAGTACGTTGATAACCTGTGTCGCCTCGGACTAACGGAGATACCGGCAGGGAAGGCACTGTTCGAAGGTTGGCGTTACGATCCGATCAAAGAATTGGACGTCTTTCACCGAACCAAAGAACAGGTACCCGGCAACTATGGTCTGCTTCTTGTACCAAAGATGTTCGGTCTCACCGTCTTAGGCGGTTCATTTCGTTACGCATGTATGCGGGCCTCAGATGAAAATCAGGTATAACAACAAGATGGAGTGCACGCAGAGCCGGCACTCATCTTTGGCCGTTCGGCGTCGGGCGTCGCAGAGGTCATGACATGAATGGATCGCGGGAATCAATGACTGTGTGTAGGCTGGCAATATACGCTGCTTGGTATCTGAGTGTCGGGCTCCTTCTAGGATCCTGTACTGAACGTGTCCAGCCAGAAGAAGATCGCCGCTACCATCAAGCTCCGCAAGAACGGGTGACAACTCCGCAAGAGGGCACGGCCAAGCCCGTGGAAGAGCCCAACCCCGTGGAGGAAATGACAACTAAGGAACGCCTCGGCGAAGCGATTTCCGAAGCAGACGCGACTCATAGGAAACTAGTTGACTTCATCGGAAGGATGTTCGACGACAGCCTTCGCCAGGCAGAGTCAATCGCCTGCTGCCAAGCGCGAATACTCTCGCTCATAGACCGTTTTCCTGATGAACAGGACGAAGTATTCGACATTGGGGGCCGCCTCTCTGTCTTAATGCAATCCCAGAGTTTGGTCAGTTTCTTTGGGAAATACAATGGCCTAGAAATCATCCTCCCGCCCGCTGATGCATATGGCGGAAAACAGAAATATCTGGACTGGACTTACGAAGTAAGCTTCGCGCAGTGCGACGAGCATTACAAGGCGCCTATACCAAACTCTTCTGAGGCTCGAAAGATTGAGCGGCGTTCTTTCGCCGAGGAGATAGTGCGCGCCAAGCGCAGGCTGGCCTTCTACGCTGCAAAGCTGCCAGTAATCGAGGCCAGTGCGAGCCGAGCACTCGCGTTTGAGGCTACGCTCCGCAAGATGCGCAAAGACCTCGATTTTGACTTGCTGGACCCAATGACCGCGGCGGGCAAGATGCGCGAGTATGAGGAATTTCTCAATGGGGCGGTCGACACTCTTAATAATGCTCGGCGAGAAGTAGCCGACGACTCCCTGGTCAAAGACCACGAGATCGATGAGGTTCTACGCATTGCCACGCAGTAGATAGGACGGTTACAATGAGGACAATCGGGTTAAGGATTTTCCAGCACCACTCACTCTGTTTCTTACTAATGATCTTGGCGTTTTTCGCAGCGGCTTGTGAGGGCTTGGATTCTTCTCTCAGCAGGGAATACTCCGATTCTGTCAAAGAGCAGGCGCGGCTTCACTCCGAAGTGACGCAGCTCGAGGCAAGGATTGCTGAGTTAGAGAGGGACTTACAGGTGTTAAACGAAAGCAAGAAGAAGGCGGAGAACGAGAAGGAAGAGTGGAAGGTGAGAGCGGGAGAACTGGAGCTTCTGGTACAAGACCTTCAGCCGACGATCCTGCCGGCATTTCAGTCAGATGACCTGAAGAACAATACGCTGGTGTTACGGCGTGTCTTCTCGATCCGAACAGAACAGTGTTTCGATCGCGCGGGAGTACCTAGCTGCCTCGTTGCCGAGCTTGATACGGAGGAAGGTGGTGGCTATGTGATCTACAAAGCAAATCGGACGTTTGATACCGGAGGTCAGATTCCGTCATTGCATAACAGCTATGGGGAGGAGCTCAAGCTGGTGACAAAGTCGCTTGCAGACAAGATCCGTGCTTGGGAGTCTGAGAATCCCCACAATTCGATCCGTCTGGGGGCATACTGAACGAACTGTGGCGCCGGGCCATCAAATCCAATCGATGGGCCTGTTGCAAAGGGCAATTTGATTGTGACGCCTGAGAAATAGCCGATCATCGGAACGATGTTGGACGTTACGAAACAAGCGCCGAACAAAAGCGCCCAAGACGGACGGCTTCGCCGCGCGCTTGGCTTCCACCGATATGCGGCCGAAGCCACGTGAGCTGTGCAAAATCTAATCAGCAGGAAGCGAGAGCAGTACGGCGATACGATTCAACAAGAAGGGAGGTAAGAACATGAAGCTCAAAACGAACGTCAAATCAGGAGCAAGAGCATTACGGATCATTATCGGTTAGGTGGGGTGGGGTAAGTTTGGACTTGTCTAGTTCTCGACCTAGTCGGGGCGCAGTGTCTTGCAGCCCGACTAGTCCAGCAGGAAGCGAGAGCAGTGCGGGGATACGATTCAAAAGAAAGGAGGTGAGAACATGAAACTCAAAACGAACGTCAAATCAGGAGCAAGATCACATATCCTTGACGTCGGGTAATACTTCGTTTGTCCCGATGGTCGGGATGCGGGTCACCCGCATCCCGACGGCTTGGGTTACTGAACGAAGTCGGAACGGAGCCGCATATCCATCGCATGCAGGGGACGCCGACGTCGTATCAATCGTCTCTGGTGCCGGCAAGATCGTTACCTTTGATGAACGTCCTGATGTGGCTGAAGGGGCGCCCCTGATGCTGGTCGATATGCGGCCTGATGACTCAGACTCGTCGTGAGATCTGCCAACGAGCAACCGAAGACATGATCGAG
>JAAELT010000241.1 GCA_024226315.1 bacterium | reverse complement strand
TGAGCATCTTGTCGAAGCTCTCGAAGGTGGGCTCGAGGTCGGGCGGTGCGACGTCTCGCTGGGTGGCCTCGAGGTACTCCTGCCAGTTCCACCAGCGGCGCACGAACTCACGGTCGTAGAGGTCTTCTCTGACCAGGTGGTTGGCGATCGCCAGCATCAGGGCGGCTTCGGAGCCCGGCTGGGTGGGCAGCCAGAAGTCGGCGTGGGTGGCGGTGCTGGAGAGCCGGGTGTCGAGCACGATGAGCTTGGCGCACCGCTTCGTGGCCTCGATGATGCGCTGGGCGTGGGGATTGAAGTAGTGCCCGGTCTCGAGGTGCGAGCTGATCAGCAGGATCACGTCGGCGTTGGCGTGGTCCGGGCTCGGGCGGTCGATACCGCACCACAGCTCGTAGCCGGCGCGAGCGCCCGCCGAGCAGATGTTGGTGTGGGAGTTGTGGCCGTCCACGCCCCAGGCCGCCATCACCCGTTCGGTGAAACCATCCTCGCCCGGGCGGCCGACGTGGTACATGATCTCTTTGTGCCGCTTCTCCTTCATCGCCTTGCGGATGCGGCCGGCGATGTCGTCGAGGACTTCGTCCCAGTCGACGCGGATCCACTTGCCCTCGCCGCGCGCGCCGTCGCGTTTGAGCGGATGGAGGATGCGGTCGGGATCGGTGATCTGGTTGATCGTCGCGGGGCCCTTGGCGCAGTTGCGGCCGCGCGAGCCGGGGTGCTCGGGGTTGCCTTCGAGCTTGCGCACCTCGAGCGTCTCGCGGTCGACGTAGGCCAGCAGCCCGCACGCCGACTCGCAGTTGAAGCAGGTGGTGGGCACCAGCATGTAGCGCCGCTCGCGCCGCTCGGGCCAGGCTCTGGAGTCGAGCTCGACCCAGTCGTCCCAGCGTTCCTTCGGAGGGAAGGCGGCGAGGTGCACGCGGCTGGCACCGGGATAGAAGGTCTCGCCGCGGGCCTCGGTCTCGGCCTTCGCGGCACTCACGCGCTGGTTGAGATCCTTGACGTTCATAGGTCTTCCTCGAAATACCGTCTTCCCTCATCAAGCCAGAGGCACGGATTGGCCGGCCTGCACGTAGGCGTGCTCGAACGCGGCGAGGCCGACCAGAGCCAGCGGCGCCACCGGCCAGCCGATCCACGGCGCCAGCATGCCGGCGGCAACCAGCGCGATACCGGCCCAGAAGTAGCCGCCGTACCGGCCGCGCACCATCTCGCGATTGGCCAGGTGGGCGTGGGCGGTGACGTGCGGCAGGGCGCTCTCGCCCCAGACCATCAGCAGGTGCGCCAGGCTGGCGAAGGCCAGCAGCCAGATCAGCCGTCCGAGCGCGAGGGAGTCGAGGTTCAACGCCACGGGCAGCAGAGCCGCCGAGCCGGCGAGCAGCGTCTGCACCATCAGGTGCGGCGGCAGCAGCGGGCTTTGCCACAGATCGCGGGCCTTGGCCTGGGCGAACAGCCAGGCGGTGTAGATGGCGGTCATCGACGCCAGCGGCAATCCGAGCCACATCAGGAGCCTGTGACCGTCGCTCCAGTTCAAGAGGCTGGCGACGAAGTGCGCCGCCAGCACGCCGGAGTAGCCGAGGATGATGAAGCCGCCGCGCACCAGCCAGCTGCGCCACTGCGGCCGGGTGAAGATGTAGTAGAAGCGGCCGGGATGCTCCAGGTCCCAGATCAGGAGCGCGCCGGTGAGTCCCAGGAACACGCCCGCGACGATCGGCGCCGCCCACACCCACAGGGCGCTGGACTGCGAGATCAGGCCGAAGACCACCAGCAGCAAGGGCACCAGGTAAGCACCGGCGGCGACGCCCTTGGTGAGGGTGTAGAGGCTGACCCGCCAGTCCCACGGCGCCTTGTGCGGCACGTCATAGGAGAGCACCGCGGCGGCGGAAGAGTTGTTGGGCTCGTTGGGCGGTCCTCCGGGATCCACGTCACCGGGATGCCCAGAGACCACGTGGTCGCCGCCGGTGGTCTGCTCGCTCCACATGAAGAGCCCGCCCTCCGGCCGTTTGGCGGCGAGCGGGTCGAGAGTCGCCTGGTGGGCGCCGCGATAGAAGAGCTTTGGGCGCGTCTCCTTTTCAGGGCGGCGCACCGCCACCGGCTCGCGATGAACCATTTGCGCCACCCGCGAGGCGGGGTCGTTGATGTCGCCCACCATGATCGCTTCGGTCGGACAGACCGTGACGCAGGCCGGCTCCAAGCCGACGTCGATGCGGTGCGCGCAGAAGTTGCACTTCTCCGCCGAGTGGTCCTCGGGGTTGATGAAGATCGCGTCGTAGGGGCAGGCGGCACTGCAGGCCTTGCAACCGATGCAGATGGACTTGTCGAAGTCGACGATGCCGTCGTCGCGCCGGTACATCGCCGTGGTCGGGCAGGCGGTGGTGCACGGCGCGTCGTCACACTGGTTGCAGCGGGAGACCTGGAACGCCCGCCGGGCCTGGGGAAAGAAGCCGACGTCGACCGACTTGACGTAGGTGCGCGTCACCCCCACCGGCACCTCGTTCTCCGACTTGCAGGCGGTCGTGCAGGCGTGACAGCCGATGCAGCTCGCGTGGTCGACGACCTTCGCCCACCGCGGAGCCCTCTCGGGCGTGGCCGCGGCCTGCCTCAGATTCGACATCCTCACCTCCGGCTCGGCGGTCGTTGCCATCTCTTGATCACCTTATTGGAAAATAAGGATAGAGTGCGTCTCGCGACGCTGTCAACCGCCCCCTCGGGTGGGGCGTGCGACGCCGGCCGCATGAGATAAAAGGACCGTAAGGAGAGCCTCATGAACGAGACAAACGTCGCCTACGAAACCACGACCTCGCTGTCCTTCGACGCCGCGGTGGAGCGCTGTCGCGAAACCCTGGCGCAAGAAGGTTTCGGCGTGCTGACCGAAATCGACGTCCAGGCCACCCTCAAGAAGAAGCTCGACGTCGACCGCGAGCCGTTCCTCATCCTCGGCGCCTGCCATCCTCCGTCCGCCCACCGGGCGGTCACCGCGGTGCCCGCTGTCGGGGTCTATCTGCCGTGCAACGTCACCGTCTCGGTCGAGGACGGCCGGACCGTCGTACGGGCGATGAACCCGGGCTCGGTGATGGGGATGCTCGGCGACCCGGTGGTCACGGAAGTCGGCCGCGAGGTCGGCGTCGCCCTGAGGCGGGTGGTCGAATCGACCGAGACGGTCGCGGCCTGAGCCGGAGGTCCGACCGGAAGCCGGACCGTGAGCGTCGAGACGCCTGACACCCTCTCTCACTACCAGCTGATCGAGAAGATCGGCGAAGGGGGGATGGGTGTCGTCTGGCGGGCGATCGACTCGCGCCTCGGGCGCGAAGTGGCGATCAAGATGCTCTCCGGCGAGCTCGCGGGCGACGCGGAGCGCGTCGCCCGCTTCGAGCGTGAAGCGCGGGCGATCGCCGCGCTCAACCATCCCAACATCATCACGATCTACTCCGTGGACGAAGCGGAGGGCCGGCCCTTCTTCACCATGGAGCTGATCGACGGCCAACCGCTGTCGCGGCTGATCCCCGGTGGCGGGCTGCCGCTCGATCGGCTCTTCCAGATCGCCATCCCCCTGGCCGACGCCGTGTACGCGGCGCACGCGCGCGGCATCACCCACCGCGACCTCAAGCCGGGCAACATCATGGTGACCGGCGACGGACGGGTGAAGGTGCTCGACTTCGGGCTGGCCAGGTACCTGGAGGAGCACGGCGCTCCCGGCGAGGAGCCGCCGACGGAGGCGCTCAGCAGCGAAGGGTCCGTCCTGGGCACCCTTGCCTACATGTCTCCCGAACAGATTCGCGGCCAGGGCGTCGATGGGCGGACCGATGTCTACTCCCTGAGCGTCGTCCTCTACCACATGGCCACGGGCGTCAGTCCGTATCAGAGCCGCAATTCCGCCGACCTGATCGCACAGGTCCTGCGCGACGATCCGTCACCGGCCAGTGAGCTGGTGAGGACGCTGCCGCGCCAGCTGTCGCGGATCATCCGCCATGGCATGCAGAAGGACCCTCGGCGCCGGTTCCAGACCGTGCTTGATCTGCGCAACGAGCTCGAGGACCTGCGCATCGAGCTGGCCGGCGACGGTCTGGCGCGGCGGCTCGAGCCGGGAGGAGGCACGTTTCGCGCCCGGCCGAGCTCGGTGGCGGTGCTGCCGCTCGACAACCTGTCCGGCGATCCGGACCAGGACTACTTCGCCGACGGCATGACCGACGCGCTGATCGCCGACCTGGCCAGGATTGGTGCTCTGAAAGTCATCTCGCGCACCTCGGTGATGCAGTACAAGGGCGCCCGCAAGCCGCTCCGGGAGATCGCCATGGCGCTGGGAGTCGGGGCGGTGGTGGAGGGGTCGGTGCTGCGCTCGGGCCAGCGGGTACGGATCACCGCCGAGCTGATCGACGCCGCCACCGACCGCTTGCTGTGGGCCGAGACCTACGAACGGGACCTGGGCGACGTCCTCGACCTGCAGAGCGAGGTGGCGAGTGCCATCGCCCGCAAGATCCTGGTCAAGCTGACTCCGCGTGAGAAGACCCAGCTCAAGAGCGCCGGCCCGGTGAACCCGGAAGCCCACGAAGCGACCCTGAGAGGACGGTACTTCTGGTACAAGCGCACTCCCGAATCGGTCAAGAAGGGCCTTCAGTATTTCGAGCGGGCGATAGAGGCGGACCCGGCCCACGCCCGCGCCTGGACGGGAATCGCCGATTCCTACATCGTCGACGGCGGCAGGTTCCTGTCGGTGCCGCCCGACGTCGCCTACGGCCGCGCCCGAGAAGCGGCGCTCGAGGCCGTGAAGCTGAACGACGGGCTGGCCGAGGCCCACACCTCGCTGGCGGCTGTGCTTACCGACTACGACTGGGACTGGCAGGGAGCCGACCGTGAGTACCGGCGCGCCATCGAGCTCAATCCGAACTACGTGACCGCGCACAGCTGGTACGCTGAGCACCTCTCCCGCATGGGCCGGCACGAGGAGGCGATCCGCGAGGCCGAGATCGCCCGCGAGCTCGACCCGCTTTCGCTCATCACCAACAGCATCGTCGCCTGGATCCTGTTCTTCGCCCGGCGCTACGATCGCGCGATCGAGGAGGCCCGCAAGACGCTCGAGCTGGATCCGGACTTCGTGGCCGCTCACCGCGTCCTAGGTTGGGCCCACGAGGAGACCGGCGAGTACGAGGCCGCGATCGAGGCCCACCGCCGGGCGTCGGCTTTGTCCCAGGGTAGCCCGGCCTTCAAGGGCCCGCTCGGCCGCGCCTACGCCATGGCCGGCCGCCAGGACGAAGCTCGGCAGGTCCTCGACGAGCTGGCGATCCTGGGCAAGCGGACGCCGATCTCATCCTTCGACGTCTGCCTGATCCACCTCGCCCTGGGCGGCCGGGATCGGGCCATGGAGTGGCTGAACCGTGCCTTCGAGGAGCACAGCGACCACCTGGCGTACCTGAACGTCAATCCCCGGCTCGACGCCCTGCGCGACGATCCCCGGTTCCAGGAGCTGGTGCGGCGGATGGGCTTTCCCGAGGATCCAGCACCCGGGAGCTACTGAGCACCGAGCGCTTGCGCCAGGTGATCGCCGGCGCGGCGGCTCCCCCGAAATGCTTCGGCTCACTGAACGAGCATGTCGATCTCTTCCTGGGTCAGGACATTGAGACGGAAGGTCAGATCCTGGATCTCGCCGATCAGCGGCCTGTCCGAGTTGTAGTTGTTTCCGACCCGGATCGGCTCCTCTACCACCGCCACGGAACACACTTCGGTCGAGACCTGAGGTTGCAGGACGCCGTTGACGTAGATCCTGAGCGTACTGTTGTCCGTTCTGAAACCGGTCACGGTAAGAGCGACGTCGTATTCCCGGCCGACGACCAATCTGGTGTCGCTGGTGATGATGGTGTCCGTCTCGTTCAGCTCACAGCCCGCCTGCGGCCCGCAATCCGAGCAGGCCACCAGCCGAACCTTCACCTTGTTGTTGTTGGTCAGGCTCAGGATCCAGCTCCCCGGCTTTTGCGCGATCACCGGCTTGGTGCCGCCCTGGTCGATCCGTAGCTTCAGGCTGACGCTGAAGTCCCCCTCGCCGAAGTCGAACAGCTTGGTGTCGCCCAGATCCGCCAGGCCGCCGGCGCCGGTGAATTGAAACGAGATGCCGGACTCGCCACCGGTGTAGGTGACCTCTCCCGAAGACGTCTGGACATAGTAGGGAACCGCCGAGGTCTCCTTGCGCCAGGCCCAGTACTCGGCCATCAGTCGCTCCACCAGTCCGGGGAATTGGCCGCTCAAGTTGGTAGTTTCCCCGGGATCGTTTCCGAGGTCGAACAGCCTGGGTGCGGTCCACGAATTGTTGTTGTCCATGACGAGCTTCCAGTCGCCGTTACGCACCGCGAAGTTCTGATACCACCCGGTCGGGGTCGGCGTGCCGTCGTCGTTGTCCTTGAAGTTGAGCTCCCAGAACAACGTCTCCTGGCGGTCGACGCTCGCGTTCTTGCTCAGGATCGGCCAGACGTCGACGCCGTCGATGGGAATCCGGGTCGCCACGCCTTCCGGCCGCGCCAGCTGCTCGAAGGTCTGCCACATGTCGAAGCTCATCACCACGGAGTCGTTCACGGTCCCCGCCGGGATGAGATCCGGCGCCCAGGCCATGAACGGCACCCGGATGCCGCGCTCGAACACCTTGGTCTTGAAACCCTCCAGATCGGGCGCACCGGGGGGCGTGGCCGCCTGGGTGCCGTTGGCGGCGTACCCGCCGTTGTCGCTGGTCACGACCACGATCGTGTTCTTGTCGAGCCCGAGCTCGAAGAGCTTCGTGAACACGCGTCCGATCTGCTGGTCTGCGTACTCGATCATCGCCCGATATCTGCGGATGTTGTAATCCTCGTCTCCCGGGTTGCCGCATTCGAAGCCCGGGGGACAATTCAGCGGCGTGTGCGGGGTGAAGTACCAGAGATTGACGAAGAAGGGGCCCGCCTGGTTCTGCTCGATGAAGTCCAGCGTGAAGTCGGTCAGCACCGACGTCGCATGCTGGCTGAAGCACGTGGCGGTAGGACTGTCGTCCAGATAGAGGCAAGGGCTACCATAATTCGGTTGCACACGACCGGTCTTGCCGATGAGCGAAGTGTCGTACCCCTTGCTGGAGGGCAGGTACTCCTCGTGCTTGTGGCCGAGGTGCCATTTGCCGACGTGGGCGGTCGCGTAGCCCCAGCCCTGAAGCATCAACGGCAGCACGGGAACATATCCGGGGATGCCCTTGTAGGAGTCGGGCGGCAGCCGCTTGATGCCGTGCCGGCTCGGATAGTTGCCGGTCATCAGCGAGTTCCGGGTCGGCGGACACAGCGGGCCGTTGGCATAGTAGCTCGTCAGCTGCATCCCTTCGCTGACCATCTGATCGATGGACGGCGTCTCGATGTCGGTGCTTCCGTAGGCGGGAAGGTCGTAGTAATCCAGATCGTCGAGCAGGATGAAGATGATGTTCGGCCGCTCCTCTTTATCGCTCTGGAGTCCGCGCGAGCCCGCGAGCGAGCCGCCGTCGACCGCTCCGGGAAGGGCCATGAGCGACACCGCGACGGCGACGCCGAGCGCGAGGGTTTTCCTGGGGATCCGTTCAGCCATTGAAGTACTCCTTGGTAGGTCTGTGAATCGGGCTCTGCCAGCCGCCGCATGGAGGATGAATCTATGAAGCAACGCGGAATCTGAGGGTTTCGGTCGCTCATTCGTCGGGCTGAAGGACCGCATGCACTTCGCCAATGCCTACCTGCGGCCGGCGCTGGAGGCCCCGCGCTTCCCGGAATGGATCCATTGATGACTCAGGTCGCGAAGATCTCGTCTTGCGACGAGGCGGTGAGGATCGGCAGTGGTTGAATGTCGTGGATCGCTGCACGATCTTCGCGCGGCTCCAGGTGGTCCAGATAGACTCGGCCTCAGGCTGGGGGCATGATCGCCAAGGCCACCCATCGATCTGGCTGCCGGACAATGCGCTCGATGTTTTAGTGCCTAATCTCGTTTCCATCTCCATACCGTGCATGCATGGCGCGATTCGTAGCCTGACGATAGGAAGTCAGCGCCGGTATCGGCTGTTTCTGGCCGGGATACTCTGGGCCTGCGGTGTGCAGGCCCAGCCCGTCTCCGAGCCCTGGTCCGAAACCGGGCGCTTCTTCGTTCAGGATTTCGCGCCGGAGGACTACGGAGCCGCTGCCCAGAACTGGAACATCGTCCAAGATGAACGCGGCCTGATCTACATCGGAAACAATACCGGCATCCTCATTTTTGACGGAGTCTCCTGGAGATTGATTCCGACACAAAACATAGTCCGCTCGGTGGTCCTGGGCGACGACGGACGTGTTTTTGTCGGGGGCGACGGCGACCTGGGCTACCTCGCTCCCGACTCGCTGGGCCGGTTGCGCTTCGTCTCGATGCTCGGCCACATCGCTGAGGAGGACCGCGCCTTCTCCGACGTCTGGCGCATCCGCAAAACCACCGAGGGGCTTTACTTCCAGAGCTACGAACGGCTTTTTCTCTGGGACGGCCGGAAGATGATGGTCTGGCGGCCCCAGAGTAGCTTCTACCAGAGCTATGTCCTGCGCGACACCTTCTATGTACTGCAAAAAGGCATCGGGCTGCTGCGCATGGAACAGGATTCGCTGGTGATGGCTCCCGACGGAGCCTTCTTTCAAGACAAGGTCCTCTATGACATGGTGCCCTACGGCGCGTCGGCGTACCTGGCCTTCACCGAGAGTCACGGTATGTACCAGTGCCCTTCGCAGCAGCAAACAGAGGACGTCTGCCGGCGGCATCGACCGGAGCTCACGGTGCGGTTGGCCGAGGCCCAGCCCTACCAGGCCACGGTGCTGCCGGGCGGGCTCGTGGCGTTGAGCACGCTGCGTAGCGGGCTGTTTCTGCTCGATATGGAGGGACGGTTGGTACGCATTCTCGATCAGGCGTCGGGCCTGCGCAACCAGAGCGTCAAGTACAGTCACCGCGACCGGCAGGGGGGATTGTGGCTGGCGCTCAACAACGGTCTGGCGCGTGTGGAGGTACAGTCGCCGGTTTCGTCGTATGACAAGACACAGGGTTTGACCGGGATGGTCCAGAGTCTCGCAAGGCATCGGGGGCGGGTATACGCTGCCGAGGATCAGGGCATCTTTCAATTGCAGCCGGCGCGGCCTGGTGAAGGTGTCCAGTTTGCCTACGTGCCGGGCATTGCGAGTCAGTGTTGGTCGCTGCTCTCCACAGAGCAGGGTTTGCTGGCCGGGTGCAGCAGAGGCCTCTACAACATCGACAGCCAGCGCCAGATCTGGGCTTCTGACAAAGGCGACGTCTTTTCGATACATCGTTCGCGGCGGGACTCGACAGTCATCTACCTGGGGCTGGAGCGCGGGCTGGCGCGAGTGCAACTAGGCGAAGGGCGGTGGCACTACACCGACACTGTCGAGGAGGTGAGTGCTGAAGTACTCTCCATTGTCGAGGATGCCGAGGGCCGGCTCTGGCTGGGGACCAACCTAAGCGGTGTGGTCCGCTGGCAGCCGCCCCAGGCGCCGGCCACAACCCCCTCCGTGAGGCGCTTCGGCCCGACCGAAGGCCTGCCTGCCGGTGGATGGACGACCGTTGCGCTGGCCGGACGGGTGGGGTTCCTATCCTCAACCGGTCTTTACCGAGCCGTGGATCGGGGAACTGCCGGCGTGAGCTTCGTGGCAGACACGACCTTCGATGCCTTCTTGCCTCAGGGCTCCGCAAGCATTGAGCATCTCACCGAGGATACCGAGGGCCGGGTATGGATCATGGCCGGCGAGGCTTCGGGCGTGGCCTCGCCAACGGCGGGACATTACCGGTGGCAACCCACGGCGCTGCGCCGAGCGCCGATCTGGGGTACGAACACGATGCATGTCGAGGCCGACGGCCCGGTATGGGTAGGCGACGGGAACGGGGTCTTCCGCTACGATCCGGCTGGTTCGTTCGATCCCTTCACGGCCTATCAGGTCTGGCTCCGGCGTGTGACGTCCGCCGACGACTCGCTGCTTTTCGACGGCGAACCCCGCCAGAGCGATGAACCGCCGCGCTGGCCATACCGCCACAACGCGCTACGCTTCGCTTTCGCCGCCCCGCGCTACGATGCTCCCGAACGCACTGACTACCGCACCTGGCTTGAAGGCTTTGACAAGGACTGGTCGAGCTGGGGTGAGGAGACCAACAGATATTTCACCAACCTGCCGCCAGGCTCGTACGTCTTTCACGTCCAAGCGCGGGATGTCTACGGGGTGATCAGCTCGGAGGACACGTTACCTTTTCGGCTGCTTCCGCCGTGGTACCGGACCTGGTGGGCATGGTTGCTCTACGGCGCGGCGGCGTCGGGATGCGTCCTCGCTTACGTCCGCCACCAGCAACGCAAGGTGGCCCATGAACGGGCGGTCAATGACCGCTCGCGGCAGGTCGACAAGCTCAAGGACGAGTTCCTGGCCAACACCTCGCACGAGCTGCGCACGCCGCTCTACGGCATCACCGGGCTCGCCGAGTCGTTGATCGACGGCGCCACCGGCGAGCTGCCCGCCGAGACCAAAGCCAATCTCGCGATGATCGCCGGCAGTGGCCGCCGGCTCGGCCAGCTGGTGGGCGACATCCTCGACTACTCCCGGCTCACCCACAAGAGCCTCAAGCTCCGGCGGCGGCCGGTCGACCTGCGTCCCCTG
>JAAELT010000240.1 GCA_024226315.1 bacterium | reverse complement strand
GTTTCTCCCCGCTCCTGAGCCTGCGAAGACCGAAGAGGGATGTGAAGGGCTTCCTGGTGAGGATCCGATTCCGGATCCCCTTGAAAGGAGGTCCGCCATGCAGACGACGATTCCGTCCGAGCCTCGTCCAACGTCCTCGCGCTCGCTGGTACCGGGTGCTCCAGGCCATTTCGGTGCCGCCGACCTCTTCTGCGGCGCCGGAGGCACCTCACAAGGGCTCGCCCGGGCGATGCGTCGCCTCGGCCGGCCCCTGGAGGACCTCGATCTGGTGGCGGTCAACCACTGGAAGACGGCGGTGCGGACTCACCGCCTCAATCATCCCTGGGCTCGGCACCGATGTGCCCGCGTCGACGCTCTCGATCCGCTTTCGTTGTTCCCGGCTCGGAAGCTGCGGATGATCGTTGCCGGTGTCGAATGCACGCACCATAGCCAGGCACGCGGTGGTAGGCCGGTTTGTGATCAATCCCGAGCCAGTGCCTGGAACGTCGTTCATTGGGCGGAGCTCCTGCGCACTGAGCACATCCTCATCGAGAACGTCCCGGCATGGCGCAGTTGGGGACCGCTCGATGAGAACAACCGGCCGATCAAGGCGCGTCGTGGTGAGATGTTCGAGGCGTTCGTCCGCGCGCTCGAGGCCCTCAACTACCGGGTCGAGTGGGAGCTGCTCACCTGCGCCGACTATGGCGATCCGACCACCCGTCGCCGGCTTTTTCTGCAGGCGCGCCTCGACCGTGGCGACATCGCCTGGCCCGAGCCCACGCACTCAAAGGACGGTGATGATCTACCGCCGTGGAAGACCGCACGGGGAATCATCGACTGGTCCGATCTGGGAACTTCGATCTTCGCTCGCAAGCGTCCTCTCAGGCCCCGTACCCTCGAACGAATCGCAGCGGGTATCAGGCGTTTTTGCGGTGATCTCGCCGAGCCGTTTCTCTGGATGCTCGAGCATGCGCCAGGCCGGGAGCCCGCGTCCGTCCGCTCGCCGAACCTCCCGCAGGGTCTCGACGGCCTCGAGTCCTTCATCCTGCCTCACGATCAGTTCGTGTCCCGCAATGGAGACCGCCTGCTCGACTCGATCGATCGGCCTCTGAGGACCGTCACAGCGAAGAACGGACGGTGCAACTATCTCGTCTCTCCCACCGCGGTGGCAGCAGGATCGCGGTCTTTCCTCGTGCCGCATTTCGGTGAGCGCGTAGGCCAGGCGCCGAGGGTCCACTGCCTCGACCGTCCTGCTCCGACGGTCACCGCTACGAAGAGCGCGGGCTCCTTGTGTACGCCGTTTCTCGTTCGGTACAACCGAACCGGCTCTCCCCAGTCCCTGGATAATCCTCTCGGGACAGTGACGACCCGTGATCGCTTTGCGCTCGTGACCCCGCAAGGCGCCTACGAGCTCGACATTCTGTTTCGAATGCTCAAGCCCCGCGAGCTGGCTCGCGCGCAAGGCTTCGAGGACGACTATCGATTCGTCGGGAGTGAGAAGGACGCCGTGCGACAGATCGGCAACGCTGTGCCGGTCCACACGGCAGAGGAGCTTTGCTATTCGGCTCTCGCAGCTTGAGGGTGCAGGTGGGCAGGGGGCCCGCTCGTGCGACGCCGCGCTGGTTGATCGTGGGCAAGAGGAGGCGGGTCTATCGGACCGCGTCCCTGGATCTAG
>JAAELT010000239.1 GCA_024226315.1 bacterium | reverse complement strand
CCTGATGCTCCACACCCTCTACATCGAAGACCAACCGACGCTCAAGCGCTGCCGCGAGCGCCTGCGCGAAGGGCCGATCCAAAACCTCCTCGCCGAGATGATCCTGACAAAGCACAATCCCACCGCTGGCAAAGGGTGGATCGACGCCAAAGACGAGCCGACACCGACCCACCCGGAGGTCGCCGGCACCGCACGCTCGCTCCTCGGCATGGCCGAGGAGACCAGGAGCGGAATCGTCGCCCACGTCGAGCAGGCTCTGCGCCTCTTCGGCGACCCGCGCTTGGCCGACAACACCGCGACCACCGACGTCACCGCCTCGGACCTGATGGACCGCAAGCGCCCGGTCTCGCTCTACCTGACGCTGCCTGGCGGTGAAGTCGACCGCCTGCAGCCCATGCTACGCCTGGTGCTCTCCCAGTGGCTGCGCGAGCTCCTGAACCGCGAGGTCACAACCGATCCAACCAGGCCGCCCTACAAGCACCGCCTCCTTCTGCTTCTCGACGAGTTCCCGCTCTT
>JAAELT010000238.1 GCA_024226315.1 bacterium | reverse complement strand
GTTAGTTAGTTAGCATGGCTTGTAGCGTTGTTAGTAAGTCAGTTAGTTAGTTACCTAACTAGTAAGTTAACTAGATGGCTTGTAAGCATGTTATTTAGTTATTTAGATAGTTAGTTAGCATGTAAGTAGGCTTGATAGTTAGATAGTAAGCATGCCTTTTAAGGTTGTTAGTAAGTAAGTTAGTAAGTTACCAAACAAGTTAGTTTACTAGATAGTTTGTGAGCATGTTAGTTAGGTAATTAATTAGTTAGTTAGCCTGTTAGTTAGCTTGTTAGTTAGTAGATTAGCATGGCTTGTAACGTTGTTAGTAAGTCAGTTAGTTAGTTACTTTACTAGCTAGTTAACTAGATGGTTTGTGAGACTGTAAGTAAGCTATTTAGTTATTTTGTTAGCCTGTTAGTTAGCTTGTTAGTTAGTTGATTAGCATGGCTTGTAACGTTGTTAGTAGGTCAGTTAGTTAGTTACCTGACTAGTAAGTTAACCAGATGGCTTGTAACCATGTTAGTTTGTTATTTAGTTAGTTAGTTAGCCTGTTAGTTAGCTTG
>JAAELT010000237.1 GCA_024226315.1 bacterium | reverse complement strand
GGATTCCGGCAATCGTAAGCCAAACGGTGCCAGGCCCGGCTCCGCGACCCGTGGCACGACGTTTCCCAACGTCGGAGAACGCCTCACGACTCCGACGAGCCGCCTCGGCGACGTGTCTCGCGCCTAGGTGGCGGATTCTGGTCTCGTAGATACCCTGCGCGCCGACCACCTCGGCTGCTACGGTTATCCGCGCCCCACCTCGCCCGCCATCGACGCCTTCGCCGACGAAGCGGTACTGTTCGAGAACACCCTTGCCCAGTCGTCGTGGACTCGCAGCTCGGTGGCGTCGATGATGACTGGCACGGTACCGACCGTCCACGGCGTGCACGACCGCGACGACGCGCTGGCCGCGGAGGCCAAGACCCTCGCCGAGCTCCTCGCCGCCGAGAGCTACGAGACGGCCGCGTTCCTGACCAATCGCAGCGTCGGGCCCAGCTTCGGGTTCCAACAGGGGTTCGACACCTTCGAGCTCTTTGACCGGCAGGAGACCGAGGCCCTCTACCCAAAGTCCGACGCGGTCAATCGCGAGGTCTTCCAGTGGCTGGACGAGCGAGGCGAGGAGCCGTTCTTCCTCTACGTCCACACCATGGATCCGCACGCCCCCTACGCCCCGCCCGCCGAAATGCGGGAGGAGATCGCCCCCGACGTCGGCTCGGGCGAGCTCGACACCGAGGAGCAGGTGGTCTTCGAGGAGCTGCTGGCGAGCCGTTCGACCCGCTTTGGAGAGAGCTCGGCCTTCGGCTCGGTCACATGGCTGCAGGCGCTCGGCCAGGGACTGATCGCCGCCACTCCCGAACGGACCGCGGACCTGGTCGCGCTCTACGACGCCGAGATCTCCTTCAACGACCGCAGCTTCGGCATCTTTCTCGACCAGCTGCGCCGGCGCGGCCTCTACGACGACGCCTTGATCTTCTTCGTCGGCGACCACGGCGAGGAATTCGCCGACCACGGCGGCTGGTCCCACGGCCTCACCCTGTTCCAGGAGCAGCTGCGTGTACCGTTCCTCGTCAAGCTGCCGGCGGGAGCACATGGCGGCACGCGTTCACGGGAGCTGGCACAGCACGTCGACCTGATGCCCACCGTGCTCGACGCGCTCGGTCTGCCACTGCCGGACGACGTCCAGGGCAGGAGCCTCTTGCCGAGCCCGCGGAGCACCGCGTCGGAGCCGCGGCCGGGGTACTCCCACCTCGACCTCGACGGCAGGCGCGCCGCCAGCCTGGTGGAAGGCCGCTTCAAGCTGACCTGCGACCAGACGATCGACGAGACCTGCCGTGTCTACGATCTCGAGAACGACCCGGCCGAGAGCATCGATCTCACTGCTGAGCGCCCGGTGCTCGCGGGCTATCTCCGCTCGCGCATGCGCACCTTCCAGACCGAGGCGCCTGCCCTCGACGCACCCCAGGTCGAGATCGATCCCGAACTGCGCGAACGGCTGGAGGCGCTAGGCTACCTCTAGGCTCGTTCGGGGCTCCTGTTCTCATCCAGCGACTCGTGCCTGGAGCTCGTCGAATGCCTCGCCGAGAAGCTCGAGGCCACGCTTCAGATACTCGCCGCGCTCGCCGATGCCGAGGCGCAGGTAGTGGTCCATGCCGTACACGTCGCCAGGCAAGACGAGGAGGCTCTTCTCGTTTCGCAATCGGGTCGCCAGATCGGTGGAGTTGACGTTCGCCGCGTAGCGCAGAAAGCACATGCCTCCCGCCCTGGGAGGGACGAAGTGGAATTGGTCAGGGCGCCGTCGTGTCCAGTCGACGAGCATCGCCAGATTCTGATTCAGCATCTCCCGGTTGCGATCGAGAATCTCCCGCCGCCGATCCGGGCGAAGAATGATGGTGGCGACGTGCTCGCTGATGACGCTGGTGGTGATCGTGGTGTAGTCGTTGCGGTGCCAGGCGGCGTCGATAAAGTCGGCTGGGCCGGCCAGCCAGCCGATCCGCAGCCCGGGATGGGCGAGCGCCTTGGAAAGACCCGAGGCGACGATGGCCGAAGGGTCCAGGTCCCTGAAACTCGGTCCTTCCCGGCCATCGAGCTCGACCCCTTTGTAGACCTCGTCGGCATAGACCGTGGCGCCGACCGACGAGGCGATCTCGAGGATCTGTTCCATCGCGTCGCGGCTGAGAACGGCGCCGGTCGGGTTGTTGGGATTACAGACCACGACGAGTCGAGTCCGGGGTGAAACGATCGCTCGGAGCTCATCGAGGTCAGGAGCCCAGGCGAGGACCTCTCGGAGCCGGAAGCCGCGAGCTTCGACACCGAGTGAGCGAGCGATTCCCCAGATCTGCATGTAGTTGGGGAGCATGACCGCGATCTCGTCGCCGGGTTCGAGCAGTGTCCACATCGCGAGGAAGTTCGCCTCGGCCGAGCCGCTCGTCACCAGGACTTCCTCGGGGGTCGTGTTCGCGTAGTGGCCGCTGATCGCCTGCCGCAGGCTGGGCTCCCCATTAGTCCAGCCGTAGCCGAGCCGCAGATCCAGCACCTGGTCGACCTCCTCTTCATCGAGGAGCTCCCGCAGGGAGAATGGATGCAAACCGCTCTCGGTGAGGTTGACGTCGACCCGGTTCTCCCAGATCGACTGAAGCCGTTCGAGCTCGAAGGTCTCGATCTTCATCCGGTGACCGCCGCTCTCAGAGCTTGAACAGCGCGTCGAAAGCGGCCTTGGCGTCCGAGGGCGTCTCCTCACCGCCGCCGCCGCGCGAGAACTCCTGCGACTCCTTGGTCAGGAACTGCTCGCAGGAGTTCCGCTTCGCCTTCGACGCCACGTACGGTGCGCGCTCCCGGCACTCGCCGGGGGCGGAGGTGTTGAAAAACCTGCAGTGGGTGCAGGAGTGCAGGTCGGTGGCGCACTTCCAGCAAGCCGTGTCGAGGGCCACAACGGTGTCGGACGGCTGCCGCTCGCCGCACACGGCGCAGCGGAAGACCGTCGCGGTCGGCTTGCCGAGACCGCGACCGCGAGGCCCCAGCGGTCGCTCCCGGGGCGGGCCCTTGGGGCCGGAGCGGCCGCGCTCGCGGTCGTCTTCCATGTAGCCGCGCTGGCCGTACTTCCGGTCTGACATCGATCTGTTTATACCACGGCTACCAGCTGCTGCCGCCGGAGCGCGAACGGCCGAAGCTGGAGCCGGCGGAGATGCTGCGGCCGAGGCGCGAGCCGAACGAGCTGCGGCTCGAGGCGACGGCGCCGCCGAACGCCGAGCCGATCGACTTCACCACCCGCCCGGTGGAGGCCCCGCCGGTGGACCGCACGCGGCGCATCCGTGCCCGGCGCTCGGCCTCGCGCCGCGCGGCCAGCCGGCGGCGCGCCTCGTGCTCGAGCATCTGCGCCCGATCCCGGCAGCGCCGGCGCTCGGCTTCGATCGACTCCTGGGCATCCTCGGCCGAAGACACCACGGCCTCCCAGTCCTGCCGCCCCCAGGCGTGCTCGATCCGTTCCAGATGCCCCCGCCCGATGCGGCAGTCGGCGACCACGCCGTAGCCGAAGCCGCGGCCGTTGACCTGCCGGAGCAGCGATTCCGCGGCCCGCGAGCGCGTCTCGGCCAAGCGCACCAGGTCCATCTCGGTCTCGAAGGTGCCGTGCGCCTGCTCCACCGCCGACTCCAGCTCCCGGCCCTGCCGCAGCAGCTCGCTGCCGCTGAAATCGGCTTCGTCGAGCCGCGCTTTCCAGGAGGCGAGCTGACGCGCCGCTTCGTCGACGGCGCGCGCCACGTGCGCCCGGTCGCGGGTCTCCGCGGCCACCTGCCGGTCGAGCCCACCGTGCCGGCTCGCGAGCTCCCGCGCCAGCCTCTTCGCCGCGTCGTGAGCTTCGAGCTCCTCCTCGACCTTGGCCACGGTCAGCTTCAGCTCCTCCTCGACGCCCCCGAGAGCGGCCTCGAGCTCCAGCCACTGCGGCCTGGGTCCGCCGACCTCTTCGAGACCGGCCGCGGCGCGCGTCATCAGGTCCGAGATCGAGCGACGCAGCTCGGCGCCGAGCCCCGGCACCGGATCGCCGGCCAGCTCGTCGAGCCGAACCAACAGCTGCTTCGAGCGAAAGGCCAGCTCGCGGGCGCCGTCGCGCGCCTCGTTCAGCTGCCGCTCGATCTCGCCGACGGCGTCGACCAGATCGGTGCCCTCGGCGAGCAGGCTCTCGGCACGCTCGAGGTCCGCGACCGCCGACAGGTAGCGCTGCTCGCGGTGGTCCTCGCGGATGTGCGCGAACCACTCGTCGAGCCGGCCGAGCAGCTCGCGCAGCTCCTTCAGGTTGTCGGCCTCGTCGCGAAAGGCTTCGAGCGCGTGCTCGGCCCGGAGCGCGCGGAGGGTCTCCTGTGCCGCCGGGGCGCGGCCGGCCAGCTCGTGGCTCGCCGCGATCAGCTCGTCGAGCTTCACCGGCACTCCGTCGCGCGCTGCCTCCGACGCTTCCAGCTGTTGTTCGAGATCGCTCAGTCCGCGCTCCAACGCCTGACGCAGATCGGCGGCTTCTGCCTCCTCACCGGCAGCCAGCATATCTTCCACGCGACGCGCCTCGTCGACGCCGCGGTCGAGCCGCAGGTCGGGATCGAAGCCCGGCTCCTCCAGCCGGTAGCCGGCCCCGCGCAGGCGCTCGACCTCGCCGCGGAGCTTCTGTCCCAGCGTCTGGATCGGCCCGCGCACCGCCTCGACCGCGGCGTTGCCCGAGCGCGCCCGCTCGGCGAGCTCTCCGAGGGCCGGTATCGCTTCTTCGAGCTCGCGCGAAGCCGCCACCGGATCGGTGGCCGCCATGGCGTCGGCCGCCAGCCGTCGCTCCAGCACCGGATCGAGCGCCTCCTTCAAGTGCTCGACCGGCAGGCCCAGCTCGCCCCGGCGGTTCGACGCCTCCAGCGCCTCGGCTGCCGCTCGGCCGGCCTCCTGGCGCAGGCTCCGCGCCTTCTCGGCGACCTCCATGACCCGCTGCAGCTTGTCGTAGGCCGCGCCGTAGGCGGCGCCCAGGTCGTCGAGCAGGTTGGCGGAGCTGCCCCGGTACTCGTGATTGAGCGGCAGGAAGATCCGCCGCCGCTCCTCCGCCTCGCCGGTCTCGATCCGCACCTCGGTCTCGCGCAGCAGCTGCCACGCCTGCTCGAACGGCTGCACCTCCCAGGCACCCGCGCCCTGAACGAGCCCGTCGGCCTCATTGTGGAGCTCGAAGGCCTTCGAATAGAGCAGGAAGACGTGGTTGACCGCGTCCGCCGCCTCCTGGTCGAGCTGCTTGCTCTCGCCGCGCCAGCGCTCGGCGGTGGCGGCGAAGTAGAGCGGGTGCTCGGTCTCGATCTTCAACACCCGTTCGGCGGCGACCTCGATCTTCTCCTTCCAGCGGCCCAGCTCCTCGACCGCGCGGTCCCTGGCCTTGCGCCGCCGGAAGTAGAGCACCAGGGCCAGCAGCCCACCGGCCACCAGCGCGAGGAAAGCCAATCCGGCACATCCGCCGAGCCAGCCGAGGCCAGAATCCGCCTCGCCTCGCCGAGGCACCGGCGTCGGCGCCGGCTCCGTCCTCGGCCCTGGCAGGTCGACCGGCCCAGCCCGGCCGGCCGGCGGCGCCGCGGCGGCCGAGCCTCGCGACGCCAGATCCGCCAGTCGACGATCGATGGCCAGTGCCAGATCGCACAGGGCCAGGCCGTAGTCGCCGGTGCGGGCGTAGTCGCCGAAGCTCGAGCCGTCGATCGTCCGCGTGATCGTGTCGCCCTGGAAACCGGCGGCGTACCACCGGGTGCCCGGGTGTAACGCGATTGCGCGGTTGCGCAGGGACAGCACCATCAGCACGTGCGTTTCCGGATCGAGCCGCCCGCCGGGCCGCCAAGCATCGTGCAGCGCGTCGGAATACGCCGTGGCGTCGGACCTGTTCGGCGACGGCGAGCCGTCCGGCGAGGTGACCTCGACAATCGCGGCGTAGTAGCTGGCGCCGGCGCCCGAGTCGAAACGGCGCAGGCAGGTGCGCAGGTTGTCGTAAGAGGAGCTGTCGAGCCCCTCCCCGACCGCCAGGTGCTCGCCTCCGGGCAGCCGCGGGAACGGATCCCAGCGCTGCGCGCCGGCCTCGCCCGAAGCCAACGAGGCCAGCAGCAGCGCGCCGACCGCGAGACCGGCCCGGATCTTCATCGACAATTCCTTTCCCCCGCGGCGAACATACGGAGAGTATATCGCCGCCAGTTCCCCCCAGTTCCCGTACCGGTTCCGGCGAGGTTCTGAGACTCCCGGCAAGCTCCCGTACCGGTTCCGGCGAGGGTCTTGATGAGAACCAGTCGGCTACACCTCGGTTGCAGGGCGGAAAACAAACGTAACCGATCCGACTCCGCACGGTTGCAGGGCGGAAAACAAACGTAACCGATCCGACTCCGCACGGTTGCGGGGCGGAAAACAAATGCAACCGAATCTACTCGGCACGGTTGCAGGGTGGAAAACAAATGCAACCGAATCTACTCGGCACGGTTGCAGGGTGGAAAACAAATGCAACCGAATCTACTCGGCACGGTTACAGGGTGGAAAATCGCCCGTTCTGCAGGGGCTCGCGACCGTCTGGACGCCTCGACGCGTAGCCGATCGGACACCGGAGGCATTCTTGAGCCCTGTTGTCGAGGCTACTACGAGAGGGAGCTCTGCCACGTCTTCGCCGACCGAAGGCAGCGCGCCGGCGGCCCATTCTCCGTGATGGCCCTGTGGATAGAGACTGTCTGGGACGTACTGTCCAACGCCGCGCTGACCCACCGAGACATCCTGGTTCAGGATCTCCGAGCCACGTGGCGTACCCTGCAGCGTGCGCCCGGCTTCGCCCTGACCGCCGTGGTGGTTACGGCGCTGGGAATCGGCGCCAACACCGCGGTGTTCTCGATCACCGATCACGTGCTGGTACGGCCCCTGCCGTATGCCGACCCGGGGCGACTGGTCAAGCTCTACGAGAATCTGCCGGGCTACTCACGCATGGAGCTGTCGCCGCCGAACTACCGCGACTGGCGCGAGCTCGCCACCTCGTTCGTTCGCCACCCTGCTCACCGTTCTGACCGGCATCGGCTTCGGCGTTCTGCCGGCCCTGCGCATGGGCCGTGGCGCCGACGTCTCGGGGCTCATGGACCGGTCGAGCGCCGGCCTCGGCGCGCGCCGGCAACGGCTGCGCGGCGCTCTGGTGGTCGCCCAGGTGGCCGCGTCGGTGGTGCTGCTGGTCGCGGCCGGGCTGCTGATCCGAGCGTTGGCGGTGGTCAGCCGGTCGTTCGCCCAGCGCTATTGGGGAGACGCCATTCCCCTGAACCGTACTTTCCAGTTCGCCTTCCGTGAGCGGCAGGTGGTCGGCGTGGTCGGCGACATCCGTGTCCGTGGCCTGGAACGGCGCAGCGAGCCGCAGGTCTACCTGCCCCACCGACAGGTCCCCGACGGCGGGCTGATCTTCTACGCACCCAAGGACCTGATCGTCCACGCGTCGGCCGACCCCATGACGCTGCTGCCCTCGATTCGCAGGATCGTGCGCGAGGCCGACCCGGAGCTGCCGGTCTCCGACGTACGCTTGCTGGCCGACATCGTCGCCGGCGAGACCGCGCCCCGGCGCGCCCAGATCACGGTACTGGCGGCGTTTGCCACCCTGGCGCTGCTGCTGGCCGGCATCGGCATCCATGGTCTGCTCGCCTTCGCCGTCTCCCAGCAGACCGCGGAGCTGGCCCTGCGCAAGGCGTTGGGCGCGCGCTCGGGCGACATCCTCGGTCTGGTGCTCAAACACGGCGCCCTGCTGGCCGCGATCGGCGGCGTCATCGGCCTCGGAGCGGCCTGGGCCACGGGCCGGACGATCGAGGCGCTGCTGGCCGGCATCGGACCGTCCGACGCCGCGACTTTCGCCGTCGCCACTCTGCTGGCCCTCTTGACCGCCCTCTCCGGCAGCCTGGTGCCCGCGCTCCGAGCCGCCCGGGTCGATCCGACGACGGCCCTGCGCTCGGAGTAGCTTGCCTGTAGCCGGCGACCCGATTCACTAGAATCACTGTCGCCCCAGGCCGGTACCGGCGCAACCGAGAGGAAAGATGATCAAGATCAAGCGACCCGAGCAGATCCCCGAGGCCCTCAACTCGCCGACGGCGATCGAAGCTCGAGAGACGTTGCGACAGGACGCCGAGGATCCGTTCATCCCGAGGCTCGACGAGCTCGAGCCGAGGCTCCAGCCCGAGCTGGATCGAGCGTTTCATCACAAGTGCGCCTTCTGCGAGGGGCCGTTCAAGCCCGACAGCCCCTCGGAACTCGATCGGCTGATGCACGACGAAGAGGAGCCCATCCAGGAGACCGGATGGCGGAGCGATTCCTACGCTCAGCGCCTCCGGCCGAAGACGGGCGCCGCCGAGTTCGACATGAGTCGTGCCCCCGAGCACTACCACTGGCTGGCCTTCGACTGGCAAAACCTCTACGCCTCCTGCGACGAGTGTGCGCGCTTTCGAAGCGTCAAGGAGCGCAACCCCCAGAGCAAGCACGAGCATGTCGACGACGCGTACTTCCCCGTCGAGGGGGCACGCGCCGCGCCCGGAACGTCGGTCGCGGAGGCTCGCCGGACCGAGAACGCGCTGCTTCTGGACCCCTGCTATGACGACCCTGCCGGTCACTTGATGTTCACCGAGAACGGCGACGTGGTGGGCCGCCTGGTCTCGGAGCCGGGCGAGCGCGAGCGCTACGGCATGGCGAACCGGGGGCAGATCACGATCGACGCATTCGGGCTCAATCGACCCGATCTCGGCGATCGACGCCAGCGGGCTGCGCGCGGCTTTCGGGAGCTCTGGGAGGCGCTGCGCGAGAGTCTGGAGGCCAGAACCGGGAAGAAGATCGAGAGTCGCGCCAGAGCCGTTCTCGATGCCACCGGCGTGGCGACGGCCTTCGCCAGCATGAAGCGCGATCTGCTCGGCCAATGGCTCGGTCGATGGCTGAGGCCCGCCGATGCCGGCGGCGAACCGGGCGAGCGGCGACTCGAGCTGCTCGGGGAGAGTCCGCCGGGGGCGGAGCTGGTCGCACTCTGGCGTCGATTCGACCGACTGACAAAGCCCTCGCCCGTCGGCCTGATCGAGAGCGTGTACATCGAGAACTTCCGTTCGATCGGCGAGCTGAAGCTCGACTTCCCGGCCGAGACCGGCAAGGAGGGTGCGCGACAGGCGCCGTGGAAAGTGCTTCTCGGCGAAAACGGAGTCGGCAAGAGCTCGGTGCTCAAAGCCGTGGGGCTGGCGCTCATTGGCGAGCAACGCGCTCGGTGGCTCCTGAAGCGAATGCGGACCTCCCCCGCGACGCTGCTGAGGAAGCTGCCGGCAGGCGAAGGCGGCGGTCGGGTCGAGCAGGCCGTCGTTCGAGTGCAGCTCACCGGCGCCCGAAGACTCGAGTACCGAATCGAAGCGGACGAGATTCACTTCACCGCGGGCGGAGAGGGCGTCACCGAGGCGGTCGTCCGGGGCTACGGCGCGACCCGACTCCTGCCGCAGTCCAATCTCTCCGAGATCGTCGAGCGGGTGAGCGGTGCGGATCCGACGCGCCCCCGCCAGCGGGTCGACAATCTGTTCGACGTGCACCAGGCGCTGGCGAACGCGGAGGCGTGGATCGCGCGCAGCTGGCCGAGCAGCGAAGCTCCGCTATGCGAGGCGCTCACCACGCTGCTCGATCTCGGCGATGGGGGTCTCGGGCTGACGGAAGAGGGCGAAATCTGGGTGGCGCAAGAGGACAAGAAGATCCCGATCGAGGAGCTCTCGGCCGGCAATCAGACCATCCTCGCCCTCGCCGCCGACATCCTGACCGGGATCCCCGACCGGCTCGACGATCTGGCGAGCGCCCGCGGCATCGTGCTCCTCGACGAGATCGGCTCCCACCTCCATCCGCGCTGGCGCCAGCGCATCGTTCCGAGCCTGCGACGGGTCTTCCCGGGCATCCAGTTCGTGGCGACCACCCACGAGCCTCTGTGCCTGATCGGCTTGCGCGAGAGAGAGGTGGCGGTCCTCAAGCAAGGCGAGGGCGCCAGGCTCGAAGTCCTGGACGACGGCCTGCCCTCGCCGGAGGGTCTGCGCGCCGATCAGCTGCTGACCTCACCGCTGTTCGGGCTCGAGACCACGATCGATCCGGCCCTCGACGACAAGTTCAGGGAGTACTACGACCTGCTGGCGAGAAACGCCGAAGAGGAGCGCGAGCGGCGCGAAGAGCTCGAGGCCAAGCTCGCCGGCTACGGCGTCCTCGGCTACACGCGCCGAGACCAGATGCTCTACCGGGTGATCGACGAGGTGCTCGCCAGGGACTCCGGCGCTCTCTACGGAGAACTCGACGAGGACATCAAGAAGCGCCTGAGCGAGCTCTGGCCGCGAGCCAAGGCCGGGCAAACGACATGATCCGGGTCGATCGAGACGCGGTGACGAAGCCCGGCGTGTTCGAGCCCGGGGGCGCGGCCGAGAACGAGCGCAGGGCCGCTCACGTCCACTTCCAGGCCAAGTCCACGAGCGAGGAGGACTCGAAGTTCAACTTCAAGGCCTACAAGGAGCCGGAGATCAAGGCCGCGCTGTTGCGGCTCTTCCACGGCAAGTGCGCGTATTGCGAGAGCCGCTTTTCCGCGACCCAGCCGATGGACGTCGAGCACTGGCGGCCCAAGAGCGTCTACTGGTGGCTGGCCGCCACCTGGGACAACCTCCTGCCTTCGTGCAGCGACTGCAACCGCAAACGCGCCCAGGTGGTACTCGGCTTTCGGACCGACGACCTCGAGAAGCCGAAAACAAGAAAGGGCCGGCCCGAGGAGACCTGGCTGACCGGCAAGGCGGCCAGCTTTCCCCTGGCCCACGACAGTCAGCGGGCCACGCGGCCCGACGAGGAGTCTCGTGAGCAGCCGCTCCTCCTCGACCCCTGTACCGACGACCCGGACGAGCACCTCGAGTTCCTGCCGTTGACCGACTTCGAACAGGTGGCGGCGAGCCGCGGACCGGGGCGGCGGCGCCCGATGTTCGCCCTCGGAGTCGTCCGGGCGCGCCGGACCGCCACCGGGCAGGACCCCAAGGCGCTCGCGTCGATCAACGTCTACGGCCTCAACCGCTCCGGTCTGGTACAGGCGCGAGCCGAGCGCCGTCTGTTGATTCAGCGCACGATGCACACCCTGGTGGTCCTGGCGCGACTTCTCCAGGAGTTCGTCTCCGAGGACAGCGACTGGCGGCTGGTCGGCCTCGTCGAAGACCTGATCAGCCACGAGATGACCGGCCTCGCCCGCTTCATGCGGCCCGATCAGCCTTTCGCAGCCCTGGCCGGCCAGATCATCAAGCCCTTCATCGAAGAGATCACCGCCATCGAGACTGATCCGGGCTGACGCCCGCTGCCTGCTCGACGACGACGATCGGCAGACTCGTCACCGCCGCAGGCGCGGCGCGATGACGGTCGGGAATGCGTAGTACTCGCAGTCCTCCGGAGGATCGATCCGGAAGATCTCGAAACCGATCTCGCTCCACCCTTGCTGCTCGAGATGCGGCCGCTGGGTGGCCTCGAACAGCTCTTCGTCGTCCGGGTAGCGGCCCTTGAGATTGCCCCACGAGGTCAGGTTGCAGTAGGTCATCACCCCGCCCGGTTTCAGCAGGCCGAGCGCGCGCTCGACGAACCGGAACTGATGCACGTGCAGGTCGTCTTCAGCCAACGGGTAGGTGTCGTAGAGGATGCCGTCGAAGCCGCCGGAGGGCAGGTCGTCGACAACGTCTTCCCACAGGCCTCGGTGCGGCGAGACGTCGACCTTCGCGGCGCGCTGGAACTCCAGCAGACGCTCGAAAACCTCGGCGTTGGCCTCGATGATCACGTGCTCGTCGATCGGGTGCCGCTGCACGAAGGAGGCCGAGATCCCCAGCCCGAAACCGACCTCGAGCACCCGCCCTCCGTTCGAACACGCGATCGATGCCAGCTTGCCCATGAACGGCTCTTCCCAACGCTCCATGACCGGCTTGCCGAGAATCTTCAGGGACGCGTCGGCGTCGTCGAACCGGGCCGCGGCCTGGCCCCACTGCTCGCGGTTGTCGCCGCGCGGCCGGTAGCCGCCGCGGTCTTCTCCCTTCATGCCGGATCCCCGTGGTCGAAGTAGGTTTCGAGCTCGCCTCTCCGGCGCACGTCGCAAGTGGCGCAGTGGAACGAACCGCCGAAAGAGTTGAAGTTCCGGAAGCCGACCCGGATGGGCCGGATTCCGAGTTGCTCGAACATCCTGGCGGTCGGCTCCTCGTGCTTCTCCACCAGCACCCGCCGCTCGTCGATCATCAACACGTTCATCGACAGCCACCTGCTGGACATGTAGAGCGGGTGGTCCGCGGGAATCAGGGAATCCGGAGGCGTCAGGATCTCCCAGCCAGAGCGGCGGAACAATTCAAGATCCAGGCATGGGCGCTCCGGATTGACCAGCACCCGCCCGGGGCCGATCGGCACGAAGGTGGCGTCCATGTGCATGGGATTGGGATCTTCGAAGCGCAGCACCTGCAGCCGGTAGGCATCACCCAGGTGCCGCCGCATCCACTCGATACCGAAGCGGTTGGTCACCTGGGAGCGCTGCACGAAGATGTCGCGCCCCATGCGGGTAAAGTCCGCGGCGTCGAAACAGGGCTCGAACTCGGTGGTACAAAACCGGCCCTCGGCCGCCAGGGCATGGCGCTCCTCCACCGCATCGATCGGATAGTCGGCGTCGTAGAGCTCATCGCCCATGGTCGGTTTGGGGGCGGCAGTCCACCGCGCTCCGCGCTGGAAATAGTCTTTGATCAGCTCACGGTAGGCCCGGTACTCGAAGAACCGCGAGCGCCAGGCCATCGGCGCCTCGATGATCTCGTTGCCGACCACCATCATGAAATCGCGCGGCATCGCCCCGTAGAGCCCCGAGGACGCGAAATCCGGCGTCTCGTAACGCCGCGACCAGTCGACGACCTCCGGCCGCCGCACGGTGACGCCCTCGCCCTTGAGCACCGTGCACAGCTCGTCGAGATCGGCGGCGGCCGCGCGCACCAGCTCCTCCGGAAACGGCTCGCCGCCGTGCCGCTCGAAGAAATCCCAGTAGCGCGGGTAGGTATTCGCCTTGACCGCGACGTCGAACGGCGGCACCGCCGCGCCCTCGACCCGACCGACGATGACCTCCTCCAGCGGATCCCACTCGTTGTGGGAGTTGACGACAGATGGCACCTCGAACACCTCTGAGCTCGGAGCAACGACCGGGGCCGTCCGGTGAGGTTACACCAGGCGGCCGATGATCCGGCCGCCATCTCGCGAAGGATTTCTACCCGAGCCGCCTCTGTATACCTGAACGGGCCCCGGATCCGTGGTGGGGACGGTGGACCCCCGGAACAACGAGGACAGGAGGTAGGCCATGAGGACACCGACTCTCAAACAGCTCTGCAGTCTCTGGATGATCGCGCTGCTCGTGGTGCCGGCGGTGCCGGCACTCGCCGAGACGCCGGCGGCGCCGGCGGAATTCGATCTCCGTCTGGAGGAAGCGTTGGCCTGGCAGGCGACGGCTTTTCGCTTCGAAGAGCCCACCGAGGAGACGGACGGGTCGGCCGAGGAGCCCGTCGCAACCGAAATCGGCGCCTCCCGCTTCAGCCCGGAGGTCCTGGAAGAGAACGCCTGGCGTCACTACTCGACCATGGGCGACGACTCGGGCCGGATGGGGACGAGTTACGGCTTCGGCACCTGGGCCAAGAAACGTTGGTACATCCTGGTGCTGGCCGCGGTCGCCATCGCCGTGGTGGCCGGGGACGACGGCAGCGACGGTCCGGAAGACGAGGAAGACTGAGCTCCCCGCCCACTACCACGGCCGTCCTGATGGACTCGTCGAGGAGGCGCACCGCCGCCCTTTGTTAAGAAAACGCTCGGGCGCGAAGGATTCGCGCGCCCGCGGACTCCTTCAAGTCGATGGCCACGAAACCGACCGGCGCCCGAAGCCGGCAGCGACCACCGACAACCCACTCGAGGGGCCCGAGATGCGCCGCACACGAAACGCACCGACAGCCGCATTCATCGCGATCTTCTGCCTGCTCCTGACGACCAACGCGCTCGCCGAGAGCGCGCTGGCCGGGCGGAGTCTGGCCGAGGCGCTGGCCGAGATGCAGAGTCGCGGTCTGCAGATCTTCTTCACCACCCAGCTGGTACGGCCCGAGATGCGCATCGAGACCGAACCCGACGCGAGCGAGCCGGCCGAGGTCCTCGAGCAGCTGCTGGCGCCGCACGGCCTGACCACCGCGCCCGGACCCGCCGGGCGGTTGGTGGTCGTGGCGGCGGAGCAACGGCCGGCGCGGATCCGCGGCGTGGTGCGGCAACGGCACACCACCCGTCCCGTCGCCGGGATACGGATCCTGGTCGCGGGCAGCGGTGAGCAGGCGTTCAGCGACGGTGACGGCGAATTTCTGATCGACGACGTCTCTGCTGGCGACCTCGAGCTCGAGGCCCATCTGCCTGGCTACGTGGTCCAGCACATGGAGGTGTCGGCGCCGGCGGGCGATACGGCCGAGGTGGTGTTCGAGCTCGAGCCGGCGCCGCTGTCGCTGGACGAGATCGTGGTCACCCCGAGCCAGGTGTCGCTACTGCGCAACGAGCCGGTGCCCGGTCTGGCCCTCGATCGTGAGGACATCCTCGCCCTGCCCCACCTCGGCGACGACATCTTCCGCGCCCTGACCCTGCTGCCGGGCGTGACCGGCGAGGAGGTCTCCGCCCGCTTCAACGTGCGCGGTAGCCGCGCCGACGAGGTGCTGATCCTGCTCGATCGGGTGGAGCTGTTCGAGCCCTACCATATGAAGGACTACTCCAGCTCGCTGTCGATCATCACGCCGCGCGCCCTGCGCGAGGTCAACCTGATCACCGGCGGCTTTCCGGCCGAGTACGGCGACCGCATGAGCGGTGTGCTCGACATGAGCACCGTCGAGCCCGGCGACACCCGCACCCACATGGGGCTCGGTACCCTCTCCACCGAGCTCGGGCGCGCCGCCACCTTCGCCGGTGACCGCGGCCACTGGCTGGCCTCGTTGCGGCGCGGCTCGCTCGATTTGACTCTCGATTTCCTCGGCCAGCGCGAGAAGCCCATGTACTGGGACGGCTTCGGCAAAACCCACTATCGGCTGACCGACAGCCACTCCCTGGGCCTCAACACGCTTCATTCCGACGACAAGCTCGACTTCTTCAACATCGATCCGGACGTGGTGGAGGACTACATCACCTCCTACGGCAACTCCTACCTGTGGCTCACCCACCAGGCGATCCTGGGCTCGAGACTGTTCATCGACAGCACCGCCTCGGTTGGCCGCGTGGACCGCGACCGCCGCGGCACCGAAGTGGGGATGGACGACGAAGAAGGAAACGACTTCGCCATTCTCGACCGGCGGTCCCTCGACGTCGTGGGCTTCAAGCAGGCCTGGAACTGGCTGTCCGGCGATGCCTCGTCGTCCGGCGCCGGCAGTCACTACATCAAGTGGGGCTTCGACGTCCGCCAGTTCGACACCTTCTACGACTACTTCAACATCCGCGAGCTCGACGACCCGCTGGAGGACTTCCGCGCCCAGCCCCGCACCGGCTCCACCGCGTTCCGCCGGCGGCTGCGCGGCGAGCAGTACAGCGCCTACACCGCCGACCGCGTGCGGTTGTTCGACGACCTCACCATGGAGATCGGTGTGCGCTACGACCAACACACCCTGACCGACGACCGCAACTTCAGCCCGCGCTTCAACCTGGTCTACGCGCTGGGACGCTCGAGTAACCTGCGGGCCGCCTGGGGCTACTTCTACCAGAGCCAGCGTCCCTACGAGTTGCAGGTCGAAGACGGCGTCACCGAGCTGACCACCGCCGAGCGTACCGAGCAACGGGTGCTCGGCTACGAGCGCGCCTTCACTGCCGGGGGCAACGACCTGATGCTGCGCGTCGAGGCCTACCACCGCAAGGTCACGAACCCCCGGCCGCGCTACGAGAACATCTTCGAGCCGATCAGCATCTATCCCGAGATCGAGCCCGACCGGGTGCTGTTCGCCCCCGAGCTCAGCCAGGCCTACGGCCTGGAGATGCTGATCCGCGGCAGCCGGGGCCGCGTCGACTGGTGGGGCAACTACGCCTACTCCCGCACCGAAGACCGCATCGACGGCGCCTGGGTCCCGCGCCGGATCGATCAGCCGCACGCCTTCAACTTCGACGTCAATCTACGGGCGGGCAAGCACTGGAACGTCAACCTCGCCTGGCGCTGGCACAGCGGCTGGCCGACGACCTCGATCACCGGTGAGCTGGAAGAGGACGACGAAGGCGAGCTCGAGGTCATTCCCGTGCTCGGACCGATCTACGGCGAGCGTCTTCCCGATTACCACCGGCTGGACCTGCGGGCCAGCCGCGAATGGCGCCTCCGCAAGGGCGTTCTGGGCTTCTACGTCGACGTCCAGAACGTCTACGACCGGGGCAACGTCGCCGGCTTCGACGTCGACCTCGAAACCATCGAGCGGCCCGACGGCTCGCTCGACGTCGTCGCCATCGAAGAGATCTGGGGCGGCATCCTGCCGTCGTTCGGAATCACCTGGGAGTACTAGAACAGGACCTGACACCGAGAGAGGAGATCCTCCATGCGAGATACCAGAGACAGTTATTCGACCCGGACCGGCGCCTACAGCCAGAAGCGCTCGGTCACCGAGACGCTGCTCGAAGCGCTCAGCCAGACCGGCATCCGGCCGAGCTTCAGCCAGCCGGCGCGCGTGCGCAAGAACCGATCCGGCCAGATCGCGCTGGCTCTGGGCATGCTGGTGGCGATGGCGGCTCTCGGCTTCGTCTTCATACGCGCCGGGGGCGATCCCCTACCACCCTCGGCGGATCCGGTCGCCATGCTGGAGATCGCGCAAGGCACGGTGTGGCAGTCGCCGGCCGTGCTGCCCGCCGCCACGCGCCGCGGAGGCTCCGGACTGCTGACGCTGGCGGGCGGTGAGGCGATCCATGCCGGCGCCACGATCGAAACCAGCACGGCTTCTGGACGGGTGGCCCTCCGGCTGGCGGGAGGCCAGTCGATGCGGCTCGACGCCGGCACGCGCGTCCGCGTCGCCTCGAGCTCCGACCTGGTGCTCGAGCGCGGCGCGGTGTACGTCGACTCCCAGGGCAGATCGAGCGTCGAGGTGCGGACGACCCTCGGCGTGGTGCGCGACATCGGCACCCAGTTCGAGGTCCGCCTGATGGGCGGCGCGGACGATCAGGCATACCTGCGGGTCCGGGTGCGGGAGGGATCTGTGCTCCTGGAGCACGACCAGGAGTCTTTCCACGCCACGGTCGGCGAAGAGATCGAGCTCGATGCCGAAGGCCATCTGACGCGCAGCACCGTGCCGATCCACGGTCCTGATTGGGACTGGGTGCTCGCCACCGCCCCGGCTCCGAACATCGCCGGCCAACCTCTCGGGGTCTTCCTCGACTGGCTCGGCCGCGAGGGCGGTTGGGACGTGCGGTTCGCCGACCAGCAGACCGAGCAGCTGGCCTCGACCGTGATGCTGCACGGCGACATCCAGAATCTGACGCCGGCCGAGGCATCGACGATGGTGCTGCACGGCAGCGGGCTGGACTATTCGCTGCAGGGCCACCTGCTGATCGTCGAGCCGAAGGCGAGCAACGAAACAATCGAGCCACGGCCGGGCGGCGCGGCCGGCCCCTGAGCGCCGCCAGCGCTATCATTCCTTCCCAGCGATGACCCTCGTCGGCACGACCGTCGGACGCATCCGCGTCGTGGAGCCGCTGGGAAAAGGCGGCATGGGCGAGGTCTACGTCGGCTTCGACGAGACCCTCAAACGCAAGGTGGCGCTCAAGGCGATCCGCGACGAGCGGCGCCTCGACGCCGAGGCCAAGGCACGGTTCCTGCGCGAGGCCCGCATCCTCTCGCAGCTCGACCACCCCGGCATCTGCCGCATCCACGAGTTCATCGAAGGTGACGACCTCGACTTCCTGGTGCTCGAGCTGATCCCGGGCAAGGGCCTCAAGCAGGTGCTCGAGGAAGAGGATCTGGCGCCGGCGTTCAAGCTGCACGTCGCCGAGCAGGTGACCGAGGTGCTGGTGGCGGCCCACGCCCAGGGCATCGCCCACCGCGACCTCAAGCCGGAAAACGTGATGCTCACCCCCGAGGGCGAGGTCAAGGTACTCGACTTCGGCCTCGCCTACACGGTGGACGTCGACACGGTCGCCGCCATCGCACCGGTACCAAGACCGGCCGAGCCCGCCGCGGACCCGGAAGCGCCACCGAGAGTATCCACAGAAGTGTGGTCCGGCACGCCGCCGACCATCGGCTCGCGAAAGACCCGGTCCGGCCCGGTCCCCCGCAACGACACCCCGAGCGACTTCGTCCAGACCCAGCGCGGCACGGTGATGGGAACCGTCGCCTACATGAGCCCGGAACAGGCGCGCGGCGAGCGCGTCACCGTGGCGGGGGACATGTACTCCCTGGGACTGATGCTGCAGGAGCTGTTCACCGGCACTGCGCCCTACGATCCCGAGCTGCCGCTGCTCGAGATGCTCTCCAAGGTCGGCAACGCCAGCACCCGGGAGGTCACCGGTATCGACCCCGACCTTGCGGAGCTCATCGAGCGTTTGAAATCCCTGGCTCCCGAGGCCCGGCCCTCGGCCGTCGAGACCGCCGAGCGCCTGCGCTGGATCCGCGGCAAGCCCGGCCGGCGGTTGCTGCGCCGCCTGGTGGCCTTCGTGGTCCTGGCGCTGGTCTTCGGCGGTGTGAAGTACACCTACGACCTGCGGCGCGAGCGCAACCTGGCGATCGAGGCCAGTCGCGAGGCCGAACAGGCGCGGCAGATCGCCGAGGCGGCCAGCCTCGAGGCGGAGGTGGCGAGCCACCAGGCCCGGGAGGTCTCGGACTTCCTGCTCGATCTGTTCGAGGTCTCCGATCCCCAGGAAGCCCGCGGCGAGGAGATCACCGCGCTGGAGCTGCTCGACGCCGGCGCTGCCAGGATCGGCGAGCTGCGAGGCCAGCCTCTGAGCCAATCCAGGCTGATGCTCACCATGGGCCGTGTCTACCGTAAGCTGGGCTCCTACGAGCAGGCCCGCGACCTGCTCGAGGAGGCGCTGGAGATCCGGCGGCGCGAGCTGGGCGAGGACCATCTCGAGACCGCCGTGTGCCTGGACCTGCTGGCCAGCCTCTACCACGACCAGGGCGACTACGAAGGCGCCGAGCCACTCTACCGTCGCGCGCTCGAGATCCGCGAAATCTCGCTCGGCCCCGACCACCAGCACGTGGCGGCGAGCCTCAACAACCTCGCCTTCCTCCACCTCGCCCAGGGCCAGGACGAGCCCGCCGAGCCGCTCCTGCTGCGCGCGCTCGAGATCCAGCGCAAGGTCTTCGGCGAGGACCACCCGGACCTCGCCACCAGCCTGGTCAACCTCGGTGACCTCTATCGCGGTCGCGGCCAGCTCGAGCGCGCCGAGCCCTTTCTGCGCCGTGCCCTGGAGGTCCAGGAGAAGGTCCTCCACCCCGACGACCCGAGCCTGACCTTCAGCCTCAACAACCTGGCCATGGTCGTCCACGAGCAGGGCTTCACGGCGCGCGCCGTACCCCTCTTCCGGCGCAGCCTGGAGATCCAGGAGAAGGTCCTGGGCGCCGACCACCCCAACGTCGCCACCGGCCTCAACAACCTGGCCGAGCTCTACCGGGTCACCGGCGAGTACGACCGCGCCGAGCCCCTCTACCGGCGCGCCCTGGCGATTCAGGAAGAGGCGCTGGGCAAGACCCATCCCGCCGTTGCCATCACCCTTTCCAATCTGGCCGACCTGCTCAACGCCCGAGGCGAGACGCGCCGCGCGATCCCCCTTTATCGCCGCGCCGTCACCGTTCAGGAGCATGCCTTCGACCGCGATCACCCAAGCGTCGCCGTCACCCTCAATCACCTCGCCGACGCCCACCAGACCACCGGCAAGTATCCCCGCGCCGAGCCCCTCTACCGCCGCGCCCTCGCCATCCAGGAGACCGCCTTCGGCGACGACCATCCGAGCGTCGCCATCACCCTCGCCGACCTCGCCGACCTCCGCGCCCGTCAGGGTCGCTACGCGGAGGCGAAGAAACTCTACCTACGCTCCCAGGCCAGCACCCGCCAGGCTCTCGCCCAGGAGCCCGACAGCCGCGCCCACCGCCACCGCCTGGCCGCCACCCGCGTCGGCCTCGGCCGCGTCTACCTGGCCACCGGCGCCCCGGAGCAGGCCGCCGACGCCTGGGCGCGCGCCGAGACCATCATGAAGCCGCTGACCGCGGGCAGCGACAACGTCGCCTACCTCCACACCCACACCCTGGCCCTCCTTCACCTCGCCAACACCGAGGAGGCGCAGCCGATGGTGGAAATCCTGCTGGCCAAGGGCTGGGCTCACCCCGATTTTCTCGAGCTCTGCCGGCGGAACGAGCTGTTGGAACCGGAGGGCGCGGATCCCGTGGGCTGAGCAGATCGGCAGCAGATGCCTTGACTGATGCCTCATGCAATGTCACTATTGACGTCATCGGAAGCGTCAATCGCAACACCGAGGATGCCATGCCCGCAGCCAAAGTCCGAACCACCGTCGCCATCGCCGAGAGTCTGTTGCGGGCGGTGGACGCCGCAGTCAAGCAGGGTAGCGCCGCGAGCCGCAACGACTTCGTCGCCCTGGCGCTGCGGAATCAGCTGGCCGCCTGGCAGCGCCAGGCGATCGACGCATCCTTCGCCGAGATGGCGAACGACCCGATCTATCAGCACGAGGCGCTGGAGATCGCCGATGAGTTCAGTTCCGCGGACTGGGAGTCGTTCCGGATCGCGGAGAACGATTCTTGAAGCGCGGTGACGTCTATCTCGCCCGTCTCGATCCGACCGAGGGATCGGAGCAGGCCGGGACCCGTCCGATCGCCATCGTCAGCCGCGACGCCATCAACCAGGCGAGCCCGGTCATCCTGGCGGTTCCTTGCACGACTCATCGCGCGGGCCGGCGCCTCTATCCGAGCCAGGTTCTCGTAAAAGCACGCGAAGGCGGGTTGAAAGCCGACTCCATCGCACTCGGAGAGCAGGTGCGGGCGGTGGCGAAGACGCGGCTGCTGAAACGGCTGGGCTCCCTGTCGAGAGACGCCCTGAGAGGGATCGACCTGGCATTGTCGATCGCCTTGGACCTTCCGGGTCAAGACCTCGCATAGTTCTCGCCGACTGCGTCGTCCGCCCGGGCAACGCGGCGACTTGACGAGCGGCTCGATGATCTCTACCCCATCTTCCGGTTGCCGCCCCCCGGCAGCTCCTTGATGTGCAGGTCGGTCTGGTCGAACGGGATCTCGATGCCGAGCTCGGCGAAGGTCTTGTAGACCTGCATGTACATCTGGTGGCTGAGCCTGCCGCGCAGCACCGGCTCGTCGATCCAGGCGAGGAGCTCGAAGTCGAGGCTGGAGGCGCCGAAGCCGCGCATGCGCACTCGCGGCGCCGGGTTGGTGCAGATGTGCTCGTGCTCGACGGCAAGGCGCTTCAAGACCTCGCAGACCTGG
>JAAELT010000236.1 GCA_024226315.1 bacterium | reverse complement strand
CAATTAGTTTGCTACCTAACTAGTTAGTTCACAAAATAGTTTTTAAGCATGTTAGTTAGATAGTTAGTTAGTTAGTTAGCTTGTTAGTTAGCTTGTTAGTTTGTTAATTAGCATGGCTTGTAACGTTGTTTGTAAGTAAGTTAGTTAGTTACCTAACTAGTTATTTAACTAGATGGCTTGTAAGCATGTTAGTTAGGTAGTTAGTTATTAACTAACTAGTTAGTTCACTAGATATTTTGTATGCATTTTAGTTAGGTAGTTAGTTAGTTAGCTAGCCTGTTAGTTAGCTTGCTATTAAGTAATTAGTATGGCTCGTAACGTTGTTAGTAAGTCAATCGTTTAGTTACCTAACTAGTAAGATAACCAGATGGCTTGTAAGCATGTTAGTTTGTTGGTTAGTTGGTTAGTTGGCCTGTCAGTAGGCTTGTTGGTCAGATAGTAAGCATGCGTTTTAAGGATGTTAGTAAGTAAGTTCGTTTGTTACCTAACTAGTTAATTAACTAGATGGCTTGTAAGCATGTTAGTTAGGTAGTTAGTTAGTTAGTTAGCCTGTTAATTAGCTTGTTAGTTAGATAGTAAGCAT
>JAAELT010000235.1 GCA_024226315.1 bacterium | reverse complement strand
GTCCGACCAGACCTCCGAGGCGCCTGCTCGTGCTCCCGAAGATCCTGGCACCCCTTCCCCGAACATCGAACCGTCGGTCGGGGAGCCCGTTCGAGGGCGCGGTGAGAGCCAAGCGCTGCAACGGAAGGCGGCTGAGTCTCCTGATGCCGGGATGCCGGAGGAGGGGGCTCCCGCGGTCGCGGTGCCGGAGGAGAAGGCTCCGGCGAGTACCGCACCTGAGCAGGCGGCTCCAGATGCAGCGACACCCGAGGAGAGGCTCGCCCAGATTGACTCACCCCGGGAGCGGTCGCCCGAGGAGGGGGAACCCGCCGCCGCTGTGCTCGATGCACCGCGGCGGGAGCCGGCCGCCGCACTCCTGGAGTCTGCAGTCGTGCCGCGGGAGTCAGCTGCCGAATCGCGGGAGTCGACTGCTGCCGCCGACCAGGCAGGTGCGAGCCGAGCCGAGATCCAGGTGACGCAGCGAAGAGAAGCCGTCGCTGAAATCTCCGGCGCCGCCGAAGAGCCGCCGACACAAGCGACAGAGGAGTCGCCCATCGACGTCGCACCTGTCGTTCCCGCCGACGAGGGGAGCCCGCTCGCTGTGCCCACGGCCCGATCCGTTCCCGGTGAACCCCCCATTCAGCGACAGGAGGCGGCTCCGCCGCCCGAGATCGAGTCTCCGACCAGCCCACCGGCTGCCGTACCCACGGACGAGCGGGTTGCCGTACCGGCAGACGCACCGGTTGCCGTGTCCACGGACGCACCGGTGGCCGAGCCCACGGACGAGCCGAGCCCGGCCGCGCAAGCGGCGCCGCCATTCGTGGTCGGGGAAGCAGTCACTCAGCGACGAGAGGCAGGGGCGCCCGAGGTTCAGTCCCAGGATCGCCCCTCGATCGGGCGTCGTGAACCGGTGCCGTCCGAACCGATCGAGCGATCGACCCCGAGCGAAGACAGCTTCGAGGAGCCCGCCCCCGAGCTCCGCGTCGCCGGCCGGTCCAGAGAATCCGAATCCGTGGGAGCGGAACAGCTCGCGTCGACCGTGGAGCAACCCGCCGCGCGGCTCCAGTCGAGGCGGGACACCGGTGACGCGAACGCCGCCTCGCCGACCGGCGAGGCGACGCCGGCCGCCGAAGCCGCGGGGTCCGAGGAACGCGAGTCGCCAACCGAGGCACCCGTCCAGCGGGTCGCGAATCGACCCACGATCGAATACGACGCGCCGCCGCGATCGTTCGGCGGCGTCGAAGGCGGGTTGGTGCAGACCGAAACATGGGAAGCTCCGCGAGACGCGACCGAGGGCAACATCCAACCGCCGGGCGAGGTCGTTCAGCGCTTCGTGGACGACGCTGCCGTCTCGCGTGAACGCGCGGAATCGAGCCTGGGCGAGCCCGTCAGGGAATCGAGAGGCGAGCGGGTCGAGCCCACGGCGAAGCCGCCGATCTCGATTCAGGTCAAGAGCGCCGGGTCGGCCCCGGCGGCAGCCACCTCAGCCGCCGAGGCGCCGATCGTCTCGACAACGGCACCCGCGACGCCCGACGCCACGACAGAAGGCCCCCGAGCTCCGACCGATGTGGGTGACCGGGGCGACGAGGCCCTCCAGGCAGACCTCGGCGAAACGGCGGAGCCTGACGCTCGGTCGCCGATCGGGCCGGAGTCCGTGGCCGAGTCGGCGGCTGTTTCAGAACCCGGCGCTCCGCCGCCGGCTCATTCGGAGCTGGGCGCTCCCTCGATCGTTGCCTCGGAGCTGGGCTCTTCGACGATTGCAGCCTCGGAGCCGGACTCTTCGTCGATGGCCGTGCCGGAGCGCGATGCACCGGCGATGGCCGCCTCGGAGGCAGCGGCTCCGCCACCGGCTCTTCCGCGGCTCGACGCACACGACGTTCTCGGCGCGCCACGTGGCGCTGATGGAGAGTGGGGAGGGGTCGGCCAGGTGATCCAACGCCGTCTCGAGCCCCGCGTCTCGATCCCGGAATCATCCTCGGCACCGGCGGTCGATCCGCCAGCCGAGACGGTGCCGCCGGCCGAGGCCGTACCACCGGCCGAGACCGTGCCGCCGGTCGAGACGGTGCCACCGGCCGAGACGGTGCCGCCGGTCGAGAGCGTGTCGTCGGCGGGCGAGCCGCTGGCCGCGACCGAGTCGCTCGCGGAGACGATTCCGCGGATGGCCGAATCATCTTCGGTAAGCACTGGAGAGGACGCCGGAGCCACGCCTGGATTCGTGACCGGAGATATGGCAGCCGTGATCCAACGCCGGATGAGCTCGGCCCCGGTGGCCGATGTTTCGAGGGCGGCGCCGATCCTGCCGCCGATCTCGACGGTCGCGAGCCCGGCGCCTCCGCGGTCGCGGGTGCCCTCGCAGTCCCCGGCACCCTCGGCGTCGGCGCCTTCATCGTCGCCGTCGGATTCCGTCGATATCGGGCTCGATGCCGTGGTCTCGCCATCGACTCCCGAGGTGCCGGAGGCATCCTCGATCTCCGGCGCGCCCGACGAGAGTCCCGCGTCCCCGCCGGCCATGCCGCGGGGCTTCGACCAGCCGCTCGCGTCCCCGGTAGTCATGCCGCCGGGCTTCGATCAGCCGGCAAGCATGGGCGCCCTCGCTGCCCCCGGCGGCTCGGAGCCCTCGGGGATGCCTTTGCAGGCGTACCCGGAGGCACCTTCACCGCCGGTCGAGAGCCTGCCGAGCCGAATCGGCGACGCGCCGGCCATGCCGAGCCAGCCGGTGGCGCCCGCGGCGCCGACCGTCGAGTCGATGGAGACCACGCCCACGATCGAGACCGCGCCAGAATCGACCAGAGGCCCGACACGCACGCGCATACGGATTCCGTTCTCCAGACAAGCCCGGGAGGCCCCCTCGATCGGCACCAGGCTTCCCGGCATGCCGATCGACGTCGACCCGCTGCCGAGGACCACCACCAGGATCGCCGTACCGTCGCCGATCTCCCGAGTCGCCGAAAGTCCCCCCGAGACGTCGGTGCCGGCCGCTCGACCGTCCGCCCGGGAACAATCAGTGGTGCGCCGCGCCGCGCCACAGGCAGCGCCGGAAGAGCTCGCCCGGCAGCCTGCCACGCTCATGCCCTCGGAGCTTCCGGACGCGAACCAGGAAGCCGTACAGCGGGCCTTGCAGCGTCTGCAGCTGGCCGCCACCGACGCGGCCCGTGCCCCGGCTCAACCGGCCGCGGCGCCGCCCACGGTGTCGGTCTCGATCGGCCAGATCGACGTGCACGCGGCCGAACAGCCGGAGCCCGTCCCGGTCGAGCCGTACCGTCCGCGGCTGACGATCGCCGAATACGAGCGCCAGCGCCGCGAGGGCATCAGATGAGCGACTTTCGTGCCATCGCCGGCGTTACCAGCGCGCTTCAGCAATTTCTGGACGGACCGGCATCCGCGGCGGTGCCGGGAGCCACCGTGCGTGCCGGCCCGCCGTCCTCGGATCCGGTCGCCGGCGCCGCCGGCATGGTCAACATCTTTCTCTACCAGGTGACGCCCAATCCATCCTGGCGCAACGCCGAGCTGCCGGTGCGGCGCGAGGACGGCACCCTGGTACGACGCCCGCAGGCCGCCCTCGATCTCCACTACCTGCTGTCGTTCTTCGGCGAGGAGACGAAGATGGTGCCCCAGCTCCTGCTCGGGGCCACGATTTCGGCGCTTCACGCCCAGCCGACGCTGACCCGTCAGGACATTCCGCGCGAGCTGGCCGGCAAGAGCCTGCTGGATTCCGGGCTGCGCGAACAGGCCGAGCTGCTGCAGTTCGTGCCCATGCCGATGACCTACGACGAGATCTCGCGGCTGTGGTCGATCTTCCAGGTGCCCTACTCGCTGTCGGTCGCCTACCGCTGTCAGGTGGTGCTGATCGAGGCGGACCTGGATCCGGAGCCGGCGCTGCCCACGCGCAAGAACCGCTTGACGATCTCGCTCGGCTGGCCGGCCCAGATCGACAAGGTGGTTCCACAGGTGCTCGAGGTCGCCGCCGGCGCCCGTCTGAAGCTCGAGGGCCGACACCTGGCGGCGGACGGCTTGTCGATCAGGGTCGGCGGCAACGAGATCAGCGCCCGGCCGGTGAGCGAGCACGTGGTCGAGATCGACGTGCCGCCCACCCTGGCGGCCGGCGTCCACACCGTACGTCCGGTGCGGGTCGAAGCTCCCCGCGCGGTGTCGAATCCGGCTTCCTTCGTGCTGTTGCCGAAGATCGTCGGACCAGTGGAGGTCGCCGAGGTCGCCGCCACGGACGCCGAGGGCAACGGCGAGCCGTCGATGGTGCTGAGAGCTCCGGTGATGCCGAAGGTCGCGCCGGAGGAGCCCGTGGCGTTGGTGCTGCACGAGTTGCCGGTTCCCGAGGACCGCGCACCGCGGCGTTACTCCCTGCGCCCGAGCGAACGGACGGAGACCACCGACCGGCTGGAGTTCCCGGCGCCGCGGGTGGCGCCGGGGGAATACCTGGTGAGGGTCGAGGTCAACCGTGTGGTCAGCCTGTTGTCGGTGGGCAAAGATCCCGAAAGTCCCGACTTCGACCGGTACAATGGGCCCAGGGTGAGCATTCCATGAGCGAACCGACGACCGGCCGCTGGTACCAGGCCAATCAGAGATACCTGATGGCTCAGATTGCCCGGGTCCGTGGCGACCTGGAGCGGCACGTCGCGCGCTCGGAGACCGCGGACGGGGATCCTGGCGACGACGAGCTCGCGCGGGAGCTGGAAGCGGCGGCGGCCGACCTGCCGTCACCCGCTGCGCTCGAGAACCTGTGCTCGACGTTCGGCCTTACCGACTACGACCGCGACATGCTGCTGTTGTGTGCGGGGATGGAGCTCGAAGGCGGCTTCGGTGCGTTGTGCGCCCGGGCCCAGGGCGTGGCGGAGCGGACCTACCCGACGTTCGGGCTGGCACTTGCGGCGCTGAGCGACGCTTCCTGGGCGTCCCTGTCGCCGGGCGGCCCGCTGCGGCGTTGGCAGCTGATCGAGCTCGGTCCGGGCCAGGCGATCACCAGCAGTCCGATGCGCATCGACGAGCCGATCCTGCACTACCTGACCGGCATCGGCAGCCCCGACGAGCGTCTGGTGGGGCTCAGCGAGCGGGTCGTGGCCGAGCCCGGCGCACTGGTTCCTTCGCACCTCCAGCTCACCGAGGAATTGGTCGAGACCTGGGCGAGGACGGCCGGGACTGCCAGGTTTCCAGTGATCCAGCTGTGCGGCAACGAGATCTCGGGCAAGGCTCAGGTCGCGTCGGAGGTGTGCGCACGCCTGCAGCTGGTGTTGTCCAGGCTGCCGGTGGCGGCACTGCCCACGGTTCCGGCCGAGCTGCGTAAGCTGACCAGGCTGTTCAACCGTGAATCCCTGCTGGCCGCCGGCGCGCTGCTGCTGGACTGTGACGAGGTCGAGGCCGGCGACGCGATCCGCGACGTCACGGTGCGGCTGCTGCTGGCCGGCTATCGGGGACCGCTGTTCCTGACCACGCGCAAACGCCGTCCAGGTTACGAGCGGCCGGTTCTGACGGTCGACGTCTCGAAGCCGGTGCGTGACGAACAGCGCCAGATCTGGCACTCCCTGGTGGGAGACGAATCAGTCCGCGCGGGCGGCGAGCTCGAACGGTTGGTCTCGCAGTTCGACCTCAGCGCGCCGACCATCGAGGCGGCCTACGCCCGAGCCCTGGGACAGTCTGGCGCGGCGTCGGGCGGCGACGCCGCCGAGGGCGATGCCAGGGACCTGAGCGACGCCCTGTGGCGGAGTTGCCGGACCCAGGCCAGACCGGGGTTGGACGATCTGGCCGAGCGCATCGAGCGTTGCGCGACCTGGGACCAACTGGTGCTTCCCGAACAGCAGAAGGCGGTCCTGCGCGAGATCGTCGCCCATGTGCGCCAGCAGGGCAAGATCTACGAGACCTGGGGGTTCCGCGGGCGCAGCTCCCGCGGTCTGGGCATCAACGCGCTCTTCGCCGGCGCCAGCGGCACAGGCAAGACGATGGCGGCCGAGGTAGTGGCTCGAGAGCTGGATCTCGACCTCTACCGCATCGACCTGGCGTCGGTGATCAGCAAGTACATCGGCGAGACCGAGAAGAACCTCGGCCGGGTGTTCGACGCCGCCGAGGAAGGTGGCGCGATCCTGCTCTTCGACGAGGCCGACGCCCTGTTCGGCAAGCGCAGCGAGATCCGCGACAGTCACGATCGCTACGCCAACGTCGAGGTCAGCTACCTGCTGCAGCGCATGGAGTCTTACCGCGGCCTGGCGGTGCTGACCACCAACATGCGCCAGGCGCTGGATCATGCTTTCTTGCGGCGTCTGCGGTTCATCGTCGAGTTCCCGTTTCCCGACGCCCCGGAACGCGCCGAGATCTGGCGGCGGATCTTTCCGCCCGAGACGCCGACAGCGGGTCTGGAGCTCGACAAGCTCGCTCGCCTCTCCGTTGCCGGCGGCAGCATCCGCAACATCGCGCTCAACGCCGCCTTCCTGGCTGCCGAGAACGGTGACACGGTGCACATGGGCCATCTGCTCCAGGCGGCGCGCAGCGAGTTCCTGAAGGTCCAGAAGGCGGTGCCGGAGAAAGAGGTTCGGGACTGGAGCGCCGAGTCATGAGCGGGAGGGCCAACCTGGAGCTGAATATTGATCGCCTGGTGCTGCACGGGCTGTCACCGGCAGGCCGCCGCCGCCTGGCCGAATCGCTCGAGAGCGAGCTCCAGCGCCTATTCGCGAGCGAGGGCATCGAGGCTGCCCCACGCGGTCCGCTCGGCGGTATCGACCTCGGAGCGCAATCTCTCGAGATCGAAGCCGGGCTCGGCCCTGAAGAGATCGGAGCCCAGGTCGCGCGCGCGGTGTGGGCCAGCAGCCGCCGAGCCGTGGAGCCCGGCCTTGCGATGACCGAGACCCATGACCTCGCCGTCCCGGTGCCGGGTGCCGAGAGCACGGAAACCAAGAAAGGGAACCAACGATGATGAAGGGAGCTCTGATCTCGGTACCGCTGTTGCCGCCGATACCGAGCAAGATCCGTTTCCAATACAACCCGGAGTCGGTCAAGCGCTCGGTGAAGCCCAACTACTACGGCGCCGGCAAGTTCGGCTCGGCGCGCTTTTCCGGCGCGCCGACCGAGAACATCAGCCTCGAGATACTGCTCGACGCCACCCAGGGCCAGCTCAAGGCGGGTCTGCCTCCCAAGGGCATCAAGCCGGAGCTCTCCGCCCTGGAGAGCCTGCTCTATCCCCCGATGTTGCAGGTGGGGATCAACGCGGTGCTGCTGGCGGTGGGCACCATCGAGGCGGTGCCGCTGGACACGCCGCTGACCCTGTTCATCTTCGGGCCCGGCCGAGTCGTGCCGGTGCGCCTGACCGGCGTCGACGTCACCGAGGAGCTGTGGGACTCGAAGCTCAACCCGGTGCGGGCCAAGGTGTCGCTGTCCATGGACGTGGTGACGTACTCCGACGTCGGTCTGGTGAGCCCCTCGGGCGCCGCCTTCGTCGTCCACCAGGTCGGGCTCGAGAGCGAAGCCGACTCGGTCAAGACCCTGCCCTGAGCGAGATCCGAGATGTTCGAGCACACCAGCAGGTACTACCAGACCGAGGACCGCGTCTACGAGACCGCGGACGGCCGCCAGCTGGTCTACAAGGCCCGGCGGCTGATCCCCAGGGAGCCGACCGGCCCGATTCTCAGCGAAGTGGCGACTGTCTCGGGCGAGCGCCCCGACCTGCTCGCCGCCCGCGCGATCCAGCAACCGGAGATGTTCTGGCGCCTGTGCGACGCCAACGGCGTGACGAATCCCTTCGAGCTGACCGCCCGCTCCGGCCGCCGGGTGCAGATCCGACTGCCGATGCCCGGAGACTGACTGAGCGCGGATGGCCGTTCAACTCACTTTACTGGTCGGCCCGGTGGTCCCGATCCCGGCGCCCATCGACCTGACCCAGGCGCTGTCCAGCGTCTCTGTGTCGCAGTCGGAGTCGGGGACCACCTGCCAGCTGACCTTCAACAGCAGCAAGGTCCTCATGGGCCTGGACTGGGGCATGGTCAACCACCCGCTGCTGCTGCAGTTCAACCGGGTGATCGTGGTGGTGACCGTCAACTTCATGCCCAGGGTCTTGTTCGATGGTTTCATCACCAACCGGGAGCTCAATGTCGGCAGCGACTCCGCCAAGGTGACGGTGACCTGCGAGGACGTCAAGGTCAAGATGGATCTGGTCGAAGTGCCGATGACCTATCCGATGTTTCTCGATTTCCTCGAGGTCTTGGCGATCCTCGCCAAATACGCCGTGCTCGGCGTCGTGCCGATGGTGATCCCGCCGCTCACCGACGACATCGACCTCAAACAGAACAAACAGCAGATCAAGACCGACCTGTCTCGGCTCAAGGAGCTCGCGGGGTACGCGGGCTATGTCTTCTACGTCCTGCCCGGGCCGCTTCCCGGCCTGAGCGTGGCCTACTGGGGGCCGCGGCACCGTCTGTATCTGCCGCAGCCGCGATTGAGCGCCAACCTTGGTCCGGCCACCAACGTCGAGTCGATGACCGCCTCCCACAACGCCCAGGCACCCCAGATCACCTGGGGTACCGAGCTGGTGTACAAGGTGCCGGTGCCGTACACCTCGGTGCCTTTTAGCGGCATGCCGCCGTTCTCCTTCGAGCCGCTGCTGCTCAGCGTGTTCTCGCCCCTGGGCCTGGCGCCGGAAGCCTTTCCGGCCGTATTGCCGATTTTGCCGATCAAGGTCAAGCACCTGGAGAAAGCGGGCAAGGACATCCTCGAGTCGCTGGGCTACGCGCAGGGCAAATCGAACCTGGCGACCGAGAAGACGGTGAAGCTGAGCGGCTCCCTGAACGCCGCGCGCTACGGCTTCACGCTGGGTGCGCCCGGGGTCGTCGGCGTGCGCGGCATGGGCTTCGGCTACGACGGTTTTTATTATGTCGAGAGCGTGCAGCACTCGATCAGCCACGACCACGGCTCCGTGGACTACACTCAGAGCTTCTCCCTCTCTCGCGAAGGCATGTACACCACCACGCCGATCGTGTGAGGCTCATAGTCACAAGGAATCCAGCGATGAGCGGCGAAGAATCCGCACCCCAACAGGCCGCGCCCGACCGTTCGGCCGCGCAGCGGTTCTACGGCAAGTACAAAGGAGTCGTGACCAACAACATCGATCCGCTGGGCGACTCCCGCCTGATGGTCCTGGTGCCCGCGATCCCCCACGCGGTCGCCATGTGGGCGGTGCCCTGCGTCCCCTACGCCGGCCTGCTCGAGGGACTGCACATCATTCCGATGATCGGCGCCAACGTCTGGGTCGAGTTCGAGGGCGGCGACCCGAGCTATCCGATCTGGGTCGGCTACTACTGGGAAACCGGCGAGATGAGCCATCGCAAGACGGTGAACCCGGCGATTCCAGCGCTGGCGAAGATCCTGAAGACCCTGTGCTCGGAGCTCACGCTCAACGACACCCCCGCGATCGGCGGCGCCAAGCTCGAGACCCTGCCGCCGGCGATTCCGATTCCGGCGACGCTCGAGTTCGACCTCGAGGGCATCTCGCTGACCTGCCCCCCGTGCTCGATCACCATGAAACCGCTCCAGGGCATCACCATCCAGATGGGGCCGGCGACCTCGATCGAGCTCACCCTGGACGGCATCACCTTGACCGCGCCCAAGATCACCCATATGGCGGTGACCAACATCGAATCGACGGCGGGCGCCGAGATCAAACTGACGGCGGCGACCAAAGCCGCGATCCAGTCGGCCGGTGCCGTCGACGTCAAAGGCGCGGGCCAGGTCAACATCGAGGCCGCGGGCGCGCTCAACGTCAAGAGCGCGGCCGCCGCAGCGGTCGAAGCGGGTGCCACCCTGGATCTCAAGGGGGGGGCCATGGTGGGGATCAAGGGAGCGATCGTCAACATCAACTAGTGCCCATGGGACACTAGCCGGAGGATCTCAGCTTGCAAGTGCATTTTCCGTTTCGGCTCGACGGCCGCGGACGGGTCGCGGAGGCCGGGACGTCCGCTCACATCCGTCATCTCATCGAGCAGGTTCTGTTCACCGCTCCCGGCGAACGGGTCAATCGGCCGGACTTTGGCTGCGGCCTGCTCCAGGTGCTGTTCGGACCCGGCGGCGCGGAAGAGCTGATCGCCACCCAGTATCTGGTCCAGCAGTCGTTGCAGAAATGGCTCGGTGAGCTGATCGATTTGCGCAGCGCCGAGCTCGAGCAGCGGGGCGAGAAGCTGCTGGTGATCGTCCGTTACGTCGAGCGGGGAGCCGGGATCGCACAGCAGGCGGATTTCGAGGTGTCGGCAACATGATCGCCGTGCGCGCGGGCGCGGGGGCGGATCGGTCCGCCGGAGGTGTCGAGATTGCAGGCTAGGAGCGACCACAGCCGTTTCCGGGAGCAGCGCCGATCGGCGCTGCTGCGCAGCGCCGAGGTCTCCGGGATCGACTTCGTCGAGGTGACCAGAGACGCCGCCTCGCCGGACCGGTTTCGTCTGCGGCTGCACTTTCTGGGGATGGCCCCGGCCGAGCTCACGGCCTCCAACGTCGCCGTGCGCTCGCCGCAGGGGGTGCTCGACTCCGGTCTCGGCGTGGAGAGCGTCCGCCGGTTGGAAGACAGCCCGGGATGCGACGAGGTGACGGTGCGGATCCACGATCCCGCGCGCGCCGAGCGGCTGGCTCGGGATCCCTCGGACTACCGCCTCGAGCTGGTAGGCCTGAAGGTCGATCCCTTCTTTTCCGCCGCATCTTTTCGCTTCGACGGCGAGCCCGGCGGCGCGGCGGCGCTCGGCCACGCGGTGGCCGCCGAGAGCCCGTACCAGGAGATCGACTATCTCGCCAAGGACTTTCAGAGCTTCCGCCGGCTGATGCTCGAGCAGCTGAGCGTCCGGGTGCCGGAATGGACGGAACGTAACCCGGCGGATCTCGGGGTCGCGGTGGTCGAGGTTCTGGCCTATGTCGCCGACTATCTGAGCTACTACCAGGACGCGGTGGCCACCGAGGCCTATCTCGACACCGCCCGCAAGCGCAGCTCCGTGCGTCGCCATTTGCGGCTTCTGGGGCATACCCTCCACCAAGGTTGTAACGCGCGGGCCTGGACCCAGATCCAGGTCGATCGGACGAAAGACGGCAAGCCGATCGAGATGCCGGAAGGCACGCGTCTGCTCACCCGGGTCGGAGGACTGCCGGCGACGATCCCGTTTCCGTCGCGGCACTACGACACCGCCCTGGCCCGGGGGAGCCTGGTGTTCGAGACCCTGCATCCGGTGCGCCTCCGCCAGGAGCACAACCGCATGGGCCTCTATGCCTGGAGCACGGATGTCTACTCGCTGCCCGCGGGTGCCACCTCCGCGGCCCTCGAAGGGCACTTCCCCGAGCTGCGGGAAGGGGACGTTCTGGTGCTCGAAGCCGCCCGCGCCCAGCCTCTCGCCGAGGGCGAGGCGAACGACGCGCTGCGCTGCCACCCGGTACGGCTGAGCGCGCCTCCACGCCTCGGCACGGACCCGCTGAACGGCGCGCGGATCACCGAGATCGACTTCTTCGAGGAAGACGCCCTGCCGTCGACGCTGGTGGTGGCCGCGTCCACCGCGCGGCAGCCGGTCCGCGTGCCGATCCACGCCCGGAAGGAGGGCGATACCCTGCCGCAGGGCTCCATCTCGGCCACCCTCGAGGGACATTGCCACTGGCTGCAGGCTGGCGACCTGGTGGTCTTCGAGCGCTCGGAGGGTGCGGGCGCCGAAGCGGCGCCGGCGCGGCGCCACGAGGTGTCGCTGAGCGGGCCCTGCCGTCTCGTCCGGGATTCCCGGTCCGGGAAGCGGGTGACCGAAATCGACTTCGAGGACGATCCGTTGCCCTTCACGTTGATGGCGGCGGCCACCACCGCGGTGGGGCCGGCCGACGGCTCGGCCGTGGCCAGGGGCAACATCGTGCTGGCGGACCACGGCCAGACGGTGCGCGAGCCGCTTCCGGAGGTGCACTCCCGTGATCGCTATGAACCGCCGCTGAGCCGGCCCGAGCTCACCTGGCGGGTGCCGTTCGAGGGCGACCGGGCCCGTCGCCGCTCGGCGGAGTCCGCCCTGCGACAAGCCCCCGAGCTGGCGCTGCCCGCCCTGCTGCTGGAAGAGCATCGCGGCGCCCCCGGCTCGCCGCCGCGAGCGGGCGATCGCTGGCGGCCGCGGACGGATCTGCTCGACAGCCACGCCTTCGGGCGGCACCTGGTGGTCGAGACCGAGAGCGACGGCGGGTCCCGCCTGCGGTTCGGCGATGGCGTTCTCGGCCGCCGTCCCAGCGCCGGAACGCGGCTGGAGGCGGTCTACCGCGTGGGCAACGGACCCGCGGGCAACGTCGGCCCGGGCTCTCTGGCGCACGTCGTGGCCCAAGGGTCTCTGCCCGTCCTCAAGGTGCGCAATCCTTCCGCGTCACGGGGCGGCGAGCTGCCCGAGCCGCTGGAAAGAGCGCGGCTGGTTGCGCCGCGAGCGTTCCGCGAGCGCAAAGTGAGCGTCACCGCGGACGACTGCGCGGCGCTGGCGGGGCGTCATCCGGAGGTGCTGAGCGCGGCCGGGCGCGTCATGTGGACCGGCAGCTGGCCGACGTTCTTCGTCCACGTGCAACGGCGGAATGCCCGCGAGCTCGATCCGGCTTTCGAAGCCCGCTTGCGGCGCTACCTGGAGGGGTCGCTGTTGGCGGACCGCGACCTGGAGATCCAGCCGCCGCGGCCGCTGGCCCTGGAAGTGAGTCTGCGCGGGCGCCTGGCCGAGGGGTTCCTGCGTGAGTCCGTGCAGCGGAAGCTGCTGGAGGCCCTGAGTGATCGCCGGCTGCCCGACGGCCGCCTGGGCTTCTTTCACCCGGACCGCTTCACCCTCGGCCGTACACTCTACCTGGGACAGCTGCTGGACACGGCGATGAAGGTCGCGGGCGTGGCCCTGGTCGAGGCCGAGGTCTTCCGGCCCTACGGTGCCGCGTCAGCGGACCCGGCGGTGCGGGACCGCGTCGAGCCCGGTCCGTTCGAGATGGTGAGCCTGCGGAATGTGGCGGCGTCGCCGGAGCTCGGCAGCCTCGAGATCACGCTGGAGGGCGGTTCCTGATGCCCGCCACCGGATCCGATTGGATGGCCCGGCTGCGCTGGCTGCCGGGATTCTTCGAGGAGTGGCGAGCCTACCAGCGGGGCGCGGCGGAGATCTCGTATCGCGTCGGCACCTATGAGTCCTTTCTCGACACCATGTTGCAGCGGCTGGGCCGTCAGGCGATCCCCGAAGGCGAGCATGCCGGGACGCGGCCGTTCGAGCGCTTCCATCTGGAGGAAAAGGGCTGGCTGGTCGGCCTGATCGAGGCCTGGGCGTCGGTCGGCGAGGTGCTCTCCTTCTACCAGGAGCGGATCGCCAACGAAGGCTACCTGGCGACCGCGCGCGAGGACCAGTCGATCCGGGAGCTGGTGCGGCTGATCGACTACCAGCGCTTCCCGGGCGTCGGATCGAGCTCCTACCTGGCTTACAACCTGTTCGGCATCCAGGACATGCCGGAGAGGGTGACGGTGCCGGTGGGCACCGCCATGTCGAGTATCCCGGTCAAGAACGAGCTGCCCCAGAGCTGGGAGAGCCTGGAGGAGATCGTCGCCCGTCCCGGCTGGAACGAGCTGAGGCCGCGAGCCCCCGATCTGGACGTCGCGCCGACGATTGCCGGATCCGCGACCTCGCTGCGGCTGCTGGGGATCGAAGAGGGACTCGAGCCGGGGGCGCCGATTCTGATCCTCGCCGACTCGGAAGCGGGCCCGTCGCACTGGCTGCGCCGGCTGACGGAGGTGGAGCCGCTCGAGGGCGAGGGCGGCGCGACCGCCTCGACCCGTCTCGTCTGGCAGGGGGCGCTGGCCCCGGACCTCCCGGAGCAACGATACGAAGACGTCCGGGTGCTGGAGCTCGAGAAGCGGTTCGATCTGTTCGGCGCAGGCGCCCCCGTCTGGAACGATCTCGACGACGAGGTCAAGCTCCAGTTCGCCCCCGTGCAGGGTGGCGTGGTGGTGGCCGGCGGGGGCGGCCAGCCCTGGGAGTCGATCAATCTCGGTCTGCCGCCGGAGCCGGTCACCGCGCTGGTGGCGGGGCCCGACGGCTCGCTGTACGCGGGGTCCTCGGGCGGCATCTGGCGCACGGTGGACGGCGAAACCTGGTCCAGGTCGGGGGCCGATCTGGTGGGCGTCAAAATCGAGACCCTGGCCACCGACGGCCAGACCCAGGTGTTTGCCGGCACGGCCAAGAACGGCGCGCTGCGCTCGTCGGACGGCGAGGAGTGGGAGGTGATGAACGGCGAGTCGCGCCAGGCATCGGTGCTGCCGCTGCCGCGCCCGAGCCTGCCGATTTCGGGAAGGCTGCCCGACTCTCCGGTGCGGGTCCTGCTGCCGGTCTCGGGCCGCCTCTACGCCGGCACCGATCACGGCGTGTACGTCTTCGAGCCGGTCGCCGACCGTTGGCGGGCGGTCAATCGGGGCCTGCCCGGCTTCTCGCCCAAGACCGGGCGCAGCGCGGTCGTGGTGCATGCCCTGGTCTCGGGCGCGGCAACGGGCGAGCTGTTCGCCGGCACCGACCAGGGGGTCTTTCGCTCGACGAAGCACGGCCGGCGCTGGCAGGCGTGCAACCAGGGCTTGCCCGGATTCGATCCCGAAACCGGCGAGTGCACGGCGACGGTTCTCGCCCTGCTCCTCGAGATCGATCGGCGAGCCCGCGCCACCTTTCTGTTCGCCGGCACCGACCAGGGCGTGTACCGCTCTCTCGACCAGGGCGAGTCCTGGGAGCCGGCCTCGGGCGGCCTGCCGGACACCGACCTCGACACCGGTCTGTCCGCGACCGAGGTGCGCGCCCTGGTGATCGCGTCCGACCCCCTGATCCTGGAGTCCCGGCTCTATGCCGCGACGCCCGCCGGCCTGTTCGGCTCCAGCGACCTCGGCATCTACTGGTCACGGCTCGCGGGCGAGCTGGTGGCGCGCCCGGTCTCGGCCCTGGCGCTGTCGGCTGCCGGCGGACCGGTGCTCGGCGTGCCGCAAGGGGGTTTCGACGTCGATCGCTGGCCGCGCTTCCACCTCCGCCACGGTCAGGTCGACCTCAGTGTGCTGACGGCGGAGGTCGCCGAGGGCGACTGGCTGGCGCTCCGCCGCGTGGACGACGACGGGGAGGAGCGGGTCGAGGTCTTCCGAGCCTCGTCGGTGGCGCCCGCGCAACGTACTGATTTCACTCTCAGCGCCCAGGTGACGAGGATCATTCCCGAGGGGCCGCTGTCGGTGCCCGAGAGCTGGGATCTGCGGCGCTCACGAGTCCTCGCCGGGGCCCGCCGCCTCGAGCTGCTGGCCGGGCGTCTGCCGGTGATCGAACCCCTGCCCAGGGAGCTCGTGACCCTGGCGGCGGAGCCCGGCACCGTCGAGGCCTTCGATGCGCGCCGCAAGGTGATCGTCGCCGGCCGGCTGATGCGCATGTGTTTCGTGGCGCCGTTCCCCCGGGGGACAGGCAGCAGCGAGACGCAGGTGGTCGAGACCGACGAAGGCAAGCGGGTCGAGGTCGCTCCGGGAGTCGAGCTCCGGGTTCTCGCCCATGAACCCCTGCCCGGCGCGCGCGCGCGGCTGCGGGTAGGGATCCCCGGTGGCGAAGTCGGCGAGGTCGAAGCGAAAGCATCGTCGTTCGAATGGCGCGGCGCCCGCGAACAGGACGTCGAATTCGCCGAGACGGTCACGGCCGCGTGGCTCGACCCGGGGGCGGAGCCCCAAGCCAGGCTCCAGCTCAGCCCGCGGCTCGAGCGTTGCTACGACCCGCGGACGGTCAAGATCCACGCCAACGTCGCCGAGGGCTCCCAGGGCACGACGGTGCGCATGGACGTGCTCGGCAGCGGCGACTCCACCCGTGGCCATCAACGGTTCAAGCTCAAGGTCCTGCCGCTGACCTACCTCCGGGCACCGACCGCGAGAGGCTACAGCTCGACCCTCGAGATCCGCGTCAACGGCGTCGTCTGGCGGGAAGTCGACTCGCTGCACGCCGCGGCTCCCGGCGACCGGGTGTACGTGGTGCGGCCGGACGCGGAAGGCGCGCCGGCGGTGATCTTCGGCGACGGAGTGTACGGCTCGCGACTGCCGACGGGACAGGAGAACGTGGTCGCGACCTACCGCAGCGGCATGTGGGCCGACGGCCTGGAGTCCAACAAGCTCCAGATTCTCCAGGCCACGACCCTCGGCCTCCAGGGAGTCACCAATCCGCTGCCGGTGGCCGGCTGCCAGGCGCCCGAGACCGTGGACGAGACCCGCTGGCGCGCGCCGCTGTCGCTGCGCACCCTGGAGCGCATCGTCTCGCTGCAGGACTACGAGGATTTCTGCCTGACCTACGCCGGCATCGCCAAGGCCAAAGGCACCGCGCTCGACACCGGCGGCGGCCGCCTGCTGCAGGTGACCGTCGCCACCACCGACGGCGAGCCGATGGCCGCCGGCGGCGACCTCCATCGCGAGCTCATGTCGGCGATCGAAGCCGCCCGCTCGGGGCCGGCGGCGACCTCCATCGACTCCTGCCGGCGGGTGCCTTTCGAGCTCGCCGCCGAGATCGTCTACGATCCCGATCGCCGGCCGGGAGAGATCGAGCGCCGGGTGCGGCGCCGGCTGGCCGCGACCTACACCCACGAGCACAGCCGGTTCGGCGCCCGGGTCACCGCCTCGAAGCTGTTGGAGCTGATCGGCGGGGTGGCAGGCGTCGAGTCGGTGAGCCTGAAACGGCTGCATCGCAGCGACTCCGAGTCGGCGCTCGAGGCCTATCTCGAGGCCGCTCCGGTGCGCTGGGACCGGCGCCGTTCCAGGGTGGTGCCGGCCGAGCTGCTGGAGCTGAGGACCCCGGGCGGGATCGACCTGAGACTGGTGGCGGGCCGATGAACGAACGCCTCTACGAGCTGCTGCCGGCGTTCCTGCGCTACCGGGACTGGTACGAGGGCGAGCCCCTGCGTGCTCTCATGGCGGTGCTCGAAACCCAGTTCGAGGCGCTCGAAGAGGACATCGGCAAGCTTCAGGACGACTGGTTCATCGAGACCTGCGAGGATCGGATCGCCCCCTACCTCGGGGACCTGGTCGGGGTCCGTGGCCTGCGCCGGCCGGAGGCCTGGGTGCCCACCCAGCGGGCGCGGATCGCCAACACGCTGCTCTACCGGCAACACAAGGGCACCACCGCCGTGCTGGCGCGGGCCGCCCGCGACGTCACCGGCTGGCCGTGTCGGGCGGTGCCGTTCTACCAGTTGCTGTCGACGTCCCAGTCCCTGGGCCACCTGCGGCCCGGGCGAGGCGGCACCGTCGACGTGCGCGACCGCGCTGGCCTCGAACGGCTCGGCGGCCCGTTCGACGAGTGCGCCCACCGGCCGCAGATCTCGGGCGGCACCAGGCCCGCCGGCGGCGGCCCGCGCGAGGGCTACAACCTGTCGCGACTCGGCCTGTTCTTCTGGCGGCTGGGCAGCTACCCGGTGCGTGGCCGCACCGCGCGCCGGGTGATGCCAGGCTGCTACACCTTTCATCCGCTGGGAGTCGATCAACCGCTCTTCTCCCGGCTCCGGGCCCCCGAGCCGCTCACCGGCGGCGTCGGTGATCAGGAGGTCCGGGAGCAGGACGTGCCGGGACCGATCCATCGCCAGGCGCTGGCCGACGAGCTCGAGGCCCGGCGCTCCGGTCAAACCCCGAGGACCGACTACCTGGGAGCGCCCGCGGCCTTCGAGATTCTGGATCCCGCCACCCGCGAGCCCGTGCCCTGGACCGCGATCGAGGCCGCGGACCTCGGACAGTGGCATCGCCCGGCGGCGCGTCGAGTCGCCCCCGCCGGGACCGAAGAAATCCGCCTGGCGGTCGATCCCGAGCTCGGTCGGCTGGCCTTCGCCGACGGCGCGATTCCCTCGGGAGAGGTGCGGGTGAGCTGCAGCTATGGTTTCGGCGGTGATCTCGGGGGCGGCCCCTACCTGCGTCCGGAGACCGAGCTTCCCGAGGCCACCGTGGGCGCGGCAGAAACGCCCGAACCGGGTCGGGCCGAAGGCGGGCGGACGGAAGAAGAGTTCTCGAGCCTGCTGGAAGCGAAGGAGGCGCGACCGTCCGATGCCGGGGTCTCGGTGATCCGGATCACCGACAGCGTCACCTACGGAGGTGCCGCCGAAGTCGACCTCGTGCTCGATCTGCGACCCGGCGACCATCTGGTGCTGGAGGCCGAGCCCGGTACCTCGCCGTGCTTCGTCGGCGACCTCAAGGTCCGGGTGGCCCAGGACGACGGAGAGCGGTCGCGTCGAAAGGCCGAGGTCAGCCGGCTGACCCTCGCCGGTCTCATGGTGGGAGGCAAGATCGAGCTCGAGGGACCGGTGCAGATCGATCTACGCCACTGCACGGTGCGGCGGCCGGCCGGCGGCTCGCCGTCCGGGAGAAAGCCAGAGAGCTGCGTCGAGATGATCGGCGAGGCGAGCTCCGCGGTCACGGTGCGGATCGATTCCTCGCTGGTCGGGCCTCTGTGGCTGCCGGCGGGGATCGGGTCGCTCGAGATCACGGATAGCGTCGTCGACGGCGGCGCCGGCCTGGCAATCGCCGAGGGCGCCTCGGGAAGCGCGGGTCCGGCGACCGCGATCGTCCGCAGCACGCTGTTCGGCGGGGTCTCGGTCAGCCGCCTGACACGCTGCGAGGACGTCCTGTTCACCGCCCCGGTGGCGGTCAAGCGGCGACACGAAGGGGTGGTGCGCCACAGCTATCTGCCGCACGGCTCCTCGACGCCGCGGCGCGAGCTCTGCCAACCGGACCTGGCGCTCGAGGAAGCGGCGGACGAGGTAGCGGTGGCGGAGGTGCTGGCCCGGCTCGTACCCGCCTTCACCTCCCGGATCTACGGCCAGCCGGGCTACGCGCAGCTCAGTGGCCGCTGTCCGCCCGAGATCCGGGCCGGTGGTTCGGGCGGGTCGGAGATGGGCGTCTTCCAGAGCGCGAAGAATGCTCTCCGGGAGACGAATCTGCCAGGTATCCTGGAAGAGTACTTGCCCTGGGGGCTGGAGCCCCGTATCTTCTATGTAACTTGATTCTCATGCCGATGATGAAAAAGCCGAGGTCGGCGGAAAGGGTGCCCCATGTCGGGTGACCAGCGCGGCGATTTTTCCCGCCTGACCTTCGACCCCGCGCGGCGCTACAGCTCCGTGCGCATGCAGCAGGGGCGGGTGCAGCTCGATTCGGATTGGAACGAGCTGGTCGACATCCTGGCGCACCGCCTGCGCTCGCACGCGCGCGATCTGGTGGGCGCCGCGGGCGCCCCGGCGGAAGGTTCCGGCTTCGCGATCCAGCCGCGAGCGGCGCTGCGTTTCAACGGCGACGATCAGTACGTCAGCCTGGGGTACGGCCCTGTGGACCTCTTCGCCGCCCCGGAGGCGCTGACGGTGGAGATGTGGGTGCGGCCGGAAGTCGAGAGCTCCGGCGGCACCATCCTGAGCCGGTTCGACCGCCGAGCCCAGGACTCCTCGGCCCGCCACACCTACCTCCTCGATCTGCTCAGCGACGGCGGTTTGCGCCTTCATCACGCCCGGGCCGGCGGCGAGATCGCGCTGGCGGGCCGTGGCATCGAGCCCGGCAGCTGGGGGCACGTGGCCCTGGCGCACGACGCCGAGCAATGCCACCTGTTCGTCGACGGTGAGGCCGCCGGCAGTCTGCCGTCGGGGCTCGAGGCCGAGGGTGGGGGAGCTGTCTTTCTCGTCGGTCTCGCTCACCTGCACGGCGAGCGGCTGGGATTCGACGGCTCGATCCGCGAGGTGCGGATCTGGAATCGTGTGCTCGAGGCTTCGGAGCTGCGCCGGGACCTGGGCGACGGCGAGTCCGAGCAGGAAGCCAGCCTGATCGGCCATTGGCGCTTCGATGCCCTGGAAGATCAGGTGGTGCCGGATCTCTCGGGCCACGGCCACCACGCTCTGCCAGGTGGCGGCCACGAGGAGGCCAGCCCGACGCTCGAGCTCGAAGATCTGCTGGTCGGTGCCGGCAGGTACTACTCCGGCGGCGTGCTGTGCGAGAACCCCGAAACGGTACCGTTCGCGAGCCAGCCGGACCTGCCCGGGGCGGACCTGCCGGCGGACCGCGAGGCCGGCCGCGCCTACCTGTTCTATCTCGACGTCTGGGAGCGCTCGGTCTCCGCGGCGCAGGACGAGGGGCTGCGCGAGGTCGCCCTCGGCGGCGCCGACACGGCGTGCCGCACCCAGGTCGTGGCTCAGGCCCGTTGGCGGCCGATCGATCTCGATCATATGCCCGAGGATCCGCTCTGGCTGCCACCCGAATGGCGATCGCTGGAGCGCCGGGGGGAAGGCTCGCCGCGGCTGCGCGCGCGCCGCGGCGAGAGCGCCCCCGGGGTCCTGGAGAACCGGCTCTATCGTCTCGAAGTCCACGGCGGCGGCGCGCCGTACGGTTGGCCGCGGGCGCCGGTCGAGCCGGACGCGGCCCTCGCGGTCGCGCATCTCTCGTCGGCCGCCCAGGAGATCACGCTGGAGGAAGACGGCGTCGTCGGTGCCGGGATCGGCCGGGGAGACTGGGTCGAGCTCTACAGCTCCGAGACCGACGACCGCGAGGAGGCCGGGCTGCTGGCCCGCGTTCACCGCGCCGACGCGGAAGAGAACGCCCTGATCCTCGACCGCCCGATCGACAACTACGAGGATCACCACGAGCTCAGGCTGCGGCGCGTCGCCACCTTCAAGTGGTCACGCGAGAACGCTTCGATCGAGTTGCCCATCGCCCACCTGGAGGAAGGTGGCCGGGTGGTGACCCTGAGAGACACCGGGCGCGGTGAGCTGCCCCTGTCGGCCGGGGATTGGCTCGAGTTCGTCGACGATCGCTCGTCGCTCGGGGACGACGCGGGGCCTCTGGCGCGCGTGCAGAGTGTCGAGACCTCGAGCCGCACTGTGACCCTGAGCCGGCCGCCGACCGGCGGCGTCGGCCTCGATCGGGAGCTCCATCCGCTGATCCGCCGCTGGGATCAACGATCCTCTGGCGATCAGCAGCTGGCGGGTGGGGTGCTGGCGGCCGAAACTGGCACCTGGCTGCGCCTCGAAAACGGCATCGAGGTGTTCTTCGACGGCTCGGGCTCCCTGGCCGGCGGCGAGTACTGGACGTTCGCGGCGCGCCAGAACAGCGGCGAGATCAACTGGCCGACGGACGCGGCCGGCGAGCCGCTCACCCAGCCGCCGCAAGGCATCGAGCATCACCTGAGCCCACTGGCCCTCCTGCGCTTCACCGAAGGCGGCTTCGAGCTGCGCGACTGCCGGCCGGTGTTTCAGCCGCTGGCGACCGGCGCGGTGAGCAAGGCCGGCGATCGCATGCGCGGTCGCCTCGAGATTCGCGCCGACCCCGAGGAAGGGCCGGGCCTCGACGTCACGGGCGCGATCCGGGGCGAGACCCTGCTCGGCGAGCTGGGCTCGCCGTCGGCGGTGGGCAACGTCAACCTCGCCGACATGGTGGTGACGCGGTCGAAAATTGCCACTGACGTCGGCACGGTGGATGCCGGCTACAGCATTCTGGGAGACCGGTCCGAGCCGCCGCAGGGGTACGAGTACACTGGATGCCCGCTGCAAGTCCCGAATCCCCATCCGGAGTGGGTGCCCAGGGGCCAGGCCCGGCTCACCGAGGAGCCGGGCGAGATGCACAGCGCGGCGGTCGGTGGCAGGGTTTACACCTTCTCCGAGACCGGCAGCGTGTGGAGCTACGACAGCCACAGTCACGAGCTCTCCGAGTGCCGTGCCATGCCCGAGCCCCGCCGCTGCTTCGCGCTCGCCGCGGTGGGCGGCAAGATCTTTCTCTTCGGCGGCCTCGATCACCAGGATCGCAAGATCGCGACCACGCTCGAGTACGACCCGGCGAGCGACGAGTGGCGCGCCGCCGCCGATATGCCGACGCCGCGCAGCGAGGTGGCGGTGGCGGTGAAGGGCGGCCGCATCCACGTGCTCGGAGGCCTGCAGGACTTCCTGTTCTTCGAGATCGTCAGCCGTCGCAACGAGGTCTACGACCCCCGGATCGACGCCTGGAGCCGCCGCCGGCGCCTGCCGTCCGCGCGCTTCGCGCTGTCCGCCGCCGCCGGTCCCAAGGGCATCTACGCGCTGGGCGGCGAGCGGCGCTGGTTCTTCCGCTGGCTCGGGCGCGGCTTGTCCGCGGTCAGCGAGGAGTACCTGCCCGGCGTCGACCGCTGGCTGCGCCGCCGGACCTTGCTGCCGGCGCCGCAGAGCCGCGGCGGCACGGCGCGGATCGGCGACAAGATCTTCCTGGTCGGCGGCCGCAGCCTGTTCGGCTGGACGGCCGAGACCGCCGAGTTCACGCCCGAGAGCGATGTCTGGGAGCCGGCGCGCTCGCTGCCGGTACCCGCCGTCACGCCGGGCGTCGCGGCTGTCGATGGCCGGTTGATCGTCAACACCGTGGGCGCCGACCCCGAGAGCCTGCTGGTGCAGGAGTGCACCATCTACACGACCTTCTACGTCCACCGCAAATCGCCGGCGCCAGAAGCCGAGATCGAGCCCCAGCTCCGGCTCGACGAGGACGAGGTGGAAGACCTGGCCCCTCCGCCGGTTCCGGACTAGGGGAACAATCGATGGGACAGCCGGCCGCGCGCATGGGGGACATGGTCAAGCAGGACGCCCCTCACTGCCACGCCCCGATCCATCCGGCGGCGCCGACGCCGACGCCCGTGGCCCACCCGGCGCTGCCGCTGGCGATCATCAAGGGGGCGCCCACCGTGATGATCGGCGGCTCGCCGGCGGCGCGGGTCACCGACACCACTGCCCCCTGCATGCTGCCGGGCTGCGTGCCCGCCGGCCCGGGCATGATCGCCAAGGGCTCGGCCACGGTGATGATCTGCGGCCTGCCGGCCGCCCGGGTCAACGACCTCACCGCCCACAGCAGCTGCGTCGCCCCGATCCCCGGCCCGGTCGGCAAGGTGCTGCCGCCCGGCTGCCCGACGGTGATGATCGGCGGCTAGGGCCGGGCGATGCGCCGCCGGCATTTCGAGATCCTGCGTCCGGTGTGTCCGGTGTGCCGCCCGGACTCCGGGGAGCCGTCGCCGCTCGAGATCGGCCAAGTGCTGGCGGAGGAGAGCGAGCACATCGTCGAGGGTTTGCTGCGCTGCGGTCGCGACACCTGCCAGAGCGAATTCCCGATTTTCGATGGTGTGCCCGTCATCATGCCCGGTCTGCGCGTCTTCGTCAGCACCCAGCTGCAGCAGATCCTCGGCCGCGACGACTTGTCCGAGGCGCTCGAGAGCGTGATCGGAGACTGCTGCGGCCCGGGCACGCCGTTCGACAGCACCCGTCAGCAGCTGTCGAGCTACGCCTGGGATCACTACGCGGACCTCGACCCGGACGAGCCCGCGGGCGGTCCGCGCCCGGGCTCGGCGGTGCGCGTGCTCGAGCGCGGCCTGGAGCTGGCCGGGGAGCTGCCCGACGGGCCGCTGATCGATCTCGGCTGCTCCGTCGGCCGTACGGCCTTCGCGCTCGCCGAGCGCACCGGCCGCACGGTGCTGGGCGTCGACGTCAACTTCGCCATGCTGCGTATCGCCGCCGGCGTCCTGCGCCGGGGCGTGGCGCGTTATCCGCGGCGGCGCATCGGCCTGGTTTACGACCGCCGCGAGTTGGCCGCCGATTTGCCGGGCGCGGATCGGGTCGACTTCTGGGCCTGCGACGCCGCAGCCCTGCCGTTCGCGGACGGCACCTTCGCCGCAGCCGCGGCACTCAACCTGATCGACTCGGCGCACGCGCCGGCCGAGGTGCTGAAATCCATGGCGGCTGCCCTCGGCGACGGCGGCAAGGGGATCCTCACGTGCCCCTACGACTGGTCCTCCGCGGCCACGCCGGTGGAGTCCTGGATCGGCGGGCATTCCCAGCGCGGGCCGGATCGGGGGGCGGCGGAGCCGGTGTTGCGCAAGCTGTTGACCGCTGGGGCGCACCCGGCGTCGATCGAGGGTCTTGAGGTGCTGGCGGAGCAAGAGGGTGTGCCGTGGCGGGTGCGGATGCACGAGCGCAGCGTCGTCGAGTACGCGGCGCATCTGGTGATCGCCGGGCGCACCGAGTGAAGCTCGCGCGCTCGGAGGCGCGGGCCAGCCACGCTCGGGGGGTGGGGATACCAACCGTGCAGGCCGGGCTGCTGTCACGGGATTCTGGATCGAGGCGTGACGTCGGCTGGAACAACACGGCTTGCTCCGTGCAGACGTTATGTTCCAGCGTGGGTCACGTCTTGCGCGAGACAGACGTGATGTTCATCTCGCCATCACGTTGTATTCGTCTGAGCCGTGAGCACGAGTGAGACATAACGGTTTTATCGATCGAGACGTGATGATCCACTCAACGTCATGGTTTGCTACGTGGAGACGTGATTCACCGCTGCGTCCGCTTCGGAGAGTTGGTAACCTCCGTCCATGAGAAGAAAGAGACGAGCTCTTCGAAAACCGCAGCCCGCTCCGGGCAAGCTGGAAAAACTGCGCACGTTCGTCAACACCGCGGCGGGTCGCCGGAAACGGGAGGAGCTGGGCACTCCGGCCGAGCTGGGCCGGTGGTTCAAACACCGGGGCCTGCTGGGCGATGACGAGAAGCTGACCCTCGACGAGCATGCCAGCGCGATCGCGGCGCGACGCAATCTACGGTCGATACTGGCCGTCCACAACGGTGGTGGACCCAATCCCGAGGCGGTCGAAGGGCTCGCCGAGCTGCTCGTCGGCATGCGCTTCGAGCCGCGGCTCGAAGCCGACGGCTCGGTCCGCTTCGAGCCGGTCTCCCCGGGCATCCTGGCGTCGCTCGGCAAGCTCCTGGCGATCGTCGCGGTGGCGCAGAACGCCGGGTCCTGGCGGCGCCTCAAGATCTGCGCCGATCCCGAGTGCGGCACGGCCTTCTATGACACCAGCGGCAAGGCCACATGGTGCAGCACGCGCTGCGGCGACCGCGTCCGGGGCCGGAAGTTCCGCCGCTCGTACAAGGGGCGCCGCCTGCGAACCGGCGGCCGCGAGGGTCTGGCTGCGGTGTTCGGCCTGGAAGGCGGCCAGGCTGAATGAGTCGGGTCCGGGCGCGATGAACCTGCTCTTCCTCCGACCGCTACCGCGGCCCGGCGGGCGGCGAGACGGGAGTGGTCGCCGATATCCGTAGGTTCGCGGCGACGGGCTGAACCGCGCTTCGAGGCCGTCCGGTGAGCGAACGGTGGTATCCTTGGCGAATGAGGCGAGCGGACATTCGAGCCTTCGCGAACCGGGACTGGCGGCGGGTGGAGCGGCTCAAGAACCGCTATTGGGCCGAAAGCGAGCTGACCCCGTCCGCGGCGATCGCTCTGGGTGACGATCTGCGCCGGTTCGCGCGATCAACCTGCTGGTGTCTCGTTACCCGGTGCCGGACGACGAACCCGGCATGACGTTGGCGAGTTGCGTCTCCAGATCCCAGTCTTCCGGTTTCTCGTCGGGGTTGAACCACCGCGCCCCGGTGGCGATCCACCGCTGCCGGTGCTGCGCGTGAGTGACGCCCTCGCTGTGGTCGTCGAAGCCGTATTCGAAACCGCAGGACATGCAGATCTCGTGGCTGCCCCTGCCGTTCTCGTCGTAAGCCGGCTCCAGCAGGCCGTCCCATCCACAGACCGGGCAAAGGTGTTTCATATCAGCGACTCCTCTGCGTGACGACTACTGAGCATCGTAGTAGGCCTGGCCTCGTGAGGGTACGAACAGCGTGCGGATCTGGGCTCCCTTGGCCCGAGACGCAAACTGCCCGGTCGCCTGGTCGAAGAAGAGCACGTTGCCTCCGACTTCTTTGGACAGGATGCCCCCGCCGGCTCTGCTGGTGGTCAGCTCCCTGGCTCGCCGCAGGTACTTGAGCTCGGTGCCGTAGCCGGTGTCTCCCCGGTGCTTGGCGAAATGGCCCGCGGCGAGGGCCTCAGAGCCCCAGTACCCTCTGTAGTACTTGAGCTCTTTGCTGGCTTTTTTCTTGCTTTCGTAGAGCAGGATCCCGCCGCGGAACTCTGCCACGCGATTGCTGAGTCTGAACTCGGTCTTGTAGGCCTCGGGCAGCAGCTTCGCAAGCACCTGGGATTCAGCCGCGAACTCGTCGAAATCCGGCTCGTTGGCCGGAACAAGGAAAGCATCATCTATCTCCTTCACCCGGGTCTCGATGGCGCGGACCAGGCTCTCGAGCTTCTCCTGGAGCTCGAGGAGTGTCTCGAGCTTCTCCTTCTCCCAAAAGATGTCCGTCCCTATGGCCTCTTCCTCCGCCTCGTTCAACTCCGATTCGAGTTCCTGCACCACCTCTTTGAGGTCGCTATCGAGATCATCCGCGTTCGCGGCCATCTCGATGATTTCATCTTCATCGACGTCGCTCGTCTCCTCGATCTTGCCCTTCCCCTGTTGGTCGTCCTTGTTCTTGTTCTTGTTCTTGTTCTTGTTCTTGTTCTTCTTCTTCTTGTTCTTGTTCTTCTTCCCTCCCAGCTGGATGACGGACATCATCTGCACCGCCTCGGAGTGCCGCTGTGGCAATGGCTCTCCCGGCGATTCGCCCCTCGCTTCACCAGGCTCCGCGCCAGTTCCGAGGACGTTCGTCGCGATCTTGCTCTGCAAGACCGATTCGACCGGCGGGGCCACGCCCGTCTCGGGGGCGGCAAGGTTGCCGAAGTCGTGCTCCAGAGCCTTGGCGCCCGGTTCGCGGTTGGCGCCTGGTCCGGCACCTTGGGCCTTTGCGGGGTCCGCGAGCTACCGGGAAGGCAGCGAGCTCTGCGCCGGAGCCGGCTCCGGCGCGCGAGCGGTTCGAGTCGTGGGGCGAAGTCTCGACATGTAGCCTCCGTTGGAGCACGGGCTTGGAATCGCCCTGGCGCTCACTCGAGTGCGGGTCGCGTCGACACGTCAACATGGTTGCTGATGACCCGCTATCGATGATTCTCTGATGAATCCGGGAAGAGCGCAAGCCTGGGAACCGCCGGCAAGGCCGATTCCGGGTGGTCCGTCGGGTTGCCAGGGTGGAGGCTCGTCGGAGTGAAGGGACTGGCTTAGGGGAGTTGCAGCGGAAGTCGAGAATCGCAAAGATCGAGGACGGATGCACCTCCTCTTCCTCGAGATCGACACCGAGCGCGACTGGGCCGTGGCCTCGATCGGCGCGGCGTTCATCGCGGCGTATGTGCGCCCGCACGGGCATCGCGTCGAGATGCTGCGGGTGCCGCCGACGATGGCGGCCGGCGAGTTGGTCGCCGAGATCCGCGGCCGGCGGCCGGATCTGCTCGGCCTGTCGCTCACCTCCCGCCAGTGGCTGCGCGCCCGCAGTGTCGTGCGGGAGATCCGCCGCGAGCTCGACGTGCCGGTGGTCGCCGGCGGCCTGCAGCCGACCTTCTTGCCCGAGGAGGTGCTCGCCAGCCCGGGGTTCGACTATGTGTGTCTGGGCGAGGGCGAGGCGGCGGCGCTCGACCTGCTCGAGGCGCTCGAGGACGGCGCGCCGATCGAGGGGATCGACAATATCTGGGTGCGGGGCGGCGAACGCCCGGCCCTACGGCCGCCAATCGAGCCGCTCGACGCCGTGCTGTTTCTGGCCCGCGACATGATGGACGAGCCGCCCGGCGTGGTGCACATGACCACCCAGCGGGGCTGCCCCTTTCCCTGCACCTATTGCGCCGCGCGCAACTTCAACCAGCTCTATCGGGGCACCGGCAACTACGGCCGAAGGCGCTCGCACGACAACGTGCTGGCCGAGCTCGCCGGGCTGGCGGAGGCCGGCGGGCTCTCCTACGTCATCTTCCTCGACGACACCTTCACCATCCAACGGCGCTGGGTGGAGGAGTTCTGCCGCCTGCACGGCGAGCGCTTCGGCACGCCGTTCTCGCTCCACGCCCGGGTCGAGACCGTCGACCAGCCGCTGCTCGAGACGCTCGCCGCGGCCGGCTGCCGCCACATCACCTACGGCGTGGAGAGCGGCAGTTACCGCATCCGCAAGGAGGTCATGCACCGGCCGGTACACAACCAGCGCTTCCGCGACGTCTTCGCCTGGACCCGCGAGGCCGGAATCATGGTGACCGCCAACTACATGCTCGGGATTCCCGGCGAGACCCGAGAGGACCTGGAGATGACCCTGGCCCTGGCCGAGGAGCTCGACGCCTACGACTTCGGCTACTTCGTGTTCTACCCCTACCCGGGAACCCAGTTGTTCGAGGTCTGCCGCGAAGCCGGCTACTTGCCGGAGGACTTCCACCGGCTGCCCGCGCGCCACAACGAATCGGTCCTCGACCTCCCCGGTTTGACCCGCGACGACGTCGCCGAGCTCTACGATCGCTTCACCGAGCTGCGCGAACGCCTCTACCTCGGCCGCTACGCCGGCCCTGCGGGCGGTGAGGCGGGGGTGGTCGACGACATCCGTCGCCTCGCGGCAATGGGCTGAATGGGCCGTGGTAGTCTCGGGTCAGATCCGAGCCCGTGATGTCTTCGAAATCTCCCGATCGGCAGAAGAATGCCGCTCCGGCCGTCAGAGCGTCGCCGATTCTGCCGCTGGCGCGGCCGTTCGCGGTTGGTGAGACCGCCGAACGGGATGGCGAGATGCCGTCGCTCGAGCAGGCCGAGCGTCTGGGGCACAGCTTCGCGCGCGTCTCGGAGCTCGGTAAGGGCGGCTCGGCGGCCTCTCCGATGCCGCTTCAGCCTCTTTTCGGGCAATCGCTGCCGAACGGCGGTCCGGGTGAGCCCCTGCAGCTCAAACCGGTGAAGTACCCGGTCACGGGCATCTCCCACCTGGTGCAGGCGGTCAGCGACAGTATCTTCGAGGGCAACGAGGTTGACGAGGTCAGCGCGGGCCAGGATCTGATGATCGAAGACGAGGACGTCTACATCTCCCGCCGCGGACCAAACCAGGAGGACTACCAGGATCTCGACGAGATCGGCGAACAGATCTATCCCTGGTACCGGGTGCTCGGGATCGAGGGCGGCGAGGAGTCACGGGACGTCACCGACCTCGATTACTACGTGCGCGAGGACGTGCTCGATGGGATCCCCAAGTCGAAGGAAGGCGCCGAGGAGCGCCGGCAGCGGCCGGGCGAGGAGTCGCACGAGGAAGAGAAAGAACAGGAAGTCGAGGTTCTTCGGGACATGCTGGAAGAGCCCGATACCTCCGGCACGACCGAGCCGAGCACGACCGGGCCGAAGGGAGAGAGCAAACTCGGGAAGCTCGGCAAGAACGTCGGCCTGGGTTTTCTGGGTGCCGCGCTGGGCCCGTTCAAATTCCTGTTCAAGCACTATCGCAAGGACCTCCGCGACGACTACAACCAGGACTATGGCAACAAGGCCCTGAACGGCTTCCAGAAGACCTCCAACTTCACCGGCTACATGGCGGCGATGATGGGCTGGGCGGTGCTGGTCTTCGGCCTGGCGGCCGCCATCTTCGCGGCCACCGGTTTCGGCGCGGGCATCGCCGTCGTGCTGGCGGGGACCGTGCCCATCTTCGGCTGGCTGGCCGCGAGCTTCGCCGCCGCGACCTCGGTGCTGAAAGCCATCCTGGCGATCTGTGGCGCCATCCGGACCTGGAACATGGAAGACGGGGTCGAGAAGGCTCGCCTGCGGGCCATGATGTGGGGCGACGTGCTCGCCGCCATCACCAACGCCGGCGCGGCGGCGGTCGGCGGCACCTTCGCGGCCGCCGGTGGCGGCTCCTACACCAGCGGCAGCCTGGGCTCCCAGGTCTCGACCGCCGTGAAGGATCCGGTCAAAGGCACCGGCCAGCACATGCTCGAGCAGACCATCAACCAGGGATTCAATACCGGCTTCGACGTCATCAACGAATTCGCGCCGGACGTGCCCGAGGCGCAGGAGCTGCACAAGAAGACGTCCAAGATGGCGGACAAGGCGTGGACGGACATTGCGGTCCCGGGCAAGAAGGACGGGCAGCTCAGCGGCAAGGCGGTCAAGAAACTCGCTCCGGTGTCCAGGGATCTCCAGGAGGCGTCGAAGAAGGATCCCAAGGAGATGGCCGAGAAGGCCTCGAAGGGCGAGGTCGACGTCGAAGATTCGGGCGGCAAGGAAGACGAGCCGATCCAGGAGGCGAAGGACAAGAAGGACTCGGGAGGGAAGGCCGTCAAGGCGCGGGTCGAGAAGCGCTCGAAGGAGCTGGAGGGCGCCGATGGCCGGCAGTCGGTGCCCCTCGTGGACAAGAACGTGTCCGATGCCGAAGCGGCTGCCAAGGAGGCGAAGAGCACCAAGAAACCGGGCTTTTTCAAGCGTTTGTGGAACAAGCTGTTCAGCGGCGTGGCGAAGAAGGCGAAGAAAAAGATGCTTGCGGTCTCCGGCAAGCTGGGCGGCCTCTCGCAGGACGACGTCGCCGTGATCACCGAAGCCCAGGAGCGCATGGAAGCCAACCAGAGGCTGGCGCCGGATCTGGAAGGGGCCGTCTCGGAGGAGAAGAAGATCCGCGACCAGGTGGACACCGCGGTGAAGAAGTACGGGGGCGGCAAGTAACCCGCCCGAGGGCGCGAAGACCGTGGAGATGTTGAAGCCCGCCTGGCCGCTCGTGGCCCTGCAAGTGTTGGCGGCCGGTCTGACCGGCGCGATCGCCGGCTGGATCGGCCTGATCCGCGGCGGCGAGGACGCGGTGGTCGACACGCTTTCCGGCGCGTTGCCGGTGCTGGCGGTGGCGTTGCCGGTCTCGCTGCTGTTCGGCGTCCTGGCGCTGGGGCACCGGTTCCCGCGCGTCTCGCGGCGGACCGCGCTGCTCCAGGCGCTGGTCGCGGGCGTCGCCGGGGCGATCGGCGGCATCCTGCTGTTCGTGGTGGTGGCCACCAACGTGCCGTGGATCTTCGGCGGCGTCCACTCCCTGACGGTGCAGGAGCGTGTGCTGGCCGGCGACCGGGCCTGGCTGTTGCTGCTACCCTTGGTGGCCAACCTGGGGCTGGCGGTGGCGGCGGCGCCTTTCTTGTCGCGCGGGTCGGCGCGGCCCGTGGGAGAGCTGGGCATGGACCAGTGGAATCGATTCGAGGGCGCGGGGTTCCGCATGGCGGTCCCGATGCAATGGCGCCGGCAGGCCGACGAGGGCCAGGCGGTGGTGTGGGAGGCGGAGGGCGGCGCCGAGCGGCTGCACCTCTCGCGCTCGGCGTTCGACGAGAGCCTCGACAAGCCCCGGCGCCAGGCCTTGCTGTTCGAGCTGATGAAGAAAGAAACGGCGCGCATCGACCAGGAGTCCGCCGGCCGGGTGCGCTACAGGGGCGCCAAAGAGAGCTCCGAGGGCCGCGACATGGTGCTGCTCAACGGCCGCGACAAGGAGGCCGGCCAGCGTTTCGCCACCGTCATGGTGGCTGGGGAGCGAGGGCTCTTGGCCTTGCGTTACAGCTGTCCGAGCGACCTCCAGAGCGACGACCACGTGGTTCGGCGGGCTCAGGAGATCCTGGCCACTGTCGAGCTCGATTCTTCCGTCTGGCCGGCGTGAATAGCCGCTCGAGGGCTTGTGCTAGTCTAGGCAGAGACATGGCCTCGAAACACCCGGATCGGCAGAAGAACGACGCGCCGCTCGCCAAGGCGGCGGACGGCATGTTGCCGGTGCGGCAGTTCGAGTCGGCCGGCAAGCTCACGGACCAGGACGCCGAGATGCCGAGCGTCGAGCGGGCGGACCGGCTGGGTCACAGTTTCGCCCGGCTTGCTCCCCCGGGAGCCGAGTACGCGCCGCCGCCGCCGTCGTTGCTGCAGGCCAAGCTGCAGCGGGCCGAGGAAGACGCCTCGCGCGTGATGCGGCCCAGCGGCTCGGGCAGCCCGTTGCCGGACAAGGTGCGCACCAAGATGGAGTCGTCGTTCGGCCAGGACCTCTCGGGCGTGCGCGTCCACCAGGGGCCGGAGGCCAAGTCGATCGGCGCGATGGCCTACACTCGGGGCTCGGACATCCACTTCGCTCCCGGGACCTACAACCCGAGTAGCTCGAGCGGCCAGAAGCTCCTCGGCCACGAGCTGACCCACGTGGTGCAGCAGCGTGCCGGGCGGGTGCGCGCCCCCGCCGGCGCCAAGATCCCGATCAACGCGGATCGTGGGCTCGAGCGCGAGGCCGATGTCCATGGCGCCAAAGCTGCCAAGGGCGAGCCGGTCGCGTAGGTAGGCGCCGCCGTCTTACGGTTACGGCGAAGCCCCGACGCTGCCGATCTCGAAGTCCGGCGCGAAGGCGGGGAAAGCGGGCAGCGTCATCTCGTTCTTGGTGGTCGGATCGAGCAGCACGATGCGGCTGTAGAGCGTGGCCGTGGCGCGGCGCTCGGGGTCGTCGTCCGAGACGGTGACGATCTCGAGCTTTATCGTCTCGGGCCGCGGATCGCGCAGGGTGGGGAAGTCCTGGGGCGGCGTCGGGTGCTCCTTCAGCAGCCGCAGCAGCGCCCAGGGCTCGCGGTAGGTGAAGGTGATGGTCTTGCCTTCGATCCTCACCCGTTCCACCGGTTTGGCGGCTTGTGGGCTGAACGGGGAGCCCGAGGCCCAGCGGACTGCCAGGCGCAGCGGGTTGGGGGTTTCGTCCCACACCCAGCGGCCGGCGGGCAGCTCGGGCGTCTTGGGCTGGTCCGGTCGGTCCGAGCGGGTGCCGAGCAGGTCGATCCTCTGGTCCTCGATCAGCAGGTTCCAGCGCAGGATCTGATTGGCGCCAGCCTCCGAGGCGCGCATCACGCGGAAGCGGACGTCCAGGTCGTACACCGGCACCTTGACCTCGGCGTCCTCGGCCAGGAAGCCGTCGAAGAAGGCGCGTACGGCCGCCATCTGCTCCATGAACTCCTGAACTGCCTCGCGGCGGTCGCCGAACTGCCGGCTGGGGTCGGGCAGGTTGGCGATCAGATAGTGGGTGCGCTCGAAATCCTGCTCGAAGAAAGCACGGATCGTCTCGGGGTCGACATCGGTACGCGACCGCGACGCCGAGAACGGGAAGTTGCGGGCGAGCTTGACGTTGAAGAAGGAGGCGAGCCGAGCGTAGCGGCGGTAGCCTTGCTCATCTGCCAGTCGCAGGCAGCGCTCGTAGAGCTGTTGCTGCAGCGCCTTGCCGCGGGAGCGGAAGAAGTCTGCCGCCGGCGAGCGGAAGGTGGTCGGGGAGAGGCGCTCGAAGCAGGCGCTGGATTGCGGACCGTTGCCGTTCTCGTCGCTGCCGTCATCTTCGGCGGTCTCGGGAGCGTCCCACAGCTTGATCTCGGCCAGGTCACCGGTGATCAAGGCCTCGAGCGTCGAGACCGGGTTGCCGGCGCTACCGTTGGCGTAGTCGGAGAGATCGACGGCGATCTTGTTCCAGGTGGTGGTCTGGGGCGGCGCCTGCCGCAGGGCGCTGCGACGGCTGCCCTGGAACAGGTTCAGGAGCGGCTGGGCGTACTCTCCCGACAGCCGGGCCACGGTCTGACGCTCGTCGGCCAGGTAGCCGGCCAGATCGCCGGCCGAGTCGACGCCGAAGGCCGCGGGCGCCGCCGGCTCGACGCCGTTCCACCAGGCGAAGCCGCCGTCTCTGGGCCGGTAGGGGGCCAGCCTCTCGAGCAGCTGGTCGAGCTGGTCGAGGATGCCGATGCGCTGGTTGTGCAGGAGCAGGGCCACCCTCTCGGAGTCGGTGCGATGGTCTAGCCTGGCGAGATGCCCCATCAGGGTCTCGAGATCCTGTTCGACCGTCTGCAGGTTCTGGACCTGCGCCCGAACGCCTCGCTCCAATGCCTCCGGGGTAGCGCCCGCCGGCACCGGATCGAGCTCCTGCGCCTTGGCGATCAGGTCGAGGATGTTGGCGGCCACGGTGTCTCGGCTCACCGACGACTCGGTGCCGCGCAGCGGCTCGGGCAGGCTCTCGAGGTCCTGCTCCTTCAGGAACTTGTCCAGGTTGCCGTCCGGAGCACTGTAGGCCTGGTAGGAGGCAAACAGCGCCATCGCTTCTGAGAGCGGCTGACCGCGCCAGTAGAAGACCCGGTCGGCCGGCGGCTCGGCGCGCAGGGTGCGACCGCCGCGCGGCTTCATGAACGGCTCGGACAGCAGCACGGTCAGCGCGTTCTGAATCTCGGCCACCGGCTCGCGGATTTTGAGAGCGCCCTGCTCGCGCTGCAGCAGCGAGCCGGTGTAGGGGGTCTCGAAGCCGAGCAGGATCGACTGCAGGCGCAGGAACTTACTCCGCGCCCGGTCGCGGATCTCGATCGCCAGCTCGGGCCCCAGGAAACGCGAGCTGTGGATGCGGAACAGCACCTGGTCGAACTTGCGGCCCAGGGTCGGGCGATCGGCGGCCAGGTTCTGGACGGCCGGCAGCTCGAGATCGCTCTGCACTTGCCGCAGGTTGTCGAGCAGCTCGCGGTAGGCCTCCACCTCGGTGTTGGACGGCGCGCGCAGTGGCGTCAGTCGCGCCAGGTCCAGGCTGACCTCCAGGAGCTCGCGATCGAGCGGATGGTGATCGAACAAGGTGTCGAAAAGCGCGTCGGCGTACTCCTTCACCCGTGCCGTGAGCCGTTCGTCGAGCTGGTTGCTGTCGTACTCGAAGCTCGGTGCGCGGGCGCCATGCAACATGCGCACGTAGGCGCGACGAGCCCCTGGCGTCGCCGGCCGCAGCTGCTTGCGCAGCACGGTCGCCGAGAGCTCGTTGAACTCCCGCAACAGGTCGTTGCCGGCCGCCTGGCCACCGCCCAGGGCGGCCGTCAGGCCGCGAACCTGCTCGAGCACGTTCTGCCCCCGGGCGGGCGGACCGGAGAACGGGCGGTATTGCTCGATCCGCTGCTCCAGTGCCTCGATCTCGCGGGTGAAGCGGTCGAGGTCCTGGAATTCGGGCAAGGTAGCGACCGCGGGAATCCCCCTGGGCGGCGAGCGCAGGGCCGGCGGTGCCGCCGCCGCCAGGCTCTCGGCCCGTCCGGCCAGCGAGGCGCGGATGGCGGGGAAGACGATCTCGCGGAAGGAATCCTCGATGCTGCCGCGTACCCGGCCGGGCAGCGGGCTCAGCCACGAGGCCGGCAACCGTACCGAGCGTAGCCGCAGGGTCTCGATCTCCGACGCGGCGTCGAGCACCTCCCGGGCGGTCTGGTCGGGCGGTACGCTGGCCGGGGTGACCCGGCGCGGCTCGTCGCGTCGCAGGCCCTCGAGCTCGCCGGTGATGCGCTCGACCGACGGTTCGAGCGAGCCCGCCGTGGCGGTGACCGAACGCGCCGCGGGCCACAGGCCGAAGAGCAGCCACAGCAGTCCGACGGCGGTGACCGCGGCGAGGCCGGCACGGCGGGTGCGCGCCGCGAAGTCCGCCCGTTCGGTGGGCCGCGCGAGACCCGCTTCCGGGAAGATCTTGTGCTCCAGGAGGTCGCCGACGAAGGCCACGTCGGGGGTGGCTCCGAGCAGCTCCCGCGCACCGTCGGCGGTGGTCTCGGCGGCCGCCGGCTCGGTCGAGCCGCAGAAGTACAGGCCGCGGAAGAGCAGCGGCTCGACGCCGGCCCTGGGGCTGAACAGATGGTTGCAGTACACCCGCAGGGGCTCGAGCAGCTCCTGGAGCTGGCCGGGAAAGAGCACGAAGTCGTCGACGTTTCCGGTCTGGCGGCCGTGGGCCAGGGCTTCGAGCTGGAAAGCCTCCAGGTCATCGCCGACGTTGGCGAAGGCGCGGTCGATCCAGGCCCCGGAGTAGGTCGTGCGCGGCGAGTGGGGAGCCGACCAGCCGAGCATCTGCTGTCGCCGCCACGGCGAGAGCGACGCTGGCAGGGTGCCGAAGCCGGGCAGCAGGTCGCAGCGGGAGACCAGCACGTAGATCGGCACACTGACCCCCAGCGTGGTCTGCGCCTGGGCCAGCTTGTGATGCAGGATCGCCGCTCGCCGCGACGCCTCGGCCAGGCGCTGGGCCACCGGCTTGTTGGCGTCGACCAGCTCGGAAGCGGGCAGGGTCAGGAGCACCGCGTCGATCGGGCGCCGCGGCCGGCTGCGGCGGATCTGGCGCAGCAGGCCGCGCCAGGCGGCGCGGTCCGAGGTGCGGCCGTCGTGGCGCAGCACGTCGTCGCCGACCACGTCCAGCACCATGCCGCTGTCGAACGCCCACCAGTTGATCCCCGCGTCGTCGTCGCCGGCGGTCGGTCCGGGCTGGCCGTAGCGGAGCCCGAGCCCTGTGCGGCCCAGCAGCGTGGTCTTGCCGGCCCGGCTCTGGCCGAGCGCCAGCACCCAGGGCCGGCGGTAGTCGGATCCGGCGCCCGGCAACATCGTCCGCAGCGACTGCCGCACGCTGGCGAAGGAGCGCTTCAGGCCGGAGCTCGACCGGCCGCGGGTCAGATCGATGACGTCGGCGGTGGCCTCGTCGCCGGCGGTCGGCTCGTCGTAGGGGCCGGGAGGACGAACGCGGATTCCCCGTGCGAAGCGGTAGAGCTGCCAGGTGGCCAGCAGCGCCAGCACGAAGAGCAGGACGCCGATCAATCCCAGGTAGGGGGCCAGGTTGGAGAAGAAGTCGCTCAACGGGTCTCCGTCACCGGTTCAATACACGTTCGACCACCACGCCGAGCGACCGGGTCGCGTCGCGCCACAGGGGAATCGACAGCACGCCGACCAGCAGGACGATGGCGACGGCGGCGACCGCCCATCGCCGGACGTTGGGCAACAGCTTGCCGGGCGTCGGGCCGATGGTGTGCCGGTAGGCCTGGGGCGAGACGGTCGGCGCTGCGTCTCCCTCCGTGGCCGCGGGCGCGCCGCCGGCGGCCGCCGCGGGAACAGCGAAGGCCAGCAGGGCCTCGCGGTAGCGGCCCAGGTTCCCTTGGGGGTCGTCACCGTAGCGACCGCGAAAGCCCAGGGCCAGCGCCAGCAGATAGGCGCGGGCCAGGCCACGGCGCCCCGGGTCGGCGACCCCGAGCAGAGCGTCGATGCGCTCGAAGACGGTGTCGGCCCCGGTGTCGGTCTGGAACAGCTGCGACTCCAGGCTGGAGTCGCGCCAGGCCTCGCTCATGGGTGAGTCGGGCCGGCCGAACACGTCGTCGGCGAAGGTGGTCATCAGATACCGGTTCTGGCGTTCGGTCCAGGGGTCGGCGGCCTGGTCGGCCTCGGCCTCGGCGGCCAGCCGGTCCAGGAGAGCCAGGAGCGGCGCCTGGACGGTCTGCAGCGCGCCTCCCGAATCCAGCGGTGGCCACGCACCGCCTTCGAGGCGTTGCCGAGCCTCGGCGACGGCGCCGTAGAAGACACGGAAGCGGTCGAGAGGGCTACCGCCGGGGGTCGGGGGTGTCAGCGTCATGGCCATGGTTCTCGTGCCTCGCGGCGATTCGACCTAGGGCGAATCGGAGTCCTCCGTTTGCTGATTCTTCTTCTGCCGCTTCTTGCGCTTTTTCTCTTTGCGCGCCGCCTTCTTCTCGCGCTTGGTCTGGATCTTCTCCAGCTTGGTGAGCTGCCTGGCGTCCGACAGCGGGCCGACCTCGAAGTCGGTCTCTCCGAGGTCCAGGTAGAAGGGCTTGAGCGGGTCGATGGTGGCGCTGTGGTCACCGGTGGAGAAGTAGCGGGCGAACACCACGCCGGCGCGGGCGCCCAGCCGGTGACGGATGCTCTGGGGTTCCACCGAGCGGCCGGGGACCCACTCCCAGTGATGGAGGTCGAGGCGGTCCTGGAAGCTGCTCAAGTACTGCTTGCGCTCGTCGTCGAACCAGGTTGCGGCGTCGAGCTTCTGGATCTCGGCCAGCAGGTCCCGGTCGTAGATCACCAGGAAGTCGACCTCGATGGGGAAGTCTTCGTTCAGCTTCTCGTCGACCGCCACCTCGATCACCACCTTGCCGCCGAACATCTGCCGGGTCTTCGTGAACGTGCCGCTGCACGCTCCGAGGCCGACGCCGGCGGCCAGCAGGAGGGCCAGGGCGAGCCACCCCGGGACCGGCCGCGGCCGGCTCCGATGCCCTCGCGAAGCTCCAGGTTGATACGTCATGCAGGTCAAGGGGATTCCACGTCGGTCCAGCGTACGTAGGTGTCGATCTGTTCAGCGTCTTCGAAGGCCCGCGACGCTCTCAGCGCTTCCTGGAGCGTGTCGTAGCGCCCCAACCGCACGGTGATCACCGGCCGTCCTTCGGGCGTGTGCGACGAGACCACATACGGCTCCCACCCTCGGTCCCGGAGGTCGGCGGCGAACACCTCGGCGCGCTCCCGGACCTCGAAGGTCGCCACCTGCACGGAGTAGATCAGGACCGTTGCCGTGGGTGGCGGTGGGGGAGGCGACACCGGCACCGGCGCCGGGACCACGGTCACGGGCGGCGGAGGTGGCGGCGGTGGTACGACGGGCGGTGGTGGCGCGGGCTCCTCTCTCGGCGGCGCGACGGTCATCGGCTGCCAGTCGTCCAGGGGGTCCGGCTGCCAGTCGTCCGAGATCGGCACTTCTGGCGCCGGCTCCACCGAGATCGGCAGGCTCGCCCAGACGCCGAAGAGGAAACCGCTCGAGAAGAAAAGCAGGATGGTCAGGACGCAACCAACCAGCAACAGTGACATCGACCGTCGATCGAGCAGAAATGTATACATTGGAGGCTTCCAACATCAAAGTATAGACTATAAGTTTCCTCAGAAACTCATGGTCACGGTCAGCTTCCAGGAGCTCGAGCGGTAGTTGCCGTTCAGGTCGTCGATCTGGTTGCTGATGATGCGCTGGTCGGAGTCGATCCAGACGAAGGCGAGGTCGAGCGGGTCCTTGCCGAAGCCGGCGGTGATCACCGTGCGGTCCGCGTCGACCAGGAAGGGGCCGACGTAGGCGTCGCTCTGTGGCGACTCGTCGAGCGCCACGCCGAACCGGTACTTGGTGTCGCTGCTGGTGCTGTACTCCGCGCCGGCGCGGATGGTGGTGGTGTCGTCGAAGCTCTCGATGATCTCGTGGTCGAGCACCGGCGAGGCGGTGAAGGCGAAGCTCACGCGGTCGACCGAGCTCCAGCCGGTCCACTGGCCGTCCAATTCGACGGTCAGGGAATCGCCGAAATGAAAGGCAAAGCCGACGGTGCCGGATTCCGGGAACTCCAGCGTCGAGGTACCGGCAAGCTCGTCGTCGTACGGCAGGCTGGCGGCGAACAGGGCGTCGAGCTGGGTGTCGCCGGTCGAGACCTGGGTCATGACGCCGGTGGCGTTGTAGTCGATCTCGATGGCGCTGCGGTACGACAGGCCCCAGGAGAAGCCGTCGCTCGGCTTGTGCAGCAGGCCGAAGTTGAATCCGAAGCCGTCGTCGAAGTCGGTGTCGATCTGCTGGTCGCCGACGTCCAGCGGGTCGCCGCCGCCGGGGTTGTCGGCGAAGAACCGCCGGCCCAGCTTGAGCTCCGAGGAGCGGTACGTCACGCCGAGGCCGATGCCGAAGACGTCGCTCACCGCGTAGGAGATAGCGGGGTTGAGGTCATAGGTGACGAGCTCGGCGTTGGTGGCTACGCCGCGGCCGGCGAAGCTGTCGGGTTGCAGCCAGTCGGTCTCGAAAAAGAAGGGAGTGAACAGGCCGACCCCGGCGATCAAACTGTCGCTCACCGGCAGCACCAGGTAGGCATGCGGGTGGAGGGTCATCAGCTCGCCCTGCTCGGCGGCGGTGCCACCGCCGATTCCCGGCGGCAGGCCCTGGTACAGGGACTCGTTGAGGGTGTAGAGCGTCAAGCCCAGCGAGGTCACTTTTTCGCTCTCCGACAGCGCCAGCCCACCGATGTTGTAGAAGATCGCGGTGGGGTCGTCGGCCTGGGCGACGAACGCCCCCGCCATGCCCGCCACCTTGCCTCCCTGCTCGACGAAGTCGAAGCCGGCGGCCGATGCCGGGTGGGTCCCGAGACCGATCGCCAACACGGTCAGACAAATCACTGCGAGGCGTGTCCGCATACTGGTTCTCCTGCCGGGTGAACGGGCGTCGAGATCGAAGTTGAGCCGCGCGGCTTCTCAGGGCACCTGGCGGCAATTCGGATTGGTCGGCTGGTAGGTGTAGGCGTTGCCGAAGGTGTCGGAGCAGCCGGTCGTCTGGTTGGTGACCTGGACGTCGACCGTGAGCTCCGTGTAGCGCTTGCCGTTGAAGGTGTTGTCGCCGTCCTGGATGACGCAGTCGACCTCGGGGAAGACGCTGTCCGGTAGCCGCGGCGAGGCGACCCGCACCAGGGAGTCGGTGACGCTGGTGGTGACGCCGGTGAACTCCTCGGCGCCGGCGATGAACACCACTCGTACCGGATCTTCGAACTCGCCGGTCGAGGTGGCCTCGAGGTTGACCTGGGTGTTGCCGAGCTGCGGGCCGACGGTTGGCGACACCCGGTTGATCAGGGGCATCGGCACGGTGTAGGTGAAAGTCAGGTCGGCCGTGCCGCTGGCGCCGGTGCCGACGTCGGTCACCGTGATGCCGCTCTGCACCGACTCGCCGCCGGCCGGGCAGGTCGATAGCGCGATTCCGGCCGTGTCGAAGCGCAGCTGCGTCGAGCTGTCGACCGTCACACCGCTCTGGCTTACGCCCGCCAACGTCACCGTCACGGAATTGGCGGTGGGGAAGCCCTGGCCGGTGGCCGTCACCTCGGTGCCGCCCTGGTAGCTGCCGCGGGATGGTGAGAGCGAGGTGATGCTGATGGTGTCCTGCGCCGTCTCGCCGATGTAGGTCAAGCCGCCGGTGAGCGTCGCGGTCTGAGCCTCGGCCGTGTCGAGGGCGTTGTTGACCACCACGTCGACCGTCAGGGTCTCGCCGGTGCCGACGGTCTGGTCCGGCTCCGGCACCGTGACCTTGATCTCGGTCGAGCTCTCGACCGTGGCGTTGATCCCTGGCTTGCCGCCGAAGTCCACCCGCACCGGCGCCACGAAGCCGCCGCCGGTAACCGTCACCTCGGTACCGCCGTCGGCGTCGTCGGTATTGGGGTCGACGCCGGTGACGAACAAGGTCTCGGTACCGTCGACGTAGGTGAAGCCGCCTGTCAAGGTGACGGTCTGGGAGCTCGACTGATCGAGCGCGTTGGCCACCTCGACGTCCACCGTCAGGGACGCGCCGCTGGCCACCGTCATGGCCGGAGTCGTGACCCGGATCACCGACGAGGTCACCGAAACCACTTCGCCGACCACACCGCCGAAGCTCACCCGCAGCGGCTCGGCGAAGGCACCGCCCATGACCCGTACGGTCTGCCCGCCGCTCGGGCTGCCGGTGCTCGGGTCGATCTCCTGGATGAACAGCACGGCGCTCTCGCCGAAGGTCACGGTGGTCTGGCCGGTGCTGCCGCCGACCGCCGCCTGTACCGTGGCGCTGCCGAGATCGGCGGCGGGGAACAGGCTGGCCTGGGCGGTACCGCTGAACAGGCCGAGCACCACCAACGTCTGCAGCGAGCCGTCGCTGCCGGCGCCGAAATCGCCGTTGTCGGTGCTGACGCTGACCTGGGTGCCGTCGGCCGGGGGATCGCCGCTCGTCGCGTCCGTGACGGTGACGGTGATGGTGCTCGGGTTGCCGGAACCGGCGACGACCTGCGACGGGCTGGCGCTCACCCCGACGCTGTAGGAGGCGTCGTCCGCCGGTGCCGCCACCGGATCGGGGGCCACCGGATTGCCGGAATCACAGGCCCATGCCAGGAGCGCGGCGATCACCAGGAGGCCGAGCGCCAGGGAAGCAAAGAAACGCTGTGAAGAAAAAAACAATTCCCCGCCCGAACTGTCGTGAAGAATGGGTTTGCGGGCCACTTCGACGAGCTGTCTATGGAGACGTTTCCGGTTTCTACGGACCTTTGGGTGAATCATAACACCAAAGGTAGAACCTGGCCCATGCTAGGATGACTGGGAACAAGATTCCGACCGCCAGGAAGGTTCGACACTCGATGGCGACACGATTTCAGGCGTTGGTACTGGCACTGATGGCACTGGTCACGACGTTGCCGGCGCTCGCCGAGGAGTCGGGCTCGGTGGATCTCGGCATCTCGGTCTCCGTGTCGCCATCGGACACGGTGAACCCGGGTGCCACCCTGACCTATACGTTGATCGTGAGCAACCACTCCTCGACCGATGCGTCAGACGTGGTCGTCACCAACACCATACCGGACGGCACGACGTATCTCGGCGCGCTCTCGACGGCCACGGATCTGATCTTCGAGGACGGCTTCGAGAGCGGCGACGTCAACGGTTGGGATACGGGGTACGGCGGCTGCTCCGAGGACGACGGCGTGGTGACCTGCGAAATCTCGACGCTGGCGGGCTTGACCCAGGAGACGATCATCGTCGAGGCGGCGGTGAACTCCGGCGTCACCGGCACCATCACCAACGACGCCAGCGTCACCGGAAGCCAGAGCGAACTGGACGACAGCGACAACACCGACAGCATCAGCTCGCTGGTAGAGGCCGGCAGTGCCGACGTCGGGATCAGCGTTTCGGACTCGCCGGATCCGGTGACGGTGGGCTCGACGCTCACCTACACCCTGACGATCACCAACTTCGGCCCGGCCATCGCAACCGGCGTGATAGTTGACGATTTCCTGCCGCTCCAGCTCGATCAGATCACCGTCACTGAGCCCGACGAGGGCTGCGACGTCTCGGTCAACACCGTGAGCTGCGATCTGGGGTCTCTGGGCGTCGGCAGCCAGGCGACCGTGGTGATCGAGACGAACGTCCTGCCCCAGGCTTTCCCCGCGCTCACCAATCCGGCGAGCGTCAGCACCACCAGCGACGATCCCAACCCCGTCAACGACACGGACACCGAGAACACCGCGGTGGACGCAAGGTGAGCGCCGCGCGGCGCTGAGCCTCGAGTCGACCGCTCGCGCGGCCGGCCGGCACCCGGCCGTCTCGGACCGAGAAGGAGATACCGTGAAGCAAGAAGATACCGGTGCGCCGCCAGCCTCCCACACCTGGGGCAAGGTGGCGCGCAGCCCCGAGGAAGGCTATTTCCTGTCCGGTCCCCAGCACCGGGGCTCCGAATTCCGGCGCCTGCTGCGCATCATGGCGGGCTTCATTCGCGGCTTCCGCGCGCTGCATTTCGTCGGGCCCTGCGTCACCGTCTTCGGCTCGGCGAGGTTCAAGGAGGACCATCGTTACTACCAGCTCACCCGCGAGGTCGGCGGCGAGCTGGCCCGGCGCGGGTTCGCGGTCATGTCCGGCGGCGGCCCGGGGGTCATGGAGGCCGCCAACCGCGGCGCCAAGGAGGCTGGCGGCCTGTCGATCGGCTGCAACATCGAGCTGCCCCACGAACAGGAGCCCAACCCCTACCTCGATCACTGGGTCGACTTCCGTTACTTCTTCGTCCGCAAGGTCATGCTGACCAAGTACTCGACCGGTTTCGTATTGATGCCGGGCGGCTTCGGCACCCTGGACGAGATCTTCGAGACCGCGACCCTGATCCAGTGCGGCAAGATCGACGACTTCCCGCTGGTGCTCATGGGCACCGACTACTGGCGGGGAATGATCGACTTCATGAACCAGACCATGGTGCCCGAGGGCACCATTTCGCCCGCGGACCCCGAGCGCTTCCTGCTCACCGACTCGCCGGCCGAAGCGGCGGATCACGTGCTGAAAGTGGCGCAGGAGCGTTTCGGCATGGAGTGGCGCCGCTCGCGCCGGGCGAGCCGCATGCTGGGGGAGACGGCGCCGAAGAGGCGAGCCTGAACCGCCGCGATCAGCCCGCGCGGTTCAACCGCCGCACGCCCCACGCGAACAGCCCGGTGCCGGCCGCCGCCGGGATCACCCCGATCAGCCCGGTGCCGAGCACCAGGAAGCGCAGCTCCTCCGGGTCCGAGCCGCCGAGCAGCACGCCGATCACCACGGCCAGGACCACCAACCCGCCGCCCGCGGCGCCCAGCACGCCGAAAACGGTGAGCAGCCAGGCGAACAGGTTGCTCCCGCCCGCTGCGCGCGCGGGCGGGTGAGCTGTTACCGCCACCGGCGCCGGCGCCGGCGGCCCGCCGGCCAACTGTGTCCGCCGGCCGCCGCGCACCAGCCGCAGGGTCCAGATCCACTCGATGCACAGAACTGCCGGGACCAGCAGCAGCAAGAGCAGGATCGGGATCGCCGCCGCGGTGTCCGGGCTCTCCAGCTTGGAGGCCGCCATCAGCGGAAAGTCGTAGCCGCCGTGCAGCAGCGTCGGCACCGCGAAGGCCCGCAGCAGCAGCGAACGCCGCTGCTGCCCACTAGCGAACCGCGCCTTGCCGACGTAGTAGCCCATGATGGCGCCGAGGAGGGCGTGGCCAGGCACCGCGGTGAACGCCCGGAGGATGGCCGCCGAGCCGCCTTCCGTGGAGACGTAGAGCACGTTTTCCAGGGTGGCGAAGCCGAGCGACGCGGTGGCGCCGTAGACGATGCCGTCCATCGGCTCGTCGAACGCCCGTTGGCGCATGGAGTAGCCCCAGAGCACCAGCAGTTTGAATGCCTCCTCGGGAATCGCGGCGCCCAGGAAGGCGCTCGCCAGGCCGTGCGCCAGCGGCGTCTCGATCTCCTGGGCGAGCATGTACATCGGCCACGCGAAGAGCAGCACCGGCGCCACCGACAGCGCCCCGAGTGCGAAGGTGGTCCACAGCACTCGCGGCGGCTCGGGAAACGCGTCGCGGGCGTGGAAGTACCACACCAGGAGCAGGGAAGGCGTGACCGCCGAAGCGGCGAGGACGGCGAAAGTGATCACCCGGCGGCCCGGTCCGTCGAGCTTTCGTTCGGCGCGGTCTCCTCGAGCAGCGTCTCGGCCAGGCCGCCGCGCAGCTTGTCGACGTCGTCCTGGTACTTGAGCAGGAATCCGAGAGTGGCGTGCACCGCCTCGACGTCCAGGCTGTGAGCGTGCAGATGCCCGAGGGCGCGCGCCCAGTCGAGGGTCTCAGAGACGCCCGGCAGCTTGTAGAGGTCCTGCTCGCGGGTGGCCTGGACGAAGGCCACGATCTGCTCGCCGAGGCGTTCCTCCAGTCCTGGCACCTTGCGCCGCAGGATCTCGAGCTCCTTGTCGCGTGAGGGATAGTCGATCCAGTGGTAGACGCAGCGGCGTTTGAGCGCGTCGTGGATCTCCCGGGTGCGGTTGGAGGTGATCAGGGTGACCGGTTTGTGCTCGGCGACCAGGGTGCCGATCTCGGGGATCGTCACCTGGAAGTCCGAGAGCAGCTCGAGCAGGAAGCTCTCGAACTCCTCGTCGGCGCGGTCGATCTCGTCGATCAACAGCACCGGAGCCTGGTCGTGACTCTGGTCGATGGCCTGTAGCAAGGGCCGCTTGAGCAGGAAATCCTCGGTGAAGATGTCCGCCACTGCGGACCGGGCCGCGCCTGTTCCCTGGCGCGCCTGGATCTCGAGTAGCTGCCGCGGGTAATTCCACTCGTAGACCGCCTGGTGGATATCGAGCCCTTCGTAGCACTGCAACCGGATCAGCGGCGCGTCGAGCGCGCGCGCCATCACCTTGGCGATCTCGGTCTTGCCGACCCCCGGCTCGCCCTCGACGAACAGGGGCTTCTCCATCTTGAGTGCCAGGAACAGGCTGGTGGCCAGCCCGTCGTCGGCGATGTAGGACAGCTCGCGAAGCTCCCGGGACGTGCCTTCGATGGAGTCGAACATATGCTGGGATCTTTGGCGGGGAAGCAGCGAAAGCCAAGAGGCTGCCTGAGTATACGGGGATGGTCTCATAGGTCTCGCTTCTCTGTATAATCCACTTCGAGGCGCCCATTGAGTTACTTATAGCCAGGAGTCGATACTCCTGGCATGGGCAGGGGGATCGAGCTAGAGGGAGAAATCAACCTTGTCAGGCATCACAGCTATCCCGCTCGCGACAGTGATCGCGACGATCCTGAGTATCGACGGCAACTACGCCCGCGTCGACGCCGGGCTGGTGGAGGGCATCCGCCCCGACGACACCGCGGTGGTCTACTACATGACCCCGATCGGTGCCGAAGAGAAGAAGGTCATCGTCAACCGCGGCGTGGTGATCGAAGTCGACGAGCACAGCTCGGTGCTGCGGGTGGATTCCGAGTTCACTGTGCTGCCGGGTTATTCGGCGGAGTTCGAGATTCCCATGGGCAGGGTGTCGCCGCTGTCGATCCTCGACCTGGCCCGCTCGCGCCTGGTGGCGAATCGCGCCAACGAAGACCTGGGCGCACTGATCGAAGTGCTGGTGCCGAAAGACGAGGAGGTCGAGCAACAGGTCGTGAGCGTCATCCAGGAGCGCTGGCGCAAACGCGGCAACCGCGACTTCTCGACCGGCCCGACGGTCAGTGAAGAGGGCGGGACCGGGGCAACGGAGGCCTACGTCGACGGCGAGATGGCTTCGCTGGTGCGCTCCTGGGCTCAGGCCTGGTCGGATCAGCGGGTCGACGATTACCTGGCGTCGTACTCCAGCGGCTACCTGCCGCCGGGTGGCATGCCTCGTGACCGTTGGCAGGACCAGCGCCGGCAGCGCATCACGCGGCCCCGGTTCATCAAGCTGTCGCTGGTGTTCCTGGAGTCGGAAAGAATCAGCGACAGCCGGGGATCGATTCAGTTCAGCCAGTCCTACTGGTCGGACACCTACCGCGATACCGTGACCAAGCGCCTGGAGTTGATCAGGGACGCCGACGGTTGGCGGATCCTCCAGGAGTCCACGGTGGACTGATTCTCTGCGTGATAGGCTTGGCGAGACTGTTTCGCCTCGGTCTCCGCTGATTTGCCATGCTTTCGTCCGCTCGGCCTCTTCGTGCCCAGGGATTCCAGGAGGTTCCAACATGCATCATCCCCCCCTCGCCCGCCGTGGCCCGGCAGCGACTTCCATCGCCACCGCGCTGATTTTGCTTCTCGCCGCGGCCGTTCCCGCGATCGCCACCGACACCGCGGAAAGCCCGTCCGGCTATCAGCTGCCACCTCAGGCGCTGGTCGACATCATCGACCGGCCGCTGACGCCGTGGACCCGAATCAGCCCGGATCACGCTTGGCTTCTCCTGCTCGAGCAGCCCAGCTTGCCGACGATCGCCGAGCTCGCCGAGACCGAGCTGCGGCTGGGCGGTCTACGCTTCAAGCCCAGCAACAACGGCCCCAGTCGCCGGCGCCCGGCCGCCGGGCTCGAGCTGCTGGACATCGCCACCGGCACCACCCACGCCGTCAGCGGACTGCCCGAGCAGGCGCGCCTCGACGACGTCACCTGGTCGCCCGATGGCAGCCGCATCGCCTTCACCCACACCCGGGGTGACCGCATCGAGCTGTGGGTGGCCGACGCCACCACGTTCACCGCCCGTCGCCTCACGGATCGGGCGCTGAACCTGAGCGCCCGGGTACAGCCGATCTGGCTGGCCGACAGCCGCTCGTTGGTGTGCACCCTGGTACCCGAGGGCCGCGGCGCCGCGCCCGAGGCGTCTTCGTTGCCTACCGGGCCGACGATCCAGGAGAACCTGGGCTCCAAGGCGCCGGCACGCACCTTCCAGGACCTACTCCAGAACGCCCATGACGAGGCTCTCTTCGAACACTACCTCACCAGCCAGCTGGCCCGCGTCACCCTCGAGGGCGAGGTCATGACGCTGGGCGATCCCGGCATCATCTGGGACTATGATCCGTCTCCCGACGGCCAGCACCTGCTGGTCGAGACTCTTCATCGCCCGTTCTCCTACCTGCGCCCGGCGCGCTGGTTCCCGACTCGCGTCGAGGTCTGGGATGCGGGCGGCGAGCTGGTGCGCCTGGTCGTCGACCTGCCGCTGCGCGAGAACATCCCCGTGCCCTACGGCAGCGTCGCCACCGGGCCGCGGAGCTTCTCCTGGCGCCACGACGCCCCCGCCACCCTGGTGTGGGTCGAGGCGCTCGACGGAGGCGACGCCGGCCGCGAGGCCGAGCTGCGCGACCGCCTGTTCCTGCTGCCCGCTCCCTTCGACGGCGAGCCGATCGTCTGGGCGTCACTGAAAAACCGATTCGGTGGCATCCGCTGGGCGCGCGACGACCTCGCGGTGGTCTCGACGTGGTGGTGGAAGAGCCGCAACGTGCGCGTCTCCCGAGTCTTCCCGGGCGAGCCGGAGAAGCCCGCAGAGCTGCTGATCGATCGTTCGTGGGAAGACCGCTACAACGATCCGGGTGAGCCGGTGATGGCGGTCAACGATTGGGGCCGGTCGGTGCTCCAGACCACCGGCGCCGGCGAGAAGCTGTTTCTGACCGGTGCCGGTGCCTCGCCCGAGGGCGACCGCCCGTTTCTGGATCTCTACGACCTCGGCAGCGGCGAGAGCGAGCGCCTTTTCCACTCCCAGGCGCCGGTCTACGAGCGACCGGTACGGCCCCTGGACGAGTCCGGGCGTCTGCTCCTGACCCGCCGCGAGTCGGTCGAGGATCCTCCCAATTTCTTCGTCCGTGACCTCGAGAAGGCCGACGCCGACTTGCGTCAGCTGACCACCTTTCCGCATCCTACCCCCGAGTTGCTCGGCCTTGGCAAGGAGTTGATCCGCTATTCGCGCGAAGATGGCGTGGAGCTCACCGCCACCCTCTATCTGCCGCCGGGCCACCAGGCCGGCGACGGCCCGTTGCCGATGGTGATGTGGGCTTATCCACGCGAGTTCAAGGACGCTGACGCCGCCGGCCAGGTGACCGACTCGCCCTACCGCTTCGACCGCGTCGGTTGGTGGTCGTCCCTGCTGTGGCTCACCCAGGGTTACGCGGTGCTCGACGATCCGTCGATGCCGATCGTCGGCGAGGAGGACGAGGAGCCCAACGACACCTTCCGCGAGCAGCTCGTGTCGAGCGCCAGGGCAGCGGTCGACGAGAGCTTGCGGCGCGGCGTCACCACCGGCGATCAGATCGCCATCGGCGGACATTCCTACGGCGCCTTCATGACCGCCAATCTGCTCGCCCACAGCGACCTCTTCGCCGCCGGCATCGCCCGCAGCGGCGCCTACAACCGCACCCTCACCCCGTTCGGTTTCCAGTCAGAGGAGCGCACACTGTGGGAGGCGCCCGACGTCTACTTCGACATGTCGCCGTTCATGCACGCCGAGAAGGTCAACGAGCCGATCCTGCTGATCCACGGCGACTCCGACAATAACTCCGGCACCTTCCCGATGCAGAGCGAGCGCTACTACAACGCCTTACGCGGCCACGGCGCCACCGCCCGCCTGGTGATGCTGCCGCACGAGAGCCACGGCTACCGCGCCCGCGAGTCCGTGCTCCACATGCTGTGGGAGACCCACAACTGGCTCGAGACCTACGTCCGCAAGGCGGTGGAGGAGGAGGAGATGCCGACCGTCGAGCGGGGGGAAGGTGGTACCGTCGAGGGCGTGCCGGAGTAGCACCGGCTTTGGTCAGATACCGATGTTGCTGAGCCCGACCAGGATTCGGTTCAGTACGCTCGTCATCCGCGGGTGCTCGATTTCGAGCTGCTCGACGTAGTTGCGCACGGCCTCGGTCAACATCCCCAGGTGTTCTTCCTCCGCCTCGCCTCCGAGCTGATCCTCCAGCTGGGCAACCAGGCGATTCATGCGTCTACGCGTGGCCTCGTCACTGTCCTCGAGGTGGCTGATCTCGTCGCGCAGCCGGTCGAGGGATCTCCGCAGTTCTTCTCTCTCCGTCACCGTTGCCTCCCGGGATGTCGATCGCGCCTGAGTCGTGCTGACCGGGCGACGATAGCATCTTCTCGCCGGTCCGAGCGCCTTCGCAAGGACGAGTTCCCGGGCGTTGGAACTGTGTCTCTACGCGGGAAGCACGGGTTCCGCGGCCGACGAACCCTGTCTTCACGCGGGAAGCACGGGTTCGATCGCGATCGAACTGTGTCTTTAGCAGCGAAGCAAGGGTTCCTCGACGAGACAACTGTGTCTTCACGCGGTCTGGAATGGTGGTCTGTGGGAGCAGTCGAGAACCAGCGTCAGGGAACGATCACCGAAAATCGCAATCCATGCCTCTTCTGTAGAGGACTTCTGGCATAGGCTGATGATGATGCTGACGCTCTTCCCCTTACGCGCATTTTTGGTCAGCAGGCGTCAGGCAGGCGAGGGAGAAATGCGCGTAGGGGAAACTGCGTCAGCATCATCAGGATTCGGTTGAATGGCTCAGAGAGAAGACCCTTGCGGGGTCATCAGTACTCGCTGGCCTTCTTCGCGCTGCCTCGGACGAGGTCCGCTGGGTATCTCTCCCGATTCCTATCGAGCTTGCTTCCGGCGGCGGCCAGCAGATCGACTTCGAGCACGTCGGCCAAGCGAACAAGGTAGATGAGGACGTCCGCCATTTCGTCCTGCACGGCGGCGAGTTTCTCCTCGGACAGCTCTCGGCTCTCCGCCTCTCCCAGCCACTGAAAGTGCTCCATCAGCTCGGACGCTTCCACCGATAGAGCCATCGAGAGGTTCTTGGGCGCGTGGAACTTCTCCCAGTCGCGCTCCCGGACGAACTCGCGCAGCGTGAGGATGAGGTCGGTGAGACTCACGCGCCTCTCAATTCACCGTCAACGGCTCGCTCAACGTGAACATCGCGATCTCCGCGTCGAACTCCTCGCCGTCGTTGGTGACCATCTGGTAGGTGCCCTCCATCGCGCCGGTGGCGGTACGAAGGGGACAGCCGGAGGTGTAGCGAAAGGTCTCGCCGGGGGCCAGGATCGGCTGCTCGCCGACGACGCCGGCGCCGCGCACCTCCTCGACGCGTTTGTTCTCGTCGGTGATGATCCAGTGCCGAGAGACGAGCTGCACGGTTTCGGTGCCCTCGTTGCGAAGGGTGACGGTGTAGAGGAAGAACCACAGGCTCTCGGCAGGGTTCGACCGGGTCGGGTCGAAGCGGGTGTCGACGTGGACCCGGATGCCGCGGGTCACTGCTTCTGACGAGAACATGGCAAGCTCCTCCGAGATCCCGGCGAGCGTCGATTCTAAGCTATTCCGTGCCGGTGGCGGGTAGCGAGGCGGCGGTGGTCGCCCGGCCGCCGGCGACCAGCGACTGACGCACGAAGGAGGCCTCGCCACTGAAGTCGTCGCGCACGCCGACGGCGACCTCCTGGTAGCCCGCGCGCATCAACAGCGCGGCCTCGTAGACGAAGAACTTGGTGCGGGCGACTTCGATTTCGGAGTTGGGGATCTCGAGCGGCACCAGCGTCTGCTGCACCGACGACACCCGCCCCTCCTCGTCGATCACCGCCACCGACACCTGGAGCTTGCCGTGATGCAGCTCGTCCTGGGGGATGAGCGTGGCTTGGCCAAGCGGGATCCGGACCTTGATCGGGATCAAGTAGTTGCCGTTGTCCTGCCGCTCGCCACCGCCCTCGGCCTGCAGCTCGATGCCGAGGCGGTTGCTCTCCCAGCCGTAGAACAAGGATGCCAGGGTGCCTTCGGAGACCTGGACCTCGGCGGTCTTGTCGCGATAGCCGTTGCGGTGGCGCACCTTCAGGCCGCGCCTTTTCACCTTGACTTCGATCTTGTGGTACCTGCCCTCGAGGCGCTGCACCGGCTGGTAGCCCAGCGAGTAGTAGGTGCCGAAGTCGGCCGCCATGCTGTCGAGCGCGCCGGTGATGTTGTTGGTGTTGAAGGTCGCCAGACCGCCGGTGTCACGCGCCATCATCATCAGTGTCATCTGGGTGTTGGTGTCGCGCACGAAGTCGATGTCGATTTCCGAGCCGCCGGTCGGGCTGGCGCTGCCGCCCTGCTCGGCGGAGAGCGAGGAATGGAAGCCCAGACCGGCCGCCTCGAGAGTGTAGAAGGTCACCCGGTTGGCATTGGCCTGGGCGATCAGCTCCTGGTATCTCGTGCGGGCGCTGTAACGGTTGGCCAGCAGCTTGCTGGAGATCCGGTTGGGGTAGCGCTGGTCGAGCAGATAGAAGAGGTCCTCGCCGGCGTTGAGCGGGATGCCGTCGGAGACGTAGAGCAGGGCCTTGCGGCCGGGCAGGCCGGCCAGCGAGCCGACCAGTTTCTTGAGCGCGTCGATCGACAGGCCGAGGTCGTGGTAGCGCGACTTGGCGTAGAAGTCGACGTGCGACATGGCTTCGGCCAAGTCCCGACTCTGGTCGACCCGGCGGATGACGTCGCGGCGTGCGGTCTCCGACGCCGGCGCCGCCGCGCTCACGGTTTCGATCTCGTCGAGCGCGTCAGACACCAGCCGCATGTCGGCTGTGAACTTCTGACGGCGGTGGAGCTCGCGGTCGTAGGTGACCATCATCACCTGGTCTTGCGGCCCGACGTGCGTGCGCAGGAACTCGCGTACCCGCCGCACCACGCGGTTGCGGTTGAACGGCCGCAGGAACTGGTTGTCGAAATACAGCACCAGGTGGAGGCGTTGGTCCTCGGGCACGGTCAGACGGCGTGGCGCCAGACGCGGGTCACGCGGCTCCTCCCCGGGCTCCTGAGGCTCGGTCTCGACGGCGCCGTCCACGGGCTGGCCGCTTTCCACCGCGTAGAAGTTGGTGATCGCCACTGGCCGGTCGTCCTCGGTGATCTCGAAATCGTCGACAGTCAGGCCGGCGACCCGCTCGCCCTTCGAGTCGGTGACGTAGACGTCGACGTTGACCACCGTCACGTTCATGACGTCGATGAAGGGACGCGGATTCGCCGACTGCCCGCCTTCGACCGGTGTTTCCGCTGGCTCCTGGGCGGTCGCCTGGTGAGCCCCGCCCAGGCTTACAAGAAGCAGCGAGAGCAGCAGCGGGAGAAAACGCGGTTTCTGGTTCATGGACCGAAACTCTTTCACAAACCAGGTGCAGAGGCCAACGGACGGGGTCAACGACCGGCCCCGCCCAGCCGGCGTCCGAACCCTTCTGCACCAGGCTGGCTGGGTTCAGAGATCTGACTTTCGGTCCAATTCACTGGAGGTTTCGTATCGCGTAGCTCGGCATGTTCGGCCGAGTGGCGGATCGATCCCGGGGGCTCGACAGACTGTCCCTGGCATTGCCCTTGCTCATACTCGGGTGTAGGGCACAGTTTTCTGATCCGGGCATCCAGGTGGACGCGCTGGCGATGGAGAAGTGTGCCCGAGGAACAGGAAGTGACCGTTCGAACCAATGAACAGGAGGACCAGATGACGACCAGAACCTTTTTCATCGCGGCGGCCTGCTGCTTGCTGGCGACTCTGCCGGCTTTTTCGCAGGCGAATACCGGAAAGATCTCCGGGCGGGTGACGATCGACGGCGACGCCGCGCCAGGAGTGACGGTCAGCGCCACTTCGGAGGCGCTGCAGGGCACCCGGACGACCGCCGTCACGACCACCGGTCACTATGTCTTCGCCCAGCTGCCGGCCGGAACCTACGAGCTGGTTTTCGAGCTCGAGGGTGCCAACACCGTGCGCAAGGAGGTGAAGGTCTCGGTGCAGCAGACCTCCCGCATCGACACCGCCATGGACCTCTCGGAAGTGGTGGAGGAGATCATCGTCACCGGCGACCTCGGCACCATCTCGGGCCAGATCTCTTCTCAGACCACTTATGAGAAGGACATGGTCGAGAAGCTGGCGGTCAGCCGCAGCATCGAGCAGTCGGTGCTGCTGGCGCCTGGCGTACACGCCACCGGGCCGCAGAGGGAAGCGGCCGAAGAAGGCTTCGCCATCACCATCTCCGGTGCTCAGAGCTACGAGAGCCTGTTCATGGTCAACGGCGTTACGGTGAACGAGAACCTGCGCGGCCAGGCGCGCGAGTTCATCATCGAAGACGCGGTGCAGGAGACCACGATCTCGACTTCCGGCATCTCGGCCGAGTACGGCCGCTTCGCCGGCGGCGTGGTCAACGTGATCACCAGGTCCGGCGGCAACCAGCTGTCGGGCTCGTTCCGCGTCAACTACGACAAGGAGGCCTGGGAAGGCCGCAATCCGCTGTCGCCCGAAGAATTGGACAACACCACCAACAAGACCTTCGAGGCCACCCTCGGTGGCCGCATCTTGAAGGACCACCTGTGGTTCTTTGTCGCCGGCCGCGACCTCGAGCGCACGGGCCAGGACACCCTGCCCTTCACCAGCATCGACCTCGATCAGACCTTCGCTCGCGAGCGCCAGGAAGCAAAGCTGACCGTCTCGCCGACCGAGCGTCACCGCCTGATCGGTTCCTTGATGAGCCGCGACTCCACGTCCACCAACACTCACTTCGATGCCGTCGACCTGACCACCGTCAACCCTAGCGTGGAGAATCCGGAAGAGCTGTGGTCGGGCAACTACACCGGCGTGCTCACCGACAGCTTCTTCGTCGAGGCCCAGTACTCGGAGCGCGAATTCACCATCAACAAAGGCGCCGGCGCTCTGACCAGAGAGCGTATCGGCGGTACCTGGATCGTCGACTTGACGGCCTTCAAATTCGTCGCTTCACCGCCCTTCTGCGCGGTGTGCACGGACCAGGAGCGCAACAACGAGAACGGCATCCTGAAGGCGTCCTACTTCCTTTCCGGCGAGAGGATCGGCTCCCACGACATCGTGGCCGGCTACGACACCTTCACCGACATTTTCATCGTCGAGAACCACCAGTCGGGAAGCGATTACTCGGCCTGGAGCTTCGAGCCGTTGATCTTCCGCGGCACCGACGTGTTCCCGCAGTTCAGCGCCAACGGCGCCAACCGCCTGCGCTTCGACCCGGCCGAGAACCCGACCCTGGGCACCGACTTCGAGACCCGGGCCTTGTTCGTCAACGACTCCTGGCGGCTCAACGACAAGTGGACCTTCAACCTCGGCGTGCGTTACAACGAGAACAACTCGGTGGACGCCGGCGGCGGGCTGGTCTCCGACGACACCAACATCAGTCCCCGGCTGGGCATCGCCTACGACGTCAAGGGCGATGGTGACCTGGTGGTCAATGCCAGCTACGGCAACTACTCGCACACCCTGAGCTCGGGCGGCAACGTCGCCAACGGCGCCGCCACGGCCGGCGCGCTGACCGGCTACTCGTTCCTCTACACCGGCCCGGACATCAACCCGGACCGCAACGCGCCGAACCTGACCGGCAATGAGGACGCTCTGGCGATCATCTTCGACTGGTTCGACAACGCCGGCGGCCTGGGCCTCACCACCCCCTGCTCGGCGGCGGCGCCCGGCCAGCCTTGCCGCATCAGCCTGTCGATCCCGGGCGTCGGCACCCAGGTGCGTGACGCCCTGGTGACCCCGAGCTCCGACGAGCTCGCGCTCGGCGTCACCAAGCGGCTGGGCGCCAAGGGCCTGGTGCGCGCCGACGTGGTGTTGCGGGAGTTCCACGACTTCTACACCACCCAGGTCGACACCACCACCGGCCAGGTACAGAACCCGGACGGCAGCTTTTCGGACCTCAACATCATCACCAACGACGACAGCGTCCTGGAGCGCGAGTACGAGGGCCTGCACAGCCAGTTCCAGTACCGGTTGACCGATCGCCTGAACCTGGGTGGCAACTGGACCTGGTCGAACGCCAGCGGCAACTTCGACGGCGAGACCAAGAATCAAGGACCGCTGACCGGCGGCGGCTCGGACTCGCCCTCGACCAGCGCCTATCCGGAGCTCAAGGCGTTCCCCGGCTACCTGCCGCGCGGCGACCTGATGATCGACCAGGAGCACAAGGTGCGGCTGTGGGCGGTGTACGACCTGTTGCGAAGCGAGCACCACAACCTGAGCGTCAGCCTGTTGCAGCACTTCAACACCGGCACGCCCTACGCCGCCATCGGCAACGTGGCGAGCGGCGACTTCGTCGACCTGGATGCCCTCGGCTACCTCGAGGCGCCGCCAACGGTGCCGATCTTCTTCACCGATCGCGACGCGTTCCGTACCGACGACATCACCCAGACCGACATCGCGGCCAATTACTCGTTCAGCTGGAGCCTGTTCGGCAAGCCCGTCGAGGTGTTCGTGCAGCCGGAGATGCTCAACGTCTTCAACGAGGACGGGGTCGTTTTCGTCAACAAGGGGGTCGACGACAACACCACCGATCCGAGTCTGGCGGCATTCAATCCCTTCACCACCGCGCCGGTGCGGGGAGTGCACTGGGACCTGGGCTCGGACTTCGGGCAGCCGACCGAGGCGGCGGACTACCAGGTGCCTCGGACCTTCCGCTTCTCGGTGGGATTTCGCTTCTAGGCGGTCAGAAGTCTCCGCACGAGACTGCCGGCGGAGCCCCGGTCTTCGGACCGGGGCTTCTCTCGATTCCGGCCCCGCGTCGGCGGCGAAGTCTCCGTCTCGAGCGCAACCTCGAGGCGTTTCCGGCGTATCGAGAAATGAAGCGGAGGCGATCCGACATGAAGAAGACAACGAGATTCGACCTTGGCGAGATTCGAGGTCTTGCCTTGTCCGTCGTTTTGCTGGCCGGGGTTTCGCCCGCCGCCGGGGCGACGGTCACGGATCCTTCTGGTCGCTCACCCGCGGACCTCGCCATGGAGAACTTCCTGAGGCATGCCGAGGTCGTCGAGACCGAAGAGGTGGGCGAGGGAATCACCAGACCCAGACGACTGACTCTGAGACGGGGCGGCGTCGTACATCGGGCAATCTTCAAGACCATCGACCAGGAGACCGCTGGCACGGCGGTCGTGAACCGTATCCGGCGGGAGTACTCGGACAAGTACGTCTACGAAGTGGCCGCCTATCGGCTGGATCGGTTGGTGGGTATCGGGCTCGTACCGGTGACCGTGATTCGGACGATCGACGGTGAGACCGGCTCGGTTCAGCTTTGGATCGAGGACGTGAGAACCCTCGAAGAGGTGATGAAGGATGCAGACACGGCGGTCGGGAACTCTGATCTGCTGATCGAGAGACTGGGGTTGATGTACATCCTCGACGCCCTGATCTACAACGCCGACCGCAACTTCGGGAACATCCTGATCAACGTCGATCGAGACGTGTTCCACCCGATCGACCATTCGCGGACTTTCTGGCTGCTGCCGACGCCGCCGCCCTCGGCGCGTGGCAGCGTCGAGAGCTTCTCCGTGCCGGCACACGTCGAGCAGCGGCTACGGGGGATCGACTTCGAGACTCTCGACCGGTTGGTCGGCGATCTCCTGGAGGACAGGCAGGTCAAAGCCGTTCTCAAGCGCCGCGATCGCCTCCTGAAGCTGCTCGGGAACCGGCCGGCCTAGCTGGGAGCGTCGTCCCGACGTTCGATCCGCCGCCCCCACTTGCCAGACTGCGGGTCCCCGACGCCGCGACGCTGCTCGTCCCAGCGTAGGTAGACGCGACCGCAATCGCCGACTTGTCCAGGCGATCGGAAGGTTGCGACACGTCGCCCGAAGCGGACGGCCAGTATCCTCCGGGGTGGCGCGAGATCGCTGCTCGTCCCCCCGATCGGCACGCTGTGGTCGATGTTCGGCTGGCGAACCCGATTCAACGAGTTGAATTCGGGTTCACCAGGATGAACCGGCAACGCAACCAGCGGGGCGGAAGACACGTACAAGAAAGGCTAGAACCACGATCGTCCCGGATCCACGGCAGCTCGTCCCTGGCACCCGTTTTGCAAATGCGACGAGCTGGAACGTGTATCCACTTCAGCAGTCCGAAGCGCGGCTCCATGAGGGGCGGCGAAAGAGAAATAGGAAGAAGCTCCGGACGAGGAACACCCGAACAAGGAGGAACGGATGAGGAAAAGGATTTTATCGATCGCTGCGATCTGCTTTCTGGTAGCTACGCTGCCGGCTTTCTCGCAAGCGAACACCGGCAAGGTATCCGGCCGGGTCACGATCGACGGCGGCGCCGCTCCCGGCGTCACGGTCACCGCGACCTCGCCCTCGCTGCAGGGCACCCGGACGACCTCGACTTCGGCCAACGGCGACTACGTGTTTGCCGGTCTGCCGGCAGGCGGTTACGAGCTGACTTTCGAGCTCGAGGGCGCCAACACCGTACGCAAGGCGGTCAAGGTCAACGTGCAGCAGAACGCGCGCATCGACACCGCGATGGATCTGTCGGAGGTCGTCGAAGAGATCATCGTCACCGGCGACACCGGCACCATTTCGGGCCAGATCTCCTCTCAGACCACTTATGAGAAGGAGACCATCGAGAAGCTGGCGGTTGCCCGTTCCATCGAGCAGGCGGTGCTGCTGGCCCCCGGCGTGCACGCCACCGGGCCGGCGAACACCAGCGACGAAGGCTTCGCCATCACCATCTCGGGCTCGCAGAGCTACGAGAACCTGTTCATGGTCAACGGCGTGACGGTCAACGAGAACCTCCGCGGCCAGGCCATCGAGTTCATCATCGAGGACGCGGTGCAGGAGACCACGGTCTCCACCTCCGGTATCTCGGCCGAGTACGGCCGCTTCGCCGGCGGCGTGGTCAACGTGATCACCAAGTCCGGCGGCAACCAGCTCTCGGGCTCGTTCCGGGTCAGCCACAACCAGGAGTCGTGGGAAGGGAAGAACCAGCTCTCCCCGCAAGACCTGGACGACACTCTCAACGAGACCTACGAGGCCACCCTCGGTGGCCGCATCCTGAAGGATCACCTGTGGTTCTTCGTCGCCGGCCGCGACCTGGAGCGGGAAGGGCAGGACACGCTGCCGTTCACCAACATCAATCTCGACCAGACGCGAGTGCGCGAGCGTGGGGAGTACAAGCTCACCATTTCGCCCACCGAGAGCCATCGCCTGATCGGCTCCTTGATGGAGCGCGAGGCGTCGACCGCCAACAACCACTTCTCGGCCGTCGACCTGACCACGGTCAACCCGTCGCGGGAAGACCCCGAGGAGCTGATCTCCGGCAACTACACCGGCGTGCTCACCGAGAGCTTCTTCGTCGAGGCCCAGTACTCGGAGCGCGACCTGACCATCGCCAAGGGCGCCGGCGCGCTGACCACCGAGCGCATCGGCGGCACCTGGTTCGTCGACCTCACCAGCTTCTCGTTCATCGGCTCGCCGGTATTCTGCGCGGTGTGCAAGGACCAGCAGCGCAACAACGAGAACGGCCTGGTCAAGGCGTCGTACTTCCTCTCCGGTGAGAGGACCGGCTCCCACGACATCGTGGGCGGCTACGACACCTTCTCGGACATCGTGATCGTCGAGAATCACCAGTCGGGCAGCGACTTCTCGGTCTGGGCCTTCCAGCCGTTCATCTATCGTGGCACCGAGGTGTTCCCGCAGTTCACCGCCAACGGCCCCAACCGGCTGCGTTTCGACCCGGTCGAGAACCCGACCCAGGGCACCGACTTCGAGACCCTGGCGTTCTTCGTCAACGACAACTGGCGCCTGAACGACAAGTGGAGCTTCAACCTCGGCCTGCGCTACAACGAGAACAACGCGGTTGACGCCGGCGGCGCCCTGGTCTCCGACGACAACAACATCAGCCCGCGCGTGGGCCTGGCCTACGACGTCAAGGGCGACGGTGACCTGGTGCTCAACGCCAGCTATGGCAACTACTCGCACGCGCTGGTCACCAGCGGCAACGTCGGCAACGGCGCGGCCTCGGCTGGTGCGCTGACCACCTACCAGTTCCGCTACGACGGCCCGGACATCAATCCGGACCCGAACGCGCCGACGTCGAGTCTGACGACGACGGACGAAGCGCTGGCGATCATCTTCGCCTGGTTCGACAACGTCGGCGGCCTTGGCCTGACGACGCCTTGCGGCGGCGTGCCGACCGGCAGTCCCTGCCGGATCAGCCTGTCGATCCCCGGCGTCGGCACCCAGACCCGCGATGCTCTGAAGACTCCGAACTCCGACGAGATCGCGATCGGCGCCACCAAGCGGTTGGGCTCGAAGGGCCTGGTGCGGGCGGACATCGTGCTCAGGGAGTTCCACGACTTCTACACCACGCAGGTCGACACCACTACCGGCCAGGTGCAGAACCCGGACGGCAGCTTTTCGGACCTCAACATCATCACCAACGACGACACCGTCCTGAAGCGTGAGTACGAGGGTCTGCACACCCAGTTCCAGTATCGCTTGACCGACCGCCTGAATCTGGGCGGTAACTGGACCTTCTCCAACGCCAGCGGCAATTTCGACGGCGAGACCGCCGACAACGGTCCGCTCACCGGCGGTGGTACGGATTCGCCGTCGACCAGCTCCTATCCAGAGCTGAAGGCGTTCCCCAACTTCCTGCCGAGCGGCGACCTGTCGATCGACCAGAAACACAAGGTGCGCCTGTGGCTGGTGTACGACGTGTTGCAGAACGAGCACCACAGCCTGAGCGTGAGCCTGCTGCAGGGCTACAACACGGGCACGCCCTACGGCGCCATCGGCGCCGTGGCGAGCGGCAACTTCGTCGATCTAGCCGCCCTCGGTTACCTCGAGTCGCCGCCGACGGTGCCGATCTTTTTCTCGGATCGGGACGCGTTCCACACCGACGACATCACCCACACCGACGTGGCGGTGAACTACTCGTTCAACTGGAGCCTCTGGGGTAAGCAGTTCGAGGTGTTCGTGCAGCCAGAAGTGCTCAACATCTTCAACGAGGACGGGGCGGTCTTCGTCGGTACCTCGATCAACGACGCTACGACCACCTCATCCCTGGCGACGTTCAATCCCTTCACCGAAACGCCGGTCGAGGGTGTGCACTGGACCAAGGGCTCCGACTTCGGTCAGGCGACCGAAGCGGACGACCACCAGACCCCGCGGACCTTCCGCTTCTCGGTCGGGTTCCGATTCTAAGTTCCCCGCGAACCTAGAAGCTTGATGAGCCCCGGTCTTCGGACCGGGGTTTTTTCACGTCTTGACCCGGCAGCTGGTCGAGCTCCACGGCGGTGAGCTGCGCCTCGAGTCGCCGCTGGCCGCCCGCCCGGCGGCGGCAACGCCAGCTGCCGCCGGCGCGGCCCGCATCCTGGCGGTCGACGACGATCCGATCAACCTCCAGGTGCTGCACAACTGGTGGCGGAGAAGATGTCCGAGGTCAACGAGGCCGAGCTCAGCCACGGCATCTGCCCCGAGTGCTTGGAGTTGGTCTATGCCGAGCGGCCCGAGCTCAGGCCGCAGGAGCCGTCGTGAAGGTCGAGGTCGGCAAGGGTAGTCCGTAAAGAGTGCCGGGCCGGCAGCCACCAGCGACGAGGCCCCGACTTCGACCGCCTCGTTTGGTAGGATTCGCAGCGATGCGGAGAACCGTGCTGACGCCGGTCCAGCAGCAACCGATGAGCCCATTCCGGCCGGGAAGGAATCTCGTGCGCGTGACGCGCTGTCGGCTCCGCGGCTTGCTGGTGGCTCTGGCGCTGTTGCCC
>JAAELT010000234.1 GCA_024226315.1 bacterium | reverse complement strand
TCACAGTGAGAATTTTTCGATTGAACTCTTTCCGTTTCATCTAACCTGAATTCACTGAATGATAGGATAAAAATTAAATATCTTCCTTTCTTGAACTAGATACTCAGTCGACACAGTGGGAAGATCCTAGAATTCAACAATTGAACGCTAAAAAATCACAGGTAAGCTTACTTTACAGACTCACGCTAGCGAATCTATACGCACTACTGTGGTGGATACGCACTACTGTGGTGGTATATTTTGCGTACTGTGGTGGTGTTTTTTGCGTACTGTGGTGGATAAGCACTACTGTGGTGGGTTATTATGCTTGATGTGGTGGGTTATTATGCTTGATGTGGTGGTGTTTTTGCGTACTGTGGTGGATCAGCACTAATGTGGTGGGTTATTATGCTTGATGTGGTGGTAGTTTTTGCGTACCTTGGTGGATAATCACTACTTGTGGTGGGTTACTATGCTTGTTGTGGTGGTAGTTTTTGTGTACTGTGGTGGATACGAAAATCATAGGAAAAATCTATAGGTCAAACAAGAAAAAACCACAAAATCCACCACAGTACAGAAAAACACCACCACAACCAGCATAATAACCCACCACATCGTGTAAAATAACCCCCCACAGTA
>JAAELT010000233.1 GCA_024226315.1 bacterium | reverse complement strand
GAGAGGATGCTGAACCAGATCTCGACCTGGTTGAGCCAGGATGCGTGCCGAGGCGTGTAGACGAAGCGGATTCGGTGGCTCTGGTCTTTGAGGAACTTCTTTCGACTCGCCATCGTCTTGAGGATGCCACTCTTTCCCTTGGCTCCAAGGTCGTCCTTGATGCCGCAGCGCTCGGCGACGAGGCGCACGAGAGCCTCCGACTTGTGGGTGTTGAGCTGGTCGAGCACGAAGATCCAGGGGGCGTCGGGGTCCGAATCGATAGTGCGGGCAATGTGCGCGGCGAAGTCCTCCTCCGTTCGAGTCTGCCCAATGGTCGGCAGGATCGCCTCGCCTGTCGCCACATCGAAGTTGGCGATGAGGCAGAGTGTGCCGTGGCGTCGGTACTCGAACTCGAGGCGCTCCGTCAGCCCGGGCTTTGTCGGCCTGGTGGGGTGAAGGCGCTCGAGAGCCTGGATGCCGGTCTTCTCGTCGGTGCTGATCACATGGGCGCCCTCCTCGTGAAGACGAGGCGTCTGTGCGTAGGTCTCGCAGATCTTTCGCACGTCGGCTTCGTACTGCTCGGGGTCCTCCAACTTGTCCTTCGACGTCAGCCAGTACTGGCTCTTGTGTGGGCGGAGATCCCCCCTTTTAGCAGGCGATCAATGTGCCTCGGGGAGATCGAATCGACGATGCCACGCAGTATCACCTCGTCGGCAAGCTCCGTCGGCGTCCAGTGGGTCACCGGCCGCCCACTCTCTTCGGGTACCTCACAGGCCACCGCGATGATCCTCGTGAGTTGCTCGGCCGTGAACTTGGGCGGTGTCCCCGACCGCTGCGCGTCTGCCAACAGGCAGGACAGAAGTTTCGTCAGGTCCTTGTCGCTCGCGCCTTCTTGCTCAGCCGCACCCAGCCGCTCCACGTTCTCCGCCCAGCGCGTTCGCCAGCGGCGGGCTCGCTGCCGGTCAATGCCGAGGCGACGAGCCTGTTCCACGTTGCTCACCCCCTCGGCCGACATGAGGATGAGCCGGGCCCGCTCTACGACACGATACGGAGTCCCCGCCTTGTTTCGCGTCCACGTTTCGAGGATGGCCCGTTGCCGGGCCGAGATCGTGATCTCAACTGCTTTTGCCATGCGCTCTGACTCACTTTGTTTGAGATCAAAGCAGCATGATCCTCGCGCATCGAACAGTAAAGATCGGATTGCGACTTTAGCCGGTGTCATCTAG
>JAAELT010000232.1 GCA_024226315.1 bacterium | reverse complement strand
CCTTGAACAGCTCATTGAGCTCCGGAAAGGCCAGGGCCAGAGAGCTGCGCAACTGGTTGCGGATCTGATCGGTGCGCTTGCGACAGTCTTCGTAGTGCCGCAGGATCCGATAGGCGACGGCCTGTTCAGGATCCCTCTTCACGGGCGTGAAGTACTTCCGCTGGCGCAACAGGTCCCAGATGCAGAAGGCGTCCTTGCGGTCCGTCTTGCTAGCGTTGTCGCCGTGGGTCTGCCGGTTGTGCTTCACGGCCTTCGTGTGCACCAAGACCAGCCGGTAGCCGCGTTTCTGCAGTTGCTCATAGAGCGGCTTCCAGTAGACGCCAGACGGCTCCATCCCGATGACGACCTCGTCGGCCTGGCACGACATCTGCACCTTCTGAATCGCCCCCTCCAGCTGACGCAGGCCCTCCAGGTTGTTGCGGAATCGGAGACGACGGCGCGGGCCCTCACCCGAAGGGCTCAGGTAGGCATCATGTTGCCGTTTGCCGATATCGATCGCCACCCACAGCGTCTCGATGGAGTTCGAGACCGGGGTGGTTGCGGCAGAGCCGTTGTCGGCTGACGCTCCGGCTGGCGGGTTTGCGGGGTGATCGGGCACGGATTGCTGGGTGGTCATCGGGCGCTCCTCCTAGGACGACGGTGATTGCGTGCGGCGACCGCTCCCCCGGCCTGTGGAAACTGCCGCGGCTATGGAAAACCCACCGCCCGCCTCCCTGTTTCCCACAGCCCCTTGGAAAACGCTGCGCGTTTCCGCACAGTTTCCACAGGCCCTCCTACTACGAGATCCAGATCGAGATCCGAATCAGAGGAGCTTCGAAGACCGCCCCTCTGTGGACTCTGGGGGAGCTCGCCGAGGCTGCACAGACACCATATACAAGGGTAGTTGTCGCCTCACCTGAGACGTTGATCCAGGGGGCAGGAGACAACTCTGATGAGACTGATCCATGCATTGCTGTCGTGGCTGAGCGTGCCCGATCGTTGGGCTCGATGGATGGTGTTGAAGGTGGTCGGCCGGCTGGTGCGGCTGGACTACCTGTTGTTTGAGGTGGTACAGGCGTTGCCGATGCCGGCGGACCTGGAGGCGATGCGCGACGACACGGTCCCGGAGAGCTCGTCGGTGCGGCTCTGCTCGACGCTGGAGAGCGTGCAGTCGGACTACCTCCGGCCGGCGATTCAAGAGCTGTGGGCGGTGGCGCAGACGTCGGACGTGGCGCTTCGCCGTGAGCTGTCAGGACGCT
>JAAELT010000231.1 GCA_024226315.1 bacterium | reverse complement strand
CACCACGTATTGGCGTGCTCGCGAGGCAGGGTTCCTCGATACAGACATCACAGACACGGTCCTCGAGGTTCGTCCACCGAGCCTCAAGAGCGTGATCTCCAAGCGGGTGAAGTACGCCCGTCAGCACATCAAAGATCCGGAAGGAAGAGGGATTTCTAGGCGTCGACGCAAGACTCTCCCCGAAATCGCGGTAGCCTGCGACCACATCCAAGAGGCTCTCCTCTCGAAGGATTCGTCCGGCATGCAGCTGCTCACGAGCCTCGGGAATCGAAGTGTCCGGCGGGGCCTGTGGCTGCTCAAGCTCTACCCCAATGATGCAAACCGCCGGAGGAGCGGCTTCATCATGACGCTTTCGCGTAGCGCTCGATGTCTGCCTGCGCGTCTCCGGCGACGCTCATCTTGAGAGTCAGCCGACCCTGGGGTCGAACGAGCCGTCCCGCGCATAGAAGGAGGCGCTGGCGAATGGAGCCGAGTGATTCGAAGGCCCAGCGAGCCGGCCGCTTTGGCCATGTGCCTCGGGTAGGCCGCTCGGCTCGCATTTGCAGCTCGCGCGCCAGGTTGTGAGCGACAAACCCGGCGAGCGTGAAGAGCTCGTTTCCGTTCCTGGTACGGGTGGCAATGACGTCGAGGGCGGCGTGCTGCTTGCACTCGCCGATGAGCTTCTCTTGAGACCCGCGGCCGTTGTGGAATCTGAGAATCGTGCTGGGAACGGACATCTTGTTCGTGACCACGACCTTGTACTCGAAGCCAAAGTCTCTGGGCTCGAACAGGTCGAGTTGCATCGGCCCCTTTCGCTGCTTGACACTCTTCTTTCGGAAGAGCAGCATTCGGTATCCGTTCTTCCATTTCTTCGGTTTCCAGTTGCATGGAGCGCTCGACCAAGTCTCGTTGATGGAGCGCCAGTCGCTGGTGTCTTCCACGATCTTCTTGAGCGCGACGAATCGGTGGAACGGAACAGACCCGGTGAACTCGACCCCCCTGGCAGCGAGATCCTCCAGCAAGGCGGTCTGGAAGAACGCGCTGTCAAACCGAGCTTCGATACGCGCGTTGGGCAAGCGACTGCGAACCTCGCCGTGACACGCCTCGATGAAGGAGCGGGCTCCGTTGGAGTCGTGCACGTTCCCAGACCGATGGTGCAGGTCAAGGACTTGCGCATGTTGGGCGATGGTACAGAGCAATGGGTAGTAGCTGCGGTGTCCTCGCTTCTTCTTGTTGAACCCGACCGCCGTGCCCTGCGCGTGTCCTTTGGTGGACTGGACGGTACCGTCGAAGTCGAGGGTGACCACCCGAAGCTGCTCCTGTTCAAGCCGGTCCAGAACGAGGTTCCGGGACACCGCGCGAACGGCCGCCACGCTCCGGGCGTCCGCACCGGACAGCATCCGAGACATCGTGGCTGGGTCCGGAAGCCGCGCAAGCCCCACAACGCGGCGCACGACAGGATCGTTTCGCAACCAAGCCAGTGCCCGAAGTCGGCGGAACCCGAGCAAGACCTGAACCACCAGGAGCATGAACAGGGAGCCGTGACTGTACGATGCAACGCCGTCTAAATGATGGAAGCACCTAGAGAATCGCTCCTTCAACTTCAGCGCTTGGAATAGCGGCTGGAACACCACCAGACCGGCGAAGCGACTCATCACACTCTCGGACTCAAACACAAGGACGGGGATGGCGTGGACTTTGCGCCGGATGTTTGCTCTGCTGGACTTCACCTGGGGTGATCCTCGGTTCGGGTTTGGCCTGTGCCGTACTTGCCAAATATCCCGGTTCGACGGTGATCTCCAGGTGTTTACGCCCTCATTGTCGAGTTCGTCGCTGCACTACCTGGGATACCTCGGACACGTGGATACCCGAGCCACCTACTTGATCTTGTCTCACGATCTCCATCCCCGTAGCGGACTGAAACCGTTGACACGTCGTCGCGGTACTCGCCGGGGAGGAGGCCATCGATGGAGAAGAAGACAAGACGCCGATATACGCTTGAGGAGAAGCGAGAAGCTGTCGCGTTCGCAAGACGGTTGGGCGTCCGGCCGGCGGGAGCTGCTCTGGGGATCCCCCATGGCTCGATCGCCAATTGGCTGAAGAAGCCGCCTGCAGTCAAGCATCCCCCGGCACCGCCTCCGTCCGAGACCAAGGCGGAAACAGCCCCGGTGAAGAAGCAGCAGATTGCCAAGCACTACACGCCGTCACAGCGGGCGCAGATCCTGGAATGTGCCGCAACAAAAGGTGTTACCGCGGCGGCCCGGGAGCACGAAGTCAGTCGGTACTCGATCTATGACTGGCGGCGGAAGGTGAAGCGCGCTGCTGCGGGAGAGGGCGACTCGCCGACCAGCGGGCCCGATCCGAAGGACATCGAGGCCCGCCGCGACCGGGAGATCCTCGACATGTGGGAGCTGCATCGGGGTCTCGGACCGAGTCAAATCAAGAACCAGCTCCGCCGCAGCGGAATCAAGGTGTCCACGAACACGGTGCGTCGGGTGATGGAGGACGCCGGCTACCGCCCTCCGAAAAGGAAGGAGCCGTCGAAGCACACCCGGCGGTACGAGGCGATCCGCCCAAATCGTATCTGGCACCTGGACTATCTGCAGCGCTACATCAACCGCGCGTCGACGTTCACTCTGATCCTCATCGACGACCACTCCAGGTTCGTGGTGGGGCACGGGGTCGATGACGCCGAGCGCGCCGACTTCGTGATCGCAACCTTCGAGGCCGCCGTCGAACGCCATGGGAAGCCGGAGATGGTCGTGCACGACAAGGGCTCGGCCTTCTGGGCCTGGCGGGGGATCGCGCGGTTCACCAAGCTGCTGGAGGAGATGGACATCGAGCAAATTCCAGGAACAAAGGAAAATAACGGGAAGCTGGAGGTGTTCAATGCGAATATCCAGAAGGAGTTGTTCAACGTGCACCGCTTCTACGATCTGGCCGAGATGAAGCGCCGGTTGGCCACCCATCTGCGCTGGTACAACCTTCGGCGGACTTCCCACGCGCTGGGGGGCCTGCTGGTGCCAGCGGATCGCTACTACGGCCGCGTCGAGGAGGTGCTGGCCCGCATCGAGGCCGGTGTAGTCGACGACAGCGATCCGCTGGACCTGAAGAACCGCGTCCTGGAGCTGTTCAAGGTCATCAGCGTCGGCGGTCGCGCCGAAGTCTGGCTCATGGGTCAGCAGATCTTACAGACCGGGTAGGGCGGCCCAGACGGAAGGCGATAGAAGCTGGTTACCAAGCCCACTTCCAACCAACCGTCGGACCTATGGCCCTCCTATCTTCCCAGGGGCTCTCCGTCGCCCCATCTCTGGCGGCGGGCCTCGTTCTCGCCGCTCTGCCGCTCCTCGAGCACCTTGAGCTGCCCCGCCCAACAGCGGGGGCCGTAGCCAGTGGCCTCGGTGTTTCCCGGCAGCGCGCCTACCAGATCCGCGAACGCGTCGAGACCGCCGTCGCGGGCTTGGTTGGCGTGACCGGACGGCCTGCAGCTCCAGCGCCACCACCTCCTCCCGACACGTCGCAGGTGACCCGCGAGGTCATTCGCTACCTGATGGAGCACCCCGGCGCTGCCCACCGCCGGAGCCGGCGAACGCGGTACAGCGATGCATTCCGACACTTCATCCTTGAGCTCGGTGGGCGCCATAATGACCTCGATGTCGCGCAGTTCACCCAAGCCACACAGATCCCGCTCGGTACCCTCAAGGACTGGCTCGCTGGAGGACGCATCGACACCGACGCGCCCGGCGAAGCGCACAACCTCACTGTCGTCGCCGACCCGGTCACGGAGACGCGGATCGCATCGGTCATCGCAGCCTATCAACAATGGGAAGGCGGCTTTCGCGGGTTCTGTGAGCACGTCACCTGGCACCTGAGGATCCCATTCGGCATCGCTCTGATCCGCGACATCCTCGAGGCCGAGGGCGTACGGATCCCGAAGCGTCGTCGAGGCCGACAGTCCGCCAAAGAGCACGCACTTCGCGGACAGTTTGAGACCTTCATGGCAGGTGCGCAGTGGGTTGGCGACGGCACGCCCATCGACGTGTGGATCGCGGGCGAAGGATACACCTTCAACCTGGAGCTGGTGGTCGACGCGGCAACTGCGGCATTCGTCGGCGCCTCGATCCGGGACACCGAGGACGGCCAGGCGGTCGTCGAGGCTTACAAGGACGGCGTAGCGACCACTGGCGAGGCGCCGCTGGCCCTGCTCCTCGACAACAAGGCCTCCAACCACACCGACGAGGTGGTCGAGGCCCTCGACGAGACGATGAAGATCCGCGCAACGGTCCGGAGACCTCAGAATAAAGCGCACATCGAAGGCGGTTTTGGGCTGTTCCAGCAGGCGGCTCCGGCACTGCAGATCGACAGCTTGGCTCCCCGTGATGTGGCGCGCAAACTTCTGGAGATCGTGGTCGAGACCTGGGCGCGCACGCTGAACCACCGGCCACGAGCCGACCGCGACAACCAGTCCCGAGTCGACCTCTACCGCGGTGACGACTTCACCGAGGAACAGCGGCAGGCCGCCCACGATGCTCTGGCCGCCCGCCTCGCCAAGCAGCACAAGGCACGGCTGACCCGTCGTGCCAGGCTCGATTCGGTCCTTGGTGCGACCCTCGACGACGCCTTCGCCGAGCTCGGGCTCGACGATCCGGACGGTCACTTCCGGGCGGCACTGGCGACCTTTCCAATCACCGCGGTTGTCGAAGGACTGGCCATCTTCCTCGCGAAGAAGCGCAAAGGAACCCTGCCCGATGGTGTCGACGCGCGCTATCTCCTCGGCATCGTGAAAAACGTCACCGACGAGGCCGAGGGCATGGCCATTGCCGAGGCTTTGTGGGAACAGCGCCAGCGTTTTCGGGACCGCGCATTCTCACACCTCGACGCCGATCGAGAGCGCCTCGAAGAAGACGCGGCCGACACCCTCGACTTGATCCGGCGGATTGCCGACCGCGCCACAGCAGCACACCGGAGGTTCGACCAAATCTTCTGGGGGCGCGCGCTCGCCGATGTCATCGCCGATGAGGAGCCTTCCGAGCGGCGACGGCTATTTCTGATCGCTGCCCGCCGGATCCACGCCACACATCGCTTGAACTACCGAGACCGCAAAGCCATCGTTCGCCATCTTGCGGCACTTCTACAGCCAATCGAGTAGTCGACAGCTACGCCCGCCGCTACGCGGCAGGCGCCTGAACAGCACTGGTTGTCTCACACCTGCCATGACCGACGCTTCCGCCCGTCGTCAGGTGGCAGACAACCGGGGCTGATCTCACACCGCACCACTCTGACGTCGCTCTCGGTGGGAGCTGAATCCGCCTGTCAACCCTTTCGAGCCGGTAGGTGGTTGACATGCGCAGCCTTGTACGTGCCTACCGGCCCGCGCAT
>JAAELT010000230.1 GCA_024226315.1 bacterium | reverse complement strand
GCAGCACGTAGGGCAGGAAGGTCGGCGAGAACACCGACATCAGGTAGTTGGTGAACTTCGGGTACAGGATGATCAACATGAAGGTCAATCCGGCACCCAGGGCGGCGGTGAACGAGAACGAAGCCGACAGCAGCTTGGTGAACTCGTAGGCCAGCTTGTCGTAGCGCTTGTCGCCCGTGCGGTAGCCGATGAACTCGATGATCAGGGCGAAGATCGGCACCGCCAGCACGAATGCCGCGAACAGCAGGTGCAGCTGGGCGACGATCCAGATGGCGACCCGCGAGCCGACCCGCGGCACGGCACGGTACTCGGCTTCCTCGTAGGGCGTGTCGGCCTCGACCGCGGCCGCCTCCTCGGCCGCCGCCGCGCGGTCCGTCAGCGCCCGGTCGCGCGGCGTCTCGATCTCGGTAGTCTGCCGCATGGGCGACCGGAAGGCCATCTTCTCGTCGAAGGTGGTGACGAACTTGAACGACGCCACGATCACGGCGACCATGGCGGCGACGCCGAGAATGATCGGGATGACGGGCTTGCGGCTCTTGGGGCTCAAAGACGGCTCCTACGATCCGGCTTCGCTCTGCAGGCGGCGCACGTAGGCGATGATCGCCCAGCGGTCCTCCGGCGGGATCGGATACTTGTAGCCCGACATCAAGCCGAGGCCGTTGGTGATGACGTCGAACATCTGTCCGTCGGGCATGGCGACCAGCCGCTCCTGGTGCAGGTCGGCGGTCGGGATCTGGGCGCGCTCGAAGAGGATGCCCCGGCCGTTGCCGCGCTCGTGATGGCACGGCGCGCAGTAGATGTCGTAGCGCTCCTGGCCACGCAGCACGAACGACTCGTCGACCTCTTGCGGGATCTGGGCGACGAACGCGCCGGCCTCGTCGAGGCCGGTGTGGAAGGCGGTGTCCTCGTGCAGCTCGCCGCGCGCCACGGTGCCTTCGACCGGCGGCCGCATGGTGGCGCCGTCGTAGAAGAAGGCGCTCGCCGACTGGGCGCGGTACTTGGGCTGGATGTCCATGTTGGGATTGGGATGGATCGGCGGCCGCGACGACGTGCAGCCGCGCCAGCAGCCGCCCAGCGTGAGCAGCAGCAACGCCAGGACGGACATCTTGACGATCGGCCGTACCTGGGACCTGCGACTCATCACGCGGTCTCCCATTCCGGATTCGGATTGCGCAGCCGCGCCAGATAAGAAGTGCGCGTGCGGTTGTTGAGCTCGCCCAGCACCACGTAGTCGCGGTCCTGCTGCTTCCAGTGCGACACCTCGCTGTCGGGATCGCGAACGTTGCCGAAGACGATGGCCTCGGTGGGACAGGTCTGCTGGCAGGCGGTCTTGATCTCGCCGTCGCGGACCGGCCTCCGGCCGTCCCTCTTGGCCACGATCTTGGCTTCCGAGATGCGCTGCACGCAGTAGCTGCACTTCTCCATCACCCCGCGCGAGCGCACCGTCACGTCCGGGTTCATGGCCATCTTCGCCAGCTCGGGGGTGTCCTTCGTGTAGTTGAAGAAGTTGAAGCGCCGCACCTTGTAAGGGCAGTTGTTGGAGCAGTAGCGAGTGCCGATGCAGCGATTGTAGACCATGGCGTTGAGGCCTTCATCGTCATGGACTGTCGCCGCCACCGGGCACACCTGCTCGCAGGGCGCGTTCTCGCAGTGCATGCAGGCCACCGGCTGGAACGCCACCTCGGGATCCTCGGAGGCACCCGAGAAATAGCGGTCGATCCGCAACCAGTGCATCTCGCGGCCCCTCGACACCTGCTCCTTGCCGACAATCGGAATATTGTTCTCGCTCTGACAGGCCACGACGCAGGCGTTGCAGCCGATGCAGGAGCTCAGGTCGATCGCCATCCCCCACTGGTACCCCTCCTCGTAAGAGTGCGGGGGGAAGAGCTGATGCGACTTGTCGGGATCGGGTTTCTCGCCCACGAAACCGGGCTGCGCGCGGTACTCCTCGAGGCTCGCCTCGCGGATCAGCTCGCGGCCTTCCATGTCCCAGTGTTCCTGGGTCTGCGCCAGCATGTGCGAGCCTTTGACCTTGGTCAGGCTCAAGCCGCCGTCGAAGTCGGGGGCCGCCGAGTCGCGCAGCAGGTAGCCGCTCACGCCCACGCCGTCACCCACCCGGCCGGCGGCGGTGCGGCCGTAGCCGAGCGCCAGCGCCACTGAATCGTCTGCCTGGCCGGGGAGCACGAAGACCGGTACGTCGAGGGTGCGGTCGCGGTAGCCCAGGCTCACCAGATCGCCGCTGGCGAGGTCGAACTGCTCGGCGGTCGCCGGGCTGAGCAGCGCCGCATTGTCCCAGGTGATCTTGGTGATGGCGTCGGGCAGCTCCTGTAGCCAACCGTTGTTGGCGTAGCGTCCGTCGAAGGCCGTCAGCGATGGTTGGAAGGTGATCTCGTGCCCGCCTGTGGCCGGGGCGGGGAGCCTCGGCGCGGCCACAATGCTGACCTCCAGCGGTGCCGACGCGCTGGCGGCGAGCACGCCGTCGTGCAGCACCCGGCGCCAGTCGCGCTCGAAGCTCTCGCCGCCCAGCACCCCGAGCCAGGTCTCGCGTACGACGTCGTAGCCCGACCGGGGCTCGCCGTACACCAGCTGCGCGACCACCTCGAGCGCGCTCTTGCCCTCGAGCAGCGGCGCGATCAGCGGCTGCACCGCCGACAGCGAGCCGTCCGCCGCCCGGGCGTCGCCCCAGACTTCGAGGAAGTGCGCTTCGGGCAGGTGCCAATGGACCGCGAGCGAGGTCTCGTCGAAGTAGCTCGACAGATGGATGCTGTGTTTCACCTTCGCCAGGGCGTCGGCGAAGCCGAGGTCCGCGGGCGCATCGTAGACCGGGTTGCCGCCGAGGATGACGAGCGTGTCGACGGCGTCGCCGTTCATCGCCTCCACCAGACCCGCCAGGTCTACCGCCGAGCCGTACCCGGCATCCGCGAGATCGTGCAGGGTCACGGTGTTGCCGATCGCACCCAACGCCTGGTTGATCGCCAGCGCCAGGGCGTGCACCTCGGGCGGCTGGCCGCGGCCGGCGATCACCACGGCCTCACCCGGTGAGGCCTGGAGGTCGGCGGCGATCAGCCTGGCCCGGTTGGCGGCCGCCTCACCCAGCGGCGCCCCGGCGGACGCGCCTTCGAACCCCAGCTCGGCGGCGAGCGCCGCGGCGAAGGCGCCGATCTCACGACTCTGAAGCCGCACGCGGTGATCTGCCGCCCCGCCGGTGGTCGAAAGCGCGCTCTCGACCACGTAGAGCCGGTTCATCTCGTCTTCCGGGCCGTTGATCTTGCGGCCGCGGGCAAAGCCGCGAGCGGCGGTCAGGCTGTCGCTCGCGGTATGCAGGAAATCGGCGTCGAGAGACACGATCTTGCGAGCCCGCTCGAAGTGGTACACCGGCCGGCAAGCGGTCCCGGTGGCCATCTCGCAACCGGCGAAGACGTTGCCGTCGCCCAGCGGCTCGTGGGCCACCCATTTCGCCCGCGGAAAACGGTCGGCGAATTCAGCCGCCAGGCGCGTCAGGGACGGCGAGCAGTGGGCACCGCTCAGGACGGCCAGCCCCTCGCCACCCGAGGCCTCGAGCTCCGGCAGCCGTTCGGCGAGAAAGGCGTCGTAGAACCTCCAGGCCGAGGGGCGATGGCTTTCCTCTCCGGTGGCGCGTCGCCGCACGCTGGACGAGCGATCGGGGTCGCAGAGGTTCAGCACCGACGCTTGCATCCAGGTGTCGGCGGCACCCAGCGAAGACGGGTGGAGCTCGTTGCCCTCGATCTTCGTCGGCCGTCCCTCGTGGCTCTCCACCACCACACCATAGGCGCTGGAGCCTCTCGTCACGGTGGTGGCGTAATGCTCGGGGATGCCCGGTACCAGGTATTCCGGCGCCGAGACGTAGGGCACGATCTTCTCCACCGGACGCCGGCAACCGGTGAGGCCGGCAAGGGTGAATGACGCTCCCATCAGGGTCAGCATCGTGCGCCGATTCACCGCGTCGGGAGGCTCCGAAGCGCCGCCGGGGAGCTCGTCCCAGCCGCGCCCGTCCGCCGAGGCCGACACGGCATCCCGAACCGTGGCCGAGTCCAGCAGCCGGTCGAGGCTGCGCCAGTACTGTTTGCCTTGTGTGTGCTGGCTGGGCAGACCTGTGCCGTCAGACCCGGTGTCCGGCGACACGACTGCGAGCGGTTTGCGTTTCAACGATGGCATGAGCTGCAATCTTCCGGCGGCCTAATCTGGCGCTCTTCGATGACCTGGGCGGCGAAGGCCGCCTGGTTCCGGCCCGGCTTCCAGGTGGTGTTGGTGATCTGATCACGCTCGCGCAGGTGCGGCCCGGGGTCGCGGTGGCATTTGAGACACCAGGCCATCGACAGCGGTTCCATCTGGGTGACCACCTCCATGCCCCGGATGTCGCCGTGACAGCTCGAGCAGCCCACCCCCGCCGCGACGTGCACGCTGTGATCGAAGGCCGCGTAATCGGGGATGTTGTGCACCCGCACCCATTCAACCGGCAGCCCGCTCGCCATGCTGTCGCGGATCACCGCCAGCTGCGGGCTGTCGCGCACCACCAGCTGGTGGCAGTTCATGCACACCTGGGTGGGTGGCACCGAGGCTACCGCGGAGACTTCGACCTGGGCATGGCAGTAACGGCAATCGAGCTCGAGCTCGCCGGCATGGAGCTGGTGGCTGAAGGGCACCGGCTGAACAGGCTGGTAGCCGACATCCGTGTATTCCGGCGAGAAGTAGTACCAGATCCCGAGCGGCACCACGAGTGCGGCGGCCACCAGGCCACCCACCAGATAGAGCGGAGCTTTATTGGTCCATTCTGGGAAGATCTGCGGCAAGGACTATGCCTCCTGCCCGATGGAGGAATCTGGGTCTTCGACTTCGGTACGCTGAGCGCGGGAAGAATAGCCGCGCGTCAGGGGGCTGTCAAGGGAGGCTGGAGAGCCGCAAAACCGGCCGGAATCACAGCCGCGCCAACCGCCCATGGAGGCCGCAGCCGGTCCCCGAAGATCAGGACGGAAACGAACCTCCGGTGGTCAAAGGGGTCGCGGATGGGGTATCATGCCGACTCTCAACCTCATCATGTCCACCCCGGCGGGCGATGAGTACTCAGGGGCCAGCTATCGCCGCTCGAGAGGAGGTTCGGCCTCGCTCTCGTGGGAGGTGACGATGCCAACGACTCGAGTCCTCCTGGTCGAAGACGAAGAAGCACATGCCGAGCTGATTCAGCTCTCGTTCGATTCCGAGGCCGAAGTTCATCTGACGGTCGCCTCGAGCTTGGAGCAGGCCCGTGCCTATTTCGCCGAGTCGCCGCCGGACCTGGCCATCGTCGATTCGCTGCTTCCCGACGGCCGCGGCATCGAACTGGTCACCGAGCAGAGCAACACTTCGGGATGCGCTTTCATTCTACTCACCAGCCACGCCGACGAAACCATGGAGGCCGAGGCCATGGCGCTGGGGGCGGCACGGTACATGGTCAAATCGGAGCTCACCCTGCTCGAAATGCCCGCGACGGTGGACAGCACTCTCCGCGAGTGGCGTCGCGAGCACGAAAACCCAGAAAAAAGCGAGTGATCGATCGTCAGAAGTATTTGCTAACTCTCAGCATGGGGCCGATGCCCCACGCACCGTAGAAAGTAACTGCCCCGCGATGACCCAGAGAGGGTTCCTCCCGCAAGGCACGCCTCATTTCGACGTTCTTGAGTCTTTCGAATCGGGCGATTAAAGTACTGTCCCCAACGTGTCCATGTCCCGAACCACGCCTGCCAATCGACGACCGCCCGCGAGGCGCCTAAAGTGACTGCGTCAAGCTTCGAGATTCTTCTCGTCGAAGACAATCCCGACCATGCCGAGCTGGTGATCCGCAGCTTCGAGGATCACCCAGTGGCCAGCAAGATCCACCATCTCTCCGACGGTGAGGCGGCGATCGACTACCTGCTTCGGAAGGATTCTGACGACAAGCGCGCCTACTCCCGGCCGAACATCGTCCTTCTGGACCTGCGTCTGCCCAAGAGGGACGGACTCGACGTGCTGAAAGAGATCCGTGCCAACAAGGATCTCGATGAGATGCCGGTCGTCGTGCTCACGACCTCGAGCGCCGAATCCGATGTGAGGAAGGCGTACGAACACCATGCCAACAGCTATCTGGTCAAGCCTCACGACTTCACGACCTTCACCAAGCTGATGCAGGATCTGGGCTTCTATTGGCTCGGTTGGAACCACTATCCGGGCCAATCCCTGCAGACGCTGAGTCTCGGGGCCGCTCACAGGGCCATGGACAGGACCCGGAACGACGACGACCAATGATCGCGAGAGAGAATCATGAACGGTAATGCCCTGAACATCTTGTTCGTCGAGGACAACCCCGATCACGCCGAGTTGGTCATGCGCAGCTTCGAGGACCATCGGGTCGCCAACCAGATCCATCACCTGACCGACGGCGAGGCCGCCCTCGACTACCTGTTGCGGCGAGGACCCTACAGCGATCCGGAGAAGAGCCCCCGGCCGCACGTCGTGCTGCTGGACCTGCGCCTGCCGAAGGTCGATGGTCTGGAGGTTCTCAAGATCATCCGCAGCTCGGAGGGGCTCGAGAAGATCCCGGTCGTCATCCTGACCACCTCTCACGCCGAGCTCGACGTCGGCAAGGCCTACGAGTACCACGCCAACAGTTACCTGGTGAAACCTCTCGACTTCGACAAGTTCACGAAGCTGATGGACGATCTCGGCTTCTACTGGCTGGGCTGGAATCACTACCCCTGGCCGGACAAGGTTTCGGGGGCCGATCACGCCTGAGCCAGCGCGGGGGGGCGAGCAACCGGTGAACAGAAGGAAGATCAACGTCCTGCTGGTCGAGGACGAAGAGGCCCACGCCGAGCTGATCCGGCGTGCCTTCGAGCCGCGGGCCGAGCTCATGGGCCTGAGCTGGGCGACCAACCTGCGCGAGGCTCGGGAGCAGCTGGAGAAAGAGAACCCCGACCTCGCCTTGATCGACCTGGTCCTGCCGGACGGCAAGGGCGACGAGCTGCTGCCGGCCGATGGCGAGGAAGCGCAGTACCCGATCGTCATCATGACCAGCCACGGCGACGAGGAAGTGGCGGTCGAGGCGATGAAGGCCGGCGCCCTGAACTACGTCGTCAAGTCCGGCGAGACACTCGCCAACATGCCGCAGATCGTCGAAGGCGCGCTCCGCGAATGGGGTCACGTGGTCGAGCGTCGGCGCGCCGAAGAGGCTTTGCAGACCAGCGAGGAGCACTTCCGGTTCCTGATCGAGAATGCGCTCGACGTGATCACCGAGGTCGACGCCCAGGGAACGATCCACTACGCCAGCCCCGCGATGGAGCGCGTGCTCGGGTACTCGCCACGGGATCGGATCGGCACCAACATGTTCGGCCTGATCCACCCGGACGATCGCGAGGAAGTCATCCGCAAGGTCTTCGAGTCCTTCGACCAACCCGGCATCACGCAGTCTTTCGAATCACGGTACCGGCACAAGGACGGCTCCACGCGTGTGCTGGAAGCCGTCGCCAGCACCCACATCCAGGCCGATGGCCAGCAACGCGGCGTCATCAACTCGCGTGACGTCACCGAGCGCAAGAGCGCGGAAGATGAGAACAACCGGCTCGAGGAGCAGCTGCGCTACTCCCAGAAGTGGGAGATCATCGGGTCGCTGGCCGGCGGCATCGCCAACGAGTTCAACAACATGCTGACGCCGATCCTCGGATTCGCCTACATGGCACTCGAGGAAGCACCGGTGGGCAGCAAGACCCGCAAGGGTCTGGAGCACATTCTCACCGCCGCCAACCGCTCGCGCGATCTGGCGGAACAGATCCTCGCATTCAGCCGGCAGTCCGAGCCTCAGCGCAAACCGGTGCAGCTCAACCATCTCGTCGGCGAAGCCCTCAAGCTGCTCAGGCCGTCACTGCCCGCCAACATCGAAATCCGTCACGAGATCGAGATCGAGCAAGACACGGTGATCGCGGATCCCGACCAGATGCACCAGGTGCTGATGAATCTGTGTACCAACGCTCACCACGCCATGCCCGAAGGGGGCGTGCTGGAGGTCAGTCTGGACGCGGTCGAGATCGACGCCGAGTTCGAGCGCATTCACACCAGGCCTCACGAAGGAGCCTATGTCCGCCTGACCGTCCGCGATACCGGTCACGGCATGGATTCCGCCACGAAGGAACGGGTCCTCGAGCCTTTCTTCACCACCAAGGGCACCGGCGAGCGATCCGGACTGGGTCTCTCGGTGGCGCACGGAATCGTGGTGAGCCATGGTGGCGATCTCATGGTGGAGAGCGAGCCCGAGAAGGGGACCGCCATCCATGTCTACCTGCCGCAAGCCGAACGAGGCTTCGAGCAGGAAGCCAAAGCTTCCTGACCTTGCCCGTGCGGCCGTCGGCCTGCCGTGAGACGCGGATGAGCGAACCGGTCCGCGTCCTGCTGGTGGAGAACGACGAGGCTCACGCCGAGCTTCTCGTCCGGGCCTTCGAAGCCCACGCTCCGGCCATGGAGGTGACTCGCACCGGCTGCCTGCGGGAAGCACGATCGGCCATCGCCGACGGCGCGCCCGACCTCCTGATCGCCGATCTGCTGCTTCCCGACGGCTCGGGCAGCGAGCTGGTGCCCGCGAGTGCCGGCGGCGACCTCTTCCCCGTGGTGCTCCTGACCAGCCAGGGCGACGAGCGGGTGGCGGTCGAGATGATCAAGTCGGGAGCCGCTCACTACATCGTCAAGACCGCCTCGACCTTGTCCGAGATGCCGCGCACGGCCGAGCGGGCGCTGAGCGATTGGCGCCGTGCTGGAAGGCACCGGCGAGAGCGGCGGACGTTGCTCGAGAGCGAGCGGCGGTACCGCGCCTTCTACGACGAGAGTCCCACCATGTTCTTCGCCGTCGATTCCGGCGGCACCGTGCGGTCCGCCAACCGTTTCGCTGCCCGCCAGCTGGGCTACAGTGTCGACGAGCTGATCGGCAAGCCGCTGTCCGATCTGCACGTCGAAGACGAGCGGGACCCCTCACGCCGTCATCTGGCGAGTTGCTTCGAGCAGCCCGAGATCCTGCACCGGTGGCGGACGCGCCAGCGCCGCCGCCACGCGGGCTCGATCAGCATTCGTGTCACCGCACGGATCGTCCGCCCCTCGGGCGGCGAGCCCGAGGCGTTGATCGTGTGCCAGGAGAGCCCCGGGCCGGAAGCCGTGAGCCCGGCCGCCGAGACCGACGACCGCAAGCCGGAGGGCAACGGGCGCCGGGAGCGGTGGGTGACGCGAATCAGCAGCGCGCTGGCGGAAGACCGCTTTCGGCTCACCTACCAACCGATCGCGCCGATCGGCGAGGCCAACGGCGAAGGCGATCACTACGAGCTCTTCCTGCGAATGATCGGTGAGGACCGGCGCACGGTAATGCCCGGCGCGTTTCTGCCCGCGGCAGAACGCTACAACCTGGCCGAGAAGGTGGATCAATGGGTGATCACGACCGCCTTCGAGTGGCTGGTCAGCCACCAGAGCCGCCTCGACCGCCTGCACCTGTGCTCGATCAACCTATCCGGCCATTCGGTGGGAAACCGAGGTTTTCTGGACGCCATCGTCGGCCGTTTCACCGAGACCGGAATCCCGCCGCACAAGATCTGCTTCGAGATCACCGAGACCGCGGCGATCGCCGACCTGGACGCGGCCGGCGATTTCATGCGCAAGCTCAAGAACCTTGGCTGCCGGTTCGCGCTCGACGACTTCGGCAGCGGCATGAGGTCTTTCGGCCACCTCAAGGCCCTGCCGGTGGACTTCATCAAGATCGACGGCAGATTCATCAGGGACATCCTCGACGACCCCGTCGACCTGGCGGTGGTCAAGCTGATCAACGAGCTCGTTCACGTGCTGGGCAAGAAGACCATCGCCGAGTCTGTCGAGACCACCGGCGTGCTCGACAAGCTGACCGAGCTCGGCATCGACTACGCCCAGGGCTTCGGCATCGGCCGGCCGCAGTCGATCGCCGAGATGGCCTAGTACTGCCGGACGCTAGCAGCGGAAGTGATCCGCCCGCCAGTCCTTGATCTTCTTCTTGATCGCCTCGCCGCCGAGCCGCTGATCCAGCGCCTCGCGCACCAGGTCCGGCATCTCGGCGTCGCTGGCGAAACGCAGCCCCACGACCTGGCCGCGCTTCAGCTCGTCGATTCGGCCGGCCAGGTCCTCCGGCAGGACTTCCCGCAGCCGCAGCCGCATCTCCTGACGGATCACCCGATCCTGCACCGTCAACGCGAAGGTACGCAGGTAGAAGAACATCAGGATCAGGGCCACCGCGATCAAGACGCCCATCACCAGATCGAAGCGGAAGACGTGCTTTTCCGAGAGCAGCGCCTGGGTCAGATTCCAGACCGTCCAGACCAGGTTGACGAGCAGGATCGTGGCGGTCAGGAAATGGTACAGGGGCACGAACTTCCGGTGGTTGCCGTAGCTCTGAGGCGCGTTCTCCGCCATGATCTCCTCCTTTTCGGTGATTCGCGCCGAGTAGAACAAATCTGGTGGCGCCAGGCAATGCTAGCCAAGGGCCTCGAAGATCGATCCGATCGAGGTTTCCCGGGAGGAGAGGCTCCGGTCGAGCTTCCGATACCGCCTTTCCAGCCTCCCGCCCTTCTTCCTCAGATAGGAGAAGCGGGTCATGGAGTGCCGCTGAAGACGCCGCAGATGCCGCCGCGTGAAGTGCCTGGGAGCCTGCCCCGCGGCCTGGATGATCAACTGCAGGCAGCTGTTGCGGATCAGCGATCTCAACACCGCGAAACGATCGGCCGAGAAACGATGGGATCCGAGCACGCCGTCGAGAAAATGTACCAGGCGGTTGACGAGGTGATCCAGGGGCCGGACACCGGCCCACCGCGAGCCGGCACACCGTGAGAAGACCGTTTCGTGGCCGGCGGCGAGATCCTGTTCCAGATCCTGGAGGTCGTCGGCCAGCTGCAGGAAGACACCAAAGCCGAAGAAGAAATCGGCCTCGTCGCGGCTGAGATTGCCACCCACCAACATTCCGTCAGCAAGCACCGACGCTCCTCCCTTCTCGACGCTGACCGCCAGGATCTCGGCTTCGCACGGTCGCCGCTCCTGCTGGGCAAGGCTGTCGGTCTGAGCGCGATGTATCGCCAGAAGGCTGGCGTAGACATCGGGAAATTCAGATCTCGGGTACTGGCTCTCGATGACACTGACCAGACGGAAGACGCTCCGTTCGTGGGCATCCCGAGGCCGCAGCCGGTCGCCAGTGAGCCGGCGCTCCAGCCGCCGGCAGAAATCGAGCTTGGCGCCCGGCGTCAGATCGGGGCGATCGAGATGATTGTCGGTATACGGGTACAGCAGGCTGTAGGCGAGGATCGATGGCGTGTAGCTGAGCTCCTTCTCCAACAACAGCTGGAGGAGGTGCATGATCCAGACGTTGCGCAGCGCTTGGGAGAGATCGTGGAGCTTCAGGTCGGGATCGAAAGCGCGGGCCTCACCGGCAAACCGTGCCGTGGCATCGAAGTAGGCGTCACTGAAAATGATCTGCCGCTCGATCTCCGAGAGCGGCAAGACGCTGTCTCCGAAGCTCCGCAACACCGTCCGCATGCGGACGCTCCAGGCGTGGCGATCCGCGTCGCCGGCCGGGTAGTCCAGGATCTCGCCTTCCAGCCGATCGGCGAAGCGATCGATCCGCCCTTGGTTCCGGCGCTGGCGCCACCACGAAATCTCGGCTCCGAGATCGGGCTGACTGGTCGAAGCGCTCCACCACAGCGTTCGATACCTGGCCGCGAAACGGGGCAGGTCAGCCTCGAAATCGAACCCGCCGGGCGGCCGTCGGGTTTCGAGCGTGTCTTGTGCCAGATGCATGGTGTGACTCCGAAAACCTGCCCGCGCGCGGCCGGCATTCCCTTCTGAACCCTACGGCATGGAGCGTCGCCTTGTTACGCCGGCAGGTCCTTTCCGGCGCGCTCGGCTCGCCCATGTCGTCGCTGCACGGCCCTTCCGGCGCGCTGGGCTCGCCCATGTCGTAACGACACGGCCTTTCCGACGCGCTCGGCTCGCCCATGTCGTAACGACACGGCCTTTCCGGTGCGCTCGGCTCGCCCCTGTCGTCGCTGCACGGCGGTCCTGGAGCGCTCGGCTCGCTCATGCAGTCGAGACATGGCCCTTTCGAGCTGACCGGAAGGCCCATGTCGCCGCGGCGCGACCGTTCCTGGTCGACTCGGTTCGCCCATGTCGCCGCCGCGCGGCCGAGCCTGCGCGCTCACCTCGCCCATGTCGCCGCCGCGCGGCCGAGCCTGCGCGCTCGCCTCGCCCACGTCGTCACGACACGGCCGGCCCGGAGACTCCGGAAAGAGTCACGCCGCCGCTGCACGAGCCTTCCAGGATTTCCAGACAGGCCATGTCCGCACTGCATGGCCGAGCCGCAAGCTCCGGAAGGCCCACGTCGCCGCCACACGACCATCCCGGGATCTCCCGAAAGACCCATGTCGCCGCCGCACGGCCGAGCCGAGTCCTCCAGGAGGCCCATGTCGCCACCGCACGGCCGAGCAAAAAACTCCAGCAACGGCCATGTCGAGGCTGCACGGCCGAGCCGGAAACTCCAGGAACGCTCACGCAGCGGCCGCACGGACGCTCTGGGATTCCCGGAACGCTCGTGCAGCCGCCGCACGGACGTTATGGACCAGAGACCTCGAAGAATCGGAGAAATGGTCCAGGAAACCGGCCGTCTGCGCGGCAATTGCCTACCGGGCCCAGCCGCGAGTCAAGCAGATGCGCTCCTGACCGCCTGTTTGTTGGCACCTGTTGCGAGGAGTGGTCTATTCGCGTACATAGTTGACCAGTGCTGCCCCCGGAGTGCCCCTTGTCACTGCGACAGCGGTGCGTGGCAAAGTTACTCTCATCGCAAGCACGATGGGTTAAGGGCCGACAAATCATGCACTTACGTGGCGTGTCTCGGAGGTTGATCTACGGCCTGTCTTGTCTCTGGAACCAGTTGACTACGGCCCTTCCAAGGTCCGAGGTCTGCGTGTGCTATCATTACGCGATCGTCACTAGCCGCTCGAGACGGTTGGTTGACGAGAGGGCGGGCCGGCAGCCTCCGCGCCAAGCCATGGCCGCACGAAGGATGCGCGGTCAGAGCTGCGGCAGGGTGGAAACGGGGATCGCTTGCCGAAGATCTGGTGATGGTGTGGCGAGCGCCGTAAAGACACTAAATCGGGAGAGTCGGAGGTTCGAGGGAGCTATAGATAGATATAGATGGCGGGAAGCCGTCAGATGTGTAGACGCGGGAGGCCGGCATATAGACGAAGACCCCTCGCTGGCTATGTCTATCGCGCATCGCCGGCCGTATGAGGGGAGCGCGTTTTAAAGTGCCCGAGGCACCGATTGTTAGTACATGACTTGGTCAGAAGGACGACGCACTCGGAGGAAACCACGGTCTCTCGAATAATCGCGGAACCAAACGGGTTCCCAGCCTGTATTGTCGCGTGGAAGACTGGCCGGGTCCTCCCCACGTTTGTATACAACTATGATTTCGTTGAGAAGAATTCTATTCAATTAAGGGTATCTTCACGTTAGGTGAGAAGCAAGTCGATGCGATACGGGCGTTGCTGATACTCATTCTTCAGTTTCATCAACAAGGAGCGACTAATGCAACTTCACAAACTTCTTGAATCAGCCATCAACAGCAAGAAGCCAATCCGCTATCACTACGCAAGCAAGGACGGTGCGACTGGCGTTCGTGTAGGCAGCCCCCATGCACTCTACGCGCACCCAAGCACGAGAAACATCAGTTGCGACATCTTCCAGCACCCCGGCGGCGACTCAGCGTCTGGCAACAAGAATCCACTTAAGCCTTTCAATCTGAGCAAGATGTCCGAGGTGAGAATCGTCGACAACGAGGAGTTCCAGTACTCGGAGAAATACGACGGAGACGCTCCGCGCTATACGAATGCGATCGCAAAGATTGACTGATGGACTCGCTTCACCAGCACCTGACCGAGATCGGCGACGTACAGCTGAGGTGGAATGTAGTCGGCGTAGGAGCCGACGGTGTCGTGGACCCGGAGAAGTTTGCCGTGCATATCTTTGCCGTAGACTTCGCTAAAGCGAAGGCCGGATTCGACGCCCCTCTTTCGGCCACCGAGATTAGTAAGCTCCACGACTTCCTGGCACCGTTCGCCGAGCAACTATCCGTGGAGCCGCCTTCCGTCCCACTGCGGATAGTAGAAGCGGACGGTGCCACCAACGCATTGCTCCAGTTGATAGAAGGTCTAGATAAACCTGGCCTCGGCAACATACTCTCGGCTCTTCACAAGAGCGGGAAGTTTGAATGGCTCGCTCAGAATCTTGACCGTGTCGAGAGCGAAGAGCTGGAAGCGGCGCTGCGGCACTCTCGGAGGCGGAGGGCAATTGAGCATCTCAAGAGACTTGTTAGTGAGGACGAGAAGGGTGATGTGATCGCTCTATGTAAGGGCAATGAAGAGCTATCCGCCTACACTGCTGGGAAGCCGGAAACCGTCTTTCAACGATGGTTTGAAGCGAATACTTGGGTTCTAGGACGAGAATACATCAGACGACATCCATTGCGCGTAATAGGACTAGATAGCGAAGCAGATCTTGTCATGGAAACTGTAGACGGATTCCTTGATCTCGTAGAGCTGAAACGGCCTCGGGCCAAGCTGCTGGCGTCCAAGCCCGGTGGTCCGTTGAGCACTGGATTTCACTACCCACACTCGGACCTAGCGCAAGCATATGGGCAGTGTGTTCGGTATTTGGACGAACTCGACGGGTTCCGAGATCAGCTTGAGAGAAAATACAAGGCTAGAATTGTCGCGCCGCGGGTGTTTCTGATCTTGGGCCGAAGCCACGAGCAAAGTGAAGACTGGAAGGGCGCGCTGAGACGAATTGCTTCTACCTTTCATCAGATTGAGGTGCTCTCTTACGACCAAGTTGTCGACACAGGTGAGACCCTCCTCGCTCATGGCTCAGGCGAACCCGACACTCTTGAAGTGTAGTGGTTGATATGGAACGACCATTTGTTAAGGCACTGACGATCGCGCCTCAAGGGTGGGCGGGGGAGTTGACCAAAGCAGATGGAGACGGACCGGCGAGGCCGCTCCCCTGACGGTTTTGGTGTTGCCGCCTGTTGGCGGCAGCGGTCACGGTGGGGGCAGCGGTGCAGTGTGCTGCCCCGACAGTGCCCCTTGACACCGCCACGCGCCCATGTGGTCAGCTACTCCTATCATGGCCACGACAGGAGTAAACAACGTCCAGTCAATCACTTATGGGGTGTCTCTCGCCATGAAATGGGCGCTTGGCCCGGGCCTTGAAGCCTGTTTGCTACCGCCCTTGTATGGTTCGAGGCGTGGCTGTGGGAGCCTCCCTTCCAAGATTCTAGTTTGCGTGTGCTATAGTTTCCGCAGCCGCAGACGGTGCAGCACAACCAAGATCCTTCCACGCGGACTCGCTCCGCCGCTTCGCGGCTCACTGGCCGGTGAAGGCCAGCACGTTATCTAGCGTTGGTCTGAGTGAACTTGGCTTCAAGGGGGAGCTACTTTGTGAAACCCTTCCAAAGTGGAACGCGGCAAACGCGACATTTGTCCGTGGTTTCTTATTGTTGTTTGTGGAGGAAGTCGAACCAAATTCCGACTTGCCTTTGGCGTTTCTTGGTGGAATCTCCATCAATGAGAGCCAGGGCTAGAGGCCGTTGGCCTGGGGGGAGGCACCATCGTTCTTGATCGTGCCTACACCCACGCCCAACGTTGAGAGGGATCCTGCCCGTGCGTATCCTCCACACCTCGGACTGGCACCTGGGCCACACGCTGCACGAGTTCTCTCGCGAGATCGAGCATCGGCGCTTCCTTGCCTGGCTGCTCGATACCCTCGACGAACACCAGATCGACGCTCTGCTCATCGCTGGCGACATCTTTGAGACCGCCAATCCCTCCGCGGTGGCGCAGGAGATCTGGTACGGATTCCTGGCGGATGCCCGGAGGCGCCGCCCCAAGCTGGACATTGTGGTGGTCGGCGGCAACCACGACTCGGCGGCACGCCTCGACGCACCGCGGCCAATTCTGGCGGGTCACGATGTTTTCATGGTCGGCGGCCTGCCCCGGAAGGCCGATGGTGAGCTGGAACTGGATCGCCTGCTGGCCCCGCTCCACGATGCGGACGGCGAGGTGAAAGCATGGGTGACGGCAGTGCCCTATCTGCGGATCACTGATCTGCCGCGGATTTCAGATGTGGAAGATCCGCTCATCGAAGGCGTGCGGCACGTCTATGCCGAGGTGATCGCCGCGGCTCGGCAGCGCTGCGACCCGGACCATGCGCTGGTGGCCACCGGACATTGCTATATGACCGATTCCCAGATCAGCGAAATGTCCGAGCGCCGCATCCTCGGAGGCAACCAACACGCCTTGCCCGTCGACATTTTCCCGCCCGACATAGCCTACGTCGCGCTCGGCCATCTGCATCTGCCGCAGGGCGTCGCTTCCGACCACGTGCGGTACAGCGGCTCGCCAATCCCCCTCTCGTTGGGCGAGCGCGAGTATCCGCACCAGGTTCTACTGGTGGAGTTGGAGGGCGCAGACCTGGCTTCGGTAACCCCGCTGATCATTCCCCGGGCGGTGGATCTGCTCCGAGTACCAGAGCGAGAGGCCCTGCCTTTGGGCGAGATCCTGCCGCTCCTCGAAGCACTTCCGGATGGCAACGACGACCCGCAGGGAGAGTGGCCCTTCCTCGAAGTTCATGTGAGTCTCCCGGCGCCGGAACCCACGCTGCGCGCCGATGTGGAAAAGGCCCTGGAAGGTCGACGCGTTCGTCTGGTGCGGTTACAACCTACCTACACCGGAACCGGCGCGGCTCTCGGAGATCACACGGGGTCCAGGCGCCTTGACGAATTGCAGGTCGAGGAAGTCTTCTTGAAGTGCTGGCATATGAAGTATGAAGAGAAGCCGGACGCCGAGCTTCTCGAAGCCTTTCACGAGCTCGTTGAGCGCACACACCAGGAGGGAGCGTGAAGATCCTTGCCATCCGTGGCTGCAATCTGGCCAGCCTTCGTGGGGACTTCGAACTGGACCTAGCGGCGGAGCCGTTTGCGTCCGCGGGACTGTTTGCCATTACTGGACCGACGGGCGCGGGTAAAAGCACCTTGCTCGACGCACTCTGCCTGGCACTCTTCGACAGCACACCACGCTTGGACGGCAGAGGGGGGGCCATGGTCGGCCGCTCGGACCAGGAAGAAACCCAACGCCTTCGCGCCGGGGATGTCCGCGGGCTCCTCACTCGCGGACAGGGTAGCGGCTTTGCAGAAGTGGACTTCGCCAGCCGGGATGGCCGTCGTTGGCAGGCACGATGGGAGGTACGCCGAGCCCGAGAGCGTGCTGACGGACGCCTCCAGCAACAGAAGCTCACGCTCAAGGATCTCGACTGCGGTGATCGAATCGGGGACACCAAGACCGAAGTTCTCCAAGCCATCCAAGAACGGATCGGCCTCTCCTTCGACCAGTTTAGGCGCTCAGCGCTCCTGGCCCAGGGAGATTTTGCCGCCTTCCTACACGCCGCCCCGAGAGAGCGGGCCGAGTTGCTGGAGAAGGTCACCGGCACGGCAATCTATGCGCGGCTCTCCGAGGCGGCCTTCGCCCGGGCCAAGGTCGAAAGGGAAGCTCTGGAAGGCTTGGCGCGACAGCTCGCCAATCTCGGTCTGCTGAGCCCCGAGGAGCGCCAGGAGTTGGCGCAAAACGCGGCTATGGCTTCGGCTGCTCTCACAGCAGCAAAGCAGGTGCTCAAGAGCGCCGAGACCGCGGCTCAGTGGTATGTCGAACTATCGAAGTTACGAGAACGCGAGGACGCGGGGAAAGAGGCCCATGCAAAGGCCTCCAAGCAATGGGAACGGGCCCGGGAGCGCCGCGTAACCCTGGACCTCGTGAAGGCGGTCCAGCCCCTGCGCTCGTCGGTACAACAGCAGGACATTGCGACACAAAGGCGAGACGAGGAGCGTGAGCGCGTCGCGGATGAGAGCGACCGCCTGCAGGATGCCCGCGAAACCATGGCGCAGGCCGAAAAGAAGCTAACCGAAGGGCGGGCGGCACAGGAGCGGGCGAAGCAGGACCACGAAACCAAGACGCCGGATCTCGAGAAGGCGTCCTTGCTCGACGATCGCCTCGGCTCGGCCGAGCGCGAGGCCGAGGAAGCGAGCACGACCGCGACCACCGCCGCGTCCCATGCACAGGAGGCGACCGAGAGATCCGAAGCCGCTGCCAATGCCGTGGGCGATGAAAAGAAAAAACGAGATGCATCGGATGCCTGGCTGAAGAAGCATCCAGACGCCCAGGCCTTAAGTGGTGCCTGGAACCACTTGAAGGCCGCTCTCCTCGAACACGCTGAAGCCTCGAGTGCCGCGGCGGAGACAGGCGAGAAGCTCCCCAAACTGAAAGACGCTGCGTCTCAGGCCGCGGAAGCTGCAAAGGTAGCGACCACCGAGGCAGACACGGCCGAGCGGAAGCTCGAGGAATGCCAGCAGGTGGTCGATCATGCCGAAGCGGCGATTCCCGAGGGCAGGCAGGAGCAACTCGAAGCACAGCGGAAGACCTGCGAACGCCGCCGGGATGCGCTGCGAAGTGCCGAGGCGGTGCTGGCGGAGGCGCAGCGGACACAGGCTGAACAGCAGCGTGCCGAAAGTGCAGTGGAAGAAGCCCGGAAGAAACAGCAGGCGGCCCTCGACGCTGTTGAGCACACCCGCACAGCCCTCCGCGATCATCGAATTCGCCTCGACGAAGCGGATCGTGCCCTCAGAGAGTCCCGAGCCATCCGCGAACTCGCGGAGCGGCGCTCCGACCTGGTGGATGGTGAGCCCTGCCCCCTTTGCGGTTCCACCTCTCACCCCTTCCAGCACGACGGAGTATCGTCCGACGCGCTCGCCGGACAGCAGCAACGTCTGCAGGAACTGAAAGACGGCGGCATGCAGTTGACGGCCGACCTCGCCACCGCGAGAGAACAAGCAAAAGCCTCCGAGACCGAGGCGAAAGATCAGACCAAGCAGGCCGCCTTGGCGGCCGGCCAACTGCCTGCCTTGCAGAGGTCCTGGGTAGGGGTCCTCGAGACAGTTCGCGAGAGCGGACCGCCGGAGAGCGTAATACCGGACGACCCTCTTTCCAGAAAGGCGACTTCGACGGTGGAGGACGCAGTTTCGATGGCAGAGCAGGCGCTGGATGACCTGACTCAGATGGAACAGGATTTCAAGGCCCTCGCCGGGGAGGCCAAGAAAGGTCGAAGCGTCCGGGATACCGCCCGCGAGTCACGCGACGTGTGCTTGGCAGCGCGGGAACGAGCGGAGAAAAGGGAACGCCAGACGTCCGACGCCCTCGCAAGGATGTTTCGTCAACTAGACGAGGACCACCGCCGGCGCTTGGCGGCACTGAAATCCCTTGAGACCTCTTTGGGTGACCGCCCGGATTGGCAGGAGCAACTGGAGACAGATAGCAACGCCTTCCGAGAAGCCCGCCAGGCCGAGGTGCTCGAATTCCGACAGCAGACCACCGCCCACGAACAAAGCAGTGCGGCGCTCGCAGAGCTGCAACCCCGCGCGGCCAAGGTCGCCGCGGAGGTCGAGGCTGCCCGCGCCGCTGCCACAGCGCAAGAAAAGAGGCGGCGGAAACTCTTCGGAGCCTTGGACAAGCTGCGCAAGGAGCGGGGGCAGGTGCTTGATGGCCAACCAGTCGCTGACGTCAAACGGGCCCTCGAGCGGGCCAGTATCAACGCAGCCAACGCCCTCGACCTTGCACTTGACGTCGAACGTGAGACGCGGGCCAGCTTGAAAGCCGCCGAAGCGAGGCTGGACGGGGCCCGCTTGCAGCTCCGGAAAGAAACCTCGATACTTGAAGACGCCCAGCACGCACTGCAAAAAAAGCTTGCAGAGAACGAAATCGGTCTAGAAACACTCCGCAAGCGCCTGGAGCACGACACTGTATGGTGTGACACCGAGGCGCGTACCCTCGGTGCAATCCAGCAGGCCCTTCAAGTCGCTACATCTGTTCTCGCGGAACGGCGTGAGCGCCGGCAGGAACATGAGAGGACAGATCGCCCTGAGGTCTCGGAGAAGGACGCGACCGCTCAGAAAGAGATCGCCGCCGAAGGGCACCAAAAGGCCGAAGAAGCAGCACAGGAAATGTGGCTCGGAATCAAACAAGACGACACCGCTCGGACCAAGGCGGATGCTCTCGCGACAGAGATCTCCCTGCAGGAAGCCCTCTCCATACGGTGGGCGACGCTCAACGAAGTCATCGGCTCCCACGACGGCCACAAATTCCGCAAGTTCGCCCAGGGGCTGACTCTGGATTCCCTCTTGGGCTACGCGAACGCACACCTACGAGACTTGGCACCGCGCTACTGCCTGGGCCGTGTGCCTGGAGAAGACATCGAGCTGCAGGTGATCGACCGTGACATGGGAGACGACATCCGCTCCATCAACAGCCTCTCCGGAGGCGAGACCTTCCTGGCCTCCTTGGCACTAGCACTCGGTCTTTCTTCGCTTTCCGCGTCCGACACCCCTGTGGAATCGCTGTTCATCGATGAGGGATTCGGTACATTGGACCAGGAGACTCTGGAAACCGCTTTGTCCGCGTTCGACGCCCTGCAAGCGTCGGGGCACCAAGTTGGCATCATCTCCCACGTCCAGGATCTGGACCAGCGGATCGGGGTCCAATTGCGGGTAGTCAAGTTGGGTGCAGGTCGCAGCCACATCGAGTCTATAGGACCCTAGAGCTTGTCCATAACGGGGCTCCGTAGGTAGGTCCTAATGACAAGAAGACTCCGGCCAGAGCTCGGTGGCGGTAGGACGCCTAACGCATGATTCAGCTTCATGCGATCTGCTTTTGCCTTTCTCTTATAGCTTTTACCCAACTACTGAGCGTCTCGATGTCCTGCATAATCTCTTTCGGCGGCGGCAATTCCGCATTCCTGCCACTCGACGGGTCATGAGCGCCTACAACATCGCTGCACTTCTTGTACCCGGCATGGAAGATGTCACAATCAGCTTCTGTCAAAACCGTGGCCTTCTTCAGATACTTCGTATCGATGTAGTCCCTGTGCCGCACGACGACGCGGAATAACGCAACGTGCTCCACTGCACGTTCCCAGGATGCCCGAAGGTCATCGTAGATGCTGGCCGCCTTGTTTCGGTACATCTCTTCCTCGTCCTTGTCGTAGAGCTTCTTCGCTTCCCGCGTCTCCTTCATTAGTTTGTCGATGCGGTCCTCTACGCTTTGGGCTTTCCATGGATGCCCCTGCTTTACCACGCCTGCACCCGCGGGTCCGCGGCTGACCGTGAAAAGCTGACTGGGCCTTTTCTCTTGTCGCGCGAGATCGTGCAGGTCGTTCACGAATACCAAATCGTGCGTGAAAACGACTATTTGCCGATGGTGCGCCTCCTCCACAAGGCGCTTTGCCACCTGCTTTCGCCAGCGGTGGTCTAGGGAAGAAACGGGGTCATCGAAAACGAACGCTGAGCGGTGTGTCGCCGTGGCAACTTCCGTGAGAAAGGCGGCCAGGGCTACACACGTCCGTTCTCCCTCACTAAGGATGTTCTTCACCTTTGTATTGGGTTTCGCAAACAGGCGCACCTGGTATTGCGGCGAACCGTATTTCCCGCCGGATCGGACGATTTCCACTCGCACCTTTTCCGCCGCGAGCTTGACAATCTCCTGCTGAAAGCGGTCGCGCAGCTTTGGCGTGATGACCGTGTCGGCGATATCGTTACCAATCTTCGTGATCTTGTTGGTAGTCGTATCCGCGAGGCACTGCGTCATGAATTGGATGCTCTTGAGCCTAGACACCTCCTCTTCGACTGCGTGGATCATCCCGCCTAGAAGCTCGCGGTCGGTCAGTTCCGCAAAATCCGCTTCCAGTTTTTCCCGTTTCTCGCCTCTAACGGCTTTCTGGAGTTCCGCGGCGTACTCGCGTATCGAGGCTTCGAGCTGAGTGAGACTCTCGCCCGGATGCACAGCTCCCCCCGGCAAGACAGGCATCTGGGCACTTCCCAGTTTCTTCATCACCACATATCTTCTCAGCCTCGCCTCCGCCAGGAAACGGCGCGTCTCACGCGCCAAGCCGGCCTCTTGTATAGAAACCTCTTGCAAGTTTAGTTTCAGGGGGCGTGTGCTAATAATCACGGAATCAAGCTCCCATACTGCTCCTTCGGCGACTTTCTCAGCCGCTTGAGCCTGGCGTTCCGTATCCTTCTGGATGAACTCCTCAAACCGAGCCATGCGGTCGAGGGCCGCCGCCTGCAGCGGCTGTTGACACAACACACAGCTGGCCTCTTTCGACGAGGACGGGAATGGCTCTCCTGGATAAGCAACCTCCGTCGAATACCGCCGCGCCGAATCCCACAAAGATTGCCACACCTCCCCACCGACCCCCGCCAGCAGTTCACCGGAGAATGCCTTTTCGGCGGCTATGCGTGCCGCCTCCCGCTTCACGCGCGCGTCCCGCTCGGCACCATGAACCGCCAACAGTACGCTGTCCGTCGTCCTCGTCCCGATCAGCTTGACCGAGTCACGAAGGTGCTTGATGTTGTTTGCCTTCAGCTCCTGCTGTGCCGCCGCCGTAGCTGGGTTCTTTGAAAGATCCTCACGGAGACGTGACAACCGCGTAGCCTCTTCCTCAGTCAGTGTTCCCAGATCTCTGATTCCCTGAACATCAGTATCTTGTCTCAGCGCCGCGAGCGCCTTGCCCACTGCGGTCGTTTCCTTCCAGGATGGCTTGAGTAGAACCGGATTGCGAGATCTTTCTAGCAGCCTTCGCTCAGACGTGAGAGCGTCCTTCAAGTACAAACAGGCACCCGCCAACTCGTCTGGAATATCAAGGCCGAATGGCCGGAAGGCCACTTCGTTTTTTCTGTCGATATAGACAGAGGCGCATTCGCTGTCAAAAACGCTCACTGCCGACATTACCGAATGCGGATGCTCTTCGTCTTCCCACTTCTCGGGCGCCTGCGCCACGCCGCCGACACCGTAAGTAATCGTCGCAGAAGCCAGCGCCGACGACGGTTGTAGCGCGTAAACATTGGGCTCTATTTTGCCAGCATGTCGCGCCCTACAGGTGCGTTTCAGAATGCGCGAATAGCCCGACTTGCCCGTGCCGTTGTCACCATAGATAACGGTGATGCCGTTCTGCTCGAACGTCAGCGTCTGGCCGGGAGCCAGATTGTTGACGCCGTCTACCTCCGCGATGGAGACCAACGACACCGCCGAATCCTGTCCAGGATTCGCGGGCAGATGGCTCTTTGTCAGCGGTGAGGGCTTCAGCCCATTCCCCGCGCCGCTCCTACCCACCTTGCAAAGATCGAGCAGCTCATCTAGGTCGGGCTTCTCCAACTTCCCCTTTGAAACGATGCGGCGCAGTGCGTCGCGCTGCCACTCGGGACGGTCCTGCGACCAGTCGAGAATCGTTTCGAGGACGGTTTTGGGGGAATTATCGGACCGTCTCATTACGCCACCCCTGCTCATTCCGCTGACAGCGCATTCGCCTGTTATTGCTCTCAGGTAAGATCGATCGTGATCTCACACACCAAGATTCCTGGTGATCTTGAAGAGGTTGTCCGAGAGAAACCCCCCACGTAGACGTTACCCGTACCATCCACCGCCGTGCCGAATGCCACGGCGAGTGCGGCGACGCCGTCCCCCGCGGCGTCGATGATCTCGGTGATCACCCCGCCAGGTGTGTTCTTGAAGGTGGTGTCGCTGGTGCTCGCCGTCACGTAGACGTTGCCCGCATCATCCACCGCTATGCCTCCTGGCCCGTCGAGCGTGGCCATGCCGTCCCCCGTGGCATCGATGATCGGGATAGTCGCTGCACCCGAAGCCGATGCAACGAGCACCAGGAACAGGGCCAACGGGGTCATGAGATTTCGTCTGCGCATGATGTCCTCCCGCGCGGGAGAATAGCATTGTTTCGGTCCTTATTCGTTCGCCAGAAGATCTCACTCTGGAGAAGGATACCGTCCCAGATCCGCAGGAATGCCGGCGACACGCTCTGTCAGGCAGTCGCGACACAGGCGAGGCTGCGTTTGGTGCAGCTATCGACGGTGGGCAGGACAGTGCTGGCATGGGCCAGATGCGCAGCGTCAAATAGTGCCACCCTCTTCGGCCGGCGTTTGTTTTCAATAACTTACGAGCCGGTCGGCGTCGCAGCCAGAGGCTGCCGCTCGACCGCATCATTGTGCTAGCGTTCCCGTGGACCCGGGCTCGGGCTCGGTGTGATGGCCTTCTCGACCAGTCTTGGTCGTCGAGTAGCCAGCCGTTTGTCGTCTCGGTCGGCTCAGCCGGCCGAGGTGGCTGGAACCGCGGCGGGGCTGGGATATGGCACAGGCATGGGCGGTGCTACGAGGAAACAGGCGTAGGCGGGTGCCAGCCGGCACCGATCCAATTGCGGCGGACGGTGACGGCCAGGGGATTATTCAATCCGAGGTCAATGACCGTCGCTCGTCCACAAGCCGTCAGCCCGATGATCTTCGTGCCGTCCGTGCTCCAGGCGAAGTGTCGCGGCCACGATTGTCTGCGGGGATGAAACAAAGAAACGACTTCCAGGGTCTCGGGATCCCTGCCTTCCGTCTTGGCCCACTTGTATTGATTACAGAGCTCACAGGCAAGGCAGAGATTGTCCTCGGTACTCGGTCCGCCCCGAATAATGGGTATCACATGGTCGATCTGAAGCCGACCCAACACGTAGTCCTGGTGGCTTAGACAGTATTCACAGCGATTACCGGCACGTCGTCGTACTCGTCGGCGCGTATCTTCTGAGAGATACGTCATGCGGGAAGAGGTTGCCGCAAGCCTCTCTGAACCGCTTCGCTCAGGCCCTCCGATTTGCGGAGCTGTCCCAGCTGGTAAATCTGCAAGAGAGCCGCCAACTCGAGACGCTCGGCCGATGTCAATCCCCCGGCCTTGCCCCTGGCCTGAAGACCGGCCAGTCGTTCGTTCTGAGCCGCGTCCATTTTGGAGTCGGCGAGCTCCAGGACTTGGGCGTCCGAAAGGTTCGACACACGCGGGAATGGATCGTCCTCCGGCAGGTTCCCCAGTGAAGGCCACATCATCTTCAGTGCCTCGGCCAGCACGGTCTCGAGGGCGCGGTGGGTTATCCGGCCGTAGCGTTCCGCGTTCTCGACCAGGGGCTCAGGCAGTTTCAGGGTGATCTCAACCGACATTTCTGGCTCGACGTTCGAAGTCCCAGCTGGAGGGGGGCCGGCCGATCTCTCGCTCAGTGTCGGCCGCAATTCTCTCTACCTGGAGGCTATCATACGCCCTTCCGGCCAACCGCAGCAGCACCCTTCGCGAACCGTCGATACCTTTGGCTCCGGCTGCGGGGCTTCTCCGGGATCGTCATCTCGATCAGATCCGCCTCCAGCGCCGGCCGCAGGTAGGCCTTGCCGAAGTGCGTCCGGTCCTTCAGCCCCAGGCGCGCCATGAGCTCCGCCCGTGTCTGCTCCCCTTCCATGACGCCGAGAAGCTCCTCGACTTGCGGGGTGACTTGCTCGGTCGGCGGCGGGGCCGTCCAGGTTCCCCTGGCGGCCCGTTCGCCGATGCGCCGGTACTTCTGAAGGCTGCTGTTGGGCTTGTCCGGGATCGTCATCTCGATCCAGCCCGCCTCCAGCGCCGGGCGCAGGTAGACCTCGGTGAAGTGCACGCGGTGCTCGAGCCCGAGACGCGCCATGAGCTCCGCCCGGCTCAGCTCCCCCTCCATGACGCTCAGGAGCCTCCCGACTTGCGGGGTGACTTGCTCGGTGACTTCAGAGTCATCGCCAGATTCGGCGCCCGCGGCTGCCGCCGGCGCCGATGACGCGGCCCGGACCCTTCGCCGAACCCGCCGGACGGCGGCCTCGAGCTGCTTCTCCGACATCCGAGTCCGCTGCCGCATCTCCCGGCGGCTGAGCCCCGCAGACATGCACTCCAAGACCTGAAGCGCCCGCGGGTCGTCCATGAAGAGATTCGCGATCTGCCGCTCCCGCCGCGCGCCGAGGAGGGAGTCCTCCGCGCTCGGCTCGGGCGTCACCGCCTCCGGCATCGGGCTGGGGGCGTCCTCGTCCTCCGCTTCGTCCGATGAGTAGAGCCGATGCTCGCTGACCACGGGAGAAGGCGCCTCTCGCCGTCCCCAGTCGCTGGCAATCGAATCCATCACGCGGGCCAGCTGGTACTCGAAGCCGACCTCCCTGCGCCAGGTTCTCCTGCCGTCGAGTAGGCGCATCAAAGCCTCGTTCAGCAGCTCCTCGGGGTCGGCCACGGGGTCGTCGACACCGATCGAATCGCGCGCCGCGGTCCGCAGGCGCCGCCAGCCGACCTCGCCCAAAGCGCCGATCGCGTTCTCGACGTCGGCGACGGTGTGCGGCCCTCCCTGTTGGCGTTCTGAGTTGCTCGGCTCTATAGTCATATCCGTAACGTATCTAGAAATAAATTCAATGTCAAGTGTCTTGGATGTATCTGGCATCGGTATAGTACGACAGGGGTTCACCCATCGAGCCCACGCGGTTCCAACGAGCCGCAACCCAAATCCGCCCGGCACCGCCGGGCACCAAGAAAGGAGAGCAACCATCATGGCTGCCAAACTATCCAAGGAAGTCACCACGCGAATGAGGTCCTGCCTCTTCGTGATCTCGGCCCTGTGGCAACAGGGTCCGATGGTGGCGCAACTCATGCTGGACATCGTCCAGCCCAACCTGCACGAAGGCGACGAGCCCCCGGGTTTCTTCGCCCAGATCAGTGCGTACGCGAGAACGCTGCAAGCGGCGCTCGACAAGCTGCTGGCGATCGACCATGCGCTGTACGACAAGTACGACGCGCAGACGGACCTGCGCCAAGCGCGCGACACTGGCTTCGTGCGCCTCGGTAAGCAGGTCAGCGGTCTGCGCCGGAGCGTCACCGGTCAGTACACCGCGCCGGATCTCGAGGGCCTCGGCCTTCGGGATCCGAGGGCCCGCGATCCGATCTCGCTCGTGCGCCAGGCCGACCTGATCGGCCGCAAGGGCGCGCGGGACGACCGGGACCGGATGCTGGGCGAGCCCCTGTTCGAGGACTCGATCGATCCCCGGTCGAAGGCGGAGCAGATCCAGGCGAGCAGCCGGGACCTGAGCTCGAACCTCGAGCAGATCAACGTCACGCAGCGCCAGATCGATCAACTGCTGGTCGACAAGCAGGAGAGCATGGGCGACTACGACCGGATCTTCCTGCGCGTCGCGCGTCAGTTCGAGGAACTCTGCCGCTTCGTGGGCCAGGGCGAGCTGGCCGACAAGGTGCGCCCGTCCACCACCCGGCCGGGTCGCACCGACCAGGAGCCTCCTGCCGACGACGGCGACTCGCCGCCTGAGCAGGAGGAGGCCGGCGCCGACTCGGCTTCGGTCGACGAGCCGGCGGCCACCGAGACGACTGCGGGAGACGGCGGGACGACCGCCGTCGAGAGCTCGTAGACCGGACGCTCGGACCCGCGCCGGCGGGCCGTCCTCGCGACGGTCCGCCGGCGCTTCTTCCCGAAACCTGATCACGCTGCGCGCAGCGGCTCACCGGCACACTCGAGCGCCGCAACACCCCTCGCGCAATCGGCGCGGGCCGTCACGACTGCCTCCCGGCCTTCTCGACGGCGCGGGCGAGGCCGGCGTCGTCGATCAGGCCCTTCTGCTTCAGCAGGCTCACCAGAGCGTCGACGCGACGCCTCAGGCGGCGCGATGCGGCGTTCAAACCCAGGTCATGACTCTGCGACGGTGCAGCGGCGCCGGCCCGGTTGCCGAGACGGTTGGCATCGCCGAACTGGTAGAGCTTGCCGAAGAAGTCCTCAGGCGCGACGTCGAGGACTTTCAGGATCGACAGGATATGGTCGAAACGTAGCGACTTCTGTTTGGTCAGCAGCTGGCTGATGTAGCTGCGGCCCCAGCCCAGCTCACTCTGGATCTCCATCTGCGTGAAGCCGCGGCCGCTGATGACGGCGCGCAGGTGGGCCAGGATCCGGTCCAATTCTCGATTGACGTGGCGCATGCCTTCGGCTCCCCGGAATCAGTAGGAAACGCCAGAGTAAAGGATCGCCTCCGCCCGGTTGTCCGCGCCCTGGCGACAGGCTTTCGCGCAGATTGTCGGTGACCCGACCGACAATAGAGCCTCGACCGCCGAACGGCCCCCCGCCCGATTGCGATCGGGGCCCCACCACCCACCCACTTCGAAAGGAGGACCTGATGCGGGTTCACACCCACGTCCGGGCAGGCATGACGCCTGTCGTCGACCCTCACGGCTGAGTCGCCGGCAGGGAGCCGGCCCGCCGCCGGCTCCCTGCAGTGCTACCATCGGCCCGCAATGACAGCGAAAGAGTGCAGAGCTTTCCTGGACAGGTGGGACGAGCTCACGTTCCGCGCCCCCGAGGCCGGGCGGGCGCACGCCGCCGAGGGCCTCGCCCGGGTCGAGCGGCTCGGCAACCCGCCCGAGCTCCACGCGCGCGCCGTGACCTTCATGGGTTGCTCCCTTCGCCTTTGCGACCCCCGCCGGGCCCTGGCCGTCCTGGATCGCGCCCTGGCCATCTACCGCCGGCAGGGAGCGGCGGCGGCGCCCGGCCGGCAGATGCTCCTGGACGAGGCCGACACCCGGCGACGACTGTCGCTGGTCCACAGGGACCTTGCCGCGCTCGGCCATCAGGACCACCGCGACAGGGCGCTCGACGAGACCGACCGCGCCTTCAAGCTCTGTGTCGCGCTCGGCGACCGGGAAGGCGCCGCCCGCTGTCAGCTGGCGCGCGCGACGATCCACATCCGTTTCGACGAATACCTCCCGGGCCTGCGCGTCCTGCTGCCGGCCCTGCCAGATCTCCAGGGTTCCTATTCCATCGCCGCCGCCCACAACGTCAAGACCGCCCTCCTCTGGTCACGCCGGCGCGGCATCCCGATCCCGAAGGATCTCCGGCGCCTCGCCCTGACCCGCAGCATCCGGCTGGTGCGCCTGGCGCCGTCGTCCCGCGAGCGCTGGGTCGACACGCCCGCGAGCGGTTCTCACGGGCGGCGCAAGAAGACCCCGGAGGACGCTCTGTGGCGTTGGAACCTGGCGATCTTCCTCGAGGAGGACCGGAGGTATCACGACGCGCTCCGGGTCTTGCTCACGGCGCGCGACGACCTGGCGGCGCTCGGCATGCCGCTCTACGTCGCCGAGATCGCCCTCGACGTGGCGCCGCTCTACGCCCGGTTCGGGATGTGGGACAAGGTCCGGGGCGTCGCCGCCGAGGCGGTCCGGTTGCTCGGCGACTTCCCCGGCTCGGCGCAGGCGGTGGCCGCCTACGGCTTGTGGGCACAGGCGATCGAAGCCGAGGACCACGAGCACCTGGCGCGGCTCGCCGCGGCTTGCGGCACCGCCCTCGGACAACTGCACGACGCGCCGCTTCAGTAGCTCACTTCGGAGTAGGCCGCGGCCATCTCACCAGCTACCCGACGCGCCGCCGCCGCCGAAGCTGCCGCCGCCGCCGGAAAAACCACCGCCGCCCGAGAAACCGCCGCTCGACCAGCCGCCGCCACCGAAGCTGCCGGAGGACCTGGGCGCCCACCCGCGGACAGTCTGGCCCAGGCCGGTGGAGCGCATCCAGTAGCGGAGGACCGGGAAGGCGATCACCCAGACGCCCAGGGCGACGGCGCCGCCCACCGGGCCGAACACCGCCGAGGGAAAGGTGTAGAAGAAGGGCATCAAGAAGACGTAGAAGAACCATCCCGTGCAGCCGCTGGTGGCGATCGAGACCAGCGCGAAGGTGCCGATGACGGCGGCGAAGATGCCGAGGAAGATCAGCCGCTCAAAAAACGGCGCGTCGGCCAGGTCGCCACCGGAGGAGTCCTCCAGGCCTGGCGGGATCTGGTCTTCCTGGCCGCGGACGGTGCCGTCGATGGCGTCGATCGCGGCCGTCACGCCGCCCTCGAAGTCGCCTTCCCGGAAACGCGGCACGAGGAGGTTCGAGATGATCTGCTTGCTCCGGGCGTCGGTCAGGGTGGGCTCCAGGCCATACCCCACCTCGATCCGTACTCTGCGATCGTCGCGCGAGATCAAGAGCAGCACGCCGTCGTCGACGTCTTTGCGGCCGAGCTTCCACTCCTCCACCACCCGGATCGCGAAGTCCTCCACCGGCTCGTCTTCGAGGCTCGTGAGGGTGAGGATCGCGACCTGGGCGCCGGTCGAATCTTCCAACGCCTCGAGCTGGTCTTCGAGCTGGCTCTCGGTGCTCGAGCCCAGCAGGTCGGCCAGGTCGTTGACCCGGCTCGCCAGGAAAGGCACCTCGAGCGCATGCGCGACCTGAGCCACCCAGACCACCGAGAGGAGCAAGAGCAGGCCCTGTTTTCCGCGCGTCATGTCAACGCTCCGACAGCCGCGGCTCGTCAGCCAGTTCGTTGCGGTCGTCGTCGCGTCGGGAGACGCCGTGCTCCTCGAGCAGCCTGCCGCACGCGAGAATCGTCTCCTCCAGAGCCTCGACCGTGCGGTCCGCGCGGATGCCGGAGGTCAAGGACACCACCAGGCGCTGCCATTGGCCTTCCGCCACCTTCTCGTGGATACCGCTGTCGGCCAGGATCAGCGCGCGGTGCTCGAACAAGGCGATGAAGATCAGGATGCCGGTGCGATCGCGGGTGCGGAAGACCTCTTCGTCGAGGAACGCCGCCTCGGCGCGCAGCCGCACCCGTCGCTCCAGGCTGGCCGTTGGGATCAACCATCTCTCGAGAGCCGGTGACCAGGCGGTCAGCAGGTAGCCCGCCGCGGCGCCGGAGAAGGTCGGCAGCGTCAGCCACAGCACCGCCGGACCTCCCCAGAAACCCCCCAGCCAGTGCACCAGGCCGAAGACGGCGGCGGCGGCCAGCGCGCCGAGAGCGGCGCCCTTCCAAGCCGCGTCGTCGGAGTCGTCGACCCGGCTCACCAGATAGGCCACGACTTCACCCGAAGTGCGCTTCTCCGCTCGCTGGGCGGCCTGGCGGATCCTCTCCAGCTCCGCGTCGTCGAAACGCCGGCGGATGCCGATCGGCTTCAAAACTCTACTTCCGGAGGCCTGTCGGCACCCGGCGTCGATTCGAAGTACGGACGCTCGTCGAACCCCATCAGGCCCGCCACGAACACCGCCGGCACCTTCTTGCGCTCGGCGTTGTATTTTTGTGCCACCTCGTTGAACCGGCGGCGCTCGACCGCGATCCGGTTCTCGGTGCCCTCGAGCTGCGATTGCAGGTCACGAAAGGCCTCCGTCGCCCGCAGCTCCGGATAGCGCTCGACTACCACCAGGAGTCGTGACAGGGCGCTCGAGAGCGCGTCCTGGGACGCCTGGAACTGGCTCAGCTGATCGGCCGACGGCACGCCGTCGAAGCCTACCTGCCCAACCTTGGCCCGCGCTTCGACCACGGCCTCGAGCGTCTCCTGCTCGAAGTCCCGGGCGCCGCGCACGGTGGCGACCAGGTTCGGAATCAGGTCAGCACGCCGCTGGTAGACGTTCTCGACCTGGCCCCAGGCCGAATTGACGCCTTCCTCGAGCCCGACCAGGCGGTTGTAGATGCCGGCCCCCATCATGACGGCCAGCAAACCACCGACCACAGCCAAGACGCCGCATCCGAGCATCACCTTCTTCATCGCAAATCTCCTCCCTCTTCCCGTTTTGGCCACGAGCTCGCAATCTACGACGGGCTCGACCGGACGACAAGCCGCTCGAAGCCCAACGCCACCACCGCAAAGCTGCGCAGCTTCAACGTGTCTCCTCGGCTTCTCCCGAGCGCCGCCCGGTAGGCCACGATCTGCCCCTCGGCCTCGCCGAGGGCGTCTTTGACCTTGGGCACCTCCATCAGCGACTCCCGCGCCGCCGCCTTGACATCTTCACTGCTCATCCCCAGCTGCTTCAAGGAGAGCCTTTTGAACTCGAAGAGCAAGTCCCAAAGGCTCGACGCTTGCGCATCGGGACGCCGGAGCAAACACAGATCCGCGTAGCGATGATCCAACTCCGGCTCCGAGTGGGTGACGTAGCTCGTATCGTTCCAGAGCAGAGTCAGAAAGACGGTCTTCACGGTCAGCTCGTTGGCCCAGGTGGCGTCGCGGTTCGAGAAGGTTGGGAACAGCGTCGCTTCGATGAAATCCAGTAGCGGCTCGAGATTACCGCTGCGCAAGAAAGCGAAGAGGATGGCGTCGGCGGCGGAACGCGAGGCTCCGAGGGGCATCAGGATTCTGCGGATACGCTCCACGTAGAGGCCGTGCATGACCTCGTTGGGCACCACCAGCTCCAAGGTCTGCTGCTCCGTCTCCTCCTTCCTCAGGGTGAGCATCCCGAAGTAATAAAGGTAGGAGCCAAAGAAGCTCGTATCCTGAGAAGAGCCCTCGAGCAACTCCTTGAGGGTAAAGCGGTCGAGGAGCTGCCGAATCTCCAGGGGCTCATCTCTGCGGATCAGGTCAATCACCCCGTCGACCCGAAGGGTCGCCGATGTAGCGTCTTGCTGACCCGTTACGTCGTGTCCGGTCGCCAGCCGGGCCAGAACATCGAGCTTGCCCTCGTCGGCGGCCAGGTTCGAGTCGAGCATCTGGCGGGGGGACGCTCCGGTGCGCTGGAGGTGCTTCAGGAAATAAAGCACCAAGGTCGGGTTGTAGACGGCCTCCTCGGCGCCCAGAGCGAAGCGGTAGCCGTTGTACCAGTCGCGCATCATGGCATGGGAGTCACCAACGGTCCAGGCCGGCGCCGCAGTATCAGCCTTCTCGGCATGAAGATTTTCGAGCAGGCCGTGAACCTCCCTGTCGGTGAAGCCGCAGAGAGTGTTGAGCTCGGGGTAGAGATAAACGTTCTCGGCGACGTTCATGCCGCTGGTGACGTCGGACATGACGATCGGCGAAACACCGGTGACGAAAAGTCGGTCGAGCCCGGCACCCGCCAAAAGTCCTTTGACCCACTTGAAGAGGTATTTGAAGGGGCCATCGCTCTGAACCAACTGGTGGTAGGCGTCCACGTCGGCGGTCAGCACCTCGTTGGCGAAGTTGTCGTATTCGTCGATCAGCAGGTAGAGACGATAGGGCGTCTGGCGGATCGTAGCGAGGAGCCGCTCGAAGTTGTGGAAGGGATCATCGCCGAGGCGTTTCGACCCCCCAGAGGAGAGGGAGGAGCTCAACGGCTCCGGCAGGTGCTCACGATAGTCGATCAGGAAGGTCTCGATCGAGGTGTTCAGATACCCGCGGATCTCGTTGCCGATCCGCTCGTGGCGCGAGCTGACCTCCGCGTTGACGCCCCACGGCGGCGGATCCGGATCGATCTTGGAGAAGTCCCAGCGCAGCACGAAGTAGCGGTGGGCCAGGGGGGTCGGCGTTCTGCCGATCGCCAGGTCGCCGAAGAGCCGCTCGTGCTCGCCAGCGAGGCGCAGGTCGTAGTAGGAGGCCATGGTGCTGAGCCACAGCGACTTGCCGAAGCGCCGCGGGCGCAGGAAGAGCAGAGAATCACCCAGATCTTCGACCACCGCAAAGCGGTCGGTGCGATCGAGGTAGACCTGATCGCGGCTACGGAGGCGGTAGAAGTCGGCGACGCCGTAGGGGATCTTCATCGCCTCCCTTTCTACCACAGGAGCCAAGGTTCACCGCGCGCGCAATCCGCCGACCGTCCGGCGATCGATCTGCTGACCGGCGGCCCGCTTGTCACGCCGAGGAAGGTGCGAAGATCTCGGCCGCCGAGACCGCGGTCCGCAGGCGCCGCCAGCCGGCCTCGTCGAGAGGGCCGATCGCGTTCTCAACATCGGCAACGGTTCGCGGCCGGCCCCGTTGGCGCTCCAGGCTGCTCGAATCTTCAGTCATTCGAGTAACCTAGCCGGCGCTTCTTCGCCTCGGTCGCCCGCAGCTCCGGATAGTGCTCGACCACCACCAGGAGCCGCGACAACCGCCGCGCCTCGACGACCGTACCCTGGGTGGGGACGAGCAGCTAGACTACGCTCCAAGACCACCATGTACGAACCCGAGTCGCCCGCCGCCGACCCCGCGTCTCACGACGCGGTCGACGCGCCCATTCCGGGCCTGTTCCACCTCACCGGCAGCCGCCGGGGAACGACCGAGACGCTGGTCGAGGACGTCGTCCGCATCGGCTCCGGCCCGGACAACGAGATCCATCTGCCGGCGGATCGCGAGCCGGCAGTTGCGTCCAATCACGCCACGCTGCACCGCCGGGGGCAGACCTACCAGCTGAGGGCCGAACCGGGACAGCAGGTGTTTGTGAACGACGACCCGGTCGACGAATGGGTGCTGGCCGCCGGCGACGTGATGCGGATCGGAGCCGGCGCCGTGCGCTCGGAGCTGGACGCAAGGGTGTCGGGGACCCTGGATCGGCTCGACGTACTGGAGGAGCGGATCGGCGCGGCACCGCGGGTGATCTCGACGGCGGCGGAGTCGATCGTCTTCCTCCAGGGCTCCTACGGTTTCGTGGAGCAACAGAGCGGCAAACCTCTGCGGTTCCTGCTCGGACCGGATGGCGGCCCTGTGCTCGACCCCACGGGCATGCCCGGGATCACCATCGAGGGCGAAGGGCCCGTGCTCGAGAGCCAGTTCACCGGCACCGGCTTCGTCGCCACCGACGACGGACTGATCTTGACCAACCGCCACGTCGCCATGCCCTGGGACTTCGACGACGCTGCCAAGGCTATGGCCGAGCAGGGGCTGACCCCCACCCTGTACCGTTTCGTCGGCTATCTCAAGGATGTACCGAAACCGTTCGACCTGGAGCTCGTCGCCGCCAGCGACGATGCCGACGTCGCGGTGCTGCGGTGCGGCGAGGTGACCAGCCGGGTGCGGCCCCTGACGCTGGCGGAGACCCCACCGGCCCCTGGAGACGAGGTCATCGTGCTGGGCTACCCCACGGGCATCCGGGCGCTCCTGGCCCGCACCGACGTGGCCTTCGTCAGCGAGCTGATGAGCGCCGGCGACCGGTGGCGGACTACCCCGTTCCCTGAGGCGGCTCCTCACGCCGCGGCGAGGAACACCTGGACCTCGAAGCCGCCGCCGGTGCCGTTGTGTCCGGTGACCGAGCCTCCCATGCGCTCGACCAGGCCGCGTACCAGAGACAG
>JAAELT010000229.1 GCA_024226315.1 bacterium | reverse complement strand
GTGCTCGGAGCCTGCCTGGCAGCCAATGGCCGAGAAGAGGAGGGCGCGGCGCTCCTGGAGCGGAGCTACCGGGTGCTGCGGGAGGTCAAGGGCGAGGACGCGCGCCAGACTCGGGAGGCACGGGAGCGGCTGGCGACGTTCAGAGCCGTCGCGAGCGATAGAGGCTACTCGCCTTCCGAGTTCGAATCGGCGGCGCGGATCAGCTCTTCGGAGCGATGACCTGGACTTTGGGGAAGTAGGTCCGGTAGCGGGTTGTATCTCGAGTCAGGAGGCGGAAGCCCTCGGCCTCGGCGTGGGCACCGATGAAGAAATCGGGGAGGGGCGTTCGTCGCGAACCTCCACGGTCGCGGTACTCCGCGAAAGCCCGCGCCGCCGGCCAGGCCGCCCGGCATGGGAGAGACAGGCGCCTCACGTCGGCACTGTCGAGCGTCTCGACGAGCTGTGATTCCTCGTCGAAGCCCAGGCAGAGCTCGGCATAGATGATCGGGTTGACCGCCAGGCGTGACTCCGAGGCGGCCTCCGCGACCGCCGCGCTCGACCATTCCGACCAGCGTGGATCGTCCGTCCAGATGTCGACGAACACGTTGGTGTCGACCAGGATCACGCGGATTCGCCGCGCGTCATCGCCATCAAGGCGTCGGTGGACAAGCTCTTGCGCCACCGCGCTTTCTTCAACCGCTCGACGGTTTCTTTGCCGATCGACTTACCCCGGCTGAAGACGATTTTGACGCCGTCAGCTTCGCCGAGAAATCCGACCCGGTCCCCCGGTTTCCACCCGTAGGCATCGCGCAGTTCCTTGGGCACCGTGACTTGTCCCTTGACGGTGATCGTGCTCGTCTTCATCAACTGAAGTATTACTCGGCCGGTAATACCTCGTCAAGGCGATTCCAGGACGGATCGTGTCCTCCCGGCGTTTCGCGCAGGGCGTGTCCGGGCCTAGGTGCTCGAGCGGGCACTGCGCTCACTGTGGCGCGAGGGCGACGAGATCGTGGTCTCGAACCAGGACCACGAGGCCAACGCCGGCGCCTGGCGGCGGCTCGCCGACACCGGCATCGTGGTGAGGGAGTGGACGATCGATCCGGAGGCCCCAGAAGAGGTGTCCGGCACCGCTGCCCTGAGGGGCCAGCAGCGGATTGGCGGCAGGCAAACTCACCGCGCTGGTCATCGCGTGCGATCCAACTCTGCGTCGAGCACCGGGCGAAGATCGCTCTGGCCGAGTGCCTGCTCCAGCAGGTGCAGGGTTTCCCGAATCAGATCGAGATCCAAGCTCTCTCGCCGTTCCCGCAAGATGCCGCGGATGTCCTCGAGATCCTTTGGCCGCCCCGCCAGGATCTTCGTGACGACGAGATCTTCCGGGCTGATCACCGGAATCGTCGTCTGAGCGATCTCGACGTTCCGAACCCTCTGCAAGAAGAGCTCTTCGAGCCCGGGCCCGGCGGTGTCTGGCAGAGCGGTGTGCCGACCTCGCGCTCCACGCGTACCGGCCGGAGCTGGCCTGGTGGCTCGAACATGGAGCAGTGCCGGCTCAGAGCTTGAGCCGGCCGCCGATCCGCCGCCGGCCCACGTCTGGTCTCTCCAGCGGTCGGTCCGCCAAGATCGACCTGCCCGTGCTCCCTCCTGAGCTCGATTCTCTCCCGAAAAACAGCTTCACTTCGCGCTTTTCGTGCCAGTCGCAGCTGGCCAGCCGCCGGCCGCGGAGGGTTGGCCGGCCTCTTGCAATTCGACGATCGGTGCCGTGACGTCGATCGCGGCTCAGCAGCTGTACCTCAGCCCGAAGCACACGGCGTGCTTCGAAGTGAATCCGCGCGGGGTCCTACCCGCGCGCCATCCGGGCTCCGAGAGCCCAAGGAGTGACCAAGGGAGACTGTCATGAATGATTCCACCACACCCCGATCGAGAACTTTCCTGCCGGCGCCGAGACGCCGGCCCGTGGGGCCAACCCGCCGCCTGTCGCGCTTCTCGCTGATCGCGGCCCTGGTCTCGTTGATCGGCCTGCTGGCGTCGGCCAGCTCCGCCCCGGCGGCGGACTGCGCCGCCAAGCCCGATGTGCTCATCCAGGAGATCGACCGTGCTCTGCGCGGGGCGGGCCAGGGCTGCGACTGGGACGTCCATGTCGCATCGGCTTTCCCGAACAGCATGGGCGGCGGCAGCTACAACCTGCCGGTTTTGGGGGCGGCCATCGCCTACGTCCGCGAGCCCGTGCGCTCCGGGAGCTGGAACATGAACACCTGGTGGCGGGATTACCTGCGCGGCGAGCTCGGTGAGCGCGGCCCGATCTGGAAGTACGGCGGCCAGGAGTTGGGCTCCGGCAACTACCAGCACGCCAACATCATCTCCGTCATGACCGTGCACTACCAGGCCTGGCAGGTGGGCAACGGCGAGCTGCGGGTGCTGTCGCGGCGCTGGCTGCGGGCGACGTTCGCGCTCCACGCCCTCTCCGCCGCGCCGCAGCGGCCCAAGACCATCCACGATCGCAACGCCACCGAGTCGTTCAACAGCTACGTCGGCCCCTTCGTGGCGATGGCGGGGATGCGCTATTCCGAGAATCACTGGCGCAACACCCATCGCAGCATCCTCTTCGCCCGGGCGGCGGGTATCGCCACCAACTTCAAGGGCGAGAAGGCTCAGCGCAAGGCCCGCGAGTTCCTGGAGCAGAACTGGGCCGGCCCCAGCGGCAGCATCTACGGCATGACGTCGACCAATCAACAGTTCCTGCGAGACGTCGTCAACACCGGCGTCATCCGGCCGGCCATCGCGGCCATGTACCAGGGCCTGCACACCGTCTACAGGATCCACTTCATCGGCTGGCAGGGCGTGCGGCTCACCTTGATCGAAAAGAACGGCCACGGCTCCACCGTGCCGACCTACGGCCTGGTCTACTTCCAGCAGTCTCGGGACGCCAGTGGCCGCGAGCTGCACCTGCTCTACCCCTGGGCACGGTGGAGCGGCGTCGGGCCCCGCACCTTTCGCAACGGCGTTACCGCCGGCAGCGCGGCCGTCGACCTGCTGGCGCGCACTGCCTGGGCGACCAACACGCCGGCTGAGCCTCCCCACCCGCCGGAGTACGTGAGCATCAACAATCTGCCGACCGGCCCACCGCAGTTCCACGTCGTCCTCGGACCCTGACTCGCTACGGAATGAGGAGCCCCAGAAGCGGTGTCTGGCACCGCTTCTGGGGTAGGTGGCCAGGACCCGCCGCGACTCGGCCGCGTAGATCTCGGCGATGCGATATTCGATGGATTCGGGCATCTGGCTCCCAGTTTGCTACATTCACCGACCTCGCGGGCATGGCCGCGAGAGAAACAGGGATCGGCCCTTTGAATCACAGACCCCACGCGCCAGACCTCGACCTCACCTTCGTCCGCGGCCAGTTCCCGGCCTTCTCCGAGCCCTCGCTCGAGGGTTGGGCGTTCTTCGAGAACGCCGGCGGCTCCTACACCTGCCGGCAGGTGATCGACCGGCTGACGGCGTTCTACACCCGCACGAAGGTCCAGCCCTACTACCCGTACCCAACATCCGAAGCAGCGGGCGCGGCGATGGACGAAGCCTACGAGCAGTTCGCCGGCTACCTGAACGTCGGCGTCGACGAGGTACACCTCGGTCCCTCGACGTCTCAGAACACCTACGTGCTCGAGCGGGCACTGCGCTCACTGTGGCGCGAGGGCGACGAGATCGTGGTCTCGAACCAGGACCACGAGGCCAACGCCGGCGCCTGGCGGCGGCTCGCCGACACCGGCATCGTGGTCAAAGAGTGGGAGATCGATCCGGAGACCGGCGTGCTGGATCTCGCGGATCTCGATCGCCTGCTCACGAAGAAGACCCGCATGGTGGCTTTCCCGCACTGTTCCAACGTGGTGGCGGCGATCAATCCGGTGGCGGAAATCGCGGCCCGAGCCCACGCCGCCGGGGCCATCACGGTGATCGACGGCGTCGCCTGGGCGCCACACGGCCTGCCCGACGTGGGCCGCCTGGGCGCCGACATCTACCTGTTCTCGCTCTACAAGACCTGGGGGCCTCATCTCGGCTTGATGACGGTCAAGCGCGAGCTGCTCGACGCGATGTCCAACCAGGGCCACTTCTTCAACGCTGGCCACGCGCGGAAGCGGCTGCTGCCCGCGGGTCCCGACCACGCCCAGATCGCCGCGGCCTCGGGGGTCTGCGAATATCTCGACGCGGTGTACGAGCACCACTTCGACGAGCCGGCGGACCCGGCCGAGCGCGGCCGCCGCGTCAATGGGGCGATCCGGGTCCACGAGACCCGCTTGCTCGGCCGTCTGCTCGAATGGCTGCGGGATCGTGACGATCTGCGGATCGTCGGCCCCGACGATCCGCGGCACCGCGGGCCGACGGTGTCCGTCCTGCCGCTGACGAAGGAGCCGGAAGACCTGGTGCGAGCGCTTGCCGAACACAAGCTGATGACCGGCTGCGGTCACTTCTACGGCGTGCGCCCGCTGGCGGGCATGGACATCGACACCGATCCAGGTGTGCTACGCCTCTCCTTCCTCCACTACACTACCGAGGACGAGATCGATCAGTTGATCGCCGGCCTCGAGGCGGCGCTGGCCTGAGGAACTCAAGATGCGCAGGATTTCGGCTTTCGTGCTCGCTCTACTTCTCGCCACAACGGCGTCTTCGGCCGGCGACGAGCTGATCCGGCTGACCGGCCAACTCGACACGCTGTGGGGAGACTCCGCTCCCGGCTCGGGCCAGGGCTACCGGCGGATCCTGCAGCTGACCACCGACGACGGCCGGCGGATCGAAGTCGAGCTGGGCGACGGCCTGGCGCGCCTGGGTGGCGTCGCGAGGTGGAACGGCACGCGCGTCGAGGCATCTCTGAGCGTTGGCGAAGACAAGGCCTCCGGCCGGCCGCGGATCGTGGCCCTGCGTTCGGTGCCGGGCTCCTCGGGAGAGACCAGCCTCAGGGGCGTCAGCGGTTCGGTGCCCTGGGTCACGATCCCCTGCAAATTCGCGGACGTCGCCGACGAGCCCAGGAACTTCACTTTCTTCGACGGCATGTACGCCAACCTCCCCGGCGGTCTCGACCACTATTGGCGAGAGGTCTCCTACGGCATCATCGACGTCGTCGGCAGCATGGCCATCGACTGGGTGACCTTGCCCAACAACCAGACCCACTACATACAGATTCCGGGAGAGGGGTGTTTCGGCTCGCCGGACCAGCAGGCGGATCTCAGCGCCCTGTTCGCCGACTGCACCGCCGCCGCCGATGCGCTGGTCGATTTTTCGGGCGGCGGAGCTCCTTTCGAAGGCATCAACCTGATGTTCAACTCGGATCTGGACGGCTGCGCCTGGGGCGGCAGCCGATTCGCCACCCTCGACGGCGTGTCCAAGTCGTGGCGGACCACCTGGGAGCCGCCCTGGGGCTATGCCAACGAGGGAGTGATGGGGCACGAGATGGGCCACGGCATGGGTTTGCCCCACTCCAACAACTCCGACGGCGACGGCAGTCCCTACGACAGCCCCTGGGACGTCATGAGCTCCGCCACGGGGTACTCGGTCTCGGATCCGGTCTACGGTTCGCTCGGCAAGCACACGATCTCGTACCACAAGGAGAGCCTGGGCTGGATCACCCCGGGCGAGATCTTCGAAGCCCCGGCCGGCATCTCGGTGATCACCATCGACCAGCTCGCCCTCGCCAGTACCGGCAACTACCGCATGGCCCGGATCCCGTTCGATGGGTTCAGCTACTACACGGTGGAGGTCCGCGACCTGGTGGGAGGCTACGACGGAGCCCTGCCTGGCAACGCGGTGATCATCCACGAGGTCGTCCCGGGGCGCAGCGAGCCGGCCTGGGTGGTTGACGGCGACGATCCGCCGGCGAACTATGCCGACACTGAAGGCGTGATGTGGCGGGTGGGCGAGACCTTCCTGGATCTGGATCGCGAGATCCAGGTTCGAGTGCTGGCGGCGACCGCCGACGGTTTCCAGGTGGAGATCGCCAGCGGCGCCGTGGTCACCGAGATCTTCCGAGACGGATTCGAGAACGGCGACCTGTCGAGCTGGAACTGACGGCGCGGCGCGCTAGGGACCTCAAGATCCACCGCGAGTTCCGGCGCGAGATCTATCGTGACTTCGGCCAGTTCACCGCCTCGCTCTTCGGCCGCTACATCTGTGCCGAGGACGTCGGCAACACCAACGCCGACACGCACTTCCAGAAGCTCGGGTCGCCGCATTCGCCTCGTAAGAGCGTCGCCGAGTAGGGCAGGTCGAAGATCCTAGTGCTCTCGGAAGTCAGGAGAGCACGAAAGCCAGGCTGACAGGCCCGGCTGCCCGCTCGATTTCCCGTTTCGGGGCACCGTCGAGGCAGCTCTCTCAACCTGGACTTTGACCCCGATCTGGGGTAGAACAGCCGGACCGCTGCAGCCGGCGCGAAGGAGTGAGTTGATGAGTGAAGATTTCCCTGCCCTCGAGCGCGAGATCCTGAAGTTCTGGGAGCGCGAGAGGTGCTTCGAGAAGCTGGTCGAGAAGAACCAGGGTGGCCCCAAGTGGTCGTTCCTGGACGGCCCGATCACGGCCAACAACCCGATGGGCGTCCACCATGCCTGGGGCCGCACGTACAAGGATCTCTTCCAGCGATTCCATGCCATGACCGGGCACGATCTGCGCTACCAGAACGGCTTCGACTGCCAGGGGCTGTGGGTCGAGGTGGAGGTCGAGAAGGAGCTGAAGTTCAAGTCCAAGCGCGACATCGAGGTCTACGGCATCGACCGCTTCGTCGAGAAATGCAAGGAGCGGGTGGAAAAGTACGCGGCAATCCAGACTGACCAGTCGAAGCGCCTGGGCTACTGGATGAAGTGGGACGACTCGTACTTCACGATGGCGGACGAGAACAACTACACCATCTGGCAGTTCCTCAAGCGCTGCCACCAGCGCGGCTTCCTCTACCACGGGCTGGATTCGATGCCCTGGTGCCCGCGCTGCGGCACCGGCATCTCCCAGCACGAGATCCACGGCGAAGACCGGCCGAAGGTGAAGCACGACTCGCCGGCCGTACGCCTGCCGATCCGGGGGCGGGAGCGGGAGTACCTGCTGATCTGGACCACCACTCCCTGGACCCTGACTTCCAACGTCGCCTGCGCGGTGCACCCCGAGCTCACCTACGCCAGGGTGCGCCAGGGCGAGGACAGCTACTACCTGGTCGAGGATCGGGTCGAGGCGATGATGATGGCCGAGAAGGGCTCACTGGAGGTTCTCGAGCGCTTTCCCGGCGAGCGCCTTGTGGGTTGGGAGTACGACGGTCCCTTCGACGAGTTGGAGGCCCAGGGGGGCGTTAGCCACCGGGTGATCCCCTGGAAAGACGTCAGCGCCGAAGAAGGCACCGGCATCGTCCACATCGCGCCCGGCTGCGGTAAGGAAGACTACGACCTGGGTAAGCAGTACGACCTGCCGGCCATCGGCCCGATCGACGAGGCGGGCGTTTTCTACGACGGCTTCGGCCCGTACACCGGGCAGAATGCCGCCGAAGTGGCGGAGCAGATCTTCGCGTCGCTACGGGAGAAAGAGCTGCTCTATCGCGTCGACCCTTACGAGCACGCCTATCCCATCTGCTGGCGCTGCAAGACCCAGCTCCTCTTCCGACTGGTCGACGAGTGGTACGTCAGCATGGGCGAGAGCGAGCCGCCCTCCGGGCTGCGCAAAGAGATCATCGAGGTCACCAAACAGACGAGCTGGATCCCGGAGGTTGGGCAGAAACTCGAGATCGAGTGGCTCAACAACATGCACGACTGGATGATCTCGAAGAAACGCTATTGGGGGCTGGCGCTGCCGATCTACCGCTGTGAGGACTGCGACACTTTCGACGTCATTGGCAGCAAGGAAGAGCTGCGGGAGCGTGCCGTCGAGGGGTGGGAGGAGTTCGAGGGGCATACTCCGCACCGCCCGTGGGTCGACGCGGTCAAGATCTCCTGCCCGGAGTGCGGAAAGAAGCTCTCGCGGATCGCGGACGTCGGCAACCCGTGGCTGGACGCCGGCATCGTCCCGTACTCGACGATGAAGTACAACACCGACCGCGCCTACTGGGAGCAGTGGTTCCCGGCCGACTGGATCTCGGAGAGCTTTCCCGGGCAGTTCCGCAACTGGTTCTACGCCATCCTGGCGATGAGCACTGTGATGGAGAACCGCCCGCCCTTCAAGCTCAATTTCGGCTACCGGCTGATGAAGGACGAAGACGGCGAGGAGATGCACAAGTCGAAAGGTAACGCCCCTGAGTTCAACGAGGCCGCGGACCGCGAGGGCGCGGACGCCATGCGCTGGCTGTTCGCCTCCCACAACCCCGGGTACGATTTGCGTTTCGGCTACCACAAGATCCACGACGCGCGCAACGAGTTCCTGACCCTGTGGAACGTCTACCAGTTCTACTTGACGTATGCGCGGATCGACGGATTCGTGCCCGCCGCCGGGCACTCCATGCAGAGTCGCTCGGATCTGGACCGCTGGATCCTCAGCCGTCTCGAGAAGCTCATCGAGAACGCGCACCTCAACTACGGGCGCAGCAGCGTGCACCTGTTCATGCGCGAGGTCAGATCGTTCATCGCCGCGCTGTCGCGCTGGTACCTGCGGCGCAGTCGGCGGCGGTTCTGGAAGAGCGACGACGACGGCGACAAGCGCTCGGCCTACCAGACCCTCTGGGAGTGTCTGGAAACCACGATCAAACTGTTGGCGCCGGTGATCCCATTCACCACAGAGTCCATGTACCAGCACCTGGTGCGTGACCATGACGCCGATGCCCCGGTCAGCGTCCATCTGTGCGACTTTCCGCGGCCCGGCGAGAACAACCTCGACGAGGCCCTGTTGGAGGCGATGGAGACCGTTCGAGCGTTGGTCGAGCAGGGGCACCGGGCGCGGCAAAAAGCCCAGCTCAAGGTCCGCCAGCCGCTTGCCGAGATCCGCGTCGCGGCGGTCCCGGGTCTGGCCGAGAAGGTTGATCCGCACATGCCGCTGATCGTTGACGAGCTGAACGTCAAGGCGGTGAACGTGGTCGACTCCATGGCGGATCTGTACCAGCTCTCGGCGCGGCTCGACGGCAAGATCGCCGGCCCGAAGTACAAGCGATTCTCCGGCCCGCTCAAGGAGGCCGTGGCGTCGGCGGATCCCGCTGAGCTCGAGTCACGGCTGGCCGTGGCGGGTGAGGTGGCGCTCGAGGCTGGGGGTGAGACCTTCCAGGTACCCGCCGAGGACATCGTGATCGAGAAGTCCTCCGAGGAGGGTTGGGAGCTGTCGGAGGGCAGCGGCTTGCTGGTGGCGCTCGATACCCGGTTGAGCCACGAGCTCGTTCTGGAGGGCTTGTCACGCGAGCTGGTACGGAAGATCCAGGATCTGCGCAAGAAGACCGGGCTCGAGGTCGCCGACCGCATTCGCATCGAGTACGTCGCGGACGATGAGCTGGCCGCGGTCGTCACCCGGCACGCGGACTACATCGCAGGGGAAATCCTGGCGGAGTCGATCGAGCGGCGCGAAACCCTCGATCCGACGGGCAAATCCGTCAAACTGGGCGCTCACCAGATCGAGATCGCGATCACCAAGGTCTCCGGCAACTGACGGCTCGAGCCCCAGCGGACGGCCTGATGGCCGAGGACGGAGCGTAACGCGATCAAGGTCGAGTGGGCGATGCAGGCAGGATCAAGCCTGAGCACCGCCCGCAGGCCATCAGGACGACCGCGGTAGCAGAGGCTCACCAGGCGCTCAAGTCCCCCGACTCGAAGCCATCGCCGAAGATCTCCGCGCCGGCCCAGGTGCAGCCGTCGCCATTGTGGATGCAGTCGATCCGGCCGGCACCGCCGACAACCACGTAGAGCTCGCCCAGGTGGTCTTCGGCGAAGCCGAAGGTGCCGCCGAAACCGCTCGCCCAGCACGCGGCGTCGATCGCCGCAGGATTCGCCGGATCGAGCGTGGTGGTCTTCCAGATCTGGCCGCAGGCGGCGTCGCCGTAGATGTAGTCGCCGGCGATCGACGGCACGAAGCTGCCGCGGTAGCGGTAGCCGCCCATGATCGAGTCCCAGCCGCCGTTGTAGTGGCACAGGATCGGGTCCCACATGCCGCTGGCTCGTGGGAACTCGCAGGTGGTGCCGGTGTCCACCGGGCAACCGCTGGTGGAACAGAACGATTCGTCGTTGCCGGCGGTCTCGCAGCCTTCGCGGCACACCCAGCCGAAGTTGACGGGCGCCGGGGTCGACGCGGCCTGCAGGTGGATCTCCTCCCACTTGTTCTGGCCGACGTCGCCGATGTAGAGGTCGCCGGTGTCGCGGTCGAAGCTGAAGCGGAAGGGGTTGCGCAGCCCGTAGGCCCACACCTCGTCGCACGCCGGCTCGGTGCCGAAAAACGGGTTGCTCGAGGGCACGGTGTAGGGGCCGGCGATGACGCTGCAGTCGTCGGGCGCGCCGGCGCCGCCGTCGACGCCGCGCACGTCGATACGCAGCAACTTGCCGGCCAGCGTGTCGGTGCTCTGGCCGTCGCCGCTCGCGCCGGCGCCGCCGTCGCAGCCGCCGCCGCCGTCGCCGGTCCCGATGTAGAGGAAGCCGTCCGGCCCGAACGCCAGATCGCCGCCGTTGTGGTTGCTGGCCGGGTGGGAGATCACCAGGATGGTGGTGGCGGAGGGATCGGCGACGTCCGGGTCACCGGCCGAGCGCGCGTAGCGCTCGATCACAACGTCGCCGGTCGAGCCGGGGCCCGAGGAGGCCGCGGTGTAGAAGACGTAGAACTCGCCGTTGACCCGGTAGTCGGGATCGAGCGCCATGGCCAGCAGGCCGCGCTCGCCGCCCGCCAGCACCGGGCCACCGACGTCGTCGCGCAGGTCGAGGAAGAAGGTCGGCAGGATGTCCTGGGTGGCGCCGTCCCAGACCAGGATCGTGCCCTGCTGGGTGGCGATCAGGCGCCGGCCCCGGCCGTCGTCGGGATCGACGAAGGCGATCGGCGTGGTGGCCCCGGCCGGGAAGTCGCCGGACGGCACCAGGGTGGAGATCTCGACCGGCAGGTCCGGCGAGCAGCTGATGCCGCACGATTCCGAGAAACAGGAAGTGGCGCCCCAGGCGGGGGCGGCGGCGAGCGCGACGAGGCCCGCCAGGGCGGCGACAGCGACACGACGACTGACGGACAGCGGGGACTGAACGACTGACATGGTTGACTCCTCTCTCTGTGGAGGCCGCAGTCTAATCCATGCGGGGAGGAACGCAATACTCCGTGGTTGGCTAAGATAGAGGAGCTTCGATTCGTCCCCGACCTCAACCGAGCTTCAGGAGCCATCCATGAATCGCGACGACGTGATCTCTCTGCTCTCAGGCGCCCGTTGGTACGATCTGACCCAGCCCCTCTCCGTGTTCACCCCGCCCTGGCCCGGCGAAATGCCGCTCCAGGTCCATTTCTTCAAGCGGCTCACCGGCTCCTACGGCGGCGGCCAGGGCGCCAACGGCCAGCTGATCGAATGGAGCAACAACACCGGCTGCCACCTGGTGGGACCGCGTGCCTTCCATTCCGGCTCCCGTGCCATCGCCGACATCGGTCTCGGCGAGATCAGTGGCGAGGGCGTGGTCGTCGACGTCTCCGATGCGGTGTGCGACTACGGCTTCTACACCCCGGAGATGATCACCGAGCGGGTCGAGGTCAAGAAGGGCGACATCTTGATCGTCAATACCGGCTACCACCGCCATGCCTGGGACCAGCCCGACGTCGCCAACCCCGACGCCCAGGGCGGCGTCGAGAACAAGGAGTTCGGCTACTACGTGCGTCACCCGGGGCCGTCGGCGGACTTCTTTCCCTGGGCGCTCGAGATGGAGCTCAAGCTGGTGGGTGTCGACTGCGGCTGCGCCGAGCACCCGATGAACACCAACGTCCGCTTCATGCACGCGCGGGAGTTCGACAAGGCCGAGTCGTGGCTGCAGGACACCTACGGCATGAGCTGGGAGGAGATGTTCCCGCCCGAGGAGTACCAACATCTCACCCATGTCACCATGCCCAGGTCAGGGCTGCTGCTGGCCGAGGCCCTGGGCGGCGAGATCGAGGCCCTGGCCAATCAGCGCGCCTGGTTCCTGGTCGGGGCGATCCCGTTCATGGAGGTGGACTCCGCCTGGAGCCGGGTGGTGGCGCTCCAGCCGGGCGACGCCGGGCCCAGCGATGCCGGCGCGACTTCGGACGCCGACTTCTCCGCGGCCATGAACGAGGTCGAGATGCTCGATCTCACCTTGCCCTTCAGCGTCCAGACGCCGCAGTGGGCCAACTACGAGCCGCTGGCGATCAAGTACACCAAGCGCGTCGGCGGCCTCGACTTCGGCCTCGGCCGCAACAACGCCCACTGCAAGGCGAGCTTCCACCTGGCTACCCACATGGACGGCGAGAAGCACTTCTGGGCGGCCGGCCGCACCATCGGCGAGGTGCCGCTCGACTACTGGCACGGGCCGGGTGTGATCGTCGACATCTCGGACACCGTCAGCGATTGCAGCGTCTACTCGCCCGAGATGATCGAGCAGCGCGTCGACCTGCGCGACGGCGACATCCTGCTGATCAAGACCGGCTGGCACCGCTACGGCTGGAACAGCCCGGACTCTGACGAGTTCCGCTACATGATCAAGCACCCCGGCCCGTCGCCGGATTTCTCCGACTGGTGCGTGAAGCGCAAGATCAAGTGGCTGGGCATCGACTGCGTGGCCATGGAGCACCCGATGAACACCATCCAGCGGACCATGCACCCCAAGACCTTCGCCGAGGCCAACCAGAAGCTGATCGAGCAGTACGGCGAGGACTGGGACGAAGTGTTCCCGCTCGACAAGTACTACCAGGACATGCACCTCAACCTGTTCCCCAAGGGCATCGTCCACGCCGAGAACCTGGGCAAGGACATGGAGCGGGCGCCGAGCGGCCGCTACTACGTCGGAGCCTTCATCCAGCGGGGCATGGAGCTGGCGTCGTGCTGGGGTCGGTTCGTGGCGTTCCGGGAAGGCTGACTCAGTCGGACGGAGGTGCATCGTGGTCGATGGGTCACATTTGAGATACGGCGCGGGGTTCTCGAACAATCTGCGGGCATTGTTCAAGCTCAGCAAGTTCCTGCTCTTGGCAGGCTGGATCCTGATTGGGGTGGCCGCGATCATGCTGATCTACTTCGCGGCATTCGGAGGCTATGAGCTGGTAGCTCGGGGAGTCTTCAATCCGAGACACCTGGTCGAATTGACTCTCCTCGCTGGTCCGGTGGCTCTGGTCGGCCTCTCGTTGCTCGCCGTCGCATTGGTGAGTCGGTGTCTGCTGGCGATCGAGCTCAATACCCGAACAGCCGCCGAGCTCCTGGTTCGCAATTCGCGGGGGACTCAGGTCGAGAGCCAGCCGGTCTCAGAGAGCTTCGATCGGCGACTCGAAGAATCCTTCGACTCGGATTGAAAGGGCGACCGCAGCCTGAGCCATCACTCGATCCGCGCGATCGCCCGCCAGCGAGCGACGTTACGACGTCGATGGGTACTTCGAGGCTCCGTCTGACCGTCCCGTGCGGAGTATCGAATCCCTAGTTGGCGGTTTCTGGTCAACTCTAGGTGTTGTCTTCCGGCAGAGAATTCTGCTAGAGTTTATGAATCCTCTCAAGGAGGTGTAGAGCATCTCATGATCCCCTGCGATCCCACCGCAACAGTCCGTTTCCGAGCTGCGAATTTGAGTGTCTCGAAGGAATCTCACCAACCGTAAAGGAGGTACTCCCGTGAAGAAACTCGCCATCGCCATCGGCTTGCTGCTCCTCTCCTCTGTGGCATTCGCAGGAGAGAGCCCGGAAGTCACAGACCACGCGGAAGTGGACGCCGCCGTCTCGGCGCAAGCGGAAGTCGCTGTGCCCGAGGACGCCGCCGTCTCGGCGGAGGCTGAAGTCGCTGTGCCCGAGGCCGCCGAAATCGAGCTCCCTAGCGACGACCCTGTCTTCCTGGCGGGCAGCTGCAGTGCCACAGCGGACTGCTGGGACGGCTCCACGGCTAGCTGCTCGTCCAGCGTCGGTCCCTGTGATTTCGCAGACAGCAGCTGCCCGGGGGAACATGGTTGGGCGACCTGCGGTTGGAACGAAGACCATTGTCCGCCCTGCCCATGCCCGCCTCCCGCTTCGAAATGTATTGAGAACAGGAGTTGCACCAACCCCTGCGGTTCAGAATGCGGGCCAGGGACCTGCGTGAACGGTTCCTGTAACTGTTTCATCTGAGGGGCCCGGAAGGGCTGGCGGCCGTTCTTCGGCCCCCCCCCAGAAGAGGCGTCTGGCACCGGTTCGGGGCAGTGGCGGCGATCATGTTGATCTACGTCCTCGCCTACGGCGGCTACGAGGCGGTGACCAAGGACGACGTCCACGCCAGGGACATCCTCATCCCATTGTTTGTCACCGGTCGGGTGGCAGTGGTCGGTTTCATCTTCGTCGGCTTGGCCCTGGGGAGTCAGTGCCTGCTGGCGATCGAGCTCAACACCCGCAGGAGCACAGAGCTGATGGAGAGGATGACCCGCAGTCCTGCATCCCCCGTAAATGAAGATCGGAAGAAGCAGCAATCATGAGATATCGAGGAGTATTCTGTGTTCTGGTCTTGGCAGGGTTCCTGGCTCTCGCGGGCTGCGGGGCGCCGGCCGAGCAGGCGGCTCCGGACCACGAGGCGGCCCCGCCCGCGCCGGCCGCCTCCGCGTCGCCGAACCAGACCCTGCTCGACGAGTTGGGCGCCGCGGAATCCTGGTTCCACGCCAAGAAGACCCGCCCCATCTGGGCCCGCCAGGCCGAGGAGGATCAGACCCTGACCACCATCGAGGGCGAGGAAACGGTCAGCGCCGGCGACTACATCTGCCGTGGAGAAGCGGGGGACATGTGGCCGCAGAAAGAAGAGCGGCTGCTGTCCAAGTACCAGGTTACCGAGACCGTCGACGAGGAGGGCTGGCGTCTCTACACGCCGAATCCTGACTCAACCGGGGTGATGGCGGCGCAGGTCGATCACGCCTTCACCGTGGAGGCCACCTGGGGCACTCTCTCCGGTAAGCCCGGGGACTTCGCGGTCAAGAACTACGAGGACCGCGACGTGGCCTATCCGGAAGACGTCTGGATCGTCGACCAGGCGCTGTTCCACGCCACCTACGCGGCAGTCGAGCGCGACCAGGGAGCCCCTGGAGGGTGAGGCGCCCGAGCCAGCGCGTTTACTAGACGCCCGTCACGATCCGCCTCGCTGTCAGGATCCGCTGCGGGTTGTGGATCTCGAACGACGACGCCCGGCCGTCGGCCATGGCGAAGCGGACCCGCGCGGTGGGAGCTCCCGCCGGGTGGAACTCGTGCTCGCCCTGGTGAAAGAGCGTGCGGCCGAATCCCTCACCGCGGCGGATGGCGAGCTGGCCGCGCCGGGGCACCTCGATCTCGAAGCGCTCGTCGTCGCCGTCGCCGAAGGCATAGGTGCCGACGTAGCTCTGGTGCTGCCCCTCCTCGAGCGGCACGTCGGTGTACTTCATGTCGGCGTAGCCGACCTTCTCCAGATAGCGCACCACCGGCTCCGCCGCCTCCTTGCCGGCTTTGGCGTGGCCCATGAGGGTGATGCCGTGGGGACCGTGCAGACTCTGGATGCCGGGGAAGGCGGTGATGAAGGCCTTCACCGCTTCGAGGTTGCCGGTCATGGCGGCGTAGAAGATGGTCGGCCGGGCGCCGTTCTCGATCAGCAGATCGGCGATGTCGCGCCGGCCCATGTGCGAGGCCGCGCCGAGGGCCGACTCCCAGTCGCCGAAGCCCCAGTCCCAGCTCGCCTTGGCCAGCTCCGGGCGCGCGGTGACCAGCTCCTCCACGCGTTCGATGTTGGCATGGGCCGCGCCCACGACTTCCTTCGCCGCGGACGATTCCTGCGTCGGGTAGCCGGCGTGGATCGCGCCGTCCTCGGGCGTTGGGGCGTCCGAGGCCCGCGCCGGGCCGAGAAGCAGGCTGCCGACGGCGGCCGTCGAAGTCGCGGCCAGCACGGTTCTGCGCGTTGGTTTGACTGCCACGTGTGACCTCCTTCGCGGATCGACCGTCTTTACCAGGCCGAAGTGTCGCCCGACTCGAAGCCGTCGGAGAAGATACTCGCCGGGTTCGACAGGTGGTAGAGGGTGCTGCCGTTCGTCAGGTAGATCTCGCCGTCGACACCTTCGCCCCAGGTGGTGATCGCGGGTAGCGAGACGGTGAGCGGCTCGCTCGTCCAGTTGCCGCCGCCGCTATCGGACGCCGCCCACAGCTTGCCGGTGCACCAGTCGCCGTAGACGTAGCTGCCCTGGAGCTCCGGGTTGCGGGTTCCGCGGTAGATGTAGCCGCCGGTGATCGAGCAGTCCCCGGAGTCGTGGTCGTATTCGATGATCGGATCGGTGAAGGACGGGTCGAAGCAAGAGGGCGTGGCCACCGGGCAGTCGACGTCGATCGGATCGGGATCGAAACAGAACGTGCCTTCCATGATCTTCCAGCCGTAGTTCTCGCCCCCCGTGCTGCCGGTGGCCTGAAAGCTGACTTCCTCTCGCTCGAACTGGCCGACGTCGGAGATGAAGAGGTCGCCGGTGAGCCGGTCGAAAGAGAAGCGCCAGGGGTTGCGAAAGCCGATCGCCCACACCTCGTCGGCCGGGTCGCCGCCACCTACGAAGGGGTTGTCGCCCGGAATGCCGTAGTGCGGCGGGGTGTCGACATTCTGATCCACGTCGATGCGCAGCATCTTGCCCTGCAGCAGGCCCGGCGTCTGGGCGCGGCAGTCGGGGTCCTGCTGCTGGCCGCCGTCACCGATGGCGAAATAGAGATAGCCGTCCGGGCCGAACTGCAGCTGGCCGCCGTAGTGGCCACCGAAGTGCGGTGGGTTCATCAGCGTCACGCCGCTCGCCGGGTCCGCCAGATCCGGGTTGCCGGCCGTCACCTCGTAGCGCGCGATCACCGGGTCCGTGGCGTTGTCGGAGTAGTAGACGAAGAAGTAGCCGTTGCTCGCGTAGTCGGGATGGAAGGCGACGCTCAGCAGCCCCTGCTCGAGGCTGAAGCTGGTCAGTGCGCTGATGTCGAGGAACGGCGTGGGCAGCAGCGAATCACCGTCCCAGATGCGGACGAAGCCCGCCTTGTCGGTCAGGAACAGGCGCTCGTCGCCGGCGTGGGTGATCGAAGTCAAGTCGGTGAGGCCGCTGGTGACCTCCACCAAAGCGAGGTCTGCCAGCCCTTTCGTCGCCAGACCTCTCGTGGCCGGCCTTTCCGCGTGCGCCGAGGCCGAAGCGCCGACCAGCGTGGCCAGGCTCAGGCCGAGCGAGAGAAGACCGTGGAACGGAGCGAAGTCGTGTCTCATGGGGTACCTCTTGGCAGAGCGGTGGTGGCTCGCGGATGATATCGCCATCTCCGAGCGGCGTCTGCGTGAGGAGACAATCGTCTTCTCCGGGATCCGCCGTTGTGGCACAATCCCATCTCTTTGCAGCCTCGACCGAGTCAGATTATCCAACCAGAGCCCGAGAGGACACAGCATGAGCGACGAAGAGACCGCGACGGAAGAAGCCTCCGCCGAAGAAACGGTGCCTGGAGAGCCTGGCGACGGGCAGGCCCCCGACAACAGCGAGCGCGACGGCAACGTCAACGCCGAATGGCAGGTGGTGGTGATTCCGAACGAGAACGTCTCGATCCACTACATGGTCGCGCCCGCCGACGAGAAGGACGCCGTCACCTCGGTGACCGCCTCGTTCGTGCTGAAGAAGGACCACATGGTCGTCCACACCTATGCCGGCTCGACCACCACAGAGCTGATCAGCCCGAAGGCCGGCCAGGGCGCGACCGGCGACAGCGGCGTCGACAGCGCGGTGTTCCCAGCCGAGCCGGACGGCGATCTCTACGCGGTGCTCGCCGGCACGATCCGCAAGGGCGAGGAGACGGTCGGCTACTTCTTCGAGCGGCCCTTCGACCCGTAGCGTCGAGCCGTTTCGATCTGTTGGTGGGCGTCAGTCGCCCGCCAGCGTCAGCTCCTCGAGCGTTACCTCGCCTTGCCCCTCGAGGCGTCCACGGATCGGAACGCCCAGTTTGCTGTCGAGCCACCAGCGCGCCTCGACGTTTCCGTGGTCGACGTCGAGCTGGTGAGCGAGCCGTTCTGCCAGGAATTGGCCGGCGGGGGTGGTGACGAACTCGCGGCCGTCCGAGCTGACGGTCAGCTGCGAGACTCTGCCCGATGCCGGCTGATCCGCCGCCACCGTGAAACCGGTGACGTTGGACTCCGTGACGCCAGGCTCCTGCTCAACGCGAATCCACTCGTAGCCCGCCTCCGCGGCGCAGGGCAGCAGTAGCCCAGTGTCAACGGGCACCTCCAGGTGCTGCTCGACGATGCCGGTGGCGTTGCCGCGAGTCAGCGAGCGTAGACTGCCGCCGTCGATCCAGATGCGGGTGCGCGACAGCTCAGCGCCCCGGCGGCGGGTGAGCTCGGCGAACTCCGAGGCGCCGTCGGCGTCACGGCGGTGCCAGACGTCGACTTCCTGGCCGTCACGCTCGAGCGTGCAGTGCAGCAGGCGGCCGCCGCCCTCGCTGCCGTAGAGCTCCCAGCTCTCGCTGCCCACCTCTCGCTGCTCGGCGTCGCGGTAGACATAGCGCCCACGCGCGATCTCGGCCTCGCGGCTCCAGCGCCCCGGATGCGCTTCGGGCGTGCCGCCGAGGATCGCCGCCAGGTCCGCCTCGACCGTTTCGGCGGCCGGCGTCTCGACGATCCTACCGATCTCCTCGCCGCCGCGGCTAACGATTACCGTCGGCACGTTGGTGATGCTCTGCCCGAGGACCACGTCCGCCGGCTCGCCGAAGCCGCGATGGATCGCCACCAGATCGACCTGCAGCCGCGGGTTCGCCGCCAGCTCGAGCGAGCGCAGCAGCTTCGGCACGTAGTTCCGGCTGTCGCCGCACCAGGTGCCGAGCGCCACCGTGATCTGGGCGTCCTGCTCGTGGGCCGCCAGCGCAGCTACCGCATCGGCGTCCGGCTGGTAGGCCGCCATCCGCCTCTGCCAGGCGGGAGCGGCCGCGAACAGCTCCTCGGCCGGGATCGGCCCGGTGGGGCCCTGGTGTGGCGAGATCAACAGCGTGTGGTCGTCGGCGCTCACCAGGTAGTGCGTCGACCGCCGGTCGGGTACCTTCGTGGCCCGCCCGGCCGGCTCCGGCTGCGAGGTTCCCGAAGAGGTGGCGCCCGAGTCTGTCCAGGCGAGCTCCGAGCGGGGGAGCGCACCGACGTCGAGCGATTCCAGATCGACCACGTAGATTTTCTCCAACCGCTCGCTCAGCAGTGCCAGGTGCGAGCCGATCCCCTGGTCCCGATCGACGGCCAGCACCACCGTCGCCGGGTCGAGCTCGCCGTCGATGTAGACGTCCCTGGACGTGTCGTTCCAGCGCACCTCGGGTGGCTCCGCCGGCTCTTCGGCGCCGGCAGGCAGGAGAAGCAGGCAGAGCGTGGCCAGGGCCGCGGTGGACAGGTGGATCAGCAACAGGATCGTGCGTCGTGGCATCGTCGTCGGCTCCCGGTTGTTGGCTTGACGGCGATCACTGTACGGCGAAAGGCCCCTGGCCCGAGGACTGGCCAGGCATTCTTTACCGGAGCCTTACAGCTCTGGCGTCTGCTGGTTGTCGGGATTTGGGCTCGATCTACGTAGGTCCCCTCGAAGACCGGTGCCGCCCCTTGTCACCAGCAGCAGGATCCCGGCTGCCGCGATCGCGATCGCCAGGCCGATGAGGAGAGGAGCGGAGAGCGTCGGTACCTCGACGACGTGGCGCGGACAGGAGGCCATCGGCGGAGCGATCGCGAACGACCTCATGGCACGGTAGGACGTCCAGTGGGTGGAGACGACGTCGCCGGTCAGCGGCTCGAAGCCGAAGAGGCGGGTGCCGTCGGTGAAGGGCGGCGGTACGCCGATGCCCGAGCCGAACAACCGGGGGCTGTAGGCGGTCTCGAGGTCGGCGAAGTCGAGACCGCCCGCGGGAGCGGGGTAGCCGCTCGATCCGGAGAACGGAAAGTGCAGGCCCAGCAGCTCGATCGTGCCGGTGGCGGGGTCGAGCTCGCCCAGGCCGTAGCTCTCGTCATCCATTCTGAAGAGACCGATCAGGGATTGAGCACAGGCCGTGAGGCCGGTGATCTCCATGGAGGGATCCAGCGCCGCCTGAAGGGACGCGGCGCCGGTCGTGGGATCCACGGCATAGAGGTCGTTGCCGCTCACCAGCCACAGACGGTCGGCTCCGTCGAAGGTCAGGCCGCCGTCGATGCCCGCATCGAAGCCCAGAGCACCGACCTCGGAGCCCGCCCCGGTGCCCGGATCGATGGTGATCAGCCGATCTTCGGCAGACGCCACGGCGTACAGCTCGCCATTCGCGCGAAAAGCGAGCCCGGAGACGTCTGTGAAGCCCGTCGGGCCGATCTCGGACGCGTGCTCCGTGCTCAGCGGCACCGACCACAACACGTCCGAGGTGGAGGATATCGACGTCGCATAGGCACCGTCGCCTGCACTGGCGAGCGCCGGCGACGTCAGAGCCGCCAGCGAGATCAGAATCCGGACGTCCAGGCTTCGGGGGATCGTGATTGCAGGCATCCTGCGCCTCCCTGTGAAGTCGAGCTTCTCAAGATAATGATATCATAGCATAGAACTGGCCGGGCCCGCTCCCGGTTTCAGTACTTGAGGAGTCAGTCCGCGGGCAGCGAGTCCTTGTAGATCTTGCCGTCCTTCATCACCAGTACCAGGCTCTCGTTCGGCCGGGCGAGGACGGTGATGTCCTCGAGCGGCTCGCCTTCGATCAGCACCAGGTCGGCGAGCCAGCCCTCGCGGATCTCACCGAAGTCGCCGTAGGGGTCGAGCGGGCCGGCCATGCGCACGATCTCGGCGTTCTCCGAGGTCGCCTGGCGCAGGATCTCGGCGGGGGTGAAGTAGTCGGCGCGGGCGGCGAACTCCTCGTTGACGCGGGGGTAGATGCCGAACACGAAGTCGGTACCGAAGCCGGTCTTGAGGCCGTACTTCTTGATCAGCCCGATCAGGTTGTCCTGCCCGGCCAGCACCTGCTGCATCTTGGCCCGGTTCTCCTCGGTCAGGCCGGGGAGCTCGGCGCCCATGCGGAAGATGGCGATCTGGGTGCTGATTACCACGCCCTTCTCGGCGCACAGCCGGGCGGTGTCGTCGTCGATCAGCAGGCCGTGCTCGATCACCTTGACGCCGTTCTCGACCAGGCGCCGTATCGCCGGCGAGGTGTAGGAGTGCGCCATCACGTAGGTGCCCCAGTCCGAGGCCGCCTGCACTGCCGCGCGGATCTCCTCGGGCGTGGGCTGGAGGGTGTGGATCGGGTCGTAGTCCGACGCCACGCCGCCGCCTCCCATGATCTTGATCTGGGTGGCGCCGTGCTTGAAGTTCTCGCGCACCGCGGCCAGCCATTGCGCTTCGCCGTCGGCGATTACCGAAAAGCCGTCGACCAGGGTGTGGTCGGCGCCGCAGTTGCACAGCGTCGGGTGCGGGTCGTGGGGCATGCGGAAGTCGCCGTGGCCGCTGGTCTGGGTGATGACCGCGCCCGAGGGGTAGACGCGCGGCCCGGTCAAGAGCCCGCGGTCGACGGCGCGGGCCAGCTCGGGGTGCGTGCCGCCGGCGTCACGCACGGTGGTGAAGCCGTTGCGCAGGTAGCTCTCCAGCACCTTGCCGGTGATCGCGCCGCGCACCCAGGGATGGGCGCGGAGCATGTCCTTGGGCGTCCCGAGGGTGACGTGGGCGTGGAGGTCGATGAAGCCCGGCGACAGCACCCTGCCGCCGCCGTCGATCACCCGCGCCCCCGCCGGCGGCTCGATCGGCGCCTCCGAGACCTGGGCGATCGTGTTGCCGCTCACCAGCACGTGGCCTTCGGCCAGTGTCGGCTCGACGCCGTTGAAGATCCGTACGTTCTTGAACAGCACGGATCCCTCCTCGGCTTCGGTGAGGCCGGCGGGGAAGAGGAGGCCCGTGATCAGGCACAGGCTCACGGCGAGGCGTCGGCGGTCGAGGTTCATCGGCTCTCCTTCTGGTTCTCTCGGTTGGAGTGTGTCCGATTCTACGCCACGCGAGCGACCCGAGGTGCGACCCGAGGTGGGGCCTCGGCGGCCGCCAGGGAGCCCAGCTCGAAGCCGGCGGGCCGCGACAAGCCCTTGCCCTCGGTCTGCAGGAAGTAGGTTTCGGCCAGGGCCGCGTGGGCCGGGGCGAAGGTGGGCTCGAGGGAGATGGCGCGCCGGAAGTGGCGCACGGCCTGCTCGAGGTCGATATCCTCCTCGCGGTGGCGGTGGTAGCGACCCTTTAGGAACTCCCGATAGGCATCGGCGGACACGGCCTGCCGAGCCTGCGATGCAGTCCTCACGCGAGGCAGGCCGACGCGCTCCCGCAGCGCGCCCGCCGTCTCCGTGCTCGAGAGTCCCGGCGGCGGGATCGACTTTCCAGCGCTTGATCCTCAGTCTTTCGTTCGGCATGGCGCAACCGGCCCGGTCGACGTCTTATACGTCTGTCTGCCGGTCCGGTTGCGTTCGACCGATCAGAAGTTGAAGCCGATGCTGTAGAAATCGAGATCCTCATCGAAGAACGCACGGGTCCACTCGACTTCGAGGGCGGCGTTCTTGCCGAGCTTCCAGCCGAAACCGATCCCCGCCGCATAGTCGGAGTCGTTGACGTCTTCACTCAGGCCGAATGCCGAGACTTCCGCCGAAACGTCGACATAGCCGGCCTTGCCCTTGAGGTAGCCTTTCCCCGGGCCCCGGAAGACGAAGCACCCCGCGAGCATCTCGCCTTCCCAATCCGCGCCGGGGAAACTCAGGTTACCCGCATCGACCGTGTCGCTGTACTCCGCCTCGATGGCGAAAGAACCCCAGTCCCGGTTCACGAACTTGTAACCGAAGAGCGCGCCGGCCTGGGTCAGGTCACCGATCCCAGGCTCGTCCAGCGTGATCACGCCGGTCTTCACCCCTCCGTACCAGGGGCGCTCCTCTGCCGCCTGTGCGGCGCCGGCCAGAAACACTGCCGCGATCACCATGACGATCAGAGTGCGGATCTTCATGACATGCTCCTTTCGAGATTGAACCTTTTATGTGGTCTAACACGCCATCGTCCACTTAAACGACTTCGACGAGCCGGCGCCATATGTGCCCGGGTGGGGAAGGGCCGCCGACAGCCGGTGCTGGACCCACCTCCTGGGGCAGGTTCGCTCCGAGGCCCCGTTCTCAAAGGCCGACCCGCAGACCTCATCCTCGCTGCTCGATGTGTGCCGCGACGTCTCCGAGCGCCGCGTCGATCTTGCGGCGGATCACCCGGTGCGCCCAGCTCGCCGGCGCCCTGAGCTCCGCCTGGAGCTTCAGCCGTCCATCCCGGCGAACCAGCGAGCCGCGAGCCCCCGGGCCTGACAGACGCAGGACGTCGCCCTCCCACCGGTGGCGCAGGAAGCCGTCGGCGAAGTGGTCGCTGATGGCGGCATCGAGAACCGACTTCAGCTCGGACATCTCCGCGGTTCCGACGTCGAGATCGAGATCGAGCTTCTTCATGGTGGCCGCAGCGTATCAGGCCGCTCTCGAAGCCAGGCGTTCGGCCGCTTGGTCCCTGGCCTTGCTATGCTCGGCCTCTCTCCCATGGACCTCCTTACCGCCATCCCGAGAGCGCTCTGTACCGTGTCGCTCTCTGTGCTGGTCCTGATTGCCTGCGGTGGCGATCAGCGGCAGGGGAGCGACGATGGGTCCCGGCGCGGCGTCGCCTCGCTCGGATACCTGACGCTCGACGATGAGGAGGTGGAAGCGGTGAAGGAGGCGGCCGACCACGTGATCTTTCCGACCTCCAAGGCGCGGTTCCTCGCCCAGGCGCGACTGCCCGCCGACGCCCTCGAGAGGAGGCTGCAGCATGGACTGTCGGTGATCGGCGGAACGGGCGCGAGGTACAACTACCATCTGAACGATGCCTGCAGACTGGCTATCTTCTTGGACGTCGGGGCGCCGCCCGGTGAGATCATGGGCGCCGAGGTGAATTGCAGTGACGGCTCCGCGGAGTGAGTCAACGGTTCCGCCAACCACGGAGCCGCTCGCGGAGAGCCGCGCCCGGCTTCCTTTCGAAAGCCAGGAACTTCCTGGCCGCGCGCCCTTCGTCCGCCACCATCAGCGCATAGGCGGCGAGGATGAAGGCGAGGGCGGGCAAGCTGGCGATTCGCAGCGCCGGGTGACCGAGAGCCAGCACCAGGAGGGTGACCACGAAGATCCAACCGAGGTTCAGCAGATCCCGCAGATCCAGGGCCAGGCGCAGCCGATCGCCCCATCGCCGCTCCGCGCGGGAGATGCCATCGGCGCTGAATTGTGCTTTGGTTTTGCGTGGGAACTTCGCGCTGTCGCTCTCCTGGATCAATACGCTGCTCATGATCATCACGACGAACACCAGGACGCCCTCGAGCCAGGCGATGTCGCCGGGCAGGGGGCGAAAGAGAGCCGCCCATAGCGCCGGCAGCAGGCCGACGCGCAGCGCCAGCGAGAAGACGAAGATCTCGGCCTTGTGCCGGGCGTAGGCGGAGAGGCCGTCGGGCGTGCCTCGGGATGGGCTCCAGGCCTCGGCCAGGAGGGCCAACGCCAGGTACAGAAAGAGGATGAGGACCAGGTTGGAGCAGTAGCGAACGAGGAGCTCCAACTCCACTCCTTGCAGCCAGGGGAGACCGGCCAGCATGCTCGACAGCAGTGGGTTGGAAGCGGGCCGAGCGACCTGCAGATATCCGGCAGCGACGAAAGCGGTGGCGGCGATCGCCGCCTTCACCACCAGGAGGATCTGGCGCGCTGCCGGGCTCGCCGGGAAGACGTCCATCACCACCGCGCAGACGATGGGTGCCACGATCAGAGCCGCGAACGGCAGTTGTGCCGCCGCGGCAGGGTCGACGAAGGGAATCCAGAACGCGGTGGCGTAGACGCTGGTCTTGTAGAGCGCGAAGGTGAAACCGCCGCCGTCGCCGAGACCGCGCTTGCCTCCGGCCACGGCCCAGGTCTCCGGGGCGAGGGCGGCCCTGCTCGCCCCGGCAGCCACGAGCACCAGGAAGACGGCATTGAGCGAGTAGCTCACCGCTACCCCCGAGCCGAAACAGATGGTCTTCAGGACCGCCTCGTCACGCCGGAGCTGATAGCCGAGCGCATGGCGCTTGTACATTCGCCGGACGTCGCCGATGGGGCCTCGTTCGAGAAACAGTTTCTCGTGTACGGCGACCAGCAGGGTGAGGACGAGACTGGCGCCGAGGAGTTTCAGCGTCAGCGGCGAGACCAGGGCCTCGAGAGCCCCCATTGTCGACTCCAGCAGAGAGGCGCCCGGAGCCAGGATGTTGAAGATCGGCAGTGCCGTCCGTACGACCCAGGGGTAGAGGTGGAGAAACAGCGAGCCCGTGAGGCAGCTCAAAGCCGCCATGGCGGCGTAGCTCAGCCTCAGCGGGACCTCGGTCTCGATAGAGGCCTGGAGCTTTCGGAGCGACCCGTAGGTCGGAAGAACAGCGTGCAACGGTGCGGCCAGAACCCCGGCGGCGGCGAGACCGGCAACCAGGAGCGCAGTGCTCAATCGCGGTTCGGCGCCGAAACCAGTCGCCAGCCCGATCAGGACCTGGCCAGCTGCCACGAGCCAACAGATGATCAGTTCGGGCCTCATGCTGGATCTGCCACGAGGACGACTGTAGGAAAGCCTCCGTTGAAGGTCAAGAAGCCCCGTGTTCGCGCCATCATCGCGCCGATCTCTCTTGCAAGAAAAGGGACGGCCGATCTTGAGCTACGTTGTCGCGCTCGATCCGCGACCGTTGCAGCCTGCAATGGCCATCGGCCAGGGCCTTCAACGAGGTTTGCCGGGCCGGATGGCCGTCGGCCAAGATCTTTGACAAGGTTTTCGGGGCCGGCTGGCCGTTGGCCAAGACCTTGGACGAGGTTTGCCGAGCCGAGTGGCCGTTGGCCAGGAGCTTCGACGAGGATTGTCGAGCCGAATGGCCGTTGGCCAAGACCTTCGACGAGCACCTCCATTCCGATTTCCCGCAGTTCGGCGCGTTTCTGAGCTGATCGGCGGGATTTCCCGCCGTCCAGCGCATCCCGGAGGCTGCCGGAGGGTTTCTCCGGTGTTCGGTTCCTTCGGGGCGCGGGGAGAGGGGTTCCCCCCGGTTCGATCCGTTTCCCGGAGCCTGAAGACGGCCGTGCCGCCGGAAGTGCGCTTCAGGGCGGCCGAAGTCCTGTGCGGCGAGCAGCTCCTCAGATCTCCGCGACCAGACTTGACACTGGCGCGACCAGAGCGTACGTTGGAGGTGCCAGGTATCGGCGTCCCGCAAGAACGGCGCGTCTGGCGGCGGGGCGAGCTCGAGTCGCCCTAGTCGAGGGAAGGTGTTTTGATGATGATCCGTGCGTACCAGATGCGCCCAGTGCTTCGCGAAGCGCTTGAGAAACAAGGTGTCCTATGAATACTAGGCGCCGACGTCAGCCAGCCAATGCCTCCAAGGGACCGCTGGCGCGACCTCTGAGGCTCGGCGTTCAAGGGGCAGCTTGAGAATCATAATAATGCGAACGCTCGCTGTTCCCCGGGTTCACCTGATCTAACGAAGCGAGACGGCATGACTGTTCCGGGCGACAAGTTCCGCATCTTCATCAGTCACAAGCACCAGGATCATGGCCTGGCCGTTAAGGTCAAGAACGAACTCGAGGGGCTTGGGACGGAGCCAGCCATCGAGTGCTTCGTCAGCGGCTCTGACATTGCCGCGGGCGCGAACTGGAGGCGCGCTATCAAGCGAAACCTCACACGCAGTCACTTGCTGCTGATTCTGTTCACGAAACCCTCATACGACTGGGATTGGTGCCTGTACGAGGCGGGATTGTTCACCCGGTTCGATAAGCAAGATGTGAGGGCGGTCGTAGCCTTGCACGACAAGGCCGGCAGTCCGCCGCGACCTCTCTCGAATCTTCAGGGCGTAGTTTCTACCGAGAAGAGGCTGAAGGAGTTCCTCCGGAAACTGTGTGAAGAGCCGTGGGAAACGACAGACGACTGGCTTAAAGGCAAGATTCGCTGCGACGATCTCGAAGAGGCAAGCAGAAGAGAAGCTAAGACGATTGCCGCTGAGTTCAAGCGCACGGTCAGAACACCGCGCAGTGACTGCTACTATCCGTGTCACCGCATCGTGCTCGACCTGTCGGCCTGCAAAGACGAAGATCTCGAGAAGGGCATCCCACCCGGCGCAAGTGTCGTGATTAGCGGCCCAGAGCGTACCAGGGAGCACACACTCTACAATGTCTTCGGCGTAACCTACCGGGACCTGCTCAGATGGGGCGATCTCGTTGATAACGTCACTACAGACGAGCCTGAGTGGCGGGTTCAACTTGACAGCAAGTTTAGGCGCTCGACTCGGCGAAAGAGCTTCGGGCCAATTACGGCGGGATTCCACGCCAACAATCCAAACGACGAGAGGCGCTTCTACGTTCCCGAGATTTACAAGATTGTCTTCTCGCACGGCCGCCCCGTCGGCCTTACGGTTGTGCTGGATCGCGAGTTGCTGGATTCTGCCACGGGGACGGAGAGGCTTGCCCTCAAGCCAAAGGATGAATCGGTCCCGAGACGTGAGTGACATCATCCTACCCCTGAGTCGCTGGGGAAGCCCTCGAACCAAGCGGCTCGAGGCGACGCGGAACGTCGGCTGCTCCGCAGCCTCCGCATCCTCGCTCCTCAGCCGCGCTCGCAAGGCGAGCTACCGACGTAGTCACTGCAGTCGAAACAAGTCGAAATCTACCTGATCCGAGCGGACGAGATATCGACGGCTTGCGCCTGGTCGGAGCCGCATGCGGTAGAGACCTTCGCAATCCGCGGCCTCGACCAGCCGAGGAGCGGTGGCCGGGTACCTGGGCGGAGATTGCCGTCAGGTGGCCCCCCGTGCGCAGCCGTCGACAGTCCTGATGCCGGGCCCCCGCCGTCAAAGTGCAAGATTTTGAGGCTCCGTGGTGTCTATATAAGTAGAGGGACACGAAGAAGCCGCGCGACCCGGCAGCCCCGTCGAGGGATCCGGGGCGCGACGAGGCGTTGGCCACGTCGCCTGAAAAAACTTCGAATGTAGCTCCCGGTGCGACAGTGTCGCACTGAGTGCGACATTTCGACGAAATGTCGCACGGAGTCCGCTCCTGGAAGCGACATTTTGGCCAAATGTCGCACCGGGTACGACAGTGTCGCTTTCAGCGGGTTTGCACACCTCGAACCGGCACGAAATGATGATCCCGAGGCGGGCGGTAAAGCGCCGCCGCGGGGGCGCCTGTAGGCGCCGACCAACCAACGGCCGACAGCGGCCACAGCCAAAGGAGGTGGCGATGAACATCGCCTCACGAGCGGGCCCCCATGGGCCGAGCACGACCGAACCGGAACGCCGGGTCGCGAGACCCACACACCAACGACCGCGGGCGCACCGCGCCCGCAAGGAGTAACAAGATGTCATTCCAACTCTCATCCACTGTCACCGACCTGCAGAAGCAGGGCATCTCGATCGCCAACTCGGGCAAGACCAACGCCAAGCGGGTGGCCGACGCGATCGTCGCGCGGTTCTCCGGGCGTTCGCGGCGGCCGATCCCCGACTTCGAAGGGATTCAGCTGGGCCTGGCCCGGCTGGTCGAGGACGACATGCAGCAGCTGATCGCTCTCGACACGTCGCACGTGCACGAGGTGGTCGGCAAGCGCCTGCAGCTGCAGGTGCGCGACGAGTCGGTCACGGAGGTGTTCGGGATCCTCTCGGGCATCCGCGGCATCGTGACCGGCACCTACGGCGAGAGGACGCGCGTCGAGCTGTTCGGCAACGTGTCGGCGCTGCCCCAGGAGGCCCTGGGGCTGCACCGGCTGGGCGTGCGCGTCCACGGCCGGCTGCTGGACGACGGCTTCAAGCTGCCGAAAGTCCGGTACGAGGGGTTCCCGCCGCTCGCGCGGGAGAAGGTGGCCGGCGGCCTCAAGAAGCCCCTCGACCGGCTGGGCACGGCGGTGGCCACGCTCAGTCTCGAGCGCAAGGACGCCGACGTGGCCCTGCTCGACAAGACCGCCGGGGTCGAGGAGTTCCGGCGCACCGTCCGCTTCGCGGCCGGTGTCCTGTCCTCGCTCTACGGTCTGGCGGGCTTCGACGACCTCGCCGCCCGGATCCGTTCGAGAAAGCGTGCGACGCCCAGTCGGCCGACGCCGGACGGTTCCGGCGTGTCGGACGCCTCCGACGACGACCGGGACGACTCGCCGCCCCGGTCCGCCAGTGACGACGGCGCGACCCCGGCCGGGCCCACGGGCCCGATCGGCGTCGTGAGCTGACCCTGTAAATCAGGCGCCTCGCAGGCTGCGGCCCGCGGGGCGCCTTTCCTTCCGATCGGAGGATCGTCATGAAAGCCATTCTCGAACGCAAGAAAGCCGCCGCCATCGTGACCGCCGCCAGCCGGTGCTGGGCGGCGCCCACGACCGCGGAAGTGGCCGAGCTGCTGCGGCCGGAGCTGGCCGAGGGCGAGACGCTGCCCGACCTCGAGCTGCTCCAGGAGCTGTTCGGGCGGGCGCTGGCACGGCGCTGGCAGCGCCTGGAGTCGGCGGATCAGGCGCATCTCAGGGCCACCGAGGACCGTGATCACAGCAACGGCGAGAACGCCGCGGCGCTCGCCAAGCTCTACCGCCGGGTCGTCGACCTGAGGCGGTTCCTGCGCGGCGTGTTCGGCGGTGGCGCCGCCCGCCGGCTGCTGGGGGTCGCCGGCGCCACCTCCCGCGACGCCTTGGTGCTGCTGCGCCAGGCCGGCCACGCGGTGGCGCGGCTCGGCGACACGTCCCGCGGCCTGCCGTCGGCCTGCGTCGAGCTGACCTCCTACGATCGGTCCCGCTGGGCGGCGCCGGTGGAGGCGGCCGCCGAGACCCTGCGGTGGGCCAGCGCCCGGGCGACGGGTGCCGCCAAGCGGCTCGAAGCGGCGGTGGCCGATCGCCGCCGAGCGATCGCGGACTTCAACGACGTCTTCGTGCTCGCTGCCGGCTGGCTCGAGGGCACCTACCGCGCCGCCGGGCGCGCCGACCGCGCCGAGCTCGTCCGCCCGTCGCGCCGGCGGCGGGGCCGGCTGCTGCAGGGCGACGACCGCGGCCCGGGCCGCCGTGTCGAGCCGGCGGCCGACGAATCGCGGCCCGCGGACGTCGAGTCTCACCAACACCCGCCTGCCGTCGGAGATCGCGACCGCCAGACCGTGCCGATGCCCGCCGAACCGCCGGCAAGGGCGGTGGGGTAGCGGTCTGTCCCGCCCCAGGCTCGTCAGGAGCCGGCAGCAAAGTCGGCTGCCGGCGCCGGATGGCCGAAATAGAAGCCCTGGGCGAGCTCGAAACCGAGATCGATGCAGGCCCTGGCCTCGTCCACGGTCTCGATGCCCTCGGCGACCGTGCCGACGTCCAACTGTTTCAACAGCCCGACCAGGGTCTCCACCATCTGCCGCCTCTTCGGCGGAGCCAGATGGAGGTCCGTGATCCAGGCGCGATCGAACTTCACGTAGTGGGGGCAGGCATCGACCAGCTCCAGGAGCCGGGTCTGGCCGACACCGAAGTCGTCGAAGGCGAGACCAATGCCCAGATACGTGAGGTGCGAGCTCATCGCCTGCAAGGTAGAGAGGTTGGCGATTGCCGCTTCATGGATCTCGAGCACCAGTCTAGGGCTGGGATGGTGGGCGCGCAGGTGTTCGAGGGAAGCGATCAGGTTCGAGTCATCCTCCAGCTCCGCGGGATGCGTATTGAGGAAGATCGCAGGGTCTCCGGGCAGCTCGTTCGCCTGCTCCATCCCCTTGGCGCGAAATGCGGAGCTGAGCTCTCTTTCTACCCCGAAGGTCGAGGCCACGGAAAAGAGGTCGCTTGGCAGGATCTCCTGCGCGGAGACCTCACCGCGCCCCAGCAGCTCATAGCCGACCATCGCATTGTCGGCCAGCCCGACCACGGGCTGAAAAGCAGCCCTGAGCCGGGTGCTGCGGAGCATCCGCCGTAACCTGCGATCCCGCTCGAGAGTTGGTCTGTCGATACCGGAGCCGAAGAGCGACATGGTCTCTGTCGCGGCCACCGGCTCGGTGGCGGCGATCTCCAGCAGTCGGCATCCCTGGTCGGCGAAAAAGATGACGTCGTCGGCGCTCACCGGATGGTCGGAGGTGACCCGCTCGCCGTTGACGAAGGTACCGTTCCTACTCTCCAGGTCGCGGAGATGCAGGGCGTCGTTCCGTAGAAAGAAGCTGGCGTGACGCGAGGACACCGTATGACGGGTCAGGCACAGGTCGCAGTCGAACCGACGCCCGACGTGGAAAGGCACTCTCCGCAACAGGGTCCTCCAGGTGTCACTGCCGTCAGTGCGGGAGAACCCCGCCAGACACCAGGCAGGCGGCGATCCGTCATCTGTGAGAGTCATCGCGCCCGAATCGTTCTTCTCACGCTCCATGGCTTGCTCCAGGTCCGCTCGAACATCGTGGACGCCGCCGCCACAGGCTCGCTGGCAGTTTGCGATATAGATGCCGCGGGGCAGTTTGCGGTACGAGTATTACGGAGAACATTACGATTCTATAGGCAAGAGGCGGCCTGCTATGCTCGGCACCCTGGAGAAACCGTCATGAGCTACGTCGTCGCGCTCGATCAGGGAACCACCAGCTCGCGAGCGATCGTGTTCGACCGCGAGGGCACGGTTGTGTCGGTGGCGCAGAAGGAGCTCCGGCAGATCTTTCCGCGGCCCGGCTGGGTGGAGCACGACGCGGAAGAGATCTGGTCGACGCAGGCCGCGGTAGCGGCCGAGGCGCTGGCCGGGGCCGGAGTGCAGGCGGCCGACATCGCCGCGGTCGGCATCACCAACCAGCGCGAGACCACGATCGTGTGGGACCGCGCCACCGGACGCCCGGTGGCGAACGCCATCGTGTGGCAGGACCGGCGCACGGCGCCCGCGTGTGACCGGCTGCGCGAGCGCGGCCTCGAAGAGATCATTCGCGCGAAGACCGGGCTGGTGGTCGACGCATATTTCTCGGGCACCAAGATCGCCTGGATCCTCGACCACACGGGCGGCGCGCGAGGCCGGGCCGAGCGCGGCGAGCTGGCGTTCGGCACGGTCGACACCTGGTTGGCCTGGAAGCTGACCGGCGGCGCGCTGCACGTCACCGATCCGTCCAACGCCTCGCGCACCATGCTCTTCGACATCCACGCCGGCGACTGGGACGACGAGCTGCTCGCGGCGCTCGACGTTCCGCGCGCCGTGCTGCCCGAGGTGCGGTCGAGCTCTCGAGTCTACGGCGAGATCTCCGGCCTGTCGGCGCTCGAGGGCGTGCCGCTGGCGGGGATCGTGGGCGATCAGCAGGCGGCGACCATGGGCCAGGTCTGCGTCGAGCCGGGCCAGGCCAAGAACACCTATGGCACCGGCTGCTTCATGCTGCTCAACACCGGCGCCGAGCCGAAGGCGTCGAAGAACAACCTGCTCACCACCGTCGCCTGGCGGCGCGACGGCCGTACCGACTACGCGCTCGAGGGCAGCGTCTTCATCGGCGGCGCCATTGTCCAGTGGCTGCGCGACGGGCTCGAGGTGATCGATTCGGCGCCCGCGGTGAACGAGCTGGCGGCGAGCGTCGAGGACAACGGCGGCGTGTTCTTCGTGCCGGCGCTGACCGGCCTGGGCGCGCCGCACTGGGACCCTCATGCCCGCGGCATGATCATCGGCCTGACCCGCGGCACGACGGTGGCTCATATCGCGCGGGCGGCGCTCGAGGGCATCGCCTACCAGGTCGCGGACCTGGGCGACAGCATGAAGGCCGACGCCGGCGCGCCGATCACCGAGCTGCGGGTCGACGGCGGCGCCGCTGCCAGCGACCTGCTGATGCAGTTCCAGGCCGACGTGCTGCGCTCGCCGGTGGTGCGGCCGACGGTACTCGAGACCACGGCCCTGGGCGCCGCCTACATGGCCGGGCTGGCGGTCGGCTACTGGCGGTCGGTAGACGAGATCGCCGAGAACTGGCGGGTCGATCGCCGGTTCGAGCCGCGCATGCCGGAGAGCGAGACACGGGCGCTGCGGTCGCGCTGGCACGAGGCGGTGGAGCGAGCGAAGGGATGGGAAAGGACGGACGACTGACCTGGGTGGGGGGCGCGGGGTAACATGATCGCCATGAACGCGGCCGAGGCCTACGCGGAGAAGTTCGAGCGTTGCCAGGGCGGCACGCTCTTCCCGCAGCTCGACCCCCGGGATCAGGAATTCGTTCGCTCGCTGGCGGCCAGGCATCGATTCTCTCATCAGGAGCTGAAGCAGGTCAGCGAGGCCGCCCTCGATCTGCGGATGTGGCGGGAGACGCCGCTGCGCGAATGGTGGCAGCGGCAGGAAGACGGCTTGGCGCTGACCTCGAGGCCGCTGAAGAAAGAGCTCTTCCGGCGCCTGCGGGGCTGGCTGGGGGAGCTCAGGAGCGAGGCTGCGGAGTATCCGGAGGGCGGGCTCGAGAAGCCCCGCCAGCACTCCCTGGAGCTGGCCGCCGGGCGTTCGGACAAGAAGATCATGGGGCTCTGCCCGGTGGCGTCGGAAGAGACGGTGTGCTGCAACCTGCGCACCCTCGACGCGGTCGAGAGCTGCGGCTTCGGTTGCTCCTACTGCACCATCCAGACCTTCTACGGGGACCGCGTGGTCTTCGACGCGGACCTGCGGCGCAAGCTCTCGGCCCTCGAGCTCGATCCGGAACGCTTCTACCACGTCGGCACCGGCCAGTCGTCCGACGCGTTGATGTGGGGCAACCGCCACGGGATCCTCGACGCCCTCTGCGAGTTTGCCGAGAAGTCGCCGAACGTGGTCCTCGAGCTCAAGACCAAATCGAAGAACGTCGCCTACTTCCTCGGCCGGCCTCTGCCCCGCAACCTGGTTCTCAGCTGGTCGCTCAACCCGCCGGCCGTCATCCGCAACGAGGAGCACTTCACCGCCGGCCTCGACGAGCGCCTGGCCGCCGCTCGGCGGGTCGCCGACAAGGGCGTCAAGGTAGCCTTCCACTGCCACCCCATCCTTCACTACAAGGGGTGGCGCGCCGACTATCGCGACCTCGCGCGCCGGGCGCTCGACCGCTTCGACCCCGACGAGGTGCTCTTCCTCTCCTTCGGCTCGCTGACCTTCATCAAGCCGGTGATCCGGGCCGTTCGGCAACGCGGCCGCGAGAGCAAGATCCTGCAGGCGGAGCTGGTCCCCGGCGCCAAGGGCAAGCTCTCCTATCCCGAGCCGCTCAAGAAGGAGATGTTCCGCCACCTCCATCGTTCGTTCGCGCCCTGGCACGGCCGGGTCTACATGTATCTGTGCATGGAGGAGGCGTCCTACTGGCACTCCACCTTCGGCTTCGCCTATCCGAGCAACGAGCAGTTCGAGGCTGATTTCGGCCGCGAGGCGCGCGCCAAGATCGGTATGTGACGGCGGCTCTCAGCTGGTCAAGGATCGATGAAGTCGAAGACGGCGTCCCAATACTCGCCGGCGGCCGGCTGAGGCTCGATGCGCACCGCGTGAAAGCCCTGCGAGAGGACCACGAGATCGGCGCCGCCGGTGCCGTAGTCGGCCGCCAGGTCGGCGGCGTCGGTGGGGCCGGCCACGATCTCGTTGGGCGCGGCGATCACCAGGCCCGGTACCCGCGCCACGCCGGGATCGAAGTAGGGCAGTCCTTCGAACAGGATCCAGAACGGCCCGGTGGGGTAGAGATCGGGCTGGGTGGCGAACAGCCAGTCCTGGATCTCCGGCGCCGCTAGGCCGAAGGTGATGTCGTAGAAGGGCGGAACGAAATAGCCGTCGGGGAAGCTGGCCAGGAAGGCGGCCCACTCCGGTGACACGAGCTCCTGGGGGAGCAGGTCCTTGTAGACCATGACGGACAGCACGCAGCTCTTCACCCGATGCCGATCGGCCGCCAGCTGGGTGGCGACCTCGCCGCCGTAGCCTTCGCCCAGGAGATCGATCCGGGGCACCCAGCGGAAGAAGCGGATGTAGCGCAGCAGGGTCTGCATGGGCTCGACCTGGGTGCGGAAGTCGATGTCGCTGCCGTCGGCCGGCTTGTAGCTGTTGCCGGTGCCGACGTAGTCGGGCGTGAAGGCGAAGAAGCCCCGCCGCGCCATCATCTCGGTGCCGTTGTAGCCCTCGAACGGGATGCTCCAGAAGGTGCTGCCCTGGAACTCGGGTCCGGTGAGCATGAGCGCGGCCCGGTGCGGAAAGCGGAACCACGACCTCAGGGTGAAGTGCTCGGTCACGTAGAGGGTGCGGCCGTCTCCGATCGGCACGTGGTGCTCGAGTGTGTAGACGGTGTTGAGGACATCGTCCAGGCTCTTGCGCGAGCCCGTCAGCAGGTTGTGGAGCTCGGCCGACTCGAAGAACGCTTTCGCCGGGTCGACGAGGCCTTCGAATCCCGCGCCGTCGAGCCGCGGGGCCGGCGCCGATCCGCGTTCCGCGGCGAGTGGCGGAGCCAGGGTGATGAAGGCCAGGACAGCCAGGAGAAGCAGGGACCGGTTTGCTTTTTGGATCCAGGACATGGGGGATTCTCCTTTGATGAAGATGGATCCGGAAACGCTAGCACACGATTCGC
>JAAELT010000228.1 GCA_024226315.1 bacterium | reverse complement strand
GGCGAGCCCCTGATCGGTGCTCGTGCCGCCCATGCCCGCCGCCCAGTCGACCACCGGCGCCGAGGACGGCGCGCCGGCGTCCGACGTCAGGTCGCCGGCGACGTTGACGTGGCTGCCGGCGGTGGAGCTGGTGACGTCCACCGACACCGTGCAGGTCGCCGACGCCGGCGCGGTGCCGCCGGAGTAGCTGATCGTGGTGCCGCCGGACGGCGCGGTGATGACGCCGGGGGTGCAGGTCTGCGCCGCGTTGGGCGTCGCGGCGATCACCACGCCCGCGGGCAGGTTGTCGGTGAAGGCCAGGTTGCCGATGGCGATGGCGTTGCCCGTGTTGTCGACGGTGAAGGTCAGGGTCGAGGTCTGGCCGGCGTAGATCGCGGCGGGGTTGAACGCTTTGGAGAAGTCGGGCGGCGAGACCACGGTCAGCGAGTCGTTGGCGGTTCCGCTGTTGCCGCCGTCCGACGTCAGGTCGCCGGTGGTGTTGACGTGGACGCCGGTGGTCGAGCTGGTGACGTCGGCCTGCACCGTGCAGGTGGCGCCTGCGGCCACCGTGCCGCCAGTGTAGGAGATGGTCCCCGAGGCCGCCACCGCGGTGATGGTGCCGCCGGTGCAGGTGCTCGAGTCGTTGGGCGTCGCAGCCACCGTGACGCCGGCCGGCAGGGAGTCGGTGAAGTCGAGGTTGCCGAGCGCCACCGTGTTGGCGCTCGAGTCGATGGTGAAAGTGAGCGTCGAGGTGCCGCCCGGCACGATGCTGTCGGGGCTGAAGGCCTTGGCGAAAGCCGGCGGGCTGACGCTGGCCGCCGCGACGTTGCCGGAGGTGACGTTCGCTGCGTACTCGAGGATCAGCGGCGTGTCCGTGGTGCGGTCCTCGCCTGTCGAGGACGCCTCGGTGACGTGGGTGATCTGGAAGGTGCTCGGGGTCTGGGCGGAGGCGTTGGCCGCCATCTCGGGCACCACGAAGTAGCGCACCGGGGTGCCGTGGGCGAGCTGGACGTCGGCGTCGCCGTCGGCGAAGGCCAGGGTCTGGGTGCCGGCGCCGTCGAGCGCCAGGGTGGCCTCGGTGTGGACCAGGGTGTCGCTGCCGGCCTCGAAGGCGGTGGAGCCGTCGTCCTTGTAGACGTGGAGGTTGGCTATCAGGGCGTTGGCCTCGGCCGAGCTCAGCGGGTCGGCGGCGGCCTCCTCGAAGATCAGCTCGAAGGTCACCAGCTCCGCGTCGTGGTCGCCGGCGCGGCCGCGGTGGGTGGCGTCGATCAGCAGCACGTCGTCGCGCAGGCCGTCGCCGATCATCGACGGGGCGGCGTCGGTGGTGGGCAGGGCGAACTGGCCGCCGCGGTTCTCGTACCAGGAGAAATCCGTGCCGTTGGAGAGCGCGCCGCCCAGGACGTCGTTGTCGCCATCGCCGTCGACGTCGGCGGCGAAGATGTCGTTGGCACCCCCGAAGTTGGTGTCGACTACATGCTCGACCCAGCTGTCGCATGCGCCACCGGCACCGGCGCAAGGGCCGGTGTTCTCCCACCAGGTGAGCTCGTTGACGTTGCGGCCCGCTGCCAGGGCATCCATGTCTCCGTCGTGATCCATGTCCGCGGCGTGGACGAAGAATGCGTTGGAAAAGCCGCTTCGAATCGGATGCTTGCTCCAGGACGCACCCAGGCCGTCGGCGTTCTCCCACCAAGTGACCGCGGCCGCGCCGGCGTCAGACGACAGCACGTCGAGATCGCCGTCCCGGTCGAAATCGGCGGCGAAGACGCCGTTGGTGTTGACTCCCGAGGTGTCGATACTCACCTTGGTGAAGGCGCCGCCGGTGTTCCGGTACCAGGCGATTTCCGTGGTTCCCGGCGAGCCCAGGATGTCGGGATCGCCATCACCGTCGATGTCGCCGACCGCTGTGCCATGCCCGCCCGCCGCATCGATCAGGTGATTGGTCCAGGTCGTGCCGATGCCGTTGGTGTTTTCGACCCAGGTCAGCCCTGGGCCGCCGATGGCGGTGCGGACCACGTCCATATCGCCGTCCCGATCGACGTCGGCGGCAAGCACCCACCTGGCTCCGGAACCCACTACGACCGAATGCTCCACCCACGTGTCACAGGCGCCACCGGTGCCGGCGCAAGCGCCGGTGTTTTCCCACCAGGTGACCTCCGCATCGCGGCCGCTCAGGAGCAGATCGGTGTCGCCGTCACCGTCCATGTCGGCTCCCCACACCCCGCGCGCGGTCGAGATCGAGCCATCGACCTGGTGTTTCGACCAGGCCGTTCCGTCACCATTAGTGTTCTCGAACCAGGCGGAAGCCGAGCCGCCGGTGCCGAGAGCGTCTAGGTCGCCATCCCCGTCCATATCCGCGGCAAAGACGGTGTACCCCCCCGAGAAGCTCGCGTCGATCGCGATCTCGGTCTCGTCGGCGAGCGGACCGCTGCGGTGGATAGTCTCGTTCTCGTACCAGGTCACCGAGCCGGCGCCGGCGAAGCGCGTATCCACCGTGCCGGTGGCCAGCACGTCGGTGTCGCCGTCACCGTCGAGATCGGCGGCGTCGAGGCCCCAGGCCCCGCCGAGCCCGTCGTCGAGGACGTGCTCGACGAAGGTGCCGTCGCCCGAGTTCTCGTACCACGAGACCTCGTCGGTCTGCGCCGCGGTGGCCAGGGCGTCGAGGTCGCCGTCGCCGTCCACGTCCGCGGCGGCCACCCGCCGCAGATTCGGCCCGGCAACGGCGTCGATCACCCGGCGGGCGCCGAAGGTGCCGGCGCCGTCGGTGTTCTCGAACCAGTCGACGGTGGCGGCGTCGAGGTTGGTGCGCAGGGCGTCGAGGTCACCGTCGCCGTCGAGATCGGCCGGCCGCGCCTCGAATGTCGCCGCGCCGTCGATCGCGCGCTCGGTCCAGGCCGAGCCGTCGCCGGCCGTGTTCTCGAACCACGAGACGCCGTCAGTGGTCGCCGCCGCCAGCACGTCGAGGTCGCCGTCGCCATCGACGTCGGCGGCGCGGGCCCCGTTGGCGTCGGCGAAGGCGCCGTCGACGGTGTGGGACGACCATGCGGAGCCGTCGCCGGCGGTGTTCTCGTACCAGGCGACCAGGTCGTTGACCGCGTTCGCCGCCAGCACGTCGAGGTCGCCGTCGCGGTCGACGTCGGCGGCGTGGACCGACTTGAAGGTGCCCGAGAGGGTCACCACGGTGCGCTCGGTCCAGTCGCTGCCGGTGACCACCGTCGGAGTGCCGTCGTTCTCCCACCAGAAGACCTGGTCGAAGTCGAAGCCCACCACGTCGAGATCGCCGTCACCGTCGACGTCGGCGACGTCGACGTCCTCGGCACCGAGGATGCCGGTCTTGATCGAGCGCTCGGTCCACGCCGAGCCGTCGCCGGCGGTGTTCTCCCACCACGAGACCAGGAAATCGCCGAAGGACACGCCCACCACGTCGAGGTCGCCGTCGCCGTCGACGTCGGCGGCCTTCACCGCCTCGCCGACCTCGAAATCGCCGTCGATCACGTGGGGCGAGAAGCCCGCCTCGCCGCCCAGCGGGGTCGACGGCACGCCGTTGACCTCGGTGACGGCGAAGTCGGAGTTGTTCGACAGGTCGGGATCGGTGGTGGCCGAGCTCACCGTGGCCTGGTTGAGGTAGTTGCCGCTGAAGGTCGGCGCGGCGGTGGCGTTGACGGTGATCGCCGGCGCCGCGCCCACGCCTGAGCTGGCGCGGGTGCAGGTGACCACGCCGCCGGCCTCTCCGCAGGCCCAGCCGGTGCCCGAGGCGCTGGTGAAGCCGAAGCTCGCCGGCAGGGTGTCGGTGACCGTCACCGAGGTGGCGGTGGACGGTCCGGCGTTGGACACGGCGAGGGTGTAGCTCACCGCCGCGCCCGCCGCCGCCGAAGCGGTCCCGGTTTTGGTGATCGAGAGATCGGCCTGCTCCTGGACCGTGACTGCTAAGTCCTCCACCTCGCCGTCGGCCGCCAGACCGGTGGGGGAGAGGCCGCCGGCCGAGTCGAGGCGGAAGCGTGCGTACGTCGTGCCGGAGGTGGCGCCGCCGGGCACCGTGAAGTTGACGGTGATCGTCTGGGTGCCCGACACCTGTGGCACGGCCACGTCGGTGGCGATCTGCTCGCCGGCGTCGCCCCACGAGCCGTTCTGGTTGTAGTCGATCCAGGCGTTGAGCACGCCGGCGGTGCCGGCGTCGGTGACGTCGACGTCGACCGCCGCGCCCACTCCCGGCGCCAGCGCGGTGGTGAAGGTGACGCCGTCCTCGTCGTCGCCCGAGTCCAGGGTGTCGTCGCCGGTGGCGTCACCCGGGTTGGGCTGGCCGTCGGGGTCGTTGTCGAAGGCGGTACCGAGCTTGAGCGTGGCGCCGTCGCCGCCGTGGCGGGCTCCGTCGTCGGCCAGGGTCGTCGGATAGCTCACCGGCGCGTCACCATAGTCGAGCTCGGCGGGGACGCAGGCCGGCGAGGCGGCGAGGAAGGGCACGGCGTCGACGGTGCCGCTGTGGGTGTCCCCCGAGCCGCCGTCGGTGGTCGAGCCGTCGGCGGTGCCCCAGAAGTTGTTCTCGGCGTCGACCTGGGCGGCGGCGGAGTTGGTGACGCCGGTGCCGTTGAACTGGAGGTGATTGTCGACGAGCTGGACGCCGGTCGAGGTGCCGAGGATCTGGATGCCCGTGTTGTTGTCGAGGACCGCCGAGCAGCTCACCGTAGCCGTGGCGCTGGTGGAGATCCAGACGGCGGTGGCGCGGTCGCGGATGGTCAGGTTCTGGAGGGTCAGGTTGTCCGTGGCGAAAGCCCGGATCGCCGTCCCGGGTCCCGAGCCGGAGAGGTCGACCGAGTCGATCGAGGTGCCGTCGCTGTTCGACAGCACCAGGGAATAGAAGGTCGCCCCGCCGATGCCGCTCGAGTCTTCCAGGATCACGTCGGAGCCGGCCACCGTGCCGTCGGAGATGGTCAGCGCGTCGATGCCGTTGACGTCGAGCGCCCGGCCAGCGCCGGCGAAGGTGTTGCCCGACGCCAGGATGCCCTGGGGCAGGGTGCCGGCTGCGACGCTGGCGAGGCGCAGCGCCGCGGCCCCGGCGGAGTCGCTGCCGCTGCCGGTGAGGTCGTTGTCGAGCACCCGCGCGTCGCTGCCTCCAGAGACGTCGAAGCCCCGGTTGCGGTTGGTGGCAGTAACGTTCTGGATCGTCAGGTCGTCGCAGCCCGAAGTCTGGATCGCCGTGCCGGGTCCCGTGCCGGAGAGGTCGATCGAGTCGATCAGGATGCCGTCGGTGTTGCTGAGCACCAGTGAGTAGTAGGTCGCCCCGCCGATGCCGCTGGTGTTCTCGAGCACTACGTCCGAACCGACCACCGAGCCGTCGGAGACGGTCAGCCCCGGGAGATCCACGAGATGCATGCCCCGGCCGGTGCTCGCGAAGGTGTTACCCGACACCAGGACGCCCTGGGGCAGGGTACCGGCGCCGACGTTATCGAGGCGCAGCGCTGCGGCGCCGGCGGAGTCGCTGCCGCTGCCGGTCAGGTCGTTGTTCAGAATCCGGGCGTCGCTGCCGTCGGAGACGTCGAAGCCCTTGTTGCGGTCGGTAGCGATGACGTTCTGGATCGTCAGGTCGTCGCAGCCCGTGGCCTGGATCGCCGTACCGGGACCCGTGCCGGAGAGGTCGATCGAGTCGATCAGGATGCCGTCGGTGTCGTTGAGCACCAGGGAGTAGTAGATCGCCCCGCCGATGCCACTGGTGTTCTCGATGACCACGTCGGAGCCGGCTACCGAGCCGTCGGAGACGGTGAGGCCCGACATGTTCCTCAGGTCGAGGGCGCGGGCCGAGCCGGTGAGAGTGTTGCCCGAGACCGCGATCCCATGCGGCAGGTTCACGGAGCCGACGCCGGAGAGCAGGATGGCGGCCCTGCCGGCGGAGTCGTTGCCGGTGTTGGTCAGGTCGTTGTCGAGCACCCGGACATCGCTGCCGCCGGAGATGGAGAAGCCCCGCGGCTTACCGGTCGCGGCCACGTTGCGAATCGTCAGGTCGTCACAGCTCGAAGCCACGATCGCCGTGTCGCCCGATCCGGAGAGGTCCAGGCCGTCGATCACCGTCGCGTCGGCGTTGCTCAAGCTGAGCGAAGTGCCTGGGGCGTTCGAGACACGGAAGTCCAGCAGCGCCACCGACGCGTTTGAGACGCTCATGGCGTTGCCGCCCAGGCTGCCGGCGTCGACGTCGATCAGCGGCGTGCCGGCGAAGCCCGGCTGGGTGGAGCCGTCAATCACCAGGTCGCCGGTGATCGTCGGCAGTATGCTGGCCAGGGTGATCGTCTGGGCGCCGGTGCCGACCGCGAAGTCGATCAGGTCGGGCCCGCCGGCGGCGTTGGCGTCGAGGATCGCCTGGCGCAGGGAGCCGGCGCCGGAGTCGTTGGTGTTGATGACGGTGAAGGTGGCGGAGATCACCGTCAGGTTGGCCTGGGCGGTGCCGCTCGCGCCGGCGGCCGAGGTCAGCGCACCCGAAGTGTTGACGGCGAGGCCGACGGTGGAGCTGGTGACGTCGGCCTGCACGGTGCAGGTGCTGCCGGCGGCCACCGTGCCGCCGGTGTAGGCGATCGAGGTGGCCGAGGGGTTGGCGGTGATGGCGCCGCCGGTGCAGGTGGTCGAGGCGTTGGGCGTCGCCGCCACGGTCATGCCCGCCGGCAGGTTGTCGGTGAAGTCGAGATCGCCGAGGGCGATGGGGTTGACCGTGGAGTCGATGGTGAAGGTCAGCGTGGCGGTGCCGCCCGAGGCGATGTAGGGGACGGAGAAGGCCTTGGAGAACGTCGGCGGCGCCGCCACTCCGAGGGTGGCGGCCGCCGGGCCGACGACGCCGGCGTCCGACGTCAGGTCGCCGGTCACGTTGACGTGGCTGCCGACGGTGGAGCTGGTGACGTCGGCCTGGACGGTGCAGCTCGCCCCGGCGGCCACCGAGCCGCTGGTGTAGGAGATGGTGCCGGTGCCGGCATTGGCGGTGACGGTGCCGCCGGTGCAGGTCTTCGAGGCGTTGGGGGTGACGGCGACGGTGACGCCGGCCGGCAGGTCGTCGGTGAAGTCGAGGTTGGTGAGCGTCGTCGTGCCGTTGATGTTGTCGATGGCGAAGGTCAGAGTCGACGTGCCGCCCGGCGCGATCACCGCCGGCGAGAAGGCCTTGGCGAAGCCCAGCTCGAAGGCGCCGACGTCGCACGACCCCTGCTGCGGCCGCAGCACGCCGCGCTGGTCGGTGGCGATCGTCGTACCGCAGCCGCCCGAACCGGCGGGGATCTGGTCGAACGCCGGGCTGCCGGTGGCCAGCGCGTGGGTCTGGGTCTGGCCGCCGTTGTCGGCCAGCGAATCGATCAGAGTGCTCACCGTGCCGGCGAGGATCGAGTCGGTGGCGTCGTTGATGTTGGTGCAGTTCCGGGCGTTGCCGCTGTCGCCGACGATGTTGTGGCCGAGGGTGATGCCGGCGCCGATGTTGTGGCAGTCCTGGGCCACCGACCCCAGCCGGGTGTTGCCCGAGATGATCGAGCCTTCGATCGTCACCGTGCCCGAGGCGAAGCTGATGCCGCCGCCGGATCCGGCGCGGGCGTCGTTGCCGGTGATCGTCACGTTCGACAGGGACATGGTCGTCCCCTCGAAGCGGATCGCGCCGCCGTCGCGGCCCGCCTCGTTGCCGCTGAAAGTGGTGTTGCGGATGGTGACGACCGAATTGCCCTTGCCGGCGAAGGCGCCGCCGTCGCGGTTGCCGCCGTCGTTGAGGTGCGAGTTGCCGGTGAACAAGCATCGCTCGATGGTCAGAGAACCGGTGTTGTCCGCCACCATGCCGCCGCCGTCGACGTTGCCGACGTTGTCCTTCATCCAGACGTCTGAGATGGTCAGGGCGTTACCCGTGGGCGCCGACATGCTGATGCCGGCTCCGGCCCCGGTCGTCGCGCCGTTCTGCACCGTCAGCTCGCGAATCGTGACCGTGCCTGAGAGGTGGTGGAACACCCGCTCGGTGCCGTCGCCGCCGCCGCCGTTGCCGTCGATGACGGTGATACCGACGCCGGCGCCGTCGATCACCAGGTCGCTGGTCAAGTCGTAGTCGCCCTCGGCGTTGGCGTTTTCGCCGCCCGCCGAGTTGAGGGTCAGCAGGTACGTTCCGGCCGGTACCAGGATCAGGTCGAGACCGGAGCCGGCGGCGCAGTCGCCCATGGTGGTGTCGCTGTCGGTGTTGGCGTTGGTGATCGCCTCGCGCAGGGTGCACTCGCCGTCATTGCCGGCGAGGTCGTCGTCGGTGGTGTCGACGGCGATGACGTTGGCGACGGTCAAGGTGTCGCCCGCGGTGCCGCCTGCTCCGGCGCTCGACGCCAGGTTGGCGGTGGTGTTGACGTGGGCGCCGATTGGGGAGCTGGTGACGTCCACCGTGATCCGGCAGGTGCTCGCCGCGGCTACCGAGCCGCCGGCGAGGGTGATCGAGGTGGCGCCGGCGTTGGCAGTCAGTGTGCCGCCGCAGCTCGACGCGGCGTTCGGCGGCGTCGCCACCACCACGTTCGCCGGCAGGTTGTCGGTGAAGCCGAGCCCTGAGACCGCGCCGGCGTTGGCCGTCGAGTCGATGAGGAAGGTCAGCCGGCTCACTGCGCCGGAGGCGATGATGTCGGGGGCGAAGCTCTTGGAGAAGCCCGGCGGGCTCAGCGTGATGACCGCGACCTGGACGTCCTCCACCTCGCCGTCGGCCGCCAGGCCAGTGGGGGAGAGGCCGCCCGCGGAGTCGACGCGGAAGCGCGCGTACGTAGAGCCGGTGGTGGCGCCGCCGGGCACCGTGAAGTTGACGGTGATGGTCTGGGTGCCCGACACCTGTGGCACATTGACGTCGGTGGCGATCTGCTCGCCGGCATCGCCCCAGGAGCCGTTCTGGTTGTAGTCGATCCAGGCGTTGAGCTTGCCGGCAGTGCCGGTGTCGGTGACGGCGACGTCCACCGACGCGGCCAGCCCCTGGAACAGGCCGGTGGTGAAGGTGACGCCGTCCTCGTCGTCGCCCGAGTCCAGCGTGTCGTCGCCGGTGGCGTCGCCGGGGTTGGGCTGGCCGTCGGGGTCGTTGTCGAAGGCGGTGCCGAGCTTCAGCGTGGCGCCGTCGTCGTCGTGGCGGGCGCCGTCGTCGGTGTGCTTCACCGGGTAGGCCACCGGCGCGTCGCCGTAGTCGAGCTCGGCGGCAACGCAGGCGGCCGAGGTCGTCGAGAACGGCACCGCGTCGACCGAGGCGGCGCCGGAGTGGGTGTCGCCGGAACCGGTATCGGACGCCGATCCGTCGGCGGTGCCCCAGAAGTTGTTCTCGGCGTCCACCAGGGTGCCCGACGTGTTGGAGACTGCCTGACCGCTGTTGAATTGGAGGTGGCTGTTGACGACCTGGACGCCGGTCGTCGAGCCGACAACGTTCACGCCGGTCGTGTTGTCGAGGATCGCTGAGCAACTGAGCACCGCCGTTGCCGTGCTACTGCTCAAGCTGACGCCGATCGAATAGTCGCGGACAAGCGTGTTCTGCAGCATGAAGTTGTTACAACTGCTGCAATTGATACCGGTTCCCGACCCTGTGCCGACGAGCGCGATACTGTCGACAAGCAGGTTGTCCGTTCGATCCAGGAGAAGGGCCACGGCCGTTGCCGACAGATCGTTGGCCGTCGTGATCTCGACGTCGGTGCCGGCTACCGAACCGTCCGAAATGATCAGATCGTCGATCTGTTCCAGCAGGATGCCGTACTGCACGCCGGTAAACAGATTGCCCGAGACCGAGACGCCTTGCGGTAGCGAAGACGCTGAAACGCTCGCCATGTACAACGCATATTCGACTGCCGTGCCGCTGTTGCTCAGATCGTTGGCGAGAACCTGAGCGTCGCTACCGGTGGTGATGCGAATGCCGCGTACCCAGTTCGTCACCGTCGAGTTCTGAATGACCACGCCTTCGCACCCCGAGGTCCGGATTCCCGTACCGCCAGGGCTGGGACTCGCCAGGTCGAGGCTGTCGACCAGCACGTTGTCGGTTGTGACCAGGGACATCGCAACGGCCGTTGCCGACTTCAGGTCGTTGGCGGTCGTGATCGTGACGTCGGTGCCGGCTACCGAACCATCCGAAATGATCAGATCGTCGATCTGCACTAGCTGGATGCCGTACTGCACGCCGGTAAACAGGTTGCCCGAAACCGAGATACCTTGCGGTAGCGAAGACGCTGAAACGCTGTCCATGCGCAACGCATATTCGACTGCCGTGCCGCTGGTGCTCAGATCGTTGTTGAGAACCCGAGCGTCGCTACCGCCGGTGATGCGAAGGCCGCGTGGCCAGCCAGTCACCGACGAATTCTGCACGATGAGGCCGTCGCAGTTCGTTGCATTCACGCCCGCCAGGCCGCCGGCCGATCCCAGCACCAACCCGTCGAGCAGGCTCGAATCCGAATTCGTCAGCACCACGGCGTTGCCACCAACGTTCGACAGCTCGAGCTCGACCACCGTCAAGCTCGCGTTGGTCGCCGACAGCGCAGAGCCGGCCAGGCTGTTGACGTTGACGTTGATCAGCGGCGGCGTACCGGCGCCCAGCGGCTGGCTCGAGCCGTCGATCACCAGCGCCTCGGTGATCGTCGGCAGGACGGTGCTCAGCATGATCGTCTGGTTGCCGGTGCCGATCGCGAACTCGATCAGGTCGGCGCCGCCCGCGGCGTTGGCCTGCTCGATCGCCGCCCGCAGGGTGCAGTTGCCGGAGCCGTCGTTGCAGATGCCGTCGCCGGTGTTGGAGTCGCCGCCGTCGCCGGTGGAGTCGACGGTGAGGGGCGCGTTGGTCACCGTCAGGTTGGCGCCGGCCGGCGGCGAGGTGCCGGCGGACGAGGTCAGGCTCGACGAGGTGTTGGCGTGGACGCCGAGGGTGGAGCTGGTAACGTCGAGCTCGACCGTGCACGAGGCCGACGCCGGCACCGTGCCGCCGGTGTAGGTGATCATTGTGCCGCCGGGGGTGGCGGTGAGGACGCCGCCGCAGATGTCGAGCTCGCCGTTGGGGGTGGCGATCACCACGCCCGCCGGCAGGGTGTCGGTGAAGGCGAGCCCGTTGACGGTCTCGTCCAGCGAGGTGTTGTCGACGGTGAAGGTCAGCGTCGAGGTGCCACCCGAGGTGATGGAGATGGGGGAGAAGGCCTTGGAGAAGGCGGGCGGCACCAGCGCCTCGAAGGCGCCGGCGTCGCAGCCCGTGCCGCGTGGCCGGGCGACTCCACGCTGATCCTCGGTGAACGTCGAGCCACAGCCGTTGGTGCCGCTGGCGATGGCGTTGACGGCCGGGCTGCCGGCGCCCAGGGCGTGGGTGTCGGTGGGGCCGCCGTTGTCGGCCAGGGTGGTGTTCAGCACCGTGCTCGTGGCACCGGTGGGCACGACATCGGTGCCGACGGTCGGGCAGCCCCCGTTCGAGCCGCTCGAGCCGACGACGTTATAACCCAGGGAGACGGCGGAGCCGCCGCTGCACTCGCCGCCAGGATTGCCGCTGATGATCGAGTTCTGGAGATTGAATGTGGCGCCGGAGTCGAAGATTCCGCCCGGGTTGCCGCCGGCGGTCGCCGTGTTGTCCGTGATGGTGACGTGGTTGAGGTTCACCGTGGCGGTGGCGGCCGAGAAGATCGCGTCGATAGCGCTGCCCCGGGCGCCGGTGTTGCCGCTGATGGTGCTGTGGGTGATGGTCAGCGTGGAGGTGCCCTGGGCGGGGAAGTCGATCCCCGCGCCGGCGTCGCCGGCGGTGTTGCCGTCGATCAGGGAACGGTTGATGGTCACCGTACAGGTGGTGGCGCAGCCAGCGTTGATGCCGCCGCCGTCGTTGTTGCCGGCGGGAGTCGAGTTGGCCGTCACCCGCGAGTCGTTGATCGTCAGGGTGTTACCGCCCTCGAGATCGATGCCCCCTCCCTCGGAGCTCGTGCCGGTAGCGGAGAGGCCGCCGCGCACCGTGACGTCGTCGAGGCTCAGGCCGGCGCCGGTCTGGAGGTGGAGCACGCGGTCGATGGCGTTGGCGTCGATGATCGTCGAACGTGCCCCGGCGCCCTGGATGGTGGTGGTGTCGGTGTCGGTGAAGTCCAGGTCGCCGGTGGCGTTCGAGTCCTCTGCGGTGCCGGCCAGCGCCAGGGTGTAGGTGCCGGCGGGCACGTAGATGGTGTCGGCGCCGGTGCCGGCTTCGCAGTCGCCGGAGGTGGTGTCGGCGTCGGCGTTGGCGTTGCTGATCGCCTCGCGCAGCGTGCAGTCGCCGTCTCCGCCGGTGAGGTTGTCGGCGGTCGAGGTGACCAGGATGCCGTCGGGGACGACGCGGTAGATCGCGTCGGCGCTGCCGTCGGCCGAGACGTAGAGCACGCCCTGGGGGCTGAACGCCACGCCCCTCGGGGCATCGAATCCGGTCGCCAGGACGGTGGTGGCTCCGGTGTCCGGATCGACCGCCGTCACCCGGTTGGCATTGCGCTCCACGACGACGAGGCCGCCGCCGTAGAAGGTGCCGGGATCGTAGGCCAGCGCGTCGGGGAGGGACAGGCCGCTGGCGACCACCGTGCCGTCGCTGCGCCGGATGTCGTTGCCCGAGCTGGCCGTCGCGACGTAGACGATGCCCGCCGGACTGACGGCGATCCCGCACGCCGACCCTCCCGCGTTCGGGGTCGCGTAGACCTGGGCGACTGTTCCGACCAGGACGCCGATGGTCCCGGCGCCGCAGTTCGACCAGAGTAGATCCGCGCCGTTGTAAGCGAACTGCTGTGGATTGGCCACCGCCGGCGCCGATCCGTTGAGGAGGACCTGGGTCGTCAGGCCGTCGGGGGAGATCTCCCAGATCTGCCCCACGTTGTTCCCGGTCAGGACGCTGCCCGCTCCCAGAGTCGAGATCGTCCCCGCCAGATCGACCACCACACCGTCCGGATCCGAGATGTTGGCGCCGTGGTTGCTCACCACGCCGGCGGGGGTGACCTTGCGGATCGGTCCGCTGCCGGCGCCGTTGCCGACGAACAGGTTGCCGCTGCCGTCGAAGAAGAGATGGAACGGCCCGTTGACGCTGGCGAACGTCTGGACCTGGTAGCCGAGCGCGCCCGTCTGAGCGCCGGCCACGGCGGGGAAGGCGAGGGCGCACAGGACCGCGAGCAGACCCACTACGAGCAGACCTGCCCCGGGCCGGCCTACCGTCGGCCGCCTGTCGCCATATGTGGATAACCGGATAGATCCGCCCGCACACATGTCGCCGGCCCTCATCCCGATCGGCGACACCCGAAACTGCTGCACCCTGTCGATTCGCCTCCTGCGCCCCGAAAATC
>JAAELT010000227.1 GCA_024226315.1 bacterium | reverse complement strand
GGGGAAGGGGTGATCGGGGTCCTGGAGGAAGAGGAAGCCGGGCATACCGTCCTTCTCCAGGCGCTCGGACCAGGCGCGGTACTCGATCTCGGTGACGGACTGGTCTTCGTCGTCCGGGACGTAGCCGTAGTGGTAGGCGAAGATGCCGACGTAGACGTCGGCGTCGCGGACGAGGTCGCGGGAGAATCGGACGGCGGTGGTGCCGGTCTGGGCTCCGGCTTCTTCCATGCGCAGGGGGAACATGCGGGCCTGGAGGATGGCGTCGCGGGCGGCGGCGCGGTGGTCTTTGAGGTCGCGCAGGGTGCTGCTGACCATGACGTCGATGCGGGGGGGCTTGGGCATGAGATGGATTGTAGTTCGGGCAACATGGTATCTGCCTGTGAGCGCTGGCGGCTGGTTGACCTCCGGTGCCTCGAAAGCCGGCAAGATGCCGGCGCTCCCAGCACGGACGGCGCTTGACGAGAGGCCGGCGCGACGTTGGCGGCGTTCGCGGTGACGTTGGACGGAACGAAGGGGTCGCATTTGCGTAGAATCGAAGAGCGGGGTGCGCGATGATCGGTCGAAGCCTTTCCCACTACGAGATCCTGTCCCAGCTCGGCCAGGGGGGCATGGGCCAGGTGTACCTGGCCCAGGACACGACGCTCGACCGCAAGGTGGCGCTCAAGGTGCTGCCGCCGGAGCTGGCGACGGGACGCGGCCGCCGGGCCCGGTTCGAGCGCGAGGCGAAGGCGATCGCGGCGCTCAATCACCCCAACATCGTCACGATCTACTCGGTCGAAGAGGCCGAGGGGCTGCAGTTCCTGACCCTGGAATGGGTGGACGGCGAGACCCTGGCCGAGACCCTGAAGGCCGGCCCGATGGAGGTGACGCGGATTCTCGAGCTCGCGACGACCCTGGCCGAGGCGCTGCGCGCCGCCCACGAGCGCGGCATCTCCCACCGCGACCTCAAGCCCTCGAACGTCATG
>JAAELT010000226.1 GCA_024226315.1 bacterium | reverse complement strand
GGCTCGTGGGGCTTGAGCTTCTGGTAGAGGCGCTCGACGTCTTCGATGATGTCGGCCATCAGATAGATGGCATTGACGCCACGGGCCGGCGCCGAGCCGTGGCAGGAGACGCCGGTGGTGGCGATCTCGATTTCCATGCGCCCCCGCTGGCCGCGGTAGATGCGCAGGCTGGTGGGCTCGGTGATCACCACCACGTCGGGACGCAGGCCGTCCTCGTTGACGATGTACTGCCAGCACAGACCGTCGCAGTCTTCCTCGAGCACGGTGGCGGTGACGTAGAGCGACAGATCCTCCGGCAGCAGGCCGGCCTTCTTGAGCAGGGCGGCGGCGTAGACGGACGAGGTCATGCCGCCCTTCATGTCGCTGGTGCCCCGGCCGAAGACGAAGCCGTCTTTGACGATCGGGTCGTAGGGCTCGGTGTCCCAGTGTTGATCCTTGGCGTCCACGGTGTCGACGTGGGCGTCCAGCGCCACCGATCTCGGGCCGGTGCCGACGCGCCCGATCAGGTTGCCCATGGCGTCGACGCGCACCTCGTCGAACTCGAGCTTTTTCATCTGGCGCTCGATGCGGTGGATGACGCGTTCCTCGTCGCCGGAAAGCGACGGGATGGCCACGATGTCGCGCAGGAAGCGCACCAGATCCGCTTCCGCGTCTTTGGCTAGCCGATAGAGATCGCTTGGCATGTTGAACCTCGGTTTAGGGGAGGATGTGGGTCCCGGCGTCGCCGCGGACGGCCAGCTCCAGGTCATGCGGCTGGGTGACGATCACCCGCTTGCCGCCGTGCTCGAGGAAATCGATCGCCGCCTCGATCTTGGGGCCCATGCTGCCGGGGGCGAAGTGACCCTGCTCGAGATACGCCCGAGCTTCGGCGACGCTCATCCGATCGATGTCCCGCTGCTCGGGCTTACCGAAGTCGAGCGCCACCTTGTCAACCGCGGTCGAGATCACGAAGTAGTCGGCCCCCAGTTTTCTGGCCAGCAGGCAGCTGGCCAGGTCCTTGTCGATCACCGCGGCGACGCCCTCGAGATCGCCGTTCAGCTTCCGGATCACCGGGATGCCGCCGCCGCCGACCGCGACCACGATGACGTCCTGCGCGAGGAGGGCGCGGATCGCCGCCTCCTCGACGATCTCGAGCGGCTCGGGCGAGGGCACCACCCGGCGCCAGCCGCGGGCGGCGTCCTCCGTCATCACCCAGCCTTGCTGCCGATGCCCCCGAGCCGACTCCTCGGAGTAGAACGGTCCGATCGGCTTGCTCGGCTGCTCGAAGCCGGGGTCGCTCCGGTCGACGACGACCTGGGTGACCACCGGCGCCACCGTCCGCTCGATGCCGCGGCGCCGCAGCTCGTTGCCCAGGGTCTGGGCGATCTGGTAGCCGATGGCGCCCTGGGTGTCGGCGCCGCAGGAGTCCAGCGGCACCTCGTGCAGGACGTCCCGCGCCAGCTCCGAGCGCAGCAGGATGAATCCCACCTGCGGACCGTTGCCGTGGGTCACCACCACCCGGTAGCCGCGCTGGACGATCTCGGCGATGTGCTCGCTGGTCTCGCCGGTGGCCTTGTACTGGTCGTAGACGGTCATGTGCCTGTCGTCTTTGATCAGGGAGTTGCCGCCGATGGCGATGACGACCAGCTGTTTCATGCTCACCTCCTACGCCCCGGGAAACCCGGGCCTCTCGGCCTGGTTTCCTGGCCCAGTCTTCTAGGTGGCTGATCATACAGAACGAGCGCCCTGAAACCGACCCGCCGCGTGTCCGGGGCCACCCCTTCGGGCGGCGCTGAACGCCGAGGTGGGCGCGAGAATGGCAGCAAGGAGGACTTCGACCATGCGCAGCTTCAAGGGACGCGACATCCTCTCACTCAAGGACTTCGAGCGCCACGATCTGATGCGGATCTTCGAGGTCGGCGAGCAGCTCGAGCCGATCGCCAGGAGCCGCCGCAACGGCGACCTGTTGCGGCAGAAGACCCTGGTGACGGCCTTCTACCAGCCGTCGACGCGCACGCGTCTGGCCCACGAAGCGGCCATGATTCGCCTCGGCGGCCAGGTCACCGGCTTTTCCGATCCGCAGATGACCCGCGCCGGCGACTTCTATCAGGAGTCGATCAAGGACACGGTCAAGATGCTCGAGTACTACGGCGACGTCGTGGTCATGCGCCACTTCCAGCAGGGCGCTCCGCGCGAGGCCGCCCGCTGGCTGTCGATCCCGATCATCAACGGCGGCGACGGTTGGGGCGAACACCCCACCCAGATCCTGACCGACCTCTACACCGTCTGGCGGGACAAGGGTCGGCTCGACGGCCTGCGTTGGCTGGCGGTCGGCGACATGCGCATGCGCACCATGCATTCCCTGGCCTACGGCCTGACCCAGTTCGACTGCCCGGTGACCTTCGTCTCGCCGCCGGACATGTCGTTGACCGAGGATCTCAAGCAAGACCTGAAGCGCTATTGCCTGGACTTCTCCGAGGCCGAACACGTGGAGCAGGCGATCGCCGACGCCGACGTCATCCTGGTGGAGCCGGTGGTGCAGCCGGACTACTCCAAGTCCCGCGACGAGCGCCAGGCCGAGGTCGGCCACACGCCCGAGAACTTCCGCATCACTCGCGAGCTGCTGTCGTCGAAGGCCAAGCCGGACGCCATCCTGCTGCACTCCCTGCCGCGCATGGACGAGATCCCCACCGACGTCGACATCACCCGCTGGTCGCGCTACTGGCAGGAAGCCTTCGGCGGCGTGGTGGTGCGGATGTCGCTGCTGGCGCTGGTGCTGGGGGCGATGGAATGATCAGTCCACGTGGTGGCGCGGCTGGTTGCGGCTCAGCAGTTTGAACAGCACCCGGTCCGGGTGCTCGAAGCGGTTGAGCAGTATCATCGCCGCCATTACGTACGGCTTGTGCTCGGCTTCCCGGTAGGTGGCGGCGCGGTAGCGCTCGAAGACGCTGGCAGCGACCTCGCCGCGTTCGCAGCTGACGCCGGAGATGTCGGCCGGCAGGCAGTGCATGTAGAGGGCCTCGCCGTCAAGGGTGGCGGCCATCAGGTCTTCCGTACATTCCCAGTCGGTGTGCTCGGCGTTCATCGCCAGGCACTCTTTCTCGAGCGCTCCGAGTTTGTCGGTCTGGCCGGCGCGCAGGTATTCGGTGCGCCGCTGCATCACCTCGTAGGGCGCCCAGCTCTTGGGATAGACGACGTCGGCGCCCTCGAAGGCGTCGGCCATCGAGTCGACGATCTCGAACGAGCCGCCCGACTCCGAGGCCTGGCGGCGGGCGATGTGGGCGATGTCGGGCATCAGGTCGTAGCCCGGAGGGTGGGCCAGCGTGACGTTCATGCCGAAACGGGTCATCAGGCCGACGATGCCCTGCGGCACGGAGAGCGGCTTGCCGTAGGACGGCGAGTAGGCCCAGGTCATGGCGATCTTCTTGCCCTTGAGCGCGTCGAGCGAGCCGAAGGTCTTGCGCAGGTGCATGAGATCGGCCATCGATTGGGTCGGGTGGTCGCGGTCGCACTGCAGGTTGAGGATCGCCGGCTTCTGCGGCAGCACGCCCTCCTCGAAGCCCTGGGCCACCGCCCGCGAGACCTCGGCCATGTTTTCGTGGCCCTCGCCGACGTACATGTCGTCGCGGATGCCGATCGCCTCGGTAAGGAACGAGATCATGTTGGCGGTCTCGCGCACCGTCTCGCCGTGCGCCACCTGGGTCTTGGTCTCGTCGAGATCCATCAGCGTCAGGCCCAGCAGGCTGGCGGCGCTGGCGAAGGAGAAGCGGGTACGGGTGGACTGGTCGCGGAAGATCGACACCGCCAGGCCGCCGCGATAGGGGCGGGCGTCGATGTTGGCACGGAACATCACCTCGAACGCCTCGGCCGCCAGCACGACGGCTCTGAGGTCGGCCTCGGATTGCTCCCAGGAGAGCAGGAAGTCGTGCTCGCGCAGGTTGGTGCGCAGCATCTTGAGACGTTCGATCACTCTGCGAATCTCTTCCCTCACTGTTTTCTCCTCACGCCGGCTCGATCGCGGTCTGGCGGGACCGGATCTGGTCGAGGACCCCGGTGTCGCGGTTGAATTGGGCGATTCGTTCGTCCCACTCCGGCAGCTGCGCCACCAGATCCTGCCAGAAATAGGGGCTCCACAGGGCGTCGAGCTCTTCCGCGGTCTTGTTCTGCTGCTCGACCCAGGTGAAGTACTTGAGATTGTGGATTGCCCGCCGGTCGGTGAAGCGCAGCTCCTTCAGATAGTCGACGCTGGTCGCCAGCAGGTAGCGCTCGAAGTTGACCACGGCGCCGGTCTTGGTCATCGTACCGCGCTCGTTGCGGAGCTCCGACAACCGCGTCCGGTAGAGCTCCACCGAGTCGGTGAGCGGCATCAACACCACGTCGTTGGCCTCGAGCTGGTAGTAGTGGGCGGTCTTGATCGCCGCCAGCAGGTTGCAAACCCCCGAGATTCCGAGCAGTGACAACCGCTCGATGACATCGTCGGCGATGCCGTAGGCCGCCAGAACAGACTTGCCCGCCGCCGTGTTGAACAGCCGCAGGATGCGGATGGTCGCCTCGTCGTCAATGGCGGTGACCATGTCGGTGTTGCGCACGTTGTGGATCCACGGCACGTGCTTGTCGCCGATGCCCTCGATGCGGTGGCCACCAAAGCCGCACTCCAGCAGGGTTGGACACTCCAGGGCTTCGGCAGCGACGGTCACACAGCCCGGGAAATTCTCCTTGAGATAGTCGCCCGCCGCCAGGGTGCCGCTCGAGCCGGTGGCGCCGACCCAGGCGGCCAGGCGTAGCTCGGGGTGGCGCGGGCCGGCGTGCCGCCAGACAACGTGAGCGGGCCCCGCGAACTTCGGCTTCGGCTGGATGTAGCGCGGTCCGGAGCCCAGGGGATCGGGGGGTGCGGATCCGGCACCGGGATCGACTGGCGTCAGGCCGCGGAACGCCGACTCGGCCGCCGGACCGGTGACCCCGTAGTGCCAGAGGTAGTTGCCGAACTCCTCGAATTGATTGAAGATCACAGCGTCCGGACGGCTGGCGCGGATCTCCCAGCAGGCGTCGAAGATCTCCTTGACGTTCGACTCGGTTCCCGGGGTGGCGAGGATCTCAGCCTTCATCTTCTTGAGCCAGCGGAAGCGCTCGCGGCTCATGCCCTCGGGCAGAATCGCCAGCGATTTGCATCCGAGCAGCGCCGCGTCGAAGACGCCGCCGCGGCAGTAGTTGCCGGTGGAGGGCCACACCGCCCGTTGGGTCGTGGGATCGAACTCCCCGTTGACCAGTCGCGGCGCCAGACATCCGAACGCCGCGCCCACCTTGTGCGCGCCGGTGGGGAAGTGCTTGCCGACGATGCCGACGATGCGCGCTTCGACGCCGGTGAGCTCGGGGGGGAATTCCAGGGCGTTGACCGGGCCGAAGCTCCCGGTCCGCGGGTCGTTGCGCCAGGTGATGCGGAACAGGTTCAGCGGATCGACCGCCTGCATGTCGATGCCCGGCAGAGCGTCCAAGATCGCCGGGTCGATGGTCTGGGGGTCGCGCAGCTCGGCAAGGGTCGGGATCAACACCCCCATCTCCCGGCACCTCTCGACGGCGCGCTCGCGGATCTTTTCTCGGGACGTCTGTGTCATGGGTCGGCTCCTTTACCGGGCTTGGAGACTCCAGAGCGGCATCTTACGCTCATCGCACCGCCGAATCGAGTCCGGTGGCGCTCAATCGCCGCCCAAAAACGGCGTGCCCCAGGAGAGCTCATGGAACCGCTGCCACAGACCGGGCGCCAGATCACCGTCCCGCTCATGCGACCTCCGACTCGCGCTTCACCCATTCGCCGGTGCCCGGGGGCGCGAAGCTCTCCCTACCGTGGCGATCGCGGTGAAAGACCCGCTCGCCGCGCACGTAGAGCGAGCGCACCCGCCCGGTGAAGGTCTCGCCCTCGTGGGGGCTGTAGCGGTTCATGTTGTGAAGGTCCGCGGCGCGTACCGTCCAGGATTCGTCTTTGTCGAAGACCACGAAATCGGCGTCGAAGCCGCGGGCGAGGCGGCCCTTGCGGCGCTCGATGCCGAAGAAGCGTGCCGGCGCCGACGCGGTGATCTCCACCAGCCGCTCGAGGGTGATGCGGTCTTTCTTCACTCCTTCGGAGTAGAGGTAGGGCAACATCAGCTCGACCCCGGGGACGCCGCCGTAGTCGGTCCAGGCGCTGCCGGTGTGTTTCTCCTCGGGCCATTGCCCCGCCGCGTGATCGGTGGCCACGTAGTCGAGCTCGCCGGAGACGACGCCCTGCCATAGGCGGTCGCGATCGGTCGCCGACTTGACCACCGGCGCGGTCTTGAGCACCGCGCCCTTTTCGTTCAGATCCTCGGCGGTGAAGGCGAGGAAGTGGGGGCAGGTCTCGCCCGACATCGGCAGGCCGTCGCCACGCGCCTCGGCGATCACGTCGACGGCCGGGCCGGTGCCGACGTGGACGATGTGGACTCGGGCCCCGGTCTCGCGGCAGAGATCGCGCATCGTCGACACGGCGTTCAGCTCGGCCTCCATCGGCCGCGAGGCGGCATAGTCGAGGAGGCCGTTTTGCTCGTGGCTCTGCAGCCAGTCGGTCAGCTCGTGAACCAGCTCCCGGTCTTCCGCATGGACCCCCACCGGCACGCCCAGGCGCTCGGTCTCGGTGAGCACCTCGCGCAGCTGATCGCGCCCCAGGTCGCGAAAGGTGTCCATGCCCGAGAGCATGTAGACCTTGATCGAGGCGACGCCTTCCGCGGCCAGCTCCGCCAGCTGCTCGCGCCAGTCGGGCTCGGCCATGGAGTTGTCGCACACGCCGCCCCAGGTCATGAAGTCGACGTGGGCCTTCGGCGAGATGATCTCGAGCTTGTTGTGCAGGTTGGCGGCGGAGGTCACCGGCGGCAGCGACGTGCAAGGCATGTCGACCACGCACGACACGCCGCCGGCGGCGGCGGCGCGGGTGCCGGTCTCGAAGTCCTCGCGGTGGGTGAAGCCGGGGTCGTCGAAATGCACGTGGCCGTCGATGACGCCGGGCAGGACCAGCGCTCCGCCCAGGTCGGTGCGTTCCTCGTCGTCCGAGGCGAGGGCCGAGCCGGTCGGCTCGATCGCCACGATCCTGCCGTCCTCGACCAGGATTTCGGCGGCCCGGGCGTCGTTGCCCGCGGCCGGGATTCTCAGGTTGACGAACCGGGTGCGCATGGTGGTGACTCCTGGTGGCCGGCCTCGGATCGGCGCCGGCCATCGGATGATGACGGTCCGTCGAGAAGTCTACCGCACGCCTACCGCACGCGCGCTCGCCGCTCGGTCAGGCCGTGCTCCTTCTGGTTGGCCACCACCAGGGTGTTGCCGCCGCCCCACCGGGTTGGCGGCGCGGCGCTGGAAGTGATTGGCCCCGAAGTCGAGCTCCGGGTCCGGGATCCACCACTTCTTGACCGGCAGATCGAAGATCGCTTGCGTCGCGTCGACCTCGCGGCGCATGCGGCGCACGAGGTCGGGGAAGGGGGTTAGCTCGGCCATTGGATTTCCTGGGTCGTTCGGTGGATCTTACACTCCTGGTTGATTCCGCGAGGGCAGGGCACGTATACTACGTGATGATGGCCGTATACGGCGACCTTGGATCTACAGTAGAGCAGGCACGATGAAAGCGAAGTTGACGGTGACGGTCGACGAAGAGTTGATTCCCCGGGCCAAAGAGTATGCTCGGTCGCAAGGTGTCTCTCTGTCCCAGCTCATCGAGACCTCCCTCAGACAGGTCAGCACCGAGCCTACCCGCACCTTCTCGCAACGGTGGCGCGGCAAATTCGTCCCGGCGGACCGCGATGACGACCGCTATCGGGCTCTCGCGAAGCGGTATTTGTGAATCTGCTGCTCGATACCGACGTCCTGATCGACGTTGCCCTCGATCGATCGCCACACGCCCAGCCGGGCGCCGAGCTACTGGATTTTCTGGAGCGACGCCCGGGAACTGCACACGTCGCCTGGCATTCGATCTCGAACTTCTACTACATCGTACGGCCGAGTCGAGGCGGGCAGGCCGCGAAGCACTTCGTTCTCGAGCTAGCTCGTTTCGTCGAGGTGGCTCCGACGACGACCCAGAGTCTGCTCTACGCTTGCCAGCTTGAGATGGGAGATTTCGAAGATGCCATGCAGGTCGCCGCAGCGATCGCCTGTGAAGCGAACATGATCGTCACCCGGAATCTACGAGACTACGCAAAGTCCCCGATCCGTGCTGTCGAACCGCTGACCGCTCTGGCGGAGCTGTCCGAACCGGACGCCGGTTGAAGCGGACACTGAAGCACGTCGCTCGGAAACGCTGAGCACGCTCAAGGAGGACCGATGGCCACCGCCAAGGAACGAGCGAAGACTCTCTTGCAGCGTCTGCCAGACGACTGCACTTTCGACGACATCCATTACCACCTCTACGTAATCGAGAAGATCGGCCGCGGACTCGAATCGGCCGAGAAAGAGGGCACGATCTCCCAAGCTGAGATGGAACACTGGTCGGGGAAGATGGCCCGCGCCTGTGAACGATTCAGCGAAGACTTCATGGTCTCTCGGGAGCAAGGCACACAGGAGCGGGAAGAGCCGTTTGGATGAGTACCGGAATTAGGCCCCGCCTGTGAGCCCGGTCGTGGGGATTCGGAGAACCGTCTTTACATGGGTACTGCCGCGAGGCGTCGCGTTATCCCAGGATGCGTTCGTGAACCTGCTCCGAAAGCAGACTGACGATCATTGCCCTATCGGGGCATTGTCGAAGGAGCGTCCATGGGCCTCATTGGGCGATCGGGGCATTGTCGAAGGTGCGTCCATGCCCCTCATTGATGTACCGGGGCATTGTCGAACCCGCGTCCATGGCCCTCATTGGGCCACCGGGGCATTGTCGAACACGCGTCCATGACCCTCATTGGCGCACCGGGGCAATGTCGACCCTGCGTCAATGACCCCCATTGTGGCGTCGGGGCATTGTCGAACCTACCGGGATGACCTCATTGACGGCTGTCGGCCCAGGCGCGACGGCAACACGCCCCTCAAATATTCTTCGTGCGCCGGGCACGAAGCCACTCTCGGCGCCATCCACGCTGCGCGCGGGTGCGACGAGGGCTTCGGCGGGCCGGTTCAGGCCTTACGCCGCGACTTCGGCACCGACGCTGCCGCCGCCGGCGCGTCGGTCATCGGCAAGCTGGTGCGGCGGATGCCGTCGTAGGCGCGGAGCGCTCCGGCGACGGCGCCGGCGGTGGGGACGAGGCCGATCTCGCCGATGCCCTTGGAGCCGTAGCCGCCGACCTCGTCGGGCACCTCGATCAGGATGACCTCGAGCTCCGGGGTGTCCTTGGCCTTGAGGATGCCGAGGTCGCGCAGCATCAGGGAGTCGGGGTGGCCGCCGGTGCAGGGCAGGTCTTCTGACAGGGCGTAGCCGAGGCCCATGTGCAGCGAGCCCTCGATCTGGCCGGCGCAGGACAGGGGGTTGATGGCGCGGCCGACGTCGTGGGCGGCGACGACGCGCTCGAGCTTGCCGGCGTCGTTGACGATCACCACCTGGGTGGCGTAGCTGAAGGTCATGTGGGTGACGGGCTCGTCGGTCTTTTCCCCGGGCTTGGTGGTGAAGTCGCAGACGTACTCGCCGAGGTACTCGCGGCCGGCGAGCGCCTCCAGGCCGCCGTTCAGGTCGGCGGCGAGCTTCCGGGCAGCGCGCTGGCCGGCGGCGGTGAGGAGCGCGGTGGCCCTGGACGCCGTCGTCATGCCGCACAGGACGCGCGGGTCAGAGGCGGTGCGGCAGGTCATGATCTCGGGATCCAGGCCGGTCTCCTCGTGCACCACCTGGCGCAGGATGGTGAACAGCCCCTGGCCCATCTCGGTGTAGCCGGTGAGGATCTCGAGTCTTCCATCCTCGAGCACCTGGATCAGCACGCGGCCGGAGTCGTCCATGCCGTTGCCGATGCCGGTGTTCTTGATGGCGCAGCCGATGCCGACATGCTGGGCCGGGTTCGGGGCGGCGCTCTTGTAGATGTCCTTCACCGCCTCCAGGGTCTGGCGGATGCCGCAGCTGCCCTTCATCTTCTGCCCCGTGGCGAAGCGGTCGCCGGGAGCGAGGATGTTGCGCTCGCGGATGTCCCAGCCGTCGACGCCGACGCGCTCGGCCAGCGTGTCCATGATGCCCTCGATGGCGAAGGACGCCTGGTTGGCGCCGAAGCCGCGCATGGCGCCGCAGGGCGGATTGTTGGTGTAGACGGTCTTGGCATCGACGTCGACGTTGGGCACCCGGTAGGGGCCGCAGGAATGGCCGGCAGCGCGCTCCAGCACCTTGGTGCCCACCGAGGCGTAGGCGCCGGTGTCGCCGATCATGCGGGCGCGCACGGCGGTCAGGCGACCCTCGGCGTCGGCGCCGACGGTGTAGCGCATGGTGATCGGGTGGCGCTTGGGGTGCACGCGGATCGACTGGTCGCGCCGCAGCACGGTGCGCACCGGCTTGCCCATCAACCGTGCCGCCAGCGCCGTCTGCGCCTGGACCGTCAGGTCTTCCTTGCCGCCGAAACCGCCGCCGTTGGTGACCAGCTCGACGTGCACCTGTTCGGGGTCGAGGCCGAGCACCGGGGCGATCTGGGCCTGATCGTCGTGCACGCCCTGGGTCTGCGAGTAGACGGTGATGCCCTCGCCTTCGGGTACGGCGAGGCAGGCCTCCGGCTCGAGGAAGGCGTGCTCGATGCGCTGGGTGGTGTAGGTCTCCTCGATCACGTGCGCCGCTTCAGCCAGCGCCGCGTCGACGTCGCCGCGCGAGAAGGCACAGGTATCCAGGAGGTTGCCTTTTTCATGGACCTTCGGCGACTTGGCGTCGAGGGCGTCCTCGGGGTCGGTGACCGGCTCCAGCACCTCGTAGTCCACGGCCACGGCTTCGGCGGCGCTGCGGGCGAGGAAGACGCTGTCGGCGACCACCAGGGCGATGACGTCGCCGACGCAGCGGGTGGTCTCGCCCACCGCCACGAAGATCGGCCAGTCCTGGTAGATCAGGCCGACGTACCGCTCGCCCGGCACGTCCGCTGCGGTCAGCACGCGCTCGACTCCCGGCATCGCCAGGGCGGGCGCCGGGTCTATCGCGCGCACCACGGCGCGTGGATGCTCGGCGAGCACCACCGCCGCGTAGAGCATGTTGTCGACCTTCATGTCGGCGACGTAGGGCTTGAGCCCGGCGGCGTGCTCGTGGCCGCGGTAGCGGGGGCTCGAGCCGCCGACGCCGTGGACGTTGCCGCCCGTCGAGGTGCGCTCGAGGCCATGCGCTTCGCCGAAGGATCCGGGGCGCCGCGGTTCGTGCGCCACGGGCTCGCCGCTCTGCCAGGCCTCGGCGGCGGACTGCACCGCGTCGACGATGCGGGTGTAGCCGGTGCACCGGCACAGATGCCCGGCGAGGCCCTTGGCGATCTTCTGGCGATCCGGCTCTCCGTCGAGCAGTGATGTCGCGCGCATCACGATGCCGGGGGTGCAGAAGCCGCACTGGATGCCGCCGTCCTTGACGAAGGCCTCCTTGAGGATCTCGAGCTTCTCCTCCGGCACGCCTTCGAGCGTCAGCACCTCGCGCCCCGCCATCTGCTCGGGCTTGCGCAGACACGACAGCGTCGGCCGGCCGTCGACCATGATCTTGCAGCAGCCGCAGTAGCCCTGCGGCGCGCAGCCGTCCTTGACCGAGGTGATGCCGCAGCCCTCGCGCAGCAGCTCGAGGAAGTGCATGCCCTCTTCGTAGGGCACCGTCTTTTCTTCGCCGTTGAGGGTGAAAGTGATCTCCGGCATCGTTGGGCCTCCTTCGGCGCGATGTTACCGCATCGGCCCTCACCCTCTCAGGCCCTCCCCCTTTGGAAAAGGGGGAGCTGGAGGGGGATTCTCTGCCAACGGCGCCCACCTGGACCAACGGATCTCCGGCTGGCGCCGGAGAAATCCCCCCTCGATCCCCCCTTTTTCAAAGGGGGGAGGCGAGCCCCGTCAGATGTCTAGATGTACGTTAACAGACGCTTTTCGCGCAGATGCGGCGTGGTGTTGAAGGTCTCCAGGCTCAGGCGGCCGCGGGAGAACAGCACCTCGGTGACCGCGGCGTTGCGCACCCGCCAGGAGAGCTCCAGCACCTTCTCGTCGCCGATGCCGAGCACCGTGCCGACGGCGGCCGCGGTGGCGCCGCCGGAGGTGAACGCGACGATCCTCTGCCCCGTGTCGCCGCCGTTGACCGTCCGGTCGAGGCCCGACGCCACCCGCCTGCGGAAGTCCGCCCAGGGCTCGAGGCCCGGCGGCGTCTCCAGGTCGTCGCGGATCCACTGGCGGGTGCCGAGCTTGTAGATCGTGAGGTACCGGCGCAGGACCTCGGTCTTGCCGACGTCCTCTTCCTCGGCCGGATCGATCAGACCGGCCTCCGCCATCAACCGGGTGCGGTGATGGGTGATCACTTCCGGGCCGTGATGCTCGTCGAGCTCCGGCATCGGCGTCGGATTCGGCCAGGGCAGGCCCGCTCGCCGGTAGGCCGACGCCACGGCGTCGTAAGTCTGGCGGTGGCGGCGCAGCGGGCCCAGGTAGACGAGGTCGAAGCGCTCCGAAGAACCCGCCCAGTACTCGCCGAGGGCGCGGCCCTGCTCTTCGCCCAGGGGGGAGAGCTGGTCATAGTCCTCGGCGTGCACGGAGGCTTGGCCGTGCCGCACCAGGTAGAGCACGCTCATCGGGTCACCCGGCGCGTTGTCACGTTCAATCCGCCGCCACCGGCTCCGCCGACTCGAAGACCGAGTCCGGCAGGTGTTCCTCGCCGCCCATGGCCTCCAGCACGCTCTCGGCCAGCTCGACCGCCTTGGGGTCGCGCTGCTCGGCCCAGCCGGTGGCCGGCCACAGTACGACAGCGAGAAGGAAGGCGAGCCAGCGCCGGCCCGCGGACGAGAAAGATGTCATCGATATGCTCCTTGTCTTGGGATCGCCGCCAGGAAGCGGCGGAGCGGTGATCTTAGTACAGGCGTGCGGGGGCTCGGTTGACACCTCCCCGCGGTTGGCGTAGCTTGGCGGCCCCGTGGCTTTTCCCCTCCATCGGCTCGAAGGCAAGTACGAGATCCTGGAGAAGCTGCACGAGGGCGGCATGGGCGCCATCTACAAGGTGCGCCACCGGCTGCTCGGTGAGCTGCGCGTGATCAAGGTCATGCGCCCGCACCTGGAGCGAGACCCGGAGCTGCGGTCGCGCTTCCTGGCCGAGGCCCGGGCCGCCACCCAGCTGACGCATCCCCACATCGCCCGGATCTTCGACTGCACCGTCGACGACGACGGCGTCGCCTACATCGTCATGGAGCTGATCCGCGGCGCGTCGCTCGAGGAGTTGATCGCTCACGACGGGGCGGTGCCGCTGGCGCTGGCGCTCGAGATCGCGCGGCAGAGTCTGCGCGCCATCGGCCACATCCACAAGCACGGGGTGGCCCACCGCGACATCTCGCCCGACAACCTGATGCTCGGCCGCGACGTCGACGGCCGGCCGCTGGTGAAGCTCATCGATCTGGGGATCGCCAAGGATCTCGAGGCCGGCGACAAGGTCACCGGCACGGGCGTCTTCCTCGGTAAGTTCCGGTATGCCGCCCCGGAGAGCTTTGACCACGGTGACACCGACCGGCGGCGCAGCGATCTCTACGCCTTCGCGCTGGTGCTCTACGAGCTGCTCACGGGGCGGTTCCCGATCTCGGGCGACAGTCCGTCGTCATTGATCGCCGGGCACCTGTTCCGCCCGCCGCTGCCGTTCGCCGAGTCGGACCCGCAGGGGCGTGTGCCGGCGACCGTGCGCGGCGCCGTGCTCACGGCGCTGGCCAAGGATCCGGACCAGCGCTTCGCCAACGCCGGCAGCTTCGCGGCGGCGCTCGAGCAGCCGGAACCCCTGGTGCTCGAGACCCCCGAGATCCGCGGCCTGCTGGCGCTCACGGTCGACGAGGCCTGGCGCAAGACCCGGGTGGTGCGTCCTCCGGGAAGCACCCAGCACCGGCTGGACGGTCAGTTCGCCCCTGAGCCCACGCCGGCCCCCGGCCCGCTCGAAACCCGCCGCCTGGAGGCCGTGCCGAATCTCGAGCCGTCTTCAGAAGCAATGACGCGCCGCCTCGAAGCGGTGCCCGACCCCGAGGCGACCCGGGTCCTGCGGCCAGTCACGCCGCAGATGCGGGTCGACGACGTCGTGGCTGAGGCGCGCGGCCTGGCTCAGGCCGAGCAGTTCCACGAGGCTCGTGAGCTGCTGCTCTCGGCCCTGGAGTCGGCTGGCGATCACGAGCCGGCGCGCGCCCTGCTCGCCTCGGTCGAGGCCTGCATCGAGGTGCGGGACGTCGAAGAGACCACCATGATCTCGGTGCCGCCGCCGGTCGACGACGAAGGCACGGGCGGCGCCTCCGAGCTCGACGAGACTCTCCACCAAATCCGTGTGCTACGGGACGATGGCCGGACCGGTACCGCCCTCGAGGAGCTCAACCGGGCGGTGCGCGAGTACGGCGCTCAGCCGGAGCTGCAGACGCTGCGCTACGAGCTGGGCGAGGCCCTGCTGGCTCGCGACGCCGAGGAGGAGAGTGGCAGCCGGATGTTCGAGGCGCTGCGCGAGGAAGGCACCCCGGCGGCCGTGACTCCGGAGAGTCCGGCCGCGGTGACCGCGCCGCGACCGGGCCCGCGGAGTTTCTCCGACGCCACCATCCGGTCGGTCGACGCGGCTCCGAGGGCGGCCCCGCGCTCAGAGCCGCCGATCTCCCACTCCAACCGCAACCTGGTGATCGCCGGGCTCGTCCTCGCCGTCGTCTTCGCCGGTCTGGTCTACGTGCTGACCCGTGAGGACCTTCCGCTCAAGCTCGGAGAGCCGGTCGAGCCGGTGGCGACGATGCCCGCCAGCCCCGGCTCGGTGGTGATCGACGCCGCGCCGTGGGCCGAGATCGTGAGCATCGAGAAGCAAGGATCGGCGGAGGAGGAAGAGGACCCGCCGATTCCGCCGGCGCGATTCACTCCCCTGGTCGTGCACTTGCTACCGGGCGAGTACTTGATCACCCTGCGATATCCACCCACTGGTCAGGAGCAGGAACTGGTCGTGACCGTGGAAAGCGAGGATCGCACGGGCCAGCGTGTGACCTTCGAGAGCTACGATGCGAAGCGCTATTTCGAACAGATCGGCTGGTAGGCCGCCGGGAGTCGCTGGCTGGATCAGCCTGGCTCTTCTCCTGCCGGCGATTCTTCTCCCGGTCGCGGCCCAGGCCCGCCAGGGCGATGACACGGAGCCGGTTACGCCACGCGAGAAGGCGGCCCGCGAGGTGGCAATCGCGGAGACAGGTGGAAGGCAGGTGCTGCAACTGCGCCGGCATCCGGACTACAGTGCGGCGATTGGCCGTGACGACGAGATCCCCGCTTTGCTAGAGAAGGCCCAACGTCTGCTCGGAGTCGCCAAGAGCGGACTGGCCCGCGCCGAACAGAGCCAGTCGGCGACCGGCTACAACGACGCCGCTGTACTGGCCAGGCGAGCCCGGAGCCAGTTCGAAGAATACGAGCAGCGGCTTCAGCAGGCCTTCGATCGAATCGCCGCCGAGCGTGCGCCACCGCCACCACCGCCACCGCCGCCGCCGCCAGAACTGGAGCCCGAGGCGGCAATCCCCGAGGATTCGCCGCTGGCGGCGAAGGCGGTCGGCGAGCCCCCGCCCGCCGCGCCGCCGCCACCAGCGCCGCGCCGGCGGGGTCCTTCCAAGAAATTGACCCAGATCGCCGACGCTTACTTCGCCGGCGAGTACGAGCAGGCCGTTGCTCTGGCCTCAGAGGCGGGCCTTTCCCGTTCCAGGGAGCGCGCCCAGGCCATGCTGCTACGCGCCGCGGCCCGCTACGCGCTGTTTCTTCTGGGCGGCGAGGGCGACTACGCCCTGCGCGGCCAGGCGACCGAGGACGTCACCGCCTGCCGGAAGCTCGATCCCGACCTGGAGCCCGACGAGGTCGCTTTTTCGCCACGTTTTCGCGACTTCTTCGTGGCCACGCAGTAGGGGGCGGTGCCACCGCGGTGCGCCTACCTTTCGGGGTGGTGCACCGCGATCGTGCCGCTGTCATCGTTCTGAAATCCTCGGGTAGATAGAACCGTAGCCGCACCTCGAACGAATAACCAGTCGAACATGACGCGCACCGGACCAGATCGACGTCACCCGCGCCGGCTCGCCGCCGCGTTCGTACTGTGCGCCCTCGTCGGCTCGCCGCTCGCGGCCTTGCCTCCCGGTCTCTTCGGCGGCGGCGACGTGTGTTTCATGGCTTGCAGCCTCGACGATCGAGATTGCTGCTGCAAGAAGTCGGCTGCCCGGTCGAATGCCGGCCATGGCCCGCACGACGCGGCGACGCTGACACTTCCGACGCGGCTCTGTGCCGAGCTCTGTGCGACCCTCGACGAGGCGCGCGGAAGTCACAAGCTCGCCCTCTCGGAAAGCCGAGCGCAATTGGCCGATGCACGCGATGTCGTCCGGGTGGCGACCGCCACCGCGTCGGCCCGACGCGTCGGTCACGACGATCTCGCGACCCTGCCGCGTCCGCCTCCGGCTGTCTCCTGGCTCATCGGCACCGGTTCCTAGCGGATCGCAACGTTTCCGCGACTGTCTCTCGCTTGCCTCGGCGCGCGAGCGGTCGCGGGTGCGATCCAGCCATCCTAGTCAAGGGAAGACCGACCGCCTGGCGGGCACGCCCTGTGCCGCTCAGGCCTTTTCAGCCGTGGGAGAAACCCGTGAATTCACTCGACCTGAAACCTGTATCCAGACTTCTGAGCATGACGCTCACCATGGCCCTGCTGGCGACGCTCCCGGCAAGCGCCGACAGCGACTCGGACACCGAGACGGAGACGCCCGATCTGCCGACGGTGCGGGGAGAGATCCTCGTCACCTCGTCGATCCCCGAAATGGCGACCGAGCGCCGGCTGCCCGGCGACGAGATCGGCGAGTCCGGCGTCCTGGACCTCGCCGAGTATTTCCGCAGCGTTGAGGGGCTATCGGCCATCCGCCGCGGCTCGATCAACCTCGAGCCCACCGTTCGCGGTCTGCAGGAAGACCAGGTCGGCGCCTTCGTCGACGGCACCCGCACCTTCGCCGCCGGGCCCGGGCGCATGGACTCCAACATCAGCCACGTCGGCACCCACGCGACGCAGGGCGTGCGGGTGATCAAGGGTCCCTACGCCCTGGCCTGGGGGGCCGGCACCCTCTCGGCACTCGAAATCGAGACAATCCGGCCGTCCTTCGTGAGTGAGGGCTTCCGATGGAACGGCTCGCTCGGCTACCGCTACGGCGACAACGCCGGCAGCGCCGACGCCCACGCCGGCGTCTGGGGCTCGAGTGAGAAGTTCCGCCTCTACCTCGGGGGCGGCTACCGCGAAGGGGACGACTACGAGGACGGCAACGGCGACATCGTGCCGGGCGACTACGAGTCTACCGACACCCGCTGGCGCTTCGGCTACCGGCCGTCGGAGAACCTTTTGCTCGAGTACTCCGGCGGCTATCAGGAGCAGTTCGACATCGACTACCCGGGCCGGCTGCTCGACGCCACCTACTTCTACGGTCGCTCTCACGCCCTGGAGCTCACCTGGAATGGCGAGGGCGCGCTGTCGGAGGTTCATGGCCAGGTCTACGCCAACCGCAAGGACCACCTGATGAACAACGGCGAGAAGCCCACCGCCCAGCCGATGCCTGGCCGGATCCCGCCCTTCGGCATCGAGGTGGCGCTGCCCACCGAGTCGAACACCGAGGGCGGACGCTTCAGAGTGGCTGTCGACCGGGATGTGGTCGAGTGGAGTTTCGGCGCCGACTACTACCGCGTGCAGCAGAACGCCAGCCGCACCATCTCCCGGCGCTCGAACGGTTTCGTTCTGTTCGAGGACGTCGTCTGGCCGGACGCCGAGATCGAGGATCTCGGCGGCTGGGGCCAGGTGGTGTGGGCGGGTGACGGCGTCCGCGTGGGCGCCACCGTGCGCGTCGACGAGGTCGACGCCACCGCGGCCGAGCTGTCGCCGTTCTACCTCGCCAACACCAGCGGCTCGCCCGACCAGAGCGAGAGCAACCTCAGCGCGGCGGTGAGCGCCACCTTCGACCTCGCCGACGGCTGGGCGTTCACCGTGGGCGCCGGGCGCGCGGTGCGCACCGCCACCGCGCAGGAGCGTTACTCCGACCGCTTTCCGTCAACCCGGTTCCAGCTCGCCGCCGAGTTCATGGGCAACCCCGAGCTCGATCCGGAAGCGAGCATCGAGCTGGACGCCGGCATCCGCGGCACCGTCGGCGACCTGCTGGTCGAGCTCGACACCTTCTACCGCGAGATCGACGACTACATCACCGTCGCGCCCGACCCCACCCTGCCCAAGCGTCTGCCGCTCAGCCCGCCGGTGGTGTTCCGCTACGTCAACGGCAGCCGGGCGACCTACGCCGGCGGTGAGCTGCTGCTCCGGCATCGCGTGAACGACCTGTTCTCCTGGCGTGCCGCGCTCTCCTACGTGCGCGCCGAGGATGAAGCGCTCGACGAGCCGGTGCTCGGCATCGCACCGCTGAACGGCGAGGTGGGATTTCGTTTCCACCTCCTCGAGCGGCGTCTGTGGATCGACCTCGCGACCCGTTTCGCCGATCGGCAGGATCGGGTGGCGACGAGTCGTTTCGAACAGGAGACGCCGGGCTGGGCGGTCTACGACCTGTCGGCCGGCTACGAGCTCGCCAGCGGCTGGACGTTGACCGCGGCGGTCGACAACCTCGCCGACCACGCCTACGCCGAGCACCTCAACTCGCCGAACCCGTTCACCCGCGAGCGGATTTCGGAGCTGGGACGTAGCCTGCGGGCGGGGGTGGCGTTCGGCTTCTGATCGGGAGACACCGTCTTCGGCAAGGCCATGAATTGGTCGAATCACCTGCCAGGGCGACGTTCGGGTGTTGCGCGTTCGCGCAACTGCTGCGCGGCCGGTGTCGAGGACTTCCGCGTTCGCACAGGCCGCCGCGCACCCCTTGTTCGAGACTCCGCGCGGCCGCCGGACAATGCCGCAGCCGATGCAGGGGACGTGCTAGCCTTGCTGCCATGGCTGACACTGGTCTGCATCGACACAGAGACCTCGCTCCCTATCGCGAGTATCATGCGAGGCGCTCTCGCGAGCGGCTCGAGCGGCGAGAGGCGCGCCGGCAGCGGATTCTCGAAGCGGCCAGAGCCGGCATCCGCCGGCTGGCGCCGGCCTTCGCGCCGATCCGCGCGGTGTATCTCTACGGCTCTCTCCTGCGGCCTGAGCAGTTTTCTCAGCGTTCCGACGTCGACGTCGCGATCGAGTGCGACGACCCCGCGATCGAAGGCCGCTTTCGCCGAGCCCTCGAAGAGGAGCTGTGCCAGAACATCGATCTGCGTCCTCTCGAGGGCCGCCTGGCGCGGGCCGTCGAGCTCTACGGAGAGTGCGTGTATGAGCGAGAAGTTCCTGATCCTGGAGCGTAGCGTCCGCGACGACCTCGAGGCCGTGGAGGAGATCTACGCCGCTCTGGCTCCGGCTCCACTTTCCGGGGAAGAGACTCAAGAAGAGTTGATCGTCGTGGCGTTTCGCCTCCACGCTCTCTATTCCGCCGTGGAGAACATCTTCCGCAACATCGCGAGGGCCTTCGAGAACACCCTCGACGACACGACAGGCTGGCATACTCAGTTGTTGCGCCGGATGCGTCTGGATCTCCACCCGGTTCGGCCCGCCGTGATCGACGCCTCGACCTACGAGGCTCTCGACGAGCTGCGTGGGTTCCGCCACGTCTTTCGTTCGGTGTACCGACTCCGCCTGGACCCGCGCCGCCTGTCGATCGTCCTCGAAACGGCCTGGGGGGTGCGGGACTCGCTGTCGAAACAGATCGGCGATTTCCTCGAGTTCGTAGGTGGATTGCGAGACGGCACGGATTGACTTTCGGCCATCCGATAAGATTCGGAGATGTCCGATCTGGGTCACGTCGTCGAGATCCTGAAGGACCGACCAGCGGTACAACTGGCGGTGGCCTTCGGATCGGTCGCGCGCGGCGAGGATCACCTGCGCTGAACTATAAATGCCTGGCACCAGTAGAAGGGTGATCTGCGTCTTCGAGGCGCTTCGAGTGGCGCCGGGCGGAGAATTCTGGCCGACTCGAGCCTCTCGAGTCCTGATTTCGACTGGACGAGCCGCGTCCTCAGTGCATCGGCTGTCGAACATGCCTACGGAATGGCCGATTCTCGGGTCAAGAGCGCCGTAAGTCCTTTCGCGACAATGAACTATAAATGCCTGGCACCAGTAGAAGGGGGATCTGCGCCTTCGGGGTGCTTCAGGAGGCGCCTGAGGGCGAGATTCGATCAACCCGAGCCCCTCGAGTCCTGATTTCGGCCGGCCGAGGCTCGCAGACGGTCCAGAGAGCCGCTTCCTCAGTGCATCGGCTCTCGACAATGACCTGAGAAAGGCCGACTCTGAACACGACAACGCCATAAGTCGATGTACGGCAAGGAATTAGAAGTGTCTGGAACCAGTTTTCGGGGGAACAACCCTCTTTGGTTCCGGCTATGCCGGGTTAGGAATTGCCGATTCTCAGGCCAAGAGTGCCGCAAGTCGTTCTACAGTAATAAATTAGAAGTGTCTGGAACCAGTTTCTGGCGTGAGAATCAAAGCGTATTCCCAGTCAGCATTATCTCTAGGAATACGGCTAGCCATACCAGGAACCAATACGCAAGCACAAGGTACGGGATGGTCGCAAGACGGGCTAGCCCGCGCAGTACGAACAAAAGCGCCGCGCCGCCTACGGCTGTGCCTACGATAGGCGCCCATACAAGTAGGTGCCACGCTTCACGTGAGAAGTCGAGAGAGTCCCGGTTCGCTAGCCAAGCGAGAAAAACGACTGAACTGGTAGTCGCAACGGGCAACACCACTGCACCTAGCCCAATAAGCACCCACCGTGCTCGAGTATTCATGGCTTGGCACCGGGCTGGGCGAGTGGAAGCGGCTTCGCGGCACCTGGGAATAGCTCAGGATGAAGAAGCATGAAATTCGGAGTTTGAAGTCCAGCCGCTAAGAGGATTCCAGCCACATACGAATTGGAGTTGTAACCGGGTTTCCCTGGTTTTGGAAAGAGAACATACTCCTGATCATCCGGATAGATCGCATCGATAAACATGATGTAGAAGATCAGCTTGTCCTCATCCGCACCGTATCCAACCTTTTCAATGAAAGCCTTGCTATCGTGTACATCATGGGGGCGATTGAAGTCGCTGATGAGGCTTCCGGAAGACGGTAGTCTTTCTGGGCCGGCGCCCAAGGTCGCGAACGCTACTCGGGAACCTCCTTGGATCATGAAGCGTTTTGGATGGCGACTAATCCATTTCTGTTGATTCCGCGGAACTATTTTGATCGAAAGATGGTAGGAGTCACCGATACCTGGTCTCCCCACAAGAACCTCATGTGCCTGTACGAAGATTCCTGTTTTGGCCGTTCTTGCGATCGGCGCACTTGGAGCGATCTGAGCGAGTGATGTGCTGAGTGTGAGACCGGCCATAACGGTCGCGACCCCGAAACCATCCACGAATAGCCCGGAAGGATCCGACATCCTCACTGGATCCCCGTTGGCATACAAATACCGATGCAAAGTCACCGGCTGCCGTACCGAACCTCCAAAAGCATCGGCGCTGGCGGACCGGCCGGTATCCAGGTCGAACCATCTCGCCCGGTTGTAGGAAAAGCGGGTATTTGGATCAAAGGGTTCGCCGGCAAACCGGTATGGATTGAGGTCAGACCCTGTGTGCTCGAGCAACTCGCCAAAAGCGGTGTATAAGTACCGATCCGTAACTCCCCCCAGCCCATCCGACAACACCCTCACCGACCCCAACCCATCCGCGTGGTAATACCGCGAAACCCCCGACCCCGGCCGAAACAACCCAACCAACTGATCATCCGCCCGCGCATACAGCGTCTGAACCGACCCGCCAACCACATCCGCCACCACATGGCTCAAGAACCCCGTCGTATCCACCAAGTAATCGACAACCGTCGCCGCCCCACCACCGCCAGGCGTCACCGACGTCCGAACCCGGTTCCCATCCGCGTCATAGGTGGTCTCGACCACCGTCCCATCCGCCAACACCACCGACGTCAACCGATTCCCGAAATCCCACCCATAAATCACCCCATCCCGCGACGTCAGATTCCCATTCGTATCCCAGCCATAGCTCGCCGCCGCCGCCGTCAGCAATCGATCCCGACCGTCATAGGTCGACCCGACCACCGTCGGCCCCGACCCTTCCTCGATCGTCTGCTCCAACCGATTCCCCACGGGGTCATAAATAAAATCCCGCTGATACACCAACGCCGCCGCCGCATCGGTCACCCGGTCCTGCGTCAACCGATACAGATCGTCGTAGACATAATGCCGCGACGTCCCGTCGTGCTCATCGATCCGGGTCCGATTGCCAGCCGCACCCAAGGTGTAGGCATAGCTCTGGAGCACGACGCCAATACCGGTCGCCGTCGACAAATCCGTCAGCTGGTTGAGATCGTCGTACGTGTAATCGGTGGTGACGCTATTCGGAAACGCGAGGCTCGCCCGGTTGCCGTTCGCGTCGTAGGTCAGCGAGGTGACGCCACCCTGGCTGTCGGTGACAGTCGCGAGGCGGTTGAGCCGGTCGTAGCCGTAGGTCGTCGTGAGGACCTGAGCTCCGACCGTAGCGGTCAAGCTAGTGCGGTTGCCCTGGAGGTCGTAGGCGTAGCCGAGCCGGTGGCCCGAAGGATCAGTCTTCTCCACCAACCGGTCCCGGTCGTCGTAGGTATACGTTGTCACCCCGCGGGCATCGGTCACCGAATCACGCTGGCCGGTCGACGTGTAGGTGAACGTGACCTCCGACCCGTCCGGGTATCCGCGCCTCGTCAACCTCTGCGCGTCGTCGTACTCAAAAGCCCTGGCATTGCCATTGAAATCGGTGTGGCTCGCCAACGTCCTGTCGACGTTGTAGCCCATGGTCTCTCGCGAACCATCGGGAAAGTTCCTCGCCGCCTGCCGGCCGAGCCGGTCATACTCGAAGCTCGTCGTATGACCGTTGGCGTCGGTCTGAGTGAGGCGATTGCCGACCTCGTCATAGGCGTAGGCCGTGACCTGTGCAAGGGCGTCGGTCACGCTCGTCAAACGCCCCAGGGCGTCGTAGCCGAAGGTGGTCGTGAGGCCGGCCTGATCCGTCTCCGAGAACCGCCGACCGAGACCGTCGTAGCCCATTCGAGTCGTGGTGCCGTCGGGATGCGTGGTAGTGGTGAGACGATTCAGCGCGTCGTAAGTGAAGGTAGTGGTATTGCCCCTGGCGTCGGTCACGCTCGTCTGGTTGCCGTTGGCGTCGTAGACGAAAGTCGGGCCGTTGCCTAGAGGATCGATGACCGCGGTGCGGCGGCCAGCGTCGTCGTAGACGAAGCTCGCCGTATTGCCCCTCGCGTCGGTCGTCGCGACGAGCTGGCCAGCGTCGTCGTAGGTGCTCGACGTGGTGGCGACGCCCGGAAATACGGTAGAGGCCAGGCGACCAGCAGCGTCGTAGACGAAGGTCGTGGTCCGCCCGCCGCGGTCGGTCTGGCCGACGAGACGACCCTCGTCGTCGTAGCTCTGACTTTCGCTGGTGCCATCAGGATGGTCGGTCCGGACCAAGCGACCCATGTCGTCATAGGTCATCGACGTGACCCGCCCGAGGGCATCGGTACGGGAGGTGACCTTGCCAAGGAGGTCGTAGCCGACGGAGGTGCTCGAGCCGTCGGCAGCAGTCGTAGTAGTGCCCCGGCCGAGGGCGTCGTAAGCGAACGTGGTGACGAGGCTCTGCGTCGAGCTGTCCGGCAGCGTCCGGCTGCGAGTCTCGGTAAGACGGTTGCCATTCGCGTCGTAGGTCGAGACCGTCTCGTGACCGAGTGCGTCGATCTCCTTCGTCTGATTGCCGAACGCGTCGTACTCGAAGACGGTGACCTCGCCCGCCGCATCAGTAGTGTTGAGCAGGTTGCCAGCCGTGTCGTAAGCAAAGCCGGTGACGTTGCCCAGGTCGTCCGTAGACGAAGTGAGATTCCCCGCGGCGTCATAGACGCTGGTGGTGACGCCGCCGCGCGGGTCGGTCACGGTCAGCAGCTGCCCGCGGCCGTTGTAGGTGAAGGTGGTCTCGTTGCCCAGGGGATCCTTCTGCGACAGAAGATCGTCCTCGGCCGAGTAGGTGAAGGTCGTGGTGCGGCCGAGGGGGTCGCGCTCGCTCAGCAAGTTGTCGCGGCCGTCGAAGGTGCGGACCGTCTCCTTACCCATCTCGTCGACCTCCCGCACCACGTTGCCGCGGGCGTCGTATTCGAGCAGACGCGAATGGCCGAGCCGATTCGTCACCACCTCCTGGCGCGACGCCAGATCGTGAGTGAGCTCGATCACCTTGCCGAAGGCGTCGGTGTGGCGGATGAGCCGGCCGTCGGCGTCGTAGTCGTTGCGGATCGGAGTGAGACCGCGCGGATCCTCGATCGACAGCAGGCGGTGATCGTCGTCGTAGGTGAAGCGGGAGACGTTGCCCTCGGCGTCGGTGTGGGCGACGAGATCGCCGCGCGCGTCGTAGTCGTAGGTCTGGAAGTTGCCCGACGGATCGGTGACGTGGACGATCCGATCCTCGTCGTCGCGGGTGAGGGTGATGCTCTTGCCGGCCGAGTGGGTGATGCCCGAGTCGTCGAACCGCAGCGAGTTGCCGTTGGGGTCGCTGATGCGGACCAGGCCCCGATCCTGGGAGATCACCAGCACCCGGCCGTCGCGCAGCGTCAGCTCGTAGAGGTCCGGGTCGTAGATCCGGGCCGTCTGCAGGTCCCACAGCTCGAGCACCCCGGGGAAGGGGCCCACTGGCAGCGCCTGCTCGCCCTGGTCCAGGGTCCGCAGGCTGGCGAAGGTGCCCGGCAGGGGCTCGTAGCCGACGGTCACCACCTGCTGCGGCACGAGCGGCTGGCACCGGGGAGTCACCGTCGGCCGGAACCGAAGCACGGTGTCGTCCGGCAGGGTGATGGTGACCCGGTGCTCGCGCATCGGGTTGACGCAGTAGGTCGGGAACGCCCCTGGGCTGCGGAAGCCATCCCACTTCGTGCCCAGGGGCTCGGTCTCCTGCAGGCGCGCGTTGGTCAGATCGAGCGTCCAGCCGGCGCCGAAGTCGCCCGGCCGTAGATCGCGGGTGTCGTAGGTGCGCATCACCTGGATCGGCAGGCCGACCACCGGCACGTCGAGATCGATGAACGACAGGCTGAAATGGCCCACCTTCAGCCTGCCCTCGACGATCACGTCGACGGTGACCGCCGCCGAGCGCTGCTGAAAATCCATCGCCTCGAGACGGATCTCGTAGAAGCCGTTGACCAGCAGCGTGGGGTCGAAGACGCCCAGGAAGTCGTCGATTACCGGCGTGTCGCCGGTGGCGAAGGTGGTCCAGGCGGCATCCCCCTTCAGCCGATAGGCCAGCTCCCAACGTTCCAGGAGGTCGCTGCGCACCGAGCCGACGACGTCGGTGAAGCCGCGGACGACCTGCGCCTCCTGCGGGCTGGCGATCGCCACCTCGGGCGGCGGGCCGACGTTGCGCAGGATCAGGGTGGCGTCCTCGGTGGCCCACACCCAGTAGCCCTTGCCGCGCTCCATCGTCCGCAGGGTGTTGGCCCAGTCGGGCACGCCGACGTCGTAGACGCTCCACTGCGCGGCCGGCACCGACGGGTCGAAGCCGTAGACCCGCAGGAACTTGCCGTGGATCGAGGACAGCGCCGCCAGCACCGGCCGCTCCTGGGCCAGCGGGTAGCCGATCAGGTTCCAGCCCTGGCACAGCTGGACCTGTGTCTCGGCGGGCTCGGTGCCGGCGACCGCCAGCGGCTCCGGGTCGGTCCCCTTCAGCCAGAACCCGAGACGCTCGTCGACCGCGGCGAGATCGCTCGCCGCCGGGTCGGCCGGGTCGTAGACTCGCCAGGGCGACACCGCGTCGCAGGCGTCGTAGGCGTAGACCAGGGTGAAGTCGCCGTCGACGATCGGCAACAGCACCGCCGGATCGACGTCGTCAGGAGCGTCGGGGACGGACAGCAGGTGCCAGGGCGGGGAGCCCGGATCGAGAGCCCGGGACCCGGCTGGCAGCCGCGGCACGGGGGGTACGGCCCGCCGCTCCGGCGCCCCGGTCGTTGCCGGGCGGGGCGAGGCGCCGGCGGCCGGCGCCGCGCTGCGGCCGAGATCGCCGACGATCCCACTCGCGGGCCAGCCTCCGGAATCCTTGAGCGTCCGCCAGGCCGCGACCGCCATGGAGCCGGTCCCGACGCCGGCCGATCGGAGTCGATCGCGGAGCTGCCCGCCGGCCGGCAGGCGCGCGGCGAGAGCCTCGAACGTCGATGGCTGGCCGTGGACGCAGCGCAGCGAGGCGGCCCGTTGCAATTCCTCGGACCAGGCCTGCCCGGCGACCACCGGTAGCAGACAGATCAGCGTGAGATGGGCCGTCAGCCGGAACCAGCTCTTTCCCATCCGGGGCTCCCAGAAATCGAAGATCGATCGAAAACTATGCTGCTGTGCAGATTGTAGCGCATCCGCCGGCGCGCGCAACACGATCGGCCGAAAAACGCGTGCGCCGCGAGCCGGAGAGCGATGCGTCGGCTGCTAACATCCCAACATGTTCCGGCTCTTTCTGGCCCTGCTTCTCGCCGTGGCGCCCGCCGCCCCGGCATCGGCGGAGGAGGCCTGCCCCGACGACGCCCGTTGGGGCATGGTGATCGACGCCGGGTCGAGCGGCTCGCGGCTGCGCCTCTATTGCTGGCGGCCCGGCGACGGCGACGCTCTGCCCTGGATCGAGGCCCGCGGTGGCAAGAAGCAGGAGCCCGGCGTCGCCGACGCCGAATGCAGCCGCGCCCCCGAGGAGTCGGTGGCCCTGTTGCGGCCGCTGATCGATCATGCCCGCGAGACGATCGACGAGGCGAGATGGGCGAGCACACCCCTGTCGCTGCTGGCCACGGCGGGTCTGCGGCAGTGCCCCGAGAGCTACCGGGCGGAGATGCTCGCCGGCATCCGCGCCTATCTCGAAGAGAACCCGTTCGAGCTCGTGGGAGTCGAGGTGATCAGCGGTCTGGAGGAGGGCCGCTTCGGCTGGGCTGGCGTCAACTACCTGCTCGGCGGGCTCGACCCTGGTGCCGAGTCCACCGGCGCCCTCGACCTGGGCGGTGCTTCGACCCAGATGACCTTTGCTGCCGCTGAGTGTTCGGCCACGACGGCGGACTGCGGTGAGATCGAGCTCGGCGAGGCGTCCTACCCGGCCTACTCCCACAGTTATCTCGGCTGGGGGCAGGACGATGCCATGCGCAGGGTCGGTTCGCCCGCCTGCTACCTGCGCGGCTATCCGCAGACGGAGCAGGGCACCACCGGCCGCGGCCGGTTCAAGGCGTGCCGGCGGGCGATCCGCCGCGCCATCGCGCGCGAGATGCGGGCGCGCCCGCCCGAGCCGCCGTGCGAGAGCTCGTGCAACCGACTCGGTGCCTATCAGCCCTCGCTCGCGGGCGACTTCGTGGCCTTCTCGGCCTACGCCTACACTACCGATTACCTGGAACTGCCGCCGCGCTTGTCCCTGGCGGAGCTGGCCGCCGCGGGCAAGTCCTTCTGCAAGACGCCCTGGCGGCAGATCGAGGCCGAGTGCGCGGCGGGCACGCGGTCGACCTGCAACGAGTCTTGGCTCAACCGATATTGCTTCGCTTCCGCCTACATCGTGACGTTGCTCCACGACGTCTACGGCTTCGGGATGGGTGAACGGCAGATCACCAGCACCAACGAGCTCGAGGGCGTCGACATCGACTGGACCCTCGGCGTCATGGTGCAGATGGCACAGTCTCCGTAGATTTCACAGTCTCGGGAGGCGCTCTGCTCGCTTGCCAACACCACGAGCCTCGGGTAACCTCGCCCGGGTTACCAGCACCCGTTACCGACCTGCACACGAGGAGACGAGATGGCGCAGGACCCGTTCGGAAACCAGGTCAACATCCCACGCTTCGAGACGCCGAAGCTGCCGCCGGGCGTCATCCGCTGGGTGGTCCTGGCGGTGGTTGCCGTGGCGATCCTTTCCACTTCCTTCTACCAGGTCGAGCCCGACGAGGTTGGGGTCGTGCTGCGCCTCGGCGTGCACATCGACAGCACCCCTCCAGGGCTTCACTTCAAGCTGCCTTTCTTCATCGACCGGGTGACGCCGATCCCGGTGCAACGCCAGCTGACCGAGGAGTTCGGCTTCGAGACCCCACGCTCAGGCGTCGCCCTCGAGTTCGCCCGCGACGAGCTGGCCGGCCAGTCGAACATGCTCACCGGCGACCTGAACGCCGCCGTGGTCGAGTGGGTGGTGCAGTACCGGATCGTCGATCCGGTGGCGTTCCTGTTCAAGGTGCGCAATGCCCAGGACACCTTTCGCGACATGTCCGAGGCGGTGATGCGCGAGGCGGTGGGCGACCGCACCGTCAACGAGGTGATCACCATCGGCCGCCAGGAGCTGTCGGCGGTGGTGCTCGAGGAGCTGCAGGAGCTCAACGACCTGTACGAGACCGGTATCCAGGTGGAGCAGGTGGTTCTGCAGGACGTCACGCCTCCCGATCCGGTCCAGCCCGCATTCAACGAGGTCAACGAGGCCGAGCAGGAGAAGTCCAAGCTGATCAGCCAGGCGCAATCGGAGTACAACAAGGTGGTGCCGCGCGCCCGCGGCGAGGCCCAGCAGACGATCCTCGCCGCCGAGGGCTACGCGCTCGACCGGGTCAACCGGGCGCAGGGCGAAGCGGCTCGTTTCGTGGCGGTTTACAACGAATACCGCAAAGCGCCCGAGGTGACCCGCCGCCGGATCTACCTGGAGACGGTGCGCGACATCCTGCCCAAGGTGGGGCGCAAGATCGTCGTCGACGACGAGATCCGCGGCGTGCTGCCGTTGCTCAACCTCGATGTCGGAGGCAGATCGCGGCCAGCACCGCGCCCGAGCCAGGAAGGGGGCAGCTGATGGTCCGCACGATCGCCGGGTTCCTGATTCTCCTCCTCGCCGTGGCCGTCTTCACGGCCGTATACATCGTTCCCGAGGGGCAGCAGGTGGTGATCACCCGATTCGGTGAGCCGATCGGCGATCCGATCGTCACCCCCGGGCTGAAGTTCAAGGTGCCGTTAATCGACAAGGTCCGGGTTTTCGACAAGCGTTTTCTGGAGTGGGACGGCAAGGTGACCGAGATTCCCACCAAGGAGAAGCGCAACATCCTGGTCGACACCTACGCCCGTTGGAAGATCACTGATCCGCTGGTCTACCTCAAGCGTTTCGAGTTCGAGACCGTCGCCCAGCAGCGCCTCTCCGGCATTCTCAACGGCGAGACCCGCGACGCCGTGGCCCGCCACGACCTGGCGGAGCTGATTCGCACCACCGATCGCGAGGAGGTGCGCGACGAGACACTGCTCGAAGGCGAGGCCGGGTCGGGGCTCGAACCGATCGAGATCGGCCGCGAGGCGATCCGCCAGGAGATCCTCCGCAACTCTCAGGCGCGGGTCACGGATTTCGGTATCGAGATCCTCGACGTGCAGTTCAAGCGCATCAACTACGTCAAGGAAGTGCGGACCAGCGTCTACGAGCGGATGATCGCCGAGCGCAAGCGTATCGCCGATCGTTTCCGCTCCGAGGGCGAAGGCGAGGCGTCACGCATCCGCGGCGACAAAGAGCGCGAGCTCAAGAGGATCCAGTCGGAGGCCTATCGCGAAGCCCAGGAGATCGTCGGCGACGCCGACGCTGAGGCCACCGAGATCTATGCCAAGGCCTACAACCAGTCGTCTGACTCGCGGGCCTTCTACCAGTTCCTCAAGACCATGGAGAGCTACGGCCAGACCTTCGACGAGGACACCTGGGTAGTGCTCTCGACCGAGGGCGATTACTACAAGTACCTGGTCTCGGGCGACGGGCGGTAGCGACTGCGGGCGGGTGGTGACTGTGGTGGAGGTCGGCGGGATGCAGAGGACCTAGGAAGGAGCGACCGATGGCGGAAAGAGCGGTGAGCTTACTCGGGCTGCTGGTTTTGATGGGCCTCGCCTACGTATTCTCGAAACATCGCAAGTCGATCAAGTTCCGCACCGTCGTCTGGGGCGTCGGCCTGCAGCTGACGCTGGCGGTGATCATCCTCAACCAGGGGCTGCCCTCTTTCCTCGGAATGTTCGTGCTGGTCTTCCTGATCACGCTCTACCTGTTCGAGGAGGAGCTGCAGGGGGTGGCGTCCAATCACCTGGTGATCGGTGCCATCGCGTTCGCCGCCAGCGCCGCAATCGTCGCGGTCGCCTACTACCTGGTGCCCTACCGGGTCACCGACGTCGCCCTCGGCCTGGCGGTGCTGACGGTGATCCTGGCCACTCGTCTCGGCAAGCCACGCTGGGGCCGCGACGCCTTCGGCCTGGCGCTGCTGCTCGGCCTCGGTGAGCTCTGGGCCCGTGGCATCGACGGCGAGGTGTTCTTCAAGGGGCTCTCGGACCGGGTATCGACCTTCCTCGGTCTGTCGAACCAGGGTGCCTGGTTCCTGTTCCGCAATCTCGTGCTTCCCGAGAACTTCGGTCCGACAGACACCTGGCCGGGCTTCGGGTTCCAGTTTGCATTCTCGGTACTGCCGACGATCATCTTCTTCTCCGCCTTCATGTCGGTGATGTACTACCTCGGCGTGGTGCAGGTGGTGGTCTCGGCGTTCGCCAAGTTCATGCACTGGAGCATGAAGACCTCGGGCTCGGAGACCATGTC
>JAAELT010000225.1 GCA_024226315.1 bacterium | reverse complement strand
GCGTATTGGGCGACTTGGACGGCCGAGATCCTGTGTGCGCTCTCGGTCTTCGTCTCCCGGCGACGTCGCGTCATCAACGAGGCTCGCCGGCCGAGGTGGGTGGCACCTCGACGCCTTCGGGCCGCGACGCCTTCGGGCCGAGTCGGCTGGCACCTGGCCGAGTCGCTCAAGGCGCGGGGCCCGACGATGCCGACCCCGAACTGCCGCCTGACCCAGTCGCGCATGAGCACGACGATGGTGAAGACGCCGAGCCGCCGAGCGAGGCAACGAGTTCATCGTGCTGCTGGCTAGAGGCGACAAGTCCAGCCAGCAGCGAGACATGCGGCTACACGCGGAAGCCGCTTGATGCTCGGCGATCGACGCTGCTGGCACCCGGCGAAAGTGCGTAAGTCGTTGAAAACAAAGGCCGACCGAGGTGGGTGGCACCTCAAGAGCAGCACTGGGTCTGCGGCTGCACGCGGAAGCGCTTGATGCTCGGCGATCGACCTTGCTGGCACCGGGACAGCGACCGGCGAAGGTGTGTGCGGCAGCGTAAGTCGTTGAAAACAAACGCCGGCCGAGGTGGGTGGCACCTCGACGCCTCCGACGCCTCCGAGGGTGCCGAGGGCCTCCGCACCATTCAACCGACCGGACGGTCGAATCCCACGGACTCCTCCACCAGGTGCGTATTGGGCGACTTGGACGGCCGAGATCCTGTGTGCGCTCTCGGTCTTCGTCTCCCGGCGACGTCGCGTCATCAACGAGGCTCGCCGGCCGAGGTGGGTGGCACCTCGACGCCTTCGCAGGGGACGCATGAAGACGATTCTTCACAGCCCGGCTGGTATTTTCACCAAGAGTCTGGTATCCTTAATCTTGAAGGCGGCCACCAAGTGTGTTGCCGACTTTCTCATGGCGGAGTCAGGCCGCCCAAACGCGGCTCCCGCCACCCAGTAAGGAAAGGACATGACTACGATCCTCAAGCGTGTCGCCGACGTTTTCGGCGGAGTTAGGCCCACCAAACAGGCCAATCGACCAGTCCCTCTCACTGAGGTCAGGCTACTCCAACCACGAGATCTGGCACCCGGGGCCATCGACTGGGACCTGCTGCCACAACTCGCGGCGAGCCCGGATTCCAAGCACCAGCTGCGTGCCGGCGACGTCTTGGTGCTATTACGCGGAGCGGCAGCGCCAGCGACTCTTGTACAGTCGCCACCGCCGAACCCTGTGGTGGTATCGAACCACGTAGCCGTCGTAAGGCCGGAACTTCAGCGGATTCTTCCTGGTTACCTAGCCACGATTCTTAACCACCCAGAGACGAAATCGCGGATACAGGCTGCGACTAGTGGGACGACTGTTCCCTTTCTGTCAATCAAGTCCCTCAAAGAGCTGGAACTCCCACTCCCTCCTCTAGCGCACCAGAAGAAGGTGGCTGAAGTAGATCACCTTCGTCGTCGCTTCCATTCTCTGTCAGCCAAGAAATCTCGTCTGGCAGACCGACTCGTAAACGAGACAATACGACAGGCCGTCATGGGGGGCGAGACCGATGCCTCGTGAGGGATTGCCCGATGCTCTCTGGAATACGCTAGACGCCTCGCGCGGCACTGTACGCACGCGCATTCTTAAGTATCTTCTTGCTTTGATTCTGCTCAGGTTCCTTGAGGGAAGGGCGGGAACCCGTCTTGAGGAGCTCCGCTCTCCGCAAAGCTACCGACCAGATCTTGACATCAGAATCAATGAAGTTGCTAGCAAACTAGCCCAAACGTATCCAGCCCTCAGAGACATCTTCGATCAAATCGACTTCACGAATACAGACGACCTAGGCGAGAGTACAGCAAGAAATACTTGGATTTGTAGAGTCCTCAGGCATCTCGATGAGATCGGCGGGGATCGCACTCAACCGCGAGATCTATTTCAAGAAATGTTGGATAGACGCCTGGAGCGTCCCGGCCAGAATGCAACAAGCATGCATACCCCGCGAAGCCTTCGTGAAATGATAGTCCGGATAGCCGCGCCACAGGCTGGAGAGCGAATCTGTGACCCCTTCTGCGGAAGCGGTTCTCTACTTGTGCGGGCTGCCAAGGAGAGCGCAACCGATCGCCCTATAATCGGCCAAGATATCAACACTGAGGCAAGAGTGATCTGCCTGATGAACCTTGTCATAAACGGTTTCTCTGACATTAGAATCAAGCGCGGAAACGCCATTGAGGATCCGATCCTTGCAGACGACGGCAAGCTCTTGCTTTTTGACCTTATCGTCACAGACCCACCGCTTGGCCGCGGCAGGTGGGGCCGAAGTAAGATTATAGAAGATCCCTGGGGTCGCTTCCGGTGGGGCATACCACCAAGAACACAATGGGGCTGGGCCGCAGCCTCTCATATTATTTCAACGCTACACGAACGCGGACGAGCTGTAGTGACCGCGCCCTTGGGCCTTCTCTTTCGCGGCGGGCCAGAAGCAAGGATACGCCAGAGCGTTATTGAGGACAATCTTGTTGATGGAGTAATCATGTTACCCCGAAGGAGTTTTCGGAGAACTTCAGGGGCAATCGTACTTTTAGTCTTCAACAAATCAAAATGTAACGACTCCATCTTCTTCATTGACGGCCGAAGGATTGCAGATGAAGGAAATGACCCGAACAGGAGCCGGAACATTGACAGGGTCATTTCGATATGGAAAGAGCGCAAGGAAAACAACGCCTTCTCCCGTTTGGCGCCCTTAGATCAGGTAGCCGCCGAGAACTACTCTTTGGATGTAGCGCGTTATCTGCCTTCCGTCTCTTTGAATGAAGCGGTGGATCTCTCTGTTACTCGGAGGGAGCTTAAGACTGTAGAAACTGAGCTAAGGAGAACCTGGGCAGAGTTGACAGCAGCACTTGGAGAGACTCTTGACGACTAAGCTATTAAGACGGCGACGCCGCCTTAATGAGGCTACGCTGGAGGTGAACCCATGGCCGATGACCTAAGAAACCACAAGCACATTCAGAGAAAGAAGCGCTGGTCTGTGATCTTCGAACGCCAGGAGTCGCATTATTCTCCTGACGAACCTGCTTCTTCGCTCCGATCTAGGATACCTTGGCGAGACCTGTGGTTTCCTGTTGGCCTCGCTGTTGTGGGGATACTAGCGACAATACTGGCCGGCTTGCTTCTTTGAGAGAGGTTATCCTGCAGTTGGCAACAAACAGTTTTCTGTCGCACCTGCCGAGTCGCCAAATGCCACGGGCCAAGCTTTGGGTACGTTCCATCGGAATAGGGCGCATTGGTACCGAAGCCCGCCAGATAGGGCGCTCTAGAACAATAGTGCGTACTACTGTCGTCTGGTGGTCGGGGCGTAAGAGTATCGCAGTCCTCCGGCGGTCCGCCGGCCGGAGCCAGATCTTCCCTTCGCTATTCTTTCCGTCTTGTTCCGATCCCGGGTGGCAGGGACGTCGGCCCAGCGGCACCAAGAACCTCCTCGGTGTTAAAAGCGCTTGCCGACTCCTACACTTCCATGGCCGAGAGGTGGGACCGAGAGCACGCTCTCCGGGACCTGAACTAATAGTGGATTTGACCCGGTTACGCGCAGCTTTGCATAGCCCGGACAGCCTCAGGTCCTGGAATGAGTGAGATGCCCTCATATCCAATCGACACTAGAGAGCCCCGCCTGTGGCTGTGCGAAGTCTGGCTTGAAAGGCGCGAGACCGTAAAGGCTGTCGTTGGAGACGCATTGTGCGCATTGTTGCTTATTTGTGTGCTCTCGATTATTCAGTTAATAGCACACTTGACCCCTCTCCCGCAGAAGCAAGTCCAGCTTATTGAGCTGGTTCATTTCTGGGGTACGATGGGAGTTTGGATTTGGCTCACCGTGACACTTCTCGTAGAACCCGTCATTTTTGCTGTGGCAAAGATACTGAGAAGCCTTCGGCTAATGCATGACGAGCGCGTCCTGCCCTCAACAGGGAGCACCAAAGATCAAGCGCTAACCCTCCCAGGCTCTAATTCAAAACGCCCTGTCTAGCAAGTGGCCGTTCAACCGGCTGGAACTAGCCGCGGCGGTCAACACACCCACTCACTCCCCTCCCCAAACTCCTCGCTCCCCTCGATCCCCCTCTCCGTCAAGTCGACCAACAAAGCCAGACACGCCATCAGCGCATTCTTGTCCGGATAGACCGTCAGCACCTGCAACCCCTCCGCCAGCAGGTCGACCAGCGCCGTCTTGTGCCGAGCCCATTCGTGCGCCGACGCCATACACTCCTGCGCAATGGTGCTGCGCTCTTGCAACAGCCCCTGGATCGTCGCTCTCTCCCCGTCGGACAGCTTCGCCCGATCCCGCGGTTCCCGATCCTCCCAGTCGAGCTCGAGCACCGGCATCAGCGACCTGAACGCCCGCTCGAACAGAGGACCGCCGCCGTCGTCGTCGTACGGCGGCAGCCGGTTCAAGAGCTCCAGGTGCTCGACGACCCGACCCAGGAACCCCGTGACCTCCGGATCCCCGTGCCGCAGACCCTCGACCCTGGCCCGCGCAGCGACCAGCTCGCGGCCCGCCCTCGCCATCCGGCGCTCGGTGAACGGCTTCATGACGCCTGAGTATAAACGGCGGCTGGTGCCCGGCCGAGAGTGCAGAGCAGCACCTCTACAGCACGGCACCGGTGTCCGGACGACAGGGACCTCGGGCAACAAGCACCTTTCGAGAGCGGAACCCTAGAGCGGTTGGGCTCCTACCCATTCACGCGGTCCAATTCTCGACCTCGAGATCTTCGATCGCACCATCATGCAGCGCGCGATCGTCGGTGACCAGCACACTGTCTGTCTCCAGGGCAGTCGCTGCAATCAACAAGTCGGCATCTGACTTGTTGATGCCGCGGCGGCGCAGAGCCGCTTTGACGTCACCAAAACGGTCTCCGTTCAGTGCTGCGACGACAATATTGGTGTCCAGGACGAAGCTCATAACTTGGGCGGCTCGGCACTACCACCGGCTGCCCGCGCTTCGCGAAGGCGACTCATCAATTCTGCCGTAGATTCCGCTTCCCAGGGGCCGAGGGCCGCCAGGGCGTCGCCCAGCCGCTGAGCCTCTGAAGGCTCAGTGACCGCACGCAGCTCCACGGTCAATTCGTCGCAACGTGCACGGACGGCTGAGTCGATTCCGGCGACCACAACCGCGCCTGAGGCCACTTCACGCCCAATCCCCACCGACGCAACCCCGCCGTCCCGACCAACAGCAGGGTTCCGCGATGCTCGAACTGTGTCTTCGCGAGCTTGAGCAGGGTTCCGCGACGCTCGAACTGTGTCTTCGCGAGCTTGAACAGGGTTTCGACGCGTCGAAACTATGTCTTCGCAAGCTCCCCGGGGGCTCGAGGTCCACCCCAGCCCCCCTCACGCCAAGGAACGGCTTGACCCGATCGGCGACTTTCTTGCCGTATACGACGAATTCGCCTCCCGGAATCCCGAAAACCTGACGACTCTGACGATCCTGACGATATTTACCCCTCAATCGAAAATCCGAGTTCCGAAGTCTCCGTAAGGAGACGTCCATTACAAATTTACGTAGGGGGTGGATCATCGTCAGGATCGTCAGCATCGTCAGGTTCGGGCCTCGATGCAGCCCCGGCGCCGACGGCGGCGGGCGTGGACGGCTCGAGCCCCCAGCGAAGGCTCCGCCGTGGGTTCTCGAGGCGGGGCCGTGCCCGGCAATGAGCCTGAATTTGTCGCCAGGCGACAACAAAAGATCCATTCGGGTACATTCCAAAAAAAGTTTCCCGCGTGGAAGATATCGCGCTTTGCGACATATTTGTAGCAATGCCCCGATCTTGCTACACGAATGGGCCTTAACTCTGTCGACAACCTATCAAAATGCCACATATATGTAGACTTGTCGCCAGGCGACAAGTTTGCGGCGCACACCGGCGCTTCGTATAGTGCTTCACATGTTCAGCGACATTTGTCCCGATGTCTACCGTTGGCTTCGCGAGCGAAGCGGCCTCTCCCAAGCGGAGCTCGGCCGAAAGCTCGCAGCCAGCAGGAGCGCTGTCTGTTCGTGGGAGATCGGCCGCTGCCGATTGAACCGCGACAAAGAGCGCGCCCTGCTGGATGCTGTGAAGTGGGGTAAAGAACCCTTCGTCGAGCTCGTGTGCGAAAAGCTGAGTCTGATCCTCGGCAAGCGCGTGGCGATTCTGCCCGCCAGAGAGCACGAGCGCTATCACCCGACCACGCCCCTGGCTCGCGCCGAGGCCCTGGTCAGAACCCATTACGTCAAGATTCCAGAGTCGCTGCGTCGCGTGCTTTCCAGCCGCATCCACTCGGTGCGGACCCGCGGCGCCCGGCAGACTGCCCGTTCCCACAGGTGACGGTGCCCTTGCCGCGAGCCTTCTTGTAGAACGCCGACCAGCCCTTGAGCTCGAAGTCCATCTCACAGTCGTAGAGGTCGTCGCCGAGCACCGCCGGCGACGCCGAGATCGAGAGTACGAGAGCTGCGATCAGAGCTGGACGCATAGTGAGGCCTCCAGAGAAAGCGTATTATCCTGCTCTCCCCTATTCCGACCGCCGCGCGCCGCTGCGCGTCGCCCGGCGCCAAGATGCAGCCGGTGCGGCCCCGGGCGCCGAGCGCCCGCCTGCCGATTCGCCTGGCAAACGCTGCTGCTGGGAGCACGGCGGCCTGTGCGAACCATCCGTTGCAGGACGGCTCGAAGCCCGACTCTGCCGATTCGCCCGGCACCTTCAAGGCACAGGTCTCACCACCCCACGGGTCTGGCGGCGGTGCAATCGCTGCCCGAGTGCCGATCGGTGACGATGGCGGTGACGATGCCGCGAATTTCGGCGACGGAGCCGCGATTCGGGCCGCCGGAGGCGCGAGCCGGGGCTCGAAGTGGACCTTTTGCACGACCAGAATCGCACCCCTTGCCCAGTTGGACGCACTTCGACGCCGCCTGAACGCGTTCATTTCCATTGGATCGTCATCCATCGTCACCGAAGTGTGCTCAACAGGAATAAGACGCGATCGATCGCCTTCGAAGTGCGTTCAACGCGGCGAGATCGTCATCTATCGTCACCGAAGTGCGACCAACAGGACCCCTCGGACGCCTCGGGCCTCGAAAAATGCCCGAATCCGGGTAGATTCGTAACATCGTCACCCATCGTCACCCGCCGCGATGAACTCGCCAGAGCTCCTATTTTGGCAAGAAATCGGACAAATCGGACCTCCCCGGTCGGAATAGCTCGGTTTTGGCGAATGGTGACGATGGTGACGATGCGCTGCTCGCATCATCACCGAAACCGGGGTGACGATGGGTGACGATGGCAGCGCCCGCATCGTCACCATCGTCACCCTCGAACCGCGATCCGAGCGGGCACCGCCGGGCGCCGGAAGCATCGCCTGGGAGCACGGCGGCCTGCGCGAGGAGGCGCTCACCGCCATGGCACGCGCCGCCAGTCGTCGGTGCCGCGCCCCGGTGAAAGGCACTATGCTGCCGCAGCCGCGCCGGCTCTCCGGCGTAGACGTAGGCCGTCTTCGGCCGATCCGAGTAAGCTTGGCGCGATGTCCGCCCAGCAACACCCTGCCATCGAGGTCGTCGGCGCCCGCACCCACAACCTCAAGGGGATCGACTGCCGCATTCCGCACGCCAAGGTGACGGTGGTCACCGGGCTGTCGGGCGCCGGCAAGTCGTCGCTGGTGTTCGACACCGTCTATGCCGAAGCCCAGCGGCGCTTCGTGGAGTCGATGTCGACCTATGCGCGGCAGTTCCTGAACCAGATGGAGCGGCCGCCGATCGAGGCGATGCACGGCATCCTGCCGGCGGTGGCGCTCGAGGCGCGCAACTCGATCAAGAACGCCCGCTCGACGGTGGGCACGATCACCGACGTTCACGACATCCTGCGGCTGATCTTCACCCACCTGGGCGAGGTCAGCTGCCCGAACGGCCACGGCTCGGTGCGGCGCCACACGCCGCAGGAGGTCGCCGACGCCATCGCCGCCGGTGAGGCGGGCGAAAAGGTGATGCTCCTGGCCCACCTGAAGCGTCCGAAGAAGCTAGCCAACGTCAAGCTCAAGGAGCTGGTGCGCCAGGGCTATTACCGCCGCTGGGACGACGGCGTCCCCCCAACAGTGGTGAGGATGAAGCCCAGCGACCGCTGGCTGGTGGCGCTCGATCCGCTGCCCCTGGTACTCGGCCGCTACCAGGCCTCGAAGGGGGTGACGGCACGGCTCGCCGAGGCGATCGAGGAGGCCTTCCAGCTCACCGGGGGCAAGGTGCAGGTTCTGGATGCGGAGAGCGGCACGATCGTCCACTTCGGGCGCGCGCTGACCTGCAACGCCTGCGGCGCCTCGATGCCGCGGCCGGTGCCGGCGCTGTTCTCGTTCAACTCCCCGCTCGGCGCCTGCCCGACCTGCCAGGGCTTCGGCCGGGTGATCGGCATCGATCCCGAGCGGGTGATCCCCGATCCCTCGAAGTCGCTGGAAGAAAAGCCGATCGCGCCCTGGAACACCCCGGCCCACGCCGGCCGCTACAGCAAGCTCTTCCAGGCCTGCCGCGAGCAGGGGATCCCGCTCGACGTCCCCTGGCAGGAGCTGTCGGAAGAAGATCGCGCCTTCGTGTGGAGCGGCAAGGGCCGCTTCGCCAGCCTGGACAAGTTCTTCAAACGTCTGGAGCGCAAGATCTACAAGATGCACGTGCGCATCCTGCTCTCCCGCTACCGCGCCTACAACCCCTGCCCGGACTGCGGCGGCAGCCGCCTGAAGCCCGAGGCCCTGGCGGTGCGCATGCACGGTGAGGTTCTGCCCGGGATCACCGCCATGACGATCGAGCGGCTGCGCGGCTGGCTGAAGGACGAGGCATGGTCCCGTCGCGAGAAGGAGGTGGCGGGCGACCTGCTGGCGCAGCTCGACGAGCGCCTGGAGACCCTGCACCGGGTGGGGCTCGACTACCTGAGCCTCGACCGTCATTCGCGCACGCTCTCGGGCGGCGAGGCGCAGCGGATCCAGCTAGCGGCTGCTCTGGGCTCCGGCCTCACCAGCACCCTCTACGTGCTCGACGAGCCCACCATCGGTCTGCATCCGCAGGACTCGGGACGCCTGGTCGACCTGCTGCGTGACCTGGCGCGGCGCGGTAACACGGTGCTGGTGGTCGAGCACGACCGCACGCTGATCCGCGGCGCCGACCACGTGATCGACCTCGGCCCGATGGCCGGCGAGCACGGCGGCGAGGTGGTGGCGGAGGGCACGCTCGACGACGTGATGGCCCAAGAAGGCTCGTTGACCGCCAGCTACCTGCGTGAGCGCCCGGCGACGCCGGCGCGCCGAGCGTCGCGCCAGAGGCGGGCAAACGAAACGTCGCGCCAGAGGCGGGCAAACGAAACGCCGCGGCGTGAGCAAGGCCTGGCGAGCCTGGAAGACGAGGTGGCCTCCAGGCCGCGGATCGAGATCCTGGGCGCCACCGCCAACAACCTGCGGGGCTTCGACGTGCAGCTGCCGCTCGCCAGCCTGGTGGCGGTGACCGGGGTCTCGGGATCGGGCAAGTCGACCCTGATCGAGAACGTGCTCCACGGCACCTACCAGCGCTCGCGCGGTGTGGTCGACGTCGAGCCGGGCGACTGCGAGGGGTTCCTGGGCCTGGAAGAGATCGTCGACATCACCCTGGTCGACCAGCGTCCCCTCGGGCGCTCGAGCCGCTCGAATCCGGTGACCTACACCAAGGCCTACGACGAGATCCGCAAGCTTTTCGCCGCCACCGAAGATGCCCGCCGCCGCGGGATCGAGCCGGGGCACTTCTCCTTCAACCTCGACCGCGGCCGCTGCGAGGAGTGCCGGGGCACCGGCGTGCTGGAAGTGGACATGCAGTTCATGGCGCCGGTGACGGTGCGCTGTGACACGTGCGAGGGGCGACGGTTCAAGCCCGAGATCCTGTCGGTCACCTGTCGCGGGCGCAACATCGCGGAGACGCTCGAGATCACCGTCGACGAGGCGCTCGACGTGTTCGCCGACCGGCCGCGGCTGTGCCGCCGCCTGCGGTCGCTGGCCGACGTCGGCCTCGGCTACCTGCGTCTCGGGCAGCCGACGTCGACGCTGTCGGGCGGTGAGGCGCAGAGACTCAAGCTGGCCAGCTTCCTCGACCGGCCGCCGGGGAAGGCAAGCACAGCCGACGGCCGGCGGCTGTTCCTGTTCGACGAGCCGACCACCGGCCTGCACCTGGCCGACATCGACCTGCTCTGCCAGACTCTGAGGCGCCTGGTGGCGCGCGGGCACGGGGTGGTGGTGGTGGAGCACGCCACCGACCTGATCGCCCGCGCCGACTGGATCGTCGACCTTGGCCCCGGCGGCGGCGTGCACGGTGGAGACCTGCTGTACTCGGGTCCGCTCGAGACCTTCCTCGACCGCGTCGAGAGCCCCACGGCACGGGAGCTGCGGCGCCATCTGAAGTGGCGGCGGAGACGAAAGACGGCGGTGGCGCGCAGTGCCTGATCCGAGGATCCCAAGGTGATCCGGGAGCGCTGGCTGCTGGCAGCCATTCTCGTGGTCGGCGCCCTGCTGCGGCTGACCTACCTGCTCGAGATCTCCCGCGCTCCGGACTTCGACAATCCCCAGTTCGAGGCCCAGTACCACGACTACTGGGCGCGGGCGCTCGTCACCGGCGATTGGACGCCGCCCGTGGGCGTCACCGATCCGGAGATTCCCGAGCGCCCCTACTTCCGCCCACCCGGCTACCCGTTCTTCCTTTCCGGCGTCTACCGCGTCACCGGCCCCGGCTACTTCTGGCCGCGGATCGCACAGATGGCCCTGGGGCTCCTGAGCTGCTGGCTGCTCTTTCGCCTGGCGCGCCGCGCCTACGGCGGTGCCACCGCCCTCTTCGCCACCGCGCTGGCGGCGACCTCCTGGATCTTCGTGTTCTTCGAGGGCGAGCTGATGGCGGTGGCGTTGCTGGTGTTCCTGCTCCTGGCGACCCTGACCGTCGTCGCCAGTTGGCGCGAGGCGTTCACTCTTCGCCGGGCGGCCGGGGCGGGCGTGCTGCTCGGCCTCGCGGCGCTGGTCCGGCCCAACGCCGCGATCCTGCTGCCGGCCTTCCTGCTCTGGGTGTTGTGGTGGCTGTGGCGGCGGGAGGGACGCCCAGCCTGGATCGCGAAAGTCTTCCTGAGACCGGCGCTGGCGTTCGTGGCGGCTTTCGCTTTCACCACCGCGCCGGCGACGCTGCGCAACCTCGCGGTGGCCGGCGATCCGGTATGGATCACCTCGAACGCCGGCGTGAACTTGTTCATCGGCACCCATCCCGACAGCGACGGTACCCGCCCCGGGGTCGCCGAGCTGGGCGAGATCGCCGGCCTCGACCGCGGTTGGGATTCGTTCGACTATCCCCTTGTGGCCGCCGGCGTCGAGCGAGCCGAGGGACGGGCCCTCGCCGATTCCGAGGTCTCCTCCTACTTCACCCGCCGGGCGCTCCGGTACGTGGCCTCGGAGCCGGGTACGGTCGCGAGGCTCACTCTCCGCAAGCTGGCCCTCTTCTGGGGTCCGGCGGAGGTGTCGAACAACAAGGTGATCCACTTCGAGCGCGCCGCGTCGCCGACGTTGCGACTCGGCCCCGGATTCGCGACAGTGCTGGCCCTGGCGATCGCCGGGGCGGTGCTCCTGTTGTGGGGGGCGCGTCTTGAGCAGCAAGCACCGACGGATTCGCGCCGCATCGAGATCACCGTCCTGTTGCTGCTGTTCGCCGCCGCCTACAGCGCCTCCTACCTGCCCTTCTTCGTCTCGGCACGCTTCAGGGCGCCTCTGATCCCGATCCTGCTCGTTTTCGCCGGCCACGCGCTGGCACGGCTCTGGAATGCCGTCGAGGCACGCCGATATCGCCTCCTGGCTCTCGGCCTCGGGCTGATTCTGGCGCTGCGAGTCGTCACCGGCATCGCCTGGGTCCCCTACGAGCCCGATCAATCCTTGTGGCATTGGCGCAAGGGCCTGCTGTGGAAGGCCCGGGGTGAGGCGGACCGGGCCCAGGCAGAGTTTCGGGCCGCCGCCGAGGCGGATCCGGGCGACTTCGAGGCGCGCCTCTCCCTGGCCGAGAGCCTGGCCGCTACCGGCCTGCTCGACGAGGCGATCGCCGAGTACCGCGCCGCCCTGAGTCTCGACCCCTCCTCGATCACGACGCACAACAACCTGGCGCGGATCCTCGCCGGGCGCGGCGATCTCGACGCCGCGATCCGTCACTGGAGCGCCGCGCTCGATCTCGATCCGGAGCGCGTCAGCGTGCTCAACAACCTGGCCTACGCCCTGGCCACCCATCCCGACCCCGAGCTTCGCGACCCGGACCGTGCCGTCGAGCTGGCCGAGCGCGGCGTCGAGCTGGGCGGCCCGGATCCGCGGCTGCGCGCCACTCTGGCCGTGGCTTATCGCGCGGCCGGCCGAACGGCGGACGCCGAGGAGTTGTCGCGGCGCTACGGCGCTTCCCCTACGGCCGACGACCAGGCCGAGAGATCCCCTGACTCGAAGCCGTCTTCGTAGAGCGTCGCCGTCTCCAGCGTGAAGTCGACACCGGTGGTGAAGCCGGGGGCGCCCGAGGACGACGACTCGGACACCACGACCGGCGTTCCCGCGAGCGGGTCGCAGAGACCCGCGAACGCCGGCCCAGGGCAGGCGACCCCGTCGAAGACCTCATCCACCAGATCGGCACCATTGTCGGTGGTGACGTAGTAGCTCCCGGGCGGAAGGCCCTCGAAGTAGTCGCCTTCAGCATTCGTCACGGCTGTGGTGACGTGAGTGCCGTCCGCCGCCCAGACGTCCACGAAGACATTGGCCAGGGCTTCGCCTGTTTCTTCCGCCCTGACCGAGCCGCTGAGGCCGGTCGAGGTCGGAATCAGCGCGAAGTCAATGCCGGTCGTCGTCGTGTTGACAACAGCCTGTATCGCGTCTCCCTTGTCCGCATCGCAGCCGAACGGCACTCCTGACAGGCACGGCAGATCATCGTACAGCTCGTCGAGATAGCCCTGGCTGCTGTTTGTCGAGACGTAGTAGCGGTCCGGCAGGAGATCGGGAAGCAGGTACTCGCCTGCCGAGTTGGTCGTGCGGGACGTCACGAAGTCCTCCTCGGAGTCCCAGACCTCGATCCGCAAACCGGAAATCGGCTGTCCGGTCATCTCGTCGGTCGCTGTCCCGGCGATTGCCCCTCGGCGGTCCAACGCGAAGTCGATGCCGGTTACCGGCGAGTTGATCTCGACCACGATCGGGTTGCCGCCGTCCGTCGGATCACAGGCGCCGGAGCACGGCACGTCGTCATAGAGCTCGTCGACGTACCCGCTGCTGGAGGTCGCGGCATAGTGCGCTCCTTCGAGCAGATCATCGGCCGTGTAGCGCCCCAGATAGTCGGTGGACACGCTCCGGAGCTGGACGCCGTCGGCGTCGAGGATCCGCACCCGGATCCCTCCGGAGATCGGCGCGCCCAGATCGTCGGTCACGGTACCGGAGATGCTGCCGGCCAGATCCAGAGCGAGATCGATGTGCCGCGTGGTGGCGTTCAGAGCCACCGGGATCGGCGTGCCCTGGGTCGGGTCGCAGCCGTCTTCGCAAGGCAGATCCTCGAAGAGCTCGTCGAGCACGGCCCGCCCCTCGGTCAAGACGAAGTAGGTTCCCGGCCCCAGGTTGCTCAGCGTGTAGATCCCGGATGCTCCGGTGGTCGTCGCGTTTGCGAAGGTACCGGCCGAACCAAAGGCTTCCACTCGCAAGCCCGAGACCGGCTCTCCAGTCGAGCTCAGGGTGACGATACCGGAGATAGCGCCGTTCCGCTCCAAGGTGAAATCGATCCCGGACGTCACGGCGCCGAGGCTCACCATGATCGGGGTACCCGTCGTCGGGACGCAGCCGCTCCCGCAGGGCAGATCCTCGAAGAGCTCGTCGACATAGCCGCCGTCGAAGAGATCCGTGGCCGCGAAGTAGGTCCCGGCCTCGAGCCCCCCGACGCTGTAGCTCCCAGAGCTGTCGAGAAAGTCACTGCCGACACTGTTGCCGGAGGCGTTCCAGACCCTCACACGACCCGCGGACACCGGCGCGCCCGTGGCTGCATCGGTCACTGTTCCGGAGATCGCGCCTCGTCGCTCGAGAGCGAAGTCGATCCCCGAGGTCGTCGCCCCGAGGCTCACCGCGATCGCGGTGCCGGTGGTCGGGTCGCAAGCCCCCGGGATGCACGGAAGATCGTCGTAGATCTCGTTGCCATAGTTGCTGTTGAAAGGATGCACGAGCGCGAAGTATGTTCCGGAGATCAGCCCACCGAGGCGGTAGACGCCGCTGCTGTCGGGGCGGTCGTCGTCGACGTAGCGGCCCTCCGTGTCGTAAATCGCAACCAACACGGAAGAGATCGGATCGCCGGTCGTGGCGTCCGTCACGGAGCCGGTGATGACGCCCCCCGAGCCGAGAGCGAAGTCGATGCCGGCCGTGGTGGCCCCGAGGCTCACCGCGACCGGCGAGCCGTCGGTGGGATCGCATCCCACGGTCGCTCCGCCGAGACACGGCAGATCGTCGTAGAGCTCGTCGAGATAGCCGCTCGCGGACGCGTCCGTGGTCACGAAGTAGGTGCCGGCTTCCAAACCGTCGACGCGGTAGCCGCCGGAGCCATCGAGCAACGTGCTGATCGCGAAGGAGCCATCGGCTCTCCAGATCTCCACGCGGCTGAAGGGCACCGGATCGCCGGTCGCGTCGTCGGTCACGACACCGGAAATGGCTCCCAGGCGGGCCAGCTCGAAATCGATGCCCGCCGTGGTGGCGTCGAGGCTGACTGCGATCGGCGTACCTGTGGTCGGGTCGCAGACGAAGACGCCGCCCGGGCACGGCAGGTCGTCGTAGATCTCGTCGAGGTAATCGCTGTCGGCGGCGGTCGCGAAATAGGTGCCCGCGGCCAGCCGATCCGCAATGAAAGAACCGGAGGAGTCCGTGAAGACCGAGCTCTCGAGGAACCCGTTGGTGTCCCAGATCCGCACCGAAACCGACGGCAGGGAGTCTCCGCTCCCCAGCTCGGTCACGATGCCGGTGATCGTCCCCAGTCTTTCGAGAGCGAAGTCAACGCCGGATACCGTGGCGTTGAGACTGACCGGGACACCCTCGCCGTCGCTCACGTTACAGCCGAAGGGCGCTCCGCCGGGGCAGGGCAGGTCCATGTAGAGCTCGTCGCGATAGTCGGTGAAGCTCTCCGCGACGACGAAGTAAGTGCCCGCGTCCAGGCCGCCGACGCTGTACACGCCACTGCCGTCGGTCGTGGCCGACCTTGCGAAAGTTCCGTTGGCGCGCCTGATCTCGATCCGAATCGACGGCAGCGGGTCGCCGGTCGCGGAGCTGGTCACCGTGCCGGAGATCGCTCCCAGGCGGTCGAGCACGAAGTCGATGCCGGGCGTGGTGGCCCCCAGGCTGACGTCGATCGCGGCGCCGGAGGCCGGGTCGCAACCGAGCGGAGGCCCGCCGGGACACGAGAGACCATCGTAGAGCTGCTCGATGAAATCGTCGTCCTCGGCGACGGCGAAGTACGTCCCGGTGGGCAGACCTTCGGCACGGTAGAAGCCGGCGAGATCGGTGAAGGCCGTGGTCGCCCGCTGGCCTGCGGCGTCGATGATGCGCACGGAGGCGCCGGCGACGCCGCTCCCGGTACCGGTCTCGGTCACCGTGCCGGTGAACGCCCCGCCGAGGTCGAGAGCGAAGTCGATGCCCGAAACGGCCGTCTCGACGGCTACCTGGATCGGGGTGCCGTCGGTGACCGCGCAGTCGACCGTCAAGAGCTGCGGACAGGGGATGTCGTCATAGAGCTCGTCGACGTGAGGCCGCGCGCCGGCGGTGCTCACGAAGTAGATCCCCGGGTGCAGATCGCCGAAGGTATACGAACCGTTGGCCGCCGTCACCTGGGTGCCTTCGTAGAACCCGCTCTCGTCCCACAGGTCGACGAAGACGCCGGACAGGGGATCGCCGGTAGCAGCGTCGGTGACCACACCCGAGATTTCGCCGCCGGCGCCGACGTTGAGAGCGAAAGGCCCGGTGGCGCCATCGAAGCCACTCACGCGGATCCAGTGCTCGCTACCGGCCAGCGCCAGCAGGCTCACCGCCGAATCGAGCCCCAGCGTGTCGTCATTGCATCCCAGGGAATTGCCGACCGTGCCGGGACAGGCCGAGTGGATCGACAGCACGGTGTCGTAGCTCGAACCGACGGTATCCAGGTAGATCCTCTCGGTCTCCTCCGCGACGTACCTGAACCAGACGTCGGGGGAGAAAAGCGAGGCGCCGCAAGCCGCCTCGCCGTCGTTGGTGGCCAGCGAGATGTCGCCGACGAAGCTTCCCAGACCGATCGTGATCGCATCCGCGCAGTCGTCGTTCGGGGGCCCGCCCTGGTGAGTGCCGCCGACCCGAACCGCAGCCGCTTCTCCGCAATAGCGAGCCGTGGGCGAAGGCGCGACACCTCCGTCGGCGATCTTCCTCAAGTCACCGACGCGGTTGCGCAGCACGTGCAGCTTGCGCCGCGCCGCCTCGTCCACTGACGGCTGGCGCCGGGCCTGTTCCTCCAGAAACTGCAAGTTGGCTTCGAATCGGTCGGCTTCCGCGGCCGAGTCCACCAGAGGACGGCCGGCGTCCGTTGCGCACACCAGGGCATGCAACGCCGCTTCGAGGTCCAGGTCGAGACGTTGCAGCTCTCCATGGAGCGATCCCGGCGTGGTGTCTGCGGCAGCGATCAGAAAACAGGTCGACAAGAGAAGGCCCGAGAGTCGAGCCGGATGATATTTCATGAGATTCATTCCTCCTTACTGCTGGTGACATTCTCGTCGAATTCATTTCCGGCTCGACCGTACGCCCCGGGTGACTCGCTTCAGGTCCGTCGCGGTGGAGCAATCAATCGGGCTCCGACTCCAAGGGGCAATCGCCCCTGACCCGGGCCAACGCGTCGCGGGCTGTTTCGTCGCCGGCATTCAGCGCAACGGCCGCCCGATACCGCGGCGCGGCCAGATCGGGACGCCCCCGGCGCTCGTGAACCCGGCCCAGCTCGTGGTGGGCGGCGGCGCGGGATGGCGGGGTGGCTTCGTTGAGCAGGACCGGCCCGGGGCCGGGCTCCTGCTCCAGGTACGCCTCGAGCGCCCGCTGGGCGCGGCGCAGTTGCTCGTCGCTGATCGCGATCGCCGTGCGCGCCGACTCGTAGAGCGCCGCGCGGTCGTCGGGGGCACGCGCCAGCACCTCTTCGAAGGCTCTCCGCGCGTCGTGCCAGCGTTCCAGGCGCTGGTAGAAGAACCCTGCCTCGCGCCAGCTCTGAACGGATTCCGGGTCTACCACGACCGCGATCTCGAGCTCCAGGGTCGCCGGCTCGATGCGGTCGAGCTGTTCGTGGATCAAGGCGAGGGTGACGTGGGCCAGGGCCGGGTCACGCTCGCGGATCGCCTCGATCTCGGCGTCGGCGCGCGCGCGGTCGCCGCCGGCGATCGCCGGCGCCTCGGAGTGGTAGCGGGCAACGGCGACGCGCGCCTCGAGGTTGTCGGGATCCAGCTCCACCGCCTTCTCGTAGGCCGCGCGCATGCGCTTCGCCACGCTGAGCTTGAACAGAAAACCCACCTCGTCGATCCGCTCCACCAGCGCCTCACCGAGCCAGAACTGATATGTCGAGCTGGCTGGATCGAGCCTCGTCGCGCGCTCGATCTCGGCCACCGCGTCTTTGTGGCGCCCCCGCTCCAGATGCACACGGCCCAGGTAGTAGGCGATCTCGGCGCTCTTCGGCTGCTGCTCGCGCGCCGCCAGCAGCAGATCCTCGGCACTCTCGAAGTCCTCGGCGTAGAAACGTCGCACGGCTTCCTCGACCCCACCGCTGTCGCCGGGCACGGCCTCGGCCACCGCCGGGCCGGCGAAGAAGAGGAGGACTAAGAGGGTTTTCATATGCGGGGCTCCGTTCTAGTTCGACGGCTTCGCGCGACTTGAGGTAGCTTAACGCCTCGACCGGGGCCACCAACTCCCCTCAAGGAGCCAGCTGAATGATCTTCGAGATGTCCGAGCGAGCCCGGGACTACCACCGGCGCGTCACCGCCTTCATGGACGAGCACGTTTACCCGATCGAGCGCACCTTTTACGAGCAGGTCGCCGAGGGCGACCGGTGGCAGGTGCCGCTGATGATGGAGGAGCTCAAGGCGAAGGCGCGCGGGGCCGGTCTGTGGAATCTCTTCCTACCCGACTCAGGATCCGGCGCCGGCCTCTCGAATCTCGAGTTCGCGCCGCTGTGCGAGATCATGGGGCGGGTGGTCTTCGCGCCCGAGATCTTCAATTGCTCGGCACCCGATACCGGCAACATGGAGGTGCTCGAGCGCTACGGCAGCGAAGAGCAGAAGAAGCGATGGCTCGAGCCGCTGTTGGCGGGTGAGATCCGCTCCTGCTTCGCCATGACCGAGCCCGAAGTGGCCTCCTCGGACGCCACCAACATCCGCGCACGAATCGTCCGCGACGGCGACGAGTACGTGCTCGACGGCACCAAGTGGTGGGCGTCGGGGGCCGGCGACCCGCGTTGCGAGATCGCCATTTTCATGGGGCAGAGCGATCCCGACGGTCCGCGCTACCGCCAGCAGTCGATGATCCTGGTGCCACTCTCGTCCCCAGGTGTCGAGATCCGCCGGATGCTGACCGTCTTCGGGTACGACGACGCCCCCCACGGTCACGCCGAGATCCGCTTCGACAACGTCCGGGTGCCGGCGGATTTCATGATCCTCGGCGAGGGCCGGGGCTTCGAGATCGCCCAGGGCAGGCTGGGGCCGGGTCGCATCCACCACTGCATGCGGCTGATCGGCGTCGCCGAGCGCGCGCTCGAAGCGATGTGCCGCCGCGTCCAGTCCCGGGTCGCTTTCGGCCGCACGCTGGCGGAACAGGGCACTCTGCGGGCCGATATCGCCAATTCGAGGATCGAAATCGAACAAGCGCGCCTTTTGACCTTGAAGGCGGCCCACATGATGGATACAGTAGGCAACAAGGCCGCTCGAGCGGAGATCGCGATGATCAAGGTCGTGGCGCCCAACGTTGCGCTGCGGATTCTGGATCGCGCCATCCAGTCTCACGGCGGTGCTGGCGTCAGCGGCGATTTTCCATTAGCCTATCACTGGGCGATGTCGCGAACGCTCCGGCTCGCCGACGGCCCCGACGAGGTACACCGCGAAGCGGTAGCGAAGCTGGAGCTCCGGCGCCACTCTTGAGTGTGGCGACGCACCCTGGCCGCCCCAGGACCCACACCCGGTCTGACTGAAGCCTTCTATCCGGGCTCGATCAGCCGAGTGATCAGGTGGAACCACCCAGGTCGGTTTGTCAGACGCCGCGCCGGGGCCCGGTCAGGAAAGGGTGCTCCGGAAACGAGTGAAACACCGTCTGCACTGAGTCATTCAGACAGGCCAATTCAGGACAGGATCAGGCGACTTGGAAGAAGAACCACGATCCGATCAGACGCCCAGTACCGCGAAGAAGGGACCACCTCCGCGCCGACGGCGACGCCGAGGCCGGCCACAGTCGCGCCCCTCGGCCGCCAATTCCAAGCCGGTGCCGCTGCACAAACGTAGCGCTTCGCATTTTCAGCGAGGTGACCGGCAACGCGGCAAGGAGTACCACAACGAAGGCCGCGTCCGCTTGCAGGTCGACGGCACCCGTGCGCGCGCTCGCGTCGATGGCAACAGCCGGGAGTCGTATGCCGTGGGCCTGGATTGGTCCGCGGTCTCCGAGCGTGTGCTGCACGCCTTCTGCGAGTGTCCGCGTTTCGCGGACCGCAGGCCCTGCAAGCACGTGTGGGCGACGCTCCTGGCCTTGGCCGAAATCGAGCCGGAGCAGCAGCCGCCGGGCCGGGACCGCGTCTCGTTGCGCAAAGATCGCGCCACCAGCTGGCAGGATCTCGGCATCAACCCGAACCCCAACGGGCTGGCGCCGGGACGGCGCGCGCACCACGCGCGGCCCGCGCGCCAGCGACGAGCCGCGGGTAGTGGCCGGCGGACACCCGCGGCCCGCTGGCGCACGCAGCTCGCCACCGTCGATGCCGAGGCCCGTCGCCTCTTCGAACCGAGCCTGAAGGAAAGGGCAGCGGTCGCCGGAGCCTCGAGCTCCGAGCTGCGACTCCTCATCGACACCACCGCCAGCCAGAATTCGGGGGGCATGGTGCTCGATGTCTTCGGGCGCAAACGCGACACCCGTGGCCGGCTGGGCAAGTTGCGGCGAATGAGCGTCGCCCCCGAGCAGATCGAGGCGCTGTTTCGATCCGGCGAGGCATCCGAGGAAACGGAAGAGCCGGTCAACATCATCGCCGCGCTCCCCACCGACCCGCCGCCCAACCGCAAGAAACGCGGACGGCGCAAGCCGGCGAACAACCATCGGGCGCAGGTCCGGCGCCTCCGGCTGCCCGGTCATCTGCTGCCTTCGCTGCTGCCCCGGCTTTGCGAACGAGGGGCCTTGGGCTGGTGGGATGGCCGCAAGATCGGCAACCCGCCGGCACTGTCCTGGGACGACGGTTCGCCCTGGCGCCTGGCACTGCGCCTCGAGGAAGGCAATGCCGGCGGTACCCAGGTGAGCGGTCTGCTGGAACGCGGCGAGGAGAGCGTCTCGCTGAAGGACCCCGCCTTGATCCTGGCGGACAGCATGACCGACTCGCTGGTCGTCTTTCCCAGGTCGATCGCCCGATTCGAGATCTCCGGCCCGGGAGACATGCCCTGGATCACGCAGCTGCGCGGTGCCGGCGAGATCGTGTTCCCCAAGGAGGATCTCGAGGAGGCGCTCTCGACGCTGCTGGAGCTGCCGAATCTCCCCCGGCTCGAAGCGCCCGAGAAGCTGCAGCTCTCGGCGGAGCCCTCACCTCCCCAGCCCCGACTCTTCCTGGAAGCGGATGCAGCGCCCGCGGCGCTGAACCTGCCGCTTTTGGCCGAGCTGTCGTTCGACTACGGCAATGTGCGGGTGAGCGCGGCGGATCCTCGCCCCGCCATCGTCGACTGGCAGGAGCAGTTGTTCGTGCGCCGCGAGATGGAGATCGAGCACGGCGCGCTGGTGCGTCTGCTGGAGCTCGGGCTGCGCCCGGTGGAGTCAGCGGGTGGGCACGACCTCGAGCTCAGTCCGCGCGACCTGCCCGCCGTCGCCGAGCCCCTGCTCGCCGACGGCTGGACGGTCGAGGCCCAGGGCACGACGCTGCGCCGGGCGAGCCCGCCGGCGCTGCGCGTCGAGAGCGGCATCGACTGGTTCGAGCTCCACGGTGACCTGGACTTCGCCGGCGACCCGGTGGAGCTCAAGAAGGTGCTGGAGACGATTTCCCGCGGCGATCGCTTCATCGAGCTCGCCGACGGCTCGCAGGGGCTGCTGCCCGAATCCTGGATGGAGACCTTCGGCTCGCTGTCGCAGCTGGCCCAGGACTCCGAGGATTCCGAGCTGCGCTTCCTGCCCTCGCAGGCCATGCTCGTCGACGCTCTGCTCACGGCCATGCCTCCGGCCGACGTCGACGGCGCGTTTGCCGAGCTGCACGAGAAGCTGGTCTCCTTCGAGCGCATCAAGCCGAAGCGCGAGCTCAAGAGCTTCAACGGCACCCTGCGCGGATACCAGCGCCAGGGCCTGGGCTGGCTCGAGTTCCTGCGCGAATTCGGCCTCGGCGGCGTGCTCGCCGACGACATGGGCCTGGGCAAGACGGTCCAGGTGCTGGCTCTCTTGCACGCCAACCGCACACCGTCGAAGTCCACCAAGTTGCCGTCGCTGGTGGTCGCGCCGCGCAGCCTGGTCTACAACTGGATCGACGAGGCGTCCCGCTTCACCCCGAAGCTGAAAGTCATCGAGTACGCGGGCGTCGCCCGCGAAGCGTTGCAAGAGCGGTTGGGGGACTTCGATCTGGTGGTGACCACCTACGGCACCATGCGTCGCGACATCGGTTTCCTGGCCACCGTCGAGCTCGACACCGTGATCCTCGACGAGGCGCAGGCGATCAAGAACCCCGCCTCGCAGACCGCCAAGGCCAGCAACCTGCTGGTGGGGCGCCATCGCCTGGCACTTACCGGCACGCCGATCGAGAATCACCTGGGCGAGCTCGGGTCGCTGTTCGAATTTCTGAATCCCGGTTTCCTCGGCCGACTGCCGCAGCTCGAGGTGCTGATCACCGGCCGTATTCCGAGCCAGAGCGAGCTTCAGCTGGTCGCCCAGGGCATCCGGCCGTTCATTCTTCGGCGGACCAAGGCCCAGGTGCTGCCGGACCTGCCGCCCAAGACCGAGCAGGTGCTATTTTGCTCGCTGCGTCCGGAGCAGCGCGAAATCTACGACCAGGTTCGCGCCGGCTACCAGGCGAGTCTGCTCGAACAGGTCGAGAAGAAGGGCGTCGGCGGCTCGGCGATCCAGGTACTCGAGGCGCTGTTGCGCCTGCGCCAGGTCGCCTGCCATCCCGGTCTGGTCAACCCCGAGTGGGACGAGGCGGGCAGTGCCAAGCTCGAGACCCTCTTCGAGCAGGTGTCCGAAATCCTCGACGAGGGGCACAAGGTGCTGCTCTTCTCGCAGTTCACCAAGCTGCTGGCCTACGTGCGGCGCCACCTCGACGAGCAGGAGCAACCCTACGCCTACCTCGACGGCCAGACGCGCAACCGCGCCGAGGAGGTCGAGCGCTTCCAGACCGACCCGGAGTGCAACCTGTTCCTGGTCAGTCTCAAGGCCGGCGGTGTCGGGCTCAACCTGACGGCGGCGGAGTATGTCTTCCTGCTCGACCCGTGGTGGAACCCGGCGGTCGAGGCCCAGGCGATCGACCGCGCCCACCGCATCGGCCAGGACCAGCCGGTCTTCGCCTACCGCATGATCGCGCGTGACACGGTGGAGGAGAAAATCCTCGAGCTGCAGCGTTCCAAGCGCCAGATCGCCGACGCCATCCTGGAAGGCGAGGGTCAGTCCCTCCGCGACCTGACGGCCGACGATCTGCGCATGCTGCTGAGCTGACCGTACTGCTCGATTCCGCCCACTTCCTCTTGCAGCCTCTCGACGACGCGGCCAGGACGGAGAACACCGCGGCCGCGCTAAAGTACTGCCTCTCGCATCCGCAATGGCGACTCAGTCTGCAAACGCACAAATATCTGGGGATTCCCTGAGGTGATCCCTTGAGGACAGGTGGATGGAGATCTTCAAAGAGTTCACCTTCGAGGCCGCGCACCTGTTGCCGAACATGCCGCCCGGCCACAAGTGCCGGCGCCTTCACGGACACTCCTTTCGGGTCGAGATTCACGTGACAGGAGAGGTGGAGGAAGAGACCGGCTGGATCATGGACTTCGCCGAGGTCAAGACAGCGTTCGCGCCTCTACATGTCCAGCTCGATCACCATTACCTGAACGAAATCGAGGGGCTGTCGAATCCCACGAGCGAGCATCTCGCGCGCTGGATCTGGAAGAGGCTAAAGCCGGCGCTTCCCGGCCTCTGCAAGGTCGTCGTCCGTGAGACCTGCACGTCAGGCTGTATCTACAGGGGTGAGGACTGAGCGCGAGGCGGGTCGACTGACAGACCCCTGTGCCACAATCGCCCGGTGAGCGTCACCGGCCTCAGCCCGACGGGGCAGCGCAGCGAGGAGCTACTGCGTTCGCCGACGCTGTCGGGAGGGCTCATGGTGCTGCTGGTGGCGGTGGGCCTGCTCGATGTGGCGCTGATCGGCATGGCGGCCAATCTCGGCACTCGACCCGTCGGCAGCCAGGATTGCCTCTCCAAGGCCGAGGGCTTCGACGCCGTGGCCATGGTCGCGGTCATCGCATCGATCACGGCCTACCTGTTCTTCTTCTGGTGGCTGGCCCACCGCGCCGCCCAACTGCCCCGCCTGCGGGTCGCGGAGCAGGCCTACTCGCCACGCGTCGTCGCCCTCACGGCTCTCCTGCCCCTGGCGACCGGCTTTCAGCTGCTCTGGACCGTGGGCGAGCTGTGGCGCTCGAGCTCGACGCCGGTCGACTTCTCGGACTCCCGTTCGTGGCGGCGCGCGCCGGCCGGCACGTTGGTGTTTCTCTGGTGGGTGACCACCATGGTCACCGGCCTCGTCTGCCTGCTGTGGATCCATAGCCTGCTGACCCTGAGCACGATGTTGGAGATTGGCGAGGGCGAGGTCTCGAATCATCTCCTGATCACCGTCCTCACCGGCGCGATCCAGTTCATCGCGGTCGGCTTCACCATGGCGCTCATCCAGACGATCGACAACCGACAGCTCGAACGCTTCCGCGCCATCCAGAAGCGTTACGAGGCGACCGCCCCCGTCTCCGGGGCACCCCACGCGGGAACCGCGGCCCGCGTTCCCCTGTCCGCTTCCCATTGCACCAAGGCACTGGGGATCGCCCTGGCCTTCCAAGCCCTGTTCGTCCTGGTGGCGGTGGTGCTCGCTCTGCCGGCCTGGTGCCACCTCTTCTCCACCCAGGCCATCCTCCTGGCAGTGGCCGTCACGCTCGCCCGCAGCGAAGGGGTGCCGCTGAGTCGGCTGGCGGCCCTGTCGAAGCCGCGGTCGACCGAGATAGCGGGCGGCGCCATGGTGGGGGTGGGAGCCTTCGCCCTGGCCACGATGTGGCTGTTCCCCTGGGTCGAAGCGCGCTTCGCCCTCGGGCAGGACGAACAGCCCGGGGCTCTGGAAGCCATACCCGAGCTGGTCGTGCTCCTGCCGATCCTGATCGTCGTCGTGGCGCCCCTGGTGGAAGAGATCTTGTTTCGCGGCGTCCTCTTCGAGGCCCTCTCCTCGGCCCTGCCCGCGACGACGGTGATCGTGCTGACCGCGGCGGTCTTCGCCGTGATGCACGCCCATCCGCCACAGATCGTCACTACCTTCGTGCTCGGGCTGCACCTGGGTCTGGTACGGGCGCTGTCCGGGTCGGTCAGCGGCTCTATCGTGGTGCACCTGGTCAACAACCTCGGTGCGCTCCTGGTGCTGCCCCGGTTCGACGCCGCCCGGGAGCCTCTGCCGGGCGATCTCGTGCTTCCGATCGCCGTCCTGCTCGTGCTCGGTTACTTCCTGTCGATGAGCCATCGGATCGACGACCTCTCGGCCCTGATCAGCGGCAGGGGCACGTCTGACGCCACCCCTGCCAGCCGCCAGATGGCCGACTCCCTCCGTTCGACGCAGGTCAAGGCCGAGCGAGCCGCGCACTTCACCAGCCCCATCCTGCACGCCCTCCGGGTCCAGCTCCTGGGCGGTCCGCTGGCTCACGGGCTCGCCGTCGCCCTGGCGATTTTCCACTCGGTTCGATACGCGGGTGGCACCCTGCTGTCGTGGCGCGAGAACGGATCGCTGGGCCTGGTGGCCGCCGGCTTCTTCAGCTTCTGGGCCTGGTGCATGTGGCAGGACCGCAAGACCCCGTCGCTGATTCTCCTTGTGCCCTTCGTGCTCATGTGGCCTCTGCACGGCTTGATGGCTCAGCACTTCGGCCTCTGGGAGCTCATGGTGATGGCTGTCTTCTGCCTGGGCGTCCTGGCGGTCTTTCGCGAGCAGCACATCCTCGACATCGTCCCCGAATCTCTGGCG
>JAAELT010000224.1 GCA_024226315.1 bacterium | reverse complement strand
GCAGGTGCCGGGGTGCCCGGACCTGAAAAACGGCCCGTTTTCCGCCGGCCGGGCCGAAAAAACGTGAAAATCCAATATCAGAGTGAGTCTAAAGGTGGGACAAAAAAAAGTGTGCAGCGCGTGTGCCCCGGTTAGTGCACCATGGGCTGGGGGTCGGACCCACCTGCCCACAGGCCGACCGCCGCGGGTCGCGGTGCAGCAGGCAGCAGGCGGCAACGCCGGTAAGGTCCCTATACCAGTGTCAAACGCCAGATAATGGGCATATAGGAGCGGCTGCCTTAAGCCGGCACAGCCGACGGCCGCTCCGCGGAGTAGTAGTACCAAGTGGATGTGGCACAGCCACAGGCGCGGAGCGGCCCACCTGCGGCCAAAAATCGAGGCTAGAATCGCCTTGCAGGGTCCAGGGTCACCCAGATTTGTCCTGGGCCATTTTCATGTCATATTTGTGGTGCCCTGGGCCCATCAGAAGGGGTCTGGGGGCACCTCGGGCTGCACTAGGTCCAAAAAACCTGTTTTCGGGGTCATCCTGGGGCCATTTCCCTGCCTAAACCAGCCGCCGGAGGCCAAAAATCGAGG
>JAAELT010000223.1 GCA_024226315.1 bacterium | reverse complement strand
CGCTGAGAACCGGACGCGGAGCGAGCAAAGGAAATGGGCGCCGGATTGCATGCCAAATCTAACGTTCTGTGGGTTGATCGATTTGGCCCTGCCGAGTCGGAGCTTGGCTCCCACGCCAGTCGCCGAACACGTCAATCGAGCAGGCGGCTTCGCCGCCGGTCATTTTCGGCCGTTAGGCGCCATGTGACCTCGTCCCGCCAGTGAGCGGTAACTACCACGTCTTTCCGGAGAACAAGAACGTTGAGTGACGCTGAATTCCTCCAAGTGATTGCCGCCCTCGTGACGGTCTTCTTTTCAGTAGTTACAGCTATCGACGCCGTAATCGTTAAGAAGCTCCGCTCATTGAGTGCAACCAATGCAGAAAACGCCACCTCGCTGCCGTACAGGCGCCCTTTGTTCCGGTGGCGGCTCGCTCGCTTTGTCAAATCGGGTGCAATCGTATCGACCGGTGCAGGCCTGCATTACCTTGATCATGAGGTTCACAGGGCTCTCCAGAAAAGGCGCACGGCCGTAGCCGTGCCGGTGGTTCTGGGGTTGCTGGCGGTCGTTCTGGTTCTGGGTTTGCTGCTGTTCAAATGAGCCAAACAAGGGCCTGGGCTTGCGGGCCGGCCGCTGAACACAAGCGTGCGGCTAGAAACGGAGCGCTTACGTGAAGATTCTGATGGCGTCAGTACTGTCAGCGGCTCTCTGCACTATCCTCAGCGGACTCTTCTATGCCCTCGTGGCGCCAGGTAAGTTTTCTTATCAAACAGCACTCTTCGTCTTCATATAGTCAGGCGCCTTCATGTGGCTTCACCTAACGAAAGGCCGTGAATTCTTGAAAGAGAGATTCGCAACACATGCTGATAAAGTAACCCCGGTTAAAGACGACGAGCCATCAGACGAATGAGCCTGATTCCTACGCCAGCGGAGGAGATCGCAGGTCGCACCTGACCGCCGGACGCGCGATAACATCAGTCAATGGTCACCTTCGCCACGCCGGTCGACCCGATGTCCCTCCCCGCCGGGCCGGGCAGCTACGTGCTCGAGCTCTCACTCGACCGCCAGATCACACTCCGGCCCGGCAAGCTCGGCCCGGTACGGCTCGGGCCGGGCCTGCTGCGCTACTACGGCAGCGCCCGCGGCGCCGGCGGGGTGCGCTCGCGCGTGGCGCGCCACTTGCGCCGTGAGGGCAGGCACCACTGGCACGTCGATTGGCTGCTGGCGCGCGCGCCGGCGGAGAGAGTGATAGTCGAGCTCGAGGCCGGTGAGTGCGAGCTCGTGCGTCGGGATCTCGAGAGTGGCCGGTGGGCGGTGGCGGCGGCGGGGTTCGGTTCCTCGGACTGCCGATCTTGCCCAGCGCATCTGCTGATCGGGTGACCGAGGAACCTAGATGCTGCCCCGAAGCCGATTCAGCCAGTAGCCGGGTCGCCTTTTCGTATGCGCGGCGGGCGAGAACGCGAACCTCGTTCTCACGATCCAGGAACACCGGGGCGAACGGGAAACGAGTGGCGACGACGACACGCTCTTCTTCGTCCAGTTGGAGTGCCTGCTCGAGGAGTTGCTGGGCGGTCATGCAAGTGAAGATAGCACAGGCTGGCGTTGCTATAGCCAATCCCATGTGATGCCATATTCATCACAAAGCGTATCGTAATACTGTGGCCCCTCAGGATCATCGTTGTAGTCAAGGGTTAGTTCTTCGCCTTTCTCAATGTCACGCGCCGCCACAAGCGTGAAGTGATTGCCCAGAAGTGCGGTTGATACATCTTCTGTGTAGGTTGCAGCTGAGACTTCATCGTATCCGGGCCTCGTGCGCGTGAGCAGTGTTGGCTGATCTGAATGATTAATGAGCTCTCCGTCATCAAATACCCTAATCATGTATTCAGGAAACTCAGGCATACAATGAATATGCGTCAACACATACACGGCTTCACTGTCAGGCATGTTGGATAAAAGGGCTTTCAATGATCGCTCATCGTACACCGCATACTGGCCGGCAACATGACGCCATACGGTTGTTCCCTCAGGGGTGAATGCATCAGCAAAAAGACCCCGTCCCTTGTTCGGTGTAGTGCGAACCACATATGGGACGCATAGTCCGTGGGTGTCGGAGGTGCTCATACTGACTCGCCTGGCTTAGGCGTTAGGCCTCGTCTGCTTCATCTCGTCTGAGGGTTTCCACCGGAGATGAGCTTCGGCTTGGCAGTGACTCGCTTCGTGGCGCTCGCCATCGTGGCCCAGTATAGCGCGGCTGGCGCGCTGGAGTTACAGACCTGCGCGCGGGGCGAACCGGCGCCAGCGACGGGTCAGAAACTGTAGATCCCCGACACCGACGCCGTGCTCACCAGGTCCGAGATATCCACGGCGGCGTCGATCTTGAAGCGGTCGAAGACGACGCCGAGGCCGAGCGCGAAGTGGAGCTCGTCGCTGCCGCCGCGGAAGATGGCGTCGTCCAACGGGCTCCCGGTACCCACGAAGCGGATCCGGTGATCGGGGTCGAGCCAGGCGCCCGCCCGCAGCGCGATTACAGGGGTCGATCCCGGGAACACCACTTCGAAGCCCAGGTGCAGCTCGTCGCCGTCATCGAGGGCGGCGTCCGTCGCGTCGTCCCCCAGGCTGTCGATGATCGAGGAGTACTCCACGCGGTCCCACTCGAAGCCCACCGTGAGGCGCCCGCCCGGCGAGCGGTAGGCGCAGCCCAGGGCGAGGACGTCCGGAAGCTGGATGTCGCCCCCGGCGCGGGACGTGACGATTCCCGCCGGCACGCCCGGCGCGAACGCCGAGCCGGTGAGCTCCCGGTTCCTGAAACCCAGCTCGGGGCCCTGACGATACGACGCGCCCATGCTCCAGCTCGGCGAGACGCGCCAGAGCGCTCCCAGACCGAGGCCCAGGGCCGTGTCGTTCGAGGTCGTCGCATCGACCTCCGCGAGGGCCGCGGGCAGGTAGGCGTTACGCCCGCCCGGGCCGTCGGGCAGCGTCCCGGGGACCGCGACGTTGAACCGCTGGGTGATCAAGTTGGCGTCCGCGCTGAATTGGGTGAGGGTTAGCCCGAAGCTCAGGCGCTCGGTCGCCCGGAAGGCGACGGCCGCCGCGTGCGCGACGATGTCGAGCTCCGTCGAGCGGCGGAAGTCGTCGAGACGAAAATTTCCTTCGAAGAAGCCCTGGGTCTCGCTGAAGCTCTCGAACTTCGCCAGCTGGTGCCGGTAGAGGGCGAACGCCCACCGTTTCTTCGGATAAACAAAGGAGACGAACGAGACGCCGGCCAGGTCTTCCGTGGCTTCCGCCTCGCGCAGGCCGGCCACGGTGTCGAGGCCGATGCCGGTCGGCGAGCCGGCAAGCCGACCGCCCTCGGTGAAGGGGGTCGTGTAGCTCCACAGGCGCCCCTCGAGCGATACTTCTCGCCGGGTCAGCTGCACCAGCCCGGCCGGATTCGCGAAAGCCGCCGTGGCGTCGTCGGCCAGGGCCACGAAAGCGCCACCGAAGCCCATGCTGCGAGCCCCCGGGTTGGAGAAGCTGAGCTCCAGGCTCAGTGGCCCTTCCTGGGCCGGCGCCGCCGCCGCGGCCAGACACGCGATCAGTAGACAGAGCCAGGCACGGAGGCCACCCTGGGTGCTCAGGCGAAGGTTGTTCATTGCTGGGAGTCTACGTGGTCCGTTGCCGCGGGTTTGCGAGGCCAGGCCCTCGCCACCCGGCTGACGATGAGCGCGATCAGCAGCAGCGAGACGGCGACCCGGGCCGGGACCGGAATGCGCCGGCGCGAGAAACCGTCGGCGAGGACCGCCTGCCAGGTGGCCCCCGGGTCGTTCACGACCTGAATCGGTGCCGGATGGAGCGGCTTCAGGGAGTTGAGCACGCCCCGCATCAACCACCGCTGCCGGCCCAGGTATCGCTCCCGGTCGCTCACGCGCAGCACCAGCGTGTCCTCGCCCCACGGCACCACGGCCACCAGGCTCGAGAGGTCGTCCGCGTCCTGGCCCGCGAGGCGCACGACGGGAACCTCGAGGCCCAGCCAGGGCTGGTGGGTAATCTCCGGCGAGGGTTCCTCGGTCACCACGATGGGATCGAAGGGGTCGATCTCCACACGCTCACCCAGGCGGGTGACCTCGAACGACGTGACTCTGTGGTTGGCGCCGCGGGCCTTGCCGTCTTCCAGGGGCTGCCGGACATGTTGGCCGAACTCCCGCGGTAGGGCGAGCTGAAGATCGCCCGCCGGGCTCGCGATCGTCCAGGTGCCGCGCTCCTCGAGCATCCGCCACCAGAAGTGTTCCCAGGCGGTGCGCCCCTCGTCGTCGCGCAGCGATTCATCGGCGCCGGCGGCCAGGAGCCGCGTGATCGCGGAGGCGTTGCCGGAGTTGGCGGCCCAGATCAAGGCCGTGCGGCCGATGGGGTCGCGGAGGTCCGGATCGGCCCCGGCGGCGAGCATGGCGGCGATCGATTCGTCGATATTCCTGGAGTTGCACAGCTTCATCAGCGTGGTCACGCCCCGGTCGCTGGCGATGTCGGGGTCCGCGCCGGCTTCGAACAGCAGCTCCATCAATTCGAGCCGATCGTCACCGGCGACCGTCATCAGCGCCGTGACGCCCTCCTGCTGGACCACGTCCGGCCCCATGCGCTCGTTGGGATCAGCGCCGAGCTTCAGCAGCAGGCGGAAGGTCTTCTCCCGGTCGTAGCAGCGCAGAGATGCGACCAGCGGGTTGCGGCCCCGGTCGTCGGGCCGATCGACCGAGACGCCTGCCACCACCAGCTTGCGGAACATCTCGCCGTCGCAGAGCCCCGCGAGGGAGATCTCGTCGCGCCCCAGGGGGATCAGGTCGTCGACGATTCGCCCATGCCCCGCGGAGATGGCCGCCCGCAAGGCCTCGATGACGACCCTGCCGGTCGGGTCGGACATCGTCGGATGCGCGATCAGAAAGTGCATCAGCTTCCGTTGGCCGGCGCTCGCGGCCGTGATCACCGGGTTTCTCGATTCCACCACGCCCTGCCGGCTCACCGGCGCTCCCGCCTCCAGCAGATACTCGACCATCGCCGTCTGGCCGTGCCCGGTCGCCATCGACAGTGGCCGGCTGTGCCGCTGGTCGACCAGGTCGACGTCGGCCCCGGCCGCGACAAGATCCTGTGCCGCCTCGAGCCATCCCATCCTCGCGGCCACCACCAACGGCGTGAAGCCGTCGCGGTCCAGGCCGTTGAACGGCGCGCCGCCTTCGATCAGTCGGCCCAGCAACTGCCGGTCGCGGCGATCCAGCGCCAGCCGCAGCGGCTCGGCAATGGCCCGCTGGCTGGTGTCTTCGATCACGGGCGGCTCGATCAGCGCCCGCACCATCGCCGCGTCGCCCCGCTCCAGTGCCGCGAGCATCTCCTCCCGATCCTTCGAGTACATCGACCGCTCGCCCCGTTCCAGATAACGGCGCACCGCCTCCAGGTCGCCCTCCTCGGCGGCCTTACGCATGTGGCGATCGATCTTGCGACGCTCGAACCACACCTTGCCGAGGATCACCTTCGAGTCCCTACCCAGCGCGCTCCGCGTCGGCGTCGTCCACAGGTACGTCACCACCTTGCCCCGATCACCATCCGGATCCGCCCCGGCGGCCACCAGCCGCTCGACCACCGGAATATGCCCCCGCAGCACCGCCACCGCCAGCGGCCCGTCCAGCCGCTCACCTCCCTCAGAAAACACCGGAGCATTCGGGTCCACCCCCTGCCCCAACAACCCCTCCACATTCCCGATGCTCCCGTCCGTCGCCGCCTTCTGAAGCGCTCGCCGAAGCTCCTCCGGCGTCTCCTCGATCACCGGCGTCCCCCAGGCAAACGCCGCCGGCACCACGATCAGCAGAAGCGAAGCCCAAAAGCCTCGGCCAACCGTCGGAATATCGACCTTCATAGTGGCGAATATTAAGCGAAACCTCGCCCCGAACCCGCGGCTTCAGCATCTGTCGCCATCGCCCCTAACGGGGCTCGTATCTTTTGATACCGCCTGCCCTGGGGCTCGCGCCCCAGGCTACACGCCGCCGCCCCTCCGGGGCTCCGAGCCGAGCGAAGCGAGAATTCTGGGGATTGTGATGGTCGCCCGAAGCGAAAGGTGGGAATTGCCACAAGCGCTCCGAGGCCGCAGGCCTCGAGCGCGACGTCCGAGTCCCAGCGACTCCATCAGGAGACGAGCGAAGCGAGGATCTTGGTGGAGGCGGTGGGAATCGAACCCACGTCCGAAAAACTCAGGCCGAAAGCGTCTACGTGCGTGTCCTTCCCTTTCTTGTCTCACCGCGACGCTTGGGCGGAAGGCTTCCGTCGTCGCGGCCAGTTCCTAAGTGATCCGGGCAGAGCGTGGAACGCGCCCTACCGTTTGATCCGCATTAACGTCGCTCCGGCTAAGTGCAGCGAATCAAAGCCCTATGCCGGAACGCGCGGCTTATGCTGCCGCGAGTGCCATTTCGTCGTTGGCAGTTGTGAAAGTTCCAGTTGACGGATGGAGTCCGGCACGCAACCTCCGGTCTGCTTGTTCCCCGTCGAATCCGGTACGCCCCCAGTTGTCAAGGATCTCGCTTGGACCGCTCAGGTCGCAAGTCGCGCCAGAGGCGCGCCAGCGAAAGAGTGGCTCTCACCCAGTATAACGGAAGCAGCGCCGCCATTATTCCTGCCGCGCCTGCTGCGCCAGATCCTCGAAGAACTCCTCGGGGCCGCTGTTGCGCAGGCGTGCGAGGACGAAGAACCAGGCCATCAGGCATATTACGATGCTGATCGGTACCAGGCGCAGGAGCGCCGGAAACAGCGGCGCGATGATCGTCACGGCGGCGCCGATGGCCGCCACGAAGAGCGTCAGGGCGGCCGACTTCCGGACCCGATACTCGCTCTGGTCGATCCGATAGGTCAGACGCGAGCCGTCGCCGGCGGGCTCGACGGTGAGCTGGCCGGCCACCCAGCCGCGCCGCAACCCGGCCATCACCGGCAGCCCCAGGCGACCGCCGCTCCGGTCCTCGGCCTGCCACACGCCGCCCCAGGCGTCGGCCGCCATCGCCACCAGGTTGAGACTGGTGACCGGGTCTTCGGG
>JAAELT010000222.1 GCA_024226315.1 bacterium | reverse complement strand
GGGCGTAACCGGCCGCGCGCGCCCTGTTCATGCTGCGATCGGCCATTCGACAGCTTCTGCCTGGCCAGCATTCGGGTATAAGCGGGCCGCTTCCTTCTTGATCCGATAAGCCTGAAACTCATCCCATTGATGGCTCAAATGAATGGTTCGCAGATCCAACATGGCCTGGGCCCCCTCGAACACCCATTGCATGCCGGCTCTCTCCAAGCGATCCTTGACGACGTGACGACAAGCCCCTTCGATCACTCCGGTGGCGATGGGGTATCCGGCGGCCAAATACTCGTCATAGCGCATCCTCGAGCGATGATTCTCGAAGTACTGACAAATCCGTTCCAGTTGCTTGCGCTTACGACCCGTCAGGCCGCTTCGGGTCGCCATCTGGCGAAGACCTCGAACCACCGAATGAACCTCTCCCTTGAGAATACGCAACACGCGGCTGCGAACGAACTGCGCTGCGGAGGCGCTGCCCTCGGGATGGAAGAGATAGGCGGCCTTCCACAGACGTGGAGTCACGTGCAGCAGATCCAGGATCTCGATCGCGCCGTCTGGGAAATCACGCTGCGCCGCATCCCACAGAGAATGCTGGCCGTCCATCAACACAATCATGGGCTTCGTACCGGACCGATTGCGATCCTCGGCCTCCATCGCAAGCCAGCCAAAAATCTCTGCCTGGGCTGGATCGGTGCTCCCGCTCTCGCTGCGCGCCAAGCTCGCGCGCAACCGTTTGTGCTGAGGACCCGGGAGCTTCGCGTTCGAGACCGCAGGCTTGAGAAACAACGACTCCGTCACCTCTTCCGGCGTCCTCTCCCGGCGATCCACGGTGTAACTCGCCCCCAGCAGCGCCATCTTCTTCGCTCCGGGCTTCGGACCCTTCAAAGGCGCTGGACCGGGCGCCACGCCGGCGCCCTTGTCGCGGCGAATCGGAACCCCTTTGCCATCGGCGCTGAGCACCAACAACGAGCCCTCCTCCGAGGCGGGCGGCGGCGCCAACGAATCCCAGTAATCCACCACCGGCTCCGACATCTTCCGGTTCATCCGCTCCAGGCTGTCCACCGACTGAGAGAATCCCAGGATTTTGCACAACGTCCGACTCACCTCTGCGTACGGGCTCTCCGCCACCAATCGCTGGTCCCAATCTTGGAGCAGGTAGGAGAACTTACTCTCCGGCAACTGCAATCGCTGATCCAGAGGCACGAGCTCGATGCGTTGCCCCACTCGCGTCCCGTACACCGCTCGGCGCAGCTCGAAGGGGCCGAAAATCGACTGGTAGGGGCGCACATACTCACCGGACAAGCGGCGCAATCGACGGCCACCTTCAAGCTCAACCGTCTCGCCAAGGTCGCCATCGCCGGCCCGATCAAAGAACACCTGCAGGGACTCCCGACCCAGCTTCAAGAGGTGTTGCCAGATGCCCTGCTCGACCTCATGGGCCGCCACGCCTTGCTCTGCGGAGGCCGTGACGAAGCTCTGCAACTCGTCGAGAAGACCAGCCAGCCGATTCTCCTTGCCTGGGCTCGCCAACTGATTCACAATCTCCAT
>JAAELT010000221.1 GCA_024226315.1 bacterium | reverse complement strand
CGATCTAAATATTCTTGGCACCGCGATCAAGGAATCTGAGCCGAGGGCGGCAATTTCGAAACGTATTGTATTGTGTTTGAGGGGCTTGTGGGAACGAGGTTTCGGGGTTCTTTGACGTCATCCCCAATATCACCACTGCCAGTCATCATCATCATTATTATCTTCACCATCATCATCATCATCATCAATAATGATCATCATGATCATACTCATGATCATAATCATCATGTTCATGAACATGATCAAGGATCAACATCATCATCATGATCATCATGAACATTATTTTTATCGTTACCATCATAATAATAATAATCATCATTATTATTGTTATACATAAGCCCTAAGCATCAAGCATCATCATCGATGTGGTTATCGGCATAGTTGTCATCCCCATAGTAATACTGCATTCTAATCGTCGTCATTATTACTATTATAATCATAATCATAATCCTCATCAATATTATCCGCTGCATCAGCATAAGCCATAACGTCATTCGTTTCAACTTTTTCGTCATCGCCGTCACCATACCATTGCCATCTGTTGCCTACTCAGCGTACCAGCATTCTTCGTACACAGCGACAGGCGCCCTATCTTCTCCTTTAAAGGCAGTCTGTCCCCAAGTGCTATTGTTTAAGAAACAGTTCGTGTGATGATGCATGTCTTTTGATGTAATTACCGTCAATTTACTTTTTCTTTTGTATTGCAAAGCGAGATAGAGTGCCTGGACTAAAAGAATGGTTGTTTGGGTAATGAAAGGCTATTTCAAAGTAAATTCTTTTTGGTCAGAAGATGAATAGG
>JAAELT010000220.1 GCA_024226315.1 bacterium | reverse complement strand
ATTATCGTTTTGATGTTTATGTTGCTTATCGAGATATCGTTTTGACGTTTACGTTGCCTATCGAAATATCGTTTTGACGTTTATGTTGCCTATCGAAATATCGTTTTAACGTTTACGTTGCCTATCGAAATATCGTTTTGACGTTTATGTTGCCTATCGAAATATCGTTTTAACGTTTACGTTGCCTATCGAAATATCGTTCTGACGTTTATGTTGCCTATCGAGATATCGTTTTGACGTTTATGTTGCCAATATCGATACGTTTATAAATCGTTTAATTAAAACATTTAGAGCCGTAACGTTGTGTTTAATCGTTAGCAACATACATCGCTTTCGGTCCGTTAGCAGTCGTGTTTAATGAAGGCTTTTTCGTGGCAAAATCATTATAAATAATTTTTTGTAAATCACAGGAGCTTAACAAAAGACGTCGAAAGAGCAATGAGGATTTCGTGAGTTTCTTTATTTTTTTTAAAAAACGCCCATTTGATGACGTCGTCTATACGTATTAATTTATCTTCAAGGGAGAAGACTCAAGTAAAGAACATCCTCCTTTCAGGAGCTGCGCGTAAGTTACTATTTCATTTCCATTACCAAACAACCGGGAAAACTAGTAGCATAGCATAGGAGATGCTTAGAAAACGTCCGAACTCGATTAGCGTCCTAGAAAGGCAAGACCCCTAAGATTCATCAACGAAATTGAGACAATTAATACAGATGACTTGATACAAAATTGAGACAATTAATACAGATGACTTAATACAGAAGACTTACCTCACCCAGATGACCAAGAAAAACGTATACATCAGTTTATATTGGACTTTTGTTTCTATTTTTTCTTTTTCGTATT
>JAAELT010000219.1 GCA_024226315.1 bacterium | reverse complement strand
GCGCGCCCCACCCTGCTCGAGAACACCACCGTGACCGAAAATCATTGGGTCACCGTGGCGCTTCGCGGCACGCAGACCCTGGGCCCCCGCGTCGAGGTCCGCGCCGCCGGAAGCTCGCAGATTCGCCAAAGGGCCTCCGGCGGGAGCTACGCCTCGCACAGCGATTCGCGGCTCCATGTCGGCCTGGGCGCCGCCGCGGTGATCGATCGGCTCACCGTCTCCTGGCCGGACGGGGCGCGTACCTCCTTCGTCGACCTGCCCAGCGATCGCTTCTACTCCGTGCGGCGACCGGATCGCCGGCCGCCGAGCCCGTCGTCCGAGCGTTAATTGCCCCGGAGGGGCATCAACGAAACAGGGCGCGGTAGCGGTGGCCGAGCTCGGCGTGCAGTTGCTCGAGCTCCACCGCGAGGCCATGGCCGGCAAAGCCGACGGCTGGAAGGCTCTGGCCTGGGCCGGCCTCGGCAGGGTCAAGATGGTGACGAGCGACTTCGCCGGCGCCAGCCGCGTCCTCGGCTTCGCCTGGGAAGAGATCCAGGACGACTCCCAGATGGCACCCTATCCGCCTCCGCAATTGTGACCGAGACCCCAGTCGATCGATCGTCGATCAGGTTGACCGGCAAGACCGTACTGCACTAGAATGGCGGTAACTGAGCGTAACACACTCTCGGCCCGAGCTGCTTCGGGCCAAAACGCTGGCACCGAGGAGGCCGGGGCGTAAGATGATAGCCTTCCGCCCGCGGGACTCGAGCATGCTGAACACCGAGGCAATCCATCAGAGGATCTCCTCAGAGATAGGCTGCGGCCAGCCCTTTAGGCGAGTACGTCTGCCAGACCCGATCAGGAGCTCAGACCCAAGGACGATCGATGCCTTGTGGACGCGCGATGGTGCCAAGCCCTGCCCAGGCAACCTCGCGTTCCTACTTTGCGAACCTACGGCAGAGACCGAGATCAGGCCTTGGGAGCAGCGACTCGAGAAGTGGGACGCAGGCGCGCTGGCGCTACCGGTCTCGAACAGATTTCATTTCATCTTCAATGAAGGCGGCTCCGCTCAGCCACGCCCCTTGGCCGACCTGGATGCGCTCGTCCGCGAGGTAGCCAGGCATCGGGAGCGGCTCTTCACGCCCCGAGCCCTTTCTCGCTTCCAGATGGGCCAGTTGCCGCTCGCGTCGCTCGAAAGCACCGTCTCCCGGGATAGCTTTTCCTTCCTGCTCCGGGAGCAGGACCAACTTGTCAACCGGGTCCAAGCCGCCATCCGGAAGGCCATTGCGCTCGAGCAGCAACTCTATCCTGCTGAGGAAGCCGGAACGCTCTCGGAGCGCGTGGTCCAGGTGGCCTTCGCCTACCTAGCCGCCCGGATCCTGGAGGACAGGGGCTTCTTTGGTCCGGGGACGCTCCCGGAGAACGATCCGGTCAAGTCCCTCGACCGAGCGCTTAAGCGCATCAATGGCTTCCTCAAGCAGGCAAAAGGGGTGGTCAACTTACTGCACGACGAGACCCATCAACTTCTGGGCCACGAGCTCGGCGTCGGAGTGACTTTCGGGTTGATGGACTACCACCACATCGGTCAGATCTATGAACGTATGGCCCATGTGTTGAGTCGCACCCCGGAGAATCAGACCGGATTGCTGCTTCAGCAGCACTACACTCCGACAGTACTGGCTGATCGCTTACTCGAGCATCTCCCCTTGGAACGGCTACGACCGGAGTCGCGCCTGATCTTTGATCCGGCCGCCGGCTCGGGCAGCCTGCTGTTGGCGGCGACCCGACGCCTGGCCTCGATGCCGGATCTCCCCTCCCGGTTGGCGGAAAAGACGGGTTACCTTGGGACCCGGATCGTGGGTAACGACATTGATCCGCAGGCCGAGCTCCTCACCGCACTGAAGTACTTCATCATCCACGAGTCCGAGCAGGTTCCTTTCCCCCGCCCGCGCTTCCTTGCTGAGGACTATAACTCGCTCGGCGTCGAGGAGCTCGAGCGACGGCTCGTCCAGCGCCCGACCGTGCTGGTCGCGAATCCGCCTTTTGGCGAGTCGGGGGCAAAGAAAGACGTCCAACTGGCCGCGCAGTTCGTCGACAAGGCGCTCGACTGGATGCGCCCTGGTGACATCTTCGGCTTCGTGCTGCCGCAGATCTTCCTGCACAGCACGTGGCAGGGCTGCGGAACGGCCAGGAAGCAGCTCCTGAAAACGTGTCGACTTCTCGAGGTGTGGGAGCTGCCGGAAAAGGCCGTTGGCCTCGCCGCTCAACAAGCTACCTGCGTCTTGGTGGGGATCTGTGGTCGAGCTGGACAAAGCCCGATCAAGGCGCGCACTATCGTGAGCAGGAAGAAAGCTCGGGAGAAGCTCTCTCGCGGCTACTTGGGCGTCGGTCATCTGGTGCCGGCCACCGATGACGAAACCGCTGCGATCAGCGCGATTCCGACGATTCACCTTAATACTCCCACCGTTCGTTTGGACACCCTATTTGTTCCCTTCATCGGCGTCACTCTCTCGTCGTCGGTCCCACCTATCCCAGCCCCTGAGTCGGGTATCGTGTGTCGCCGCCTATGGAAGATCGGCTTTCGCCCGCGTGGGAAACGGGACCGGCTTTGGGCGAATCCGGCAGACGCGCCGAATGAAAAGCGCTGGATTCGATACGTCCGGGAGGGGCTTGATTCACCAACTGGGAAGCAGCAACGTGAGTTTCTCAAGAAGCCCGAGTGGGCTCATCGACACCTCTTCAACCTCCCCAAGCTGCTGATCAGCGCAAGCTCGAACAGAGATTCTCGGGACCCCTTGTCTGCGATCTTGGATACCACTGGGCTGACCCACAATCACGACATGTACGGAATCGTTACACGTCAGCAGGCATCCGAGCATGGCATCGATGTCTCTCCAAATGCCAACATGCCGCCGGGATGGGAGGCGCTTACCAACGAGGAGAGGCTGCTTTGGCTGCTGGGCATCCTGAGCTCTGGCCTCGTCAACGAGATGGTCCTCCCGTCGCGCTCGGTCCGGCATGTCAGGCTTGGCACAATCCGAGAGCTTCAACTGCCGACCCAGGTAGATGAGGAGCTGATCGAGCTGGTCCGCCAGATGGTCAAACGTGATCAGGCTGGGCAGACCATCCCGGACCCTGACCGCCTGAGGGAAGAGCTCAACACCCGGGTCGAGGCTCTCTATGGCCAACCGGCCCGGCCTCGCCTCGCCCGTATGGGGTTGTCGGAGGACTTCGAGAGCTGGCAGGACGAACAAGAACACCCATACGAAGTCGTCACCGGCCAGGTGCTCGGGGTGTTGGGCACCGGGGCGAACAGTCGCATCCGCCTCTATCTGAGCGGCTTGGATGACGAAGAAGAGGAAGCCGAGCTGTCTCTGCCCCCCGAGCTGCCCGGCTGGGCCCTGGACGGCACGATCTTCACCGCCGAGCTCAGCGAGGAGATCCGCACCTTCGAGGATCTCCGCCAGCGCCCCTGGGCCTTGCGCGGCTTCAGGCATACACCACGCCCCTACATGACGCCGGAGGAGCTGATCCTTGAGCCGAGGGACGACCACAGATGACGTGCCGCATCGTGTTCTTGCAGGTCGGCAACGCTGATTGCACCCTCGTCCGGACCCCGGACGCCTGCGCGATCGTGGACCTCCCCAAGCAGCGGCCGCTCAACGATTGTCTCAAGCGTCATGAAATCCGCTCTATCGACCGGCTGTTCGTCACCCACGATCACAGCGACCATTTCCTTGGGCTGGAGCGTTTGGTCAACTGGCTGGAATCCTGGGTCCGGGACGAACGACCTGTCGTAGCGCTTCACCTCCCGGATGGTTTGTGGCAGCGGGCGCAAGAAAGGCTGAAGGAGCTGAAAGGTGACGGACAGGTCGACAGCCGCAAGTATCAGCGCCTCCAGAGCACGATGGCCAAGATCTTCGAATGGGATCAGGGGGATCATGTCAGATGCTCCCCTGTGTCCGCAGGTCATGACATTGCCGACTATGGTCCGTTGTCGTTCAAGGTCCTGCACCCCTCCTGGTTGGAGGTCGAGACCCAGCGCGCGACCAGGCGAGCCGCTCACAACGAGTGGTCGCTGGTGCTGCGCGTCGGGTACGGTGCGTTTGCTGCCGTGCTCCTGGCCGACCTGGAGGGAGAAGGGCTTACGTCGCTGCTGGATCGAACAGACAGAAGAGGACCGGCGTCGATCCGGTGCCATGTGCTCAAGATCCCGCACCACGGGGCCTGGCCCAAGAATGCACGCGAGCTTGTCGCGTTGTTGGAACATGCAGATCCCGAAATGGCCGTCCTCTCGGTCGGTTCCAGAAACAGCTACGGCCACGTACGCCCGGAGTTGTTCCGCGCCCTGCTTGATTTGCGAAACCGGCGTGACCGTCGCTTGCGCACCTTCGCCTGCACCGAGGTAACACGGACTTGTGCCCTGCCTGTGGCGGAGCAATCGCCGCATGGCCGTGGCTTGCCTACACCGCGTCCTTGCGCCGGAGATATCATTGTTGAAGCCGAAACCGATGGTCGCTGGTCCTGGCCCGGCGAGGAAGGACACCGGGTAACGGTCAAGAGTGTCCCCTTGGCTGCGTGCCTTAACAGGGCCGAGGCTTGAGCTACGCCGAGCAGGAAGCGGCCCTCGAGCGGGCGGCGGCGCCGGCGCTGGCGGCGATCGAGGAAAACGAACGACGGGCGCCGAAGTGGCTGCGGCCGCTGTTCGCGGCCTCGCGCGACCGAAGTGACATGCCTCGCAAGAGAAACAAAGTGTGCCCTCTTGGACCGCGGATCGTGATCGTCGCTCTGGCGGTCGTTGTCGGCTTCTCCACGCAAGCCTCCGCGGTCGCTCCATCGCCTCCCGAGTATCAAGTCGAGATACGGGACGCCGTCATCTCCATGCCTGACGGTGTTCGGCTGGCGACGGATCTGTACATGCCGACCGGCGACACCGACGGTAAACGGTTCCCCGTCTTGCTCGAATACCTGCCGTATCGCAAGGACGAAGGGCGGGCGCGCACCTACAAGACCTACTCCTACTTTGTCAGGCGAGGTTATGTCCTCGCCCGAGTCGACATGCGGGGCACCGGCAACAGCGAGGGGCGGCTGATCCCCTACGAGTACTCCGACATCGAGAACGAAGACGGCGAAGTGGTGATCGATTGGCTGTCGAAGCAGAGCTGGTCCAGCGGCAAGGTCGGGATGTTGGGTTGTTCGTGGGGTGGTTTCAACGCCATTCACATGGCGATGCGTAATCCACCCGCCCTCGGCGCCATTCTGGCCATCGATGCCACCGATGATCTCTACCAGGACGACGTGCATTTCATGGACGGCATCATGCATCTCGACTCCTGGGAGATGAGCCAGGATCTCGACAATGCACGCCCCGGGGCGCCGGAGTACCGCATCGACGAGACCTACTTTCGCGACCGCTTCGACACCGAGCCCTGGATGTTGACCTACAAGAACCAGCAGCGCGACGGGCCCTTCTGGGAGCGCACGGCTCTTGTGGCCCGCTACGATTCGATTCGCGTGCCGACCTTCGTGATCGGCGGCTGGTACGACGGCTATCGCGACAGCGTGTCCCGCATGCTCGAAAACCTGAAGGCACCGACCAAGGCGATCGTCGGCGCCTGGTCGCACGGTTTTCCCCACGACCCCTATCCCCAGCCGGGGATTGAATGGCGTCACGAAGCCGTGCGCTGGTTCGACCACTGGCTCAAGGGTCGCGACACCGGCATCCTGGACGAGCCGGCTCTTGCCGTGTACGTGCGCGACTGGCATCCGCCGGGCCCACGTCTCGACGAAGCGCCGGGCCGATGGCGCTTCGAGGAAGGCTGGCCGATCGAGCGGGCCGCCCCGCGCGTCTTGTACGCGCGGGCAAACCACACACTGTCCCCCTCGGAGGATCAAGGGGGGGAGACCCAACACTCCCTGCGCTATGTGCCGACGATCGGCATGGAAGCCGGCGGCCCGGTGATGTGGTGGGGCGACGTCGCCCACGACCAGCGTCCGACCGACGCCTTCAGCCTGGTCTACGACAGCGACCCATTGGGCGAGCCGCTCGAGATTCTCGGCTTACCTCGCGCGCTCCTCAGGGTGAGCACCGACGCGACCCGGGCCAACTGGTTCGTGCGATTGTCCGACGTCGCGCCCGACGGCACGGTGACGCAGGTCGCCGGTGCCGGGTTCAACGGTACTCATCGGGAGTCGGCCAAACAGCCACGAGATCTCGAGCCGGGGGAGGCTTTCGACCTCGACATCGAGATGCACTTCACTTCGTGGGTCTTCCCGGCGGGCCACCGCATTCGGTTCGCGGTCAACAATTCGATGTGGCCGATGATGTGGCCGACTCCATTTGCCATGACGACAAAACTCGAGATCGGAGGTGAGGCGGGTGCGCGCCTGGTATTGCCGACCATCCCGTTCGAGCAGCGCCCGGTGCCGAAGTTTCTACCGCCGGACGTTGTACCGCCGGAAGAGGCCGCCGAGCTCGCGGGCTTCGAAAGCCTAGACGATGGCACGGCTTCGGGGTACGGAGAGATCTCCTCGATCGACCGCAATCCGCAAACCGGCACGGTCACCGTGACCGCGACCAATACCGGTGGCGACCGCTACCCCTGGGGGGAGGAGCGTTACCGCGAGACGATCGTTCACGAAACCTCCGACGCGCACCCAGAACAGACTAGGGCGCGTGGCGAGCACTCCATGGTCGTCGAACTCGAGGGGCGCACTCTGAGGTGGGAGGCGACGCTCCTCTTTCGTAGCGACGCCAAGAGCTTCTACTACACCTACACCCGCAGGCTGACTGAGAACGGTACCCTGGTGCGCGAGAAGACCTGGAACGAAACGCTGCCTCGTGACTATCAGTAGCCCGTGACTATCAATAGCTCGACCGGCAGCAGCTCGAGGAGTACCTCGACCGGTCCTGGCGCGCCGTCGCGGGTCCGTTGGATCATCCTCGCGTTTCTGGTCGGAGCCAGCTTCGTCGCCTACCTGTTGCGCAGCAACATGTCGATCGCCGGCGAAGCGATGATGGGTGACCTGGGGTTCGACAAGGTCGAGCTCGGTATGGTGCTCGCCGCCTTCGCCTGGGGCTACGGGCTATTTCAGTTTCCGGGTGGCCTGCTCGGCGATCGATTCGGCTCGCGGCGGACGCTGGCTCTCCTGGCGCTGATGTGGGGCGTCCTCACGCTCCTGGTGGGCCTGCTGCCGGTGACGCTGACGCCGGCCATGATTCTCGGGCTCCTGGCTGGCCTGCGTTTTCTCATGGGTATCGCCCAGGCGCCGTTTTTTCCGGTGACCTCAGGTGGCACGGTCAGCCACTGGTTCCCCGTCTCAGGCTGGGCGTTGCCCAACGGCCTGATGAGTGCGGGGCTCACCCTGGGGGCTGCCGCGACGGCGCCGGTCGTCGCCTGGCTGACCCAGGAGTTTGGCTGGCGCTTCAGTTTTCTGCTCCTTGCTCCCACCGGTTTTCTGCTGTCGCTGTCATGGTGGTGGTATGCGCGCGACGAGCCGTCGCAGCACCGATCGGTGAGCTCGGCGGAGCTCGATCTCATCACGCGTGGCCGCGCCGCCAAAGAAGAGGAGCCGTTCTCCTGGCTCGAGATCCTGCGCAATCGCCAGCTGTTGCTGCTCACCTTCAGCTACTTCTGCATGAACTACGTGTTCTACATCTTCTTCAACTGGTTCTTTGTCTACCTGGTGGAGGTGCGTGGTTTCAGCGTGCTCCAGGGTGGCTTTGTCGCCGCGCTGCCGTGGTTGGTGGGCGCCGCATTCGCTGCGTTTGGCGGCTGGTGGTGCGATCGACTGTCGCAACGGCTGGGCCCACGCTGGGGCTGCCGGATCCCAGCTCTGACCGGCCTCTCGCTGGCCGCGGTGCTACTGGTCCTGGGCGCCGTGGCGCAAAGCTCCGCGATCGCGGTGATCCTGCTGTCGCTATGCTTTGCATGCACCCAGTTGACGGACCCGGCCTACTGGTCGGCGGCGATCGCCATCGCCGATCGACAAGCCTCGGCGGCGACCGGCATGCTGAACACCGGCGGCAATGTCGTCGGCGGATTCGGAGCGCTGCTGGTACCCCTGGTCGCCGAGGCCGCCGGTTGGGTGCCGGCGCTCGCCACCGGCTCGGTGTTCGCCATCCTGGGAGCGTTGGCCTGGCTGAAGATCCGTGCCGATCAACCTCTGATCGCCAACACAAGAGAGCTGCAACTTTGAAACGGGATATTCTCACACGCCGGCAAGGAGTTTCATGATTTGAGGCCCGAACGTTCGTTCATGTCGCCCCGCCTCCCCTGGATCCTGGGCCTCGGCCTCCTGGCCCTCGATCTCCTCAACGCCTCGCCCATCGTCGCTCAGCCGGGATCAGTCCCCCTCGGGGGATCGAAGGGGGGCGACACCGCGGACAAGGTCCGCAGGGGCGTGATGCTCCTGGAAGCGGGAGATCTAGAAACCGCTGAGGCTTTGTTCAGAGAGGCCCTGGAGGCCCAGCCTCGACGTCCCTATAGGGTCTGGCATCTCCTGGGCCGCCTCGAGCTGCTCCGGCGCGACGGCGGCAAGGCGCGGGAGTCGTTCGACCGAGCGCTCCTCCTGGCTCCACGCTTCGGCCCGGCGCTCTTGGGGCGTGCCCGGGCGGCGATACTCCTGGGAGAGCCCGACCGTGCGCTGGAGGACCTGGGAATGGCGGCAGAGCTCCCCGCCACGGCGGACGAGGCGTCGCTCCTGGCGGCGCAGGTGCTGATCTACCTCGGCCGCCTGGACGACGCCCGCCGGGTTCTGGAAGAGCTAGTCGTGGACGACGAGCCGGCGGCCCGCATGCTCCTGGCGGCGATCAGCACTTCTGGCATACCGGGGGCGCCGGCGGGAAGGAGCCTGAGGGCAGAGCTCGGACGGCATCTTGATCTACCGGAGGCCTACCTGGCACTCGGGGTCTTCTACCTTCAGGAGGGGGACCTGGAACAGGCCGAGCCTACTCTGCGAATCGCGCTGGAAATGGCACGGCACCCGTCGATGGCGATGCTGTTTCTGGAGCGTTTGGACGGTCTTTCGGCGCAACACGGCAAAGCGCGGAGCTACCTTCCCGAGCCTGACCCGCGATGGGAGAACAGATGGGCAGCCATTCTTCGGCACGCCCGGGAAGGGCGTTCCCAAGAGGCTCGTCGAGCATCGGCCGACCTTCTCGCCCAGCGGCCCTACTACGTGCCGGCACGTCTGATCCTGATCGACGACGCGGAGGAGAGGGACGACCGTTGGCAGGCGATGAGGGAATACCAAAAGCTCCTTCGTTGGCTCCCGGGCTTGCCGGTACTGCTGGCGCGCAGGGCCCGGTTGGCCCACACCATGGGCGCCTCCGCCCTGGCCGAGCAGAGCGTTGCAGAAGCGATCGAGAGTCTCCCCGAGGACGGCGCGCTGCATCACCTCCTGGCCTCGATCCTGGCGGACACCGGCCGCGGCGACGCGGCGCTCGCAGCGTCGAAAAAGGCGATCGAGCTCGGCTTCAGGTCGAGCCACGCCTACGTGACCCTGGGCAAGATCCATCAGAGCAGGATGCAGATCTCGGACGCCGCCGCCGCCTACGTCAAGGCGCTGGAGCTGGATCCCAGCGTGGTGGAGATCCTGCCTTCGTCCGCTCTTTCAGCGCTCTTGACCGAAGACTTCACCGGCCTTGAGGAAGGGTTGGAACGCCACCTGGAAGCCCACCCCGAGAGCGTCGACACGCTCTACGCCCTCGCCCTGATGAGCCTGCGTGAGAACGAGCTCGAGAAATCCAAGACGTATCTTCAGGGGGTGGCGCGCCTGGCGCCGAACCGTTCAGAGGTGCACTACAACCTGGGCCAGATCCATCTGCGAGAAGGAAGCGTTGGCGACGCACAGGCCGCCATCGAGCGGTTTCGCGACCTGAAGGCCCGCGAGGACGAGGAGTTCCTGAGACACAACCGCGCTCACTTCCTGCGATTGGAGGCGGAGCAGGCCGTCGCCGCTGGAGAGACGGCTCGCGCGATCGAAATCTATACCGGGTTCGTGGCGGACGGCCTGGGGGAGCCGGCGGACTATCTCGCGGTGGCTGCCGCCTTCCTCCGCCTCGGCGACGGCGCCAACGCCTTCGCCTGGTACGAGAGCGTCCTGGAGGCTGAGCCCTACGACCGCGAGGCTCTCGAAGGCCTCGCGCGGGCCGCCGAGAGGATCCAAAGGGACGAGGTTGCCGAGCGCTGTCGGGAGCGTCTGAAGCTGCTCGCTCCCTAGCAGCTTCAGAATCAGAATTCGATACCGAGGCGCAACCCCAGACGCCGCGGCAGGACGTGGGCCCTCGCAGAGTACGGGTCACCCGGCGCGACGACGAGCGTCTGCCAGCCGTCGTGCGCGTCGTCGTTGAAGACGTTGAACAGCTGTGCATCGAGCCGGATCGTCGCTTTTCCGGCCTCGAAGCTGCGCCCGAGGCTGAGGTCGAGCACGTTCTGATCCGGAAATGTCGTGTCGCCGGAGGCAGGAACCGCAATCACGGTCTGGCCGCCCTGGGCGAGCGGGAATTGCGAAGAGAACACCCCGGCCTGCACCTGCCGGTTGTAGGGCTTGCCGGAGAGGTACCTGAAGACTGCCGTGCCAAGCAGATTCCATCCCAGGTCGAAGTTGCCTTGGATCTGCAGCGAGTGCTCGCGCTCGTTCTGGAGCGCCTGGTCGGCGTTGCTCCAGTTGTTGGGATCGCGGCCGTCCTGGTTGGTGAACGCCGGGTCTCCCTGATCTTGTGCCAGCGGGGTCGGCAGAAAGCCGTTCGAGTCCGACCAGGTGTAGGAGGCCATCATGCTCCAGCCGTTCGCGTGGGTTTTGTTCAGGACCAGGAACGCTCCCTTGTAGTCCTGCTCGTACTGCTGGCCGGGCGGCGCCAGCGAGCCGGCACCGGGCCGGTTGCCCTTGCGGGTCGTCGGCTGCACCACGATGCTCGCTAGCGG
>JAAELT010000218.1 GCA_024226315.1 bacterium | reverse complement strand
TTGCCATTTCCGTCATCTGCTGTTAAGGTTACATTGTTGGGGCCAAGATCGGAACATGTAAATGCTGTTTGTGATGCTGAAAGTGTTACAGCACCACAATTGTCTGTTGACCCTCCATCAATATCAGCGGCTGTGATGGTTGAATTTCCTGAACCATCCAGGTAAAGCGTAACATTCTGACAAACCGCTGTTGGTGAAGTAGTATCTGCAACTGTAACTACAGCCACGCAATTTCCAGTATTGCCATTTCCGTCATCTGCAGTTAAGGTTACATTGTTGGGGCCAAGATCGGAACATGTAAATGCTGTTTGTGATGCTGAAAAGGTAGGCGATCCACAATTGTCTGTTGATCCGGCATCAATATCTGAAGCTGCAATGGTCCCATTTCCTGTCCCATCCAGATATATTGTAACATTCTGACAAAGCGCTGATGGGGAGACTGTATCAACAACGGTTACAACTGCTATACAATTATCTGAATTGCTGTTTCCATCTGTTACAGTTAAGGTAACATTGTTGGGACCAAGATCAGCACAAGTGAAAGCGGTTTGAGAAGCACTATATGTTATTCCTGAACAGTTATCGGTTGAACCGCCATCTAAATCAGCGGCTGTGATTGTTCCATTTCCTGCTCCATCCAAATACAAATTGATGTTTTGACAAACTGCCGTTGGCGGTGTCGCATCATTTAAAACTACAATGAAAGTACATGACGAAGTGTTTCCATTTCCGTCATCAGATGT
>JAAELT010000217.1 GCA_024226315.1 bacterium | reverse complement strand
GGTCGACGTTTTGACGGGGCCACTGTCGCTACTTTAGAGGACCTGGGGCCGTGGGGGTACCTTATGAATGTGAGGTACTTCGCCCACCACGTGGTGCAGTATGGTCGCCCGGCTCACCCCTGGTGCCGCACAGCGACGCTGACGATTCGATACTTGCATTTTGGCCCAAAATGTGCCAAAATGGCCATCTTGGGCTCCCAAGTCAGCCATTTTGGACAATTCTGTGGCAAGGTGCAGGTAACTCGGATGGTCGGGGTCGCTGCGCAGTACAATGTTGCTGAAAATACGTCGAAAACAAACAAAATTTCAGCCAACGCCATAAAAGATTATGAATATTGCACAAAACCACCGAAAAGGTGCTTAACGGTGAGCAAAAATGCGCCAAGGGAGATGAAAAATGGCCCCAAGGACCACAAAAGTGAGCATGGAGGGCCAGAAATGAGTCCAGCTGGGCCCCTTTTTGCCCACTTTGGATGCACTTTTGGCCACTTTGGATGCACTTTTGGCCACTTGGGGCATTCCTTTACGCATCTGGACGCACTTTTGGCCACTTGGGGCGTTCATTTACGCATTTTTACGCATTTTTAAATATGAGGTTTTCGTGAACAATT
>JAAELT010000216.1 GCA_024226315.1 bacterium | reverse complement strand
CGGTCCGGGTCTATTGGGGAGCTATTCGGCACGCGCCGGATGCGGAGCAAGCGGAAGGATGGCAGCGAGGTAGTGGTAGAGCGAGCGCAGTCGTACTGCAGCAGCTGCAGAGTGAGCGGAGGTGGCCGTGGATAGACATCGAGGGTCGTCCTGAACAGCGTCAATTACAATGGCGGGGAACGACAACTACTTTGGCGGGTGACGGCGACGCTGTCATCGACGACGACAACTACGTCGGCGCCAGCGACAACTACCCGGTTGGAGCACACCCGTACGGGCATGTGACAGGTACGCCTTGGAGGCGCTGCGTGGTCACAGACGCACAGGTGAAGCTGTACAGGAAGAAGAGAATGGAAGGTAAGAATCAAGAGCAGGCGTCCGCCGCCGCTGGGATCAGCACGCGAACGGGCCAGCGCTGGGAGCGTGGCGAGTTGCCTACGCAACGGAAGAGGGAGCGCGGCTGGCGCACGCGCGCTGACCCGTTCGTCGATGTCTGGGAGTCAGACGTGGTGCCGCTTCTGGAGGCGGACAAGAAGCGCAAGCTGCAGGCGAAGACGGTGCTCAAGGAGCTGCGAAGGCGCCATCCCGGCCGTTTCCCACGGTCGATGACCCGTACGCTTCAGCGTCGGATGCGGGATTGGCGTGCGCTTCATGGTCCGGACCAGGAAGTGGTGTTTCCGCAAGAGCATCCACCCGGCCGCGAGGCGGCGTTCGACTTCACCCACACCGGTGAGCTCAAAGTCACGGTCTGCAGAGAAGCATTCGACCACCTGCTGTTCACGCTGAAGGCGTCGTGCGGGAAGCGGCTGTACGCGGAGCTGGCGTATGGGGAGACGTGGGAAGCGCTGAACCAGGGCCTTCAGAACGCGATGTGGTCGGCCGGTGGGGTCTACAAGGTGTGGCGCAGTGACAACCTCTCGGCGGCCACCAAGGAGCTCAAGCGGACGGGCGGGCGGGCGCTGACTAAGCGGTACGCCGAACTGTTGGACCACTACGGTGCGAAGTCCACCCGGATCAAGCCTGGAAAAGCCAAGGAGAATGGAGGTGCCGAGAAGGCCAACGACCTGCTGAAGACGGCCCTGGAGCAGGCGCTTCAGCTCCGTGGCTATCGTGACTTCGAGAGTGTCGAGGCCTACGCCGCATTCGTCGACGGCGTGGTCGCCGAGCACAATGCCGAGCACGCGGCCACCATCGAGGCCGAGCGAAGCTCACTCGAGTCTCTGCCGAGCTGCCGGCTGCCGGTGTACACCGTGTTCACACCGACGGTTCGCTCATGGAGCACCATTCGGGTCGGGAAGCGCTGGTACTCGGTACCTTCGCGACTGATCGGCCACGAACTGGAGGTTCGGCAGTACCCGAACACCCTGGAGGTGTACTACCAGGGCAAGCTGACTCTCGAGCTTCCGCGCCTGCGCGGGTCGGATGTGGTTCGTGTGGACTACCGTCACGTCATCTGGTCGCTGGTGCGCAAGCCCGGTGCCTTCGCCCGGTACAAGTTCCGCGAGGAACTCTTCCCGACGTTGGTGTTCAGGCGGGCCTACGACGCGCTGGTCACCTGGCGTGGAGAGCGCGCGGATGTCGAGTACGTGCGGATCCTTCATCTCGCGGCAAGCACGATGCAGGGCCCCGTTCAGCGTGCCCTGAGCAAGCTGCTGGAAGGCGGCGAGCGCTTCGACTACGTCACCGTGAAGGCGCTGGCGGCCCCCGAACCCATCTCGGTACCAGACGTGAAGATCGGGACCGTCGACCTCCCCCGGCTCGATCGCCTATTGCGAGTTGCTCGATGAACGCGCCCACAGAGCTGGATCTGGAGCTCGAGGTGACACGTCTGTTGGCCGGCTTCCGGCTGCCGACTGCGTCGCAGGAAATGGTGCGGCGGCTTCGAGAGGCTGGCCACGATGCTGCACTCGATGTCGTGCTCGAGGTGCTTCGGGCCGAGGCCGAGGGCCGCAAGACGCGGCGTGTGGGGCGCCTTCGGAAGGCCTCCAAGCTGCCGATGGGCAAGACGATGACGACCTTGGACACGACGGTCTTCGACCTCGAGTTGCAACAGGCGTTTCGCGAGCTGGCGACTGGACGCTTCGTCGACCGGTCCATCAATGTGCTCGCCTTCGGGCTCCCTGGCACAGGCAAGACCCACGCTGGCTGCGCATTGGGCCACGCGCTGATCGAGGCGGGCCACTCGGTCTTGTTCACACCGGCCTACAAGCTGGTTCAGGATCTCCTGGCCGCCAAGCGTGACCTGGCCCTGCCCAGAGCGCTGCGAAAGCTCGACTCCTACGAATTGATCATCATTGACGACATCGGGTACATCAAGCAGCGCCCTGACGAAGTCGAGGTCCTGTTTACGCTGATGGCGGAGCGCTACGAGCGGCGTTCGCTGATGATTACTTCGAATCTTGTATTTTCGGAGTGGGACCAGATCTTCCAGAACCCGATGACGACAGCTGCCGCGGTCGACCGACTGGTCCACCACTCGGTGATTCTGGAGTTCGACGTTCCGAGCTACCGCACGGCGGCCAAGCTCGCTGCCGCTGAGGCGCGCTCATGATGGCGGCGAGCTTCCATGCGGTGCTGGACGGCGTCGACCAGGTGGAGTCACTTCGCGGGGCGCAGGCCCTTCGCAGCCTCGCCGAGCGCGGCGAGCAAGTTGGTGCGCTCCTTGAGGTCGCAGCCGCCAGCGCGGACGCCTTGCATGAGGTCCCCGACGTGGCCGACGCCCTCGACCGCCTCGCGAACCATCGCGACACCTTGGAGCGCCTCGTCGAGCTCGCCGAGCTGGCGGACAACGTGGAGCGCCTGGCACGCGCGATGCGAGTTGTCCGCGGCCACCGGGACGAGCTGGAGTGGGCGGCGAGTGAGGACTGGTCGGCGGACGAGGAGGCCTGACGATGATGCCAGGAGGCGCCAGTACCACCTCGGGGCAGGACCTATGGACGGTACCGGGCCTGCCGGCCGCTGGGGACAGCCTATGGATTGGCCACATGGAGATGGACATCTCCACGTGGGGCGCTGCGCGCCTCCAATCCACAGCCTGCCCCCAGCGGCCTCGGAAAACGCGCGGAGTCTTTCAAAGGGTCGGAGCGCTCTCCAGCGTTTCCCGCAGTCCCTTGGATAACCGCGCGCGAGTCCGTCAGAGAGGCGAGAGTCCGTCCAGCGGTTATCCACACCGCCCACAGGTCAGACTACTACTATCCACATTTACCCTTTTCTTTTCGGCCTTCGGCCGGAAGGAGGCCAACCGGCGCGCGGCCGTTGCGCCCCCCCTTGAGTCCGTCGTGAGGCCGCCTCGACGAACTCTCATCACCCCCGCTCCAACACGCCATTTTGGTTGTCGCGGAACCCGCCAGAATAATAGTCGTTGCTCATGAACGGCCGGATCAGCATCGCCAACGTCTCCAGCGCCCGTGCATCGCGGTTCGCGCTGGGCTCGGCGAACCGGCGTTCGAAGCCCTTACGCGACCCCAGGAGGCCCGGGTTCAGGAAGCGGAACAACGACCACAGCTCGTTGAGGTGGTTCTCGACTGGCGTGCCGGT
>JAAELT010000215.1 GCA_024226315.1 bacterium | reverse complement strand
ATAATAGTTCCTGTGATATATTGGAAACATAATCTAATCTATCAAAATAACTAATAATACTAGTAATATATATTAATTCAATTAATTTTTCAGTTCCTCTATGTAACAATCCTATTTCATGGATAATTCATAATACTATTTCCCCTCTTATTATAACAATTAATCTTAATACCCCATGTGTTGCAGGATGTTGTGGTCCAATGTTAATTAAGCAGGAACCAATTAAGGTTACATTATTTAATTAATCAGTCACTAATGAATGAGATATTATGGTATTCTTTCTTTTACATTATTTAATTACTGACTAATTGATAGAGATGTCCTGAGAATATAAATACTAAAACTAAATAAACTAGCCTTAATAGAATATATAAATATCAATAAACGTGCAACTAAAGGTACTTTTCCCTAAAATAAGCAATAACGATAAAAGGAAGATAAAAGTGAAACATTTAATAAATAAAGATAGAATAAATTGGAGAAGAATAACAACTAAATAAAACATGTTAAACTTAAAATCATGTTAAACAGTTAATAATAGACTAGCTAGAAATTAACTAAATAAAACTAACAACTAATGCTGAAACAGGAATTAATAATTAAGGAAGCATAATAAGGAAGCATAATAAGTAATTAATGTTAGGATAATACGATTATTATATGATTAATTAAACTTAACAATAAATAATAATAACGTGATAATAGAGTACTTAAATTTAATTTAGGTGTAAAGAGAATGTAATAAATAATAATAACGGAATGTACTACGGTTATATTAAATAAATGACTAATTAAATAGATAATTCGAACAATAATAAAAGTATAAATAATCATAAAAGTATAAATAATTCGGTATTATAAAAACGGTATTAAGGCTGAATAATCAATATAAATAAAAGAGAAATATAAATAAATATAAACAGAGTAATTAATGCAAAAAGTAATAATTAGTGAATAGTCAATCAAATAGTGAAATATAAATAATAACATAATATGCAAAGAAAAAGGTATAACAGAGAAAATTAAATAACAAAACAATTAAACAAAAGATATAATAACCTAATAAATAAAACAATTAAATATAAACATGCAAATACAATAAATATAATCAGTAATATAAATAAGTTAAACCAATTAAGCTTCAATTAGAATAGCAAAGAATGAAATATCCAATAAATAAGCAATGATACAATAAATACTCAATATAAATACAATAAATAAACTGATTAAATAAGTGATTAAATGATTGAATAATTAGGCCTTAAGGGGGTTGCCAAGTTCACTAACAATATATGTTTCCGTTAAAATAGTCTGTGTATCGAGGCCTAAGGCCTTAATGCATTAAATAATCACATAGTATGCATTTAAGGTATGTGTTTCGCTTT
>JAAELT010000214.1 GCA_024226315.1 bacterium | reverse complement strand
TGTAGAGAGCCACACTAACCCGTGGCCGTTCCCTCGGTTCTTCCCAGATTCTTCCGTTCTCGGATAGATTCGGCCGCGGCGCAAAGCGGATTGCGCAAGCAAAGGAAAGCCCGCAGAGCCTAGATCGTTTTTGCCAGCGAAACGGCTCCACGGGCTTCCAAGGAGTCGCCATGCTATGCCTGCCGGGCCTTGGCTGCAAGGACTACTGGGAACGGATGAGACCGGGCTCGCCGATCCCCGAGATCGAATGCCCGACGTGCCTGAATGAGCTCAAAGGCCATGGTTGGTATGAGCGCTATTGGGGCGGTGAGCTCGTCGACATCCGACGCCTACGATGCGTGGGCTGCGGCGTGACTCACGCCTTGCTGCCCGAGGACCTCTGTGCCTACCAGGATCTGACCCTCCCGGCCTTGGAGCAGGCGAAGCAGAGGGATGGTCCGACCGCCGCGGCCCGCGCGGCAGGCTGGGACGGTGCCGTGCGTCGCGCCCGCCGTTGGCGTAGGGGCCGTCTTTGGCGGGAGATGCTCGCCTTGCTGCCCGTTTCGGGCAATGTCTGGGAGCGCATCGCGGCGCTCGTGGGGCCCGAGCTCGGAATGCTGGTGCGTCTGCGCCACTGGATGTGGTCGCAGCTGGCTTACTTGCTCGGCGGTCCCTGCGGATTATTCCGCCACGGCCGCCCGCCGAGCCGTCTCCGTCGAGCTTCTACATAAGTTGGTAGCTGCCCAGGAGACGGCAGGTGGAGCATCCTCTTCTCGCCGCTGCCGGAGATGGACTTCGCCAGCGAATCGAGGAGTTTCGACCATGGATGAGATCCTGCGCGAGGTGATCGCGCTCTTCCGCTACGGCGTCATCAGTGAGCTGGCGTCGCGTCCGCTGGCCCCTGGAGAAAAGGCCCGTCTGCTGCGCCAGATCAGCGAGCAAGAATGGACGATCCCCGGCACTTCGAGGTGCACGATCGGCCGCACGACGGCGAGTGATTGGGTGGCCCAGTACCAAGCGATGGGCCTGGACGGCCTCAAGCCCCGCCCGCGCTCGGACCAAGGCGCGAGCCGCGCCATACCAGAGCGGGTTCAGGGGCTTCTGCTCCAGCTCCATCGGGAACGGCCGAAGGCGTCCGTGGACAGCCTGATCCGCGCGGCGCGGCTCTCGGGCGAGGTCCCGGCGGATCTGCGTTTGAAGCCTTCGACCGTGTATCGGTTCTTCGCCGCTCACGGCGCAACGCCCCAGCCGCCGGGCAGGCCCGAGCCGGATGCGAGGGCCTTCACCCACCCCTACGCTGGCGATTTGTGGATGTCCGATGTGATGCACGGACCTCGTTTGCTCGAGCCCGGCCGTCGGCGTGGCACCAAGACGTATTTGCACGCCTTGCTCGATGACGCCTCGCGTCTGGTGCCCTTCGCCGCCTTCTACCCAGCGGAGAGCTCCGCCTGCTTCCAGGACGCCCTCAAGCAGGCGCTGCTGCGCCGCGGCATCCCGCGGCGTCTGTACTGCGACAACGGCTCGATCTACCGCCACCACCACCTGCAGATCGTCTGTGCCACTCTGGGGATCTCGTTGATCCACTCGCGTCCGTACCAGCCCCGTGGACGTGGCAAGATCGAGCGCTTCTTCCGCCATGTGCGCAGCG
>JAAELT010000213.1 GCA_024226315.1 bacterium | reverse complement strand
GGTGGATTTTGGGTGGATTTTGGTGGAGCTTTGGTGGATTTTAGGTGGCATTTGGTGGATTTTGGGTGGATCTTGGTGGGTTTTGGTGGATTTTGATGGATTTTAGTGGATTTTAGGTGGATTTTGGTGGATTTTAGGTGGATTTTGGTGGATTTTGGTGGATTTTAGTGGATTTTAGGTGGATTTTAGGTGGATTTTAGTGGATTTTGGTGGATTTTGGATGGATTTTGGTGGATTTTGTTGAAAATTGTGGGTCCCGCGGAGGCTTGCCTCCGCGGGGCCCACAATTTTCGGAACGACCAGCAGGATACTGCCGCCAGGTGGGCTGATTGGTGTATTTTCAATGCATGTTGGTGGCATGTTGGCGGGTTTTTAATGGTTTTTGGTGGTTTTTGATGTATTTTAGTGGACTTTCAATGGCTTTTCATGGTTTTTGGTGTGTTTTTGATGGTTTTTAATGGAGTTTAGTATGTTTTTGATGGTTTTTGATGCTTTTGGTGGTGCTTTGAAGGGTTTTAATGTATTTTGGTAGGTTTTTGATGGTTTTTAATGGAGGTTACTATGTTTTTGACAGTTTTTGATGCTTTTGGTGGCGCTTTGATGGGTTTTGATGTATTTTGGTAGGTTTTTGATGGTTTTTAATGCGTTTTGATAGGTTTTTAATGATTTTGGGTAGCTTTTGCTGTGTTCAACGGCCATAAGAGGCGCCCCCAGCGCCAACAAGACGCGCCCCCAGCGCTTACAATAGTCACCAGCGCCCCCAGCGCCTCCACCCCAGCGCACGTGTACTAGCGCGCTCCCCCTCCCAGCGCCAACCATGCGCCTCCCCGGCGCTAATAAGAGGATTGCGCGCGTTCTCGAAGTCGTCCTCTTATTTTTATTTTGGGGGAGGCAACTGCGTTATAAAAAAAACCCTGGCATCACAGCAGTGGGAGAACACTGACGTCTGGTGAACGGTGCAGGCTCC
>JAAELT010000212.1 GCA_024226315.1 bacterium | reverse complement strand
GATTGTCGAGCACTCGCTCAGCGAACAGCTGTTCGATGAGCGCCTGACACGCGACGCCGACCTTCTCGGCTTGCTCACGGCACCACGGCGCAGTCTGGCGCTTGTACGCCAACGCCTCCGGAGGCAGGTGCTCGTCCACCGTCGAGCGCGCGCCCGGCCGTGTCAGCCGCGGATGCGTCGCCACCATCTCGTGATCTCGGTAGATCTGCACCGCGCTCGATGTCGCCCGCAGCCACAACTTCTCGCCGATCAACAAGTAAGGCGCGGAGTAACGGCACAGCTCGAATTCCACGTGACAGTTCCGCGCCAGCTTCGACCGCGCCCATACCGCCGGCTCCGGTGACACGCTCGGCAGGCGTTGCAACAGATGCCGCTCGGTCTCGCCGAAGCGAGCCAGCGGGCGCTCGCATGTGGTGCCGTGGATGCGGTTACCTGCCGTCTCTAGCACCCAGGTCTCAAGCTGGCGGTTGCCATCGGCCAGGCCGCGGAAGTCACGCAAAGGCATGAAGTTACGCTTCACGTACTTCACCCCGGCTTCGACCCGGCCCTTCTTCTTCGGCTCACCGGGCGGGCAGGCGTCGATCTTGAAACCGTAGCCCTCCGCGAGCTCGGCGTAGGCACGCTGCACCGTGGGCTCGCGCCAGCAAGCCCGCGTGATCGCGCACTTCGCGTTGTCGATCGTCAGCCGGTGCGGCACCCCACCGAAAAACTCGAAGGCTCGGCGGTGGCAACCCAGCCACGTCGCCACTTTCTGGTCCAACACCAGCTCGGCGTACTGGTGGCGGCTCCAGCACAGTGTCATCACGAACACCCAGGTCCGCACTTCCTGCCCGTGGTCGACCAGCCTCGGTCCCTGGCCGAAGTCCACCTGCGCCGTCTCTCCCGGCGAGAAGTCCAGGATGACCGTCGCCGACG
>JAAELT010000211.1 GCA_024226315.1 bacterium | reverse complement strand
GCTTACCGGCTTCTACTTCCCGACATAGCTGAGCGCCTCGTACATGTCGGATTCGAAGCGCTGTCCGCAAGGTCAGCGCCGACAAACGTCGTTTGAGCGAGGATTGGCAGCTCAATCAAGGCGAAAGAAGGGAAATCGCCGTCTCAAGGGGCGGTCAAGCGGGAGGAAACGAGCCGATTTCGTCCAAATCGAGCCGTGATCGGGCCGATGCCGCCTGCGGACACCGCGGACGGGACACCACGGCCTCCGCCCTCACTGTACAGACACTTGGCAACGTGTTCAGAAATCCGGCCTAGGGCGGCCGTTCATCCGGGAACACAACTTGCCAGAGAGCGTCAATAACGACTTGCCTCGCTTCATCGTCCGTTTCTGGCTCGTCAATCTCGTAGACGTCGTTCGCCACCAGGTCGGCCCAGGGAGCAGCGGCGTCCGCGACGAGTCTTCTTAGCTCTGTTTCCAAAGATAACCGCCAGGCCGGATTCTTCAATGAGCGGCGGACCATATTGCAAGCGGCATTGTCGTCGAGTCCAAGTTGGACCGAGAACATCTCCAATGCATTGCGGACAGTCGAATACTCAGCCAATCTAGAGATCCGGAAAGACGGTTATAGGGTTCCACTGTCCAGTTTCGGGATCAAGCTCAAACGTACCTTGTGCCCTAGACATACTCGGATGGAATTGCAGCGGACCTTGCTTCCCCCGGAACCGAGCACTCCCGATACGGGAGTATCCACGGCCGATGTTTGCTCCGATCTCGCCAGTGACCGTATGTACGCTTTGGGTGGGATCTGCGGCAATTGCATCCCGAAGTGGCCCTTCTCGCAAAACACGCTCCGCTCGAGCAGCAAGTCTATCGGAATGGAAGGCCGAAGATACAGGCGGGAGAATAGGATCTCCGTGCGAACCAATCTTCACATAGCCATCTGGTGCGATCCCGGTCCGAGCTCGGATCGCTAGCTGCTCGTCGGTCACTGCTCCACCGTGGCGTGTCAGTGTATGAGCGTTGGGATGCGCTGTTAGCCTTCCTCCCCCTGGGATCAAACGACCTGAAAATCGCGCTTTGACATCTAAGAACAGCGCCCGAACCCCTTGGGATTTCTTGCGCAGCGCTCGACCGAATCCTGCCAACAGATCATCGCCGAACTTGCTGCTTATGGTGGCCCTGGACCTACGAAGAGTCCCCGTAGCACTCTCTGCAAGAAGTAGGATCGACAAGGGGCCGGTCTCGTCGTAGGCAAGCATAGCGGACGGGGCATTGGCCTCGAGATCTTCTCGGGTCTCAGGAGACAGGAAGTCGCCCTCGAAAAGGCTCAACAAACCGCCGATATCTGGCTCGAAATGGGTACGGAGGTGCTGTTCGCCATCGTTGATCCGACCAGCAGTCAAGAGGTTCTCGGCCACTGCAGAGGCAGCAAATGGCCTCAAGGCAACTCCAAGTCCTGCCTCGATTTCCACATGGCTCCGCACCGTAGTTTCGGCTGCCGCCGAGACCGTCCCGGTGACCACGGCTTGCGGGAGGGAAGTTATGCGGCGTCCTTCAGCTTCCATGGCTTCTCGATCTGGAGAGCCAGGAGGAACGTAGACGGGGGGCTCGACGAATTTTTCGCCTGTCAGATACCCGAGCAAGGTCTCGAGAATGCCTGGTTCGGCTTCCCGTCCGTCTGGATCCACAAACACCGTCGGGTTCTGGTACGCATACAAGTACCGGTGCAGGCTCGGCGGATTCGCCGGGTCGCCGGCGACGGGGTCTTCGCTCAGGAAGATGCCGATCTCGGGGTCGTAGAAGCGGGCTTTGGCATAGATCAGGCCCGACTCGGCGTCGTGCTCGTGGCCGGTGAAGCCGAACGGGTTGGCGCCGATCTCGATGCTCTGGCGCTTGTTGCCCCAGGCGTCCCACAGGTAGCGGCCGAGGACGACGCCTTGCGGGTCGGTGAGGTCGCTGACGGAGCCGAGGGCGTCGAAGAGGTAGTAGGCGCGACCGTCGGTGGTGTCGTCGACGGAGAGCAGGCGGAAGGGGCCGTAGTCGTACTTGGTGGCGCGGCCGGTGTCGCTGGTGCGTAGCAACACGCTCTGATCGTCGTAGACGTAACGCTCGAGGCCGGAGCCGGTGGTCTGCTTGCTGACGCGCAGCCCCTGGTGGTCGTAGCCGTAGGTGCCGAGAGTGGCGGCGTCTTTGGTGACGTCGGTGAGCCGGTTGCGGATGTCGTAGGTCAGCGCGGTGGCCTCGCCGCCGCCGGTTGAACGGGAGACCTGGTTGCCGTTGGCGTCATAGCCGTAGGTGACGCTGGCGGACGCATCCAGCAGGTCGGTGACGGCGGTGAGCTGGTTGCGGTCGTTGTAGACGTAGCCGCGGTCGCACTGGGTCGTCGTGCCGTCGAGGTCAGTCTCGGTCTCGGTCGAGCGGTTGCCGGCGGCGTCGTATGAATAGGTAGTGATCTTGTCCGGGTAGGTGACCTCGAACAGACGGTCGGCTGTGTCATAGACGTAGGCGGTGGTCTCGGCCGGCTGGCCGCCGTGGCTCTCCACCTGCTCGACACGGTTGCCGTTCAGGTCGTAGCCGTAGGAGAAGCTCGACACCGGGCCGCCGAAGTGGCGGTTGTCGATCGTGGCGATGCGGTTCGCCGCATCGTAGGTGTGCTCGGCGGTAGTGCCGTTGGGGTAGATGACCTTCTTCAGGCGGCTGTTGGCGAAGTACTCGTACGCGGTCACGCCTCCGCCCGGGATCAGCACGCCGGCGACGCGGTTGAGCGCGTCGTACGTGTAGCTGGTGATCTGCCCGTTCGGGTCGGTGAGGCGGATGCGGTTACCGTTGGCCTCGTAGGCGTATGCCAGGGTGTGGCTCCAGCGATCGGTGACCAATTCCAGGCGGTCGAAGTCGTCGTAGGTGCGGCTGGTGGTGGCGTCAGTGCCGCCACGCAACGACTCGACGGTGGTCAGCAGGTTGTTGTTGCGGTCCCAGGTCGACGCCACGGCCTGCGCGAAGTCCGTCGTCGCCTCGGTCTCGCGATACTCGCGGAGGGTCTCCCGATTCAGAGCGTCGTAGGCGAAGGTAGAGACCTGTCCCCTGGCGTCGATACGCTCGATCGGGTTGCCCTCGGGGTCGTAGGCCATGGTCTCGGTTGCCAGGTCCGGGTAGGTCTTGAGCGTCTGGCGGTTCAGCTCGTCGTACTCGAGCTCAGTGACGTTGAGCTCGCCGTCGG
>JAAELT010000210.1 GCA_024226315.1 bacterium | reverse complement strand
CGAGGAGGGCGCTTACGTGTGGCAGAAACTCATGCAGTCGGGCGCCGTCGTGATGAACGGCACCGACGTCCCGGTGGAGGACGTCGACCCGATCGCCAACTTCCATTCGGGCGTCACACGCCTGATGAACAAACGGCACCGTCTACGGGCCGGACGGCGAGACGCCCGCCGCCGGAATGACCGTGTACGCCTTCCACACCGACGCCGAGGGTCTCTACTCCGAGACCAACGACAACACCAATCCCCGGCTCAATGCGACGATCTGGACCGACGCCCGCGGCCGCTACGAGCTGCGGACGATCCGTCCGGCGCCATATCCGGGCGGCGGCATACCCGCTCACATCCACTACCGAATCTCGGGATCGGACTTCCCCGACCAGGGATTCGAGTTGCACTTCGAAGGCGACCCGCACCTCTCGGCGCGGACCAAGGATCGCTCCGCGAAGCGCGGCAGATTCGGCTCCATCCGTCCGCTCGAGCGCGGCGAGGACGGCGTCTGGCACTGCGTCTTCGATATGAAGCTGCGGCGCTGAGCTACAGCCTCAGGTCCACCCACACCAGGGCATGGTCGCTCGCCCGCCCGTCGCCCTCGACCAGCCTTCGGAGCGGCTCGTCCGGCCCGGGCCAGAAGACCTCCGAGCCCAGAACTTCGAGATTGCTGCTCGGCAGCACGTAATCGATCCGACCGTAGGGCGCGGTCCGCAACTCGCCCGGACCGTCGTAGGGGCGGTCCGCGGCCGCTCCGCCGTCACTGCGCGGCCCGGGGTCCCGGATCCGGGGATGCTCGAGCAGCTGGCTGATCGCCGTGCGCCCGTAGTCCGGCTCGCGGTAGGGATCGGCGTTCAGGTCGCCCATCACCACGAAAGCCTCCTCAGAGCCCAATCCACCGGCAGTGCCGGCATCGTCGACGATGTAGGCAGCGGCGTCCCCACTGCTCAGGTAGTCGGCCCAGAGACGCACCTCGTCGAAGTTGCGGCGCCCGTTGTGGTCCTCCTCACCGTCGAACACCGGCGGCGTCGGATGGCTGGCCAGCACGTGAAGGGTGGCCGAGCCGACGCGGATTGGCACGTCCCAATGGCTCTTACTCGACAACCGCAGGTTCGCCACCTCCCCGGCGTCGTACCACGCGGGCCGGCCGTCCTCGCCATCGGGGATCAGGTGGCCCGGCATGGAGCTCCAGGGCAGCAGCTGGAAGGTGCGGGCCGCCTGCCGGTCGATCGGGTACCGGCTGAGCAGCGCCATCGCGTACTGCCCCGGATAGCGGCCGAAACCGTGGGCGTCGGCCGGGCCGTCTGTGGCGCCGTCGTTGTCCAGATCGTGGCCCGAGGGCACGCCGGTGTTCGAGGGCTCGAAAAAGATGTGCGGATAGTCGATCGGCTCCAGGCCGCCGTGGCCGACCCGCAGGTAGCGCTCGACGAACAGGCGGGCGTTCTCCCGGGTCTCGGCGTCGAAATCGATCTCGTTGAGCAGCAGGACGTCCGGCCTGATCCGCTGGATCACCTCCGCAGCGCTCGCCAGCTGCGGGTGGTCGTAGACCCCCTCGGCGCCCTGGTGGTCGAGCTTCTCCCGGCTGAGCTCCCAGATGTTGAAGGTGGCGACGCGTAGCGTCTCTGCCGGCGCCGGCTCGGTGGCGTCCGGAGCTCCGTCCGCTCTCTCTCCCTGGCCGCCGCAAGCGATCGTCACCGCGGCCAGCGCGAAAGCGACTGGCAGTCGTGCGGCCCTGAGCCTGCTGTTCGGATTCATCGGTGGCCCGATGATATCCGGACGCGGCGGCGGACGGCCAGGCGGGAGCTACCAGGCGCTCGTATCGCCCGATTCGAAGCCGTCGGCGAAGACGCGATGCGGCTCGAGGACGTCGGCGGAGCACGGGCCCGAGAGCGCGAAGGCCTCCCGGCCGACAAAGGGCAGTCCCAAGTCAGGCCGGCTGAGATAGCCGACCCAGGCCTGGGCGCGGTCGTCGCCGTAGAGGCTGGCGACGCCGGGATGCCTCTCGTCCAGTACCAGCCAGCCGACGTCGGCGAGGCCGGGCGGCACGACGTCGGCGACCGGCACGGCGTTGGTGACGAGACCCACGTCCGGCAAGATCGACAGGGGGTTCTCCTCCTCGTCGAACACCAGGACGTCGGACTGCGCGATCGGCAGGTTGGCCGGCAGGTTGCCGCAGGCCGCCGGGCCGCCGGCCGTGCTCTCGCGCCAGACCAGCAGATCGCCCACCGCGTGGTGGCGGCTGAAGTTGGCCGAGAACACCGTCGGCAGGGGCTCGCGCCGATCGCTGGCGTCGCCGCCGACATAGCGGCCGTAGAAGGTGTGGTCGCCGCTCGAGAACACCGTGCCTTCCGTGTCGGCCTCGATGTGCACCGCCGACAGGCTCTGGAAGACCTCGGGACCGGCGTAGAGGACCTGGCCCATCAACACGTTCGAGAAGGCGGCGGTCCCGTCGAAGTAGCCCGGGTCGGAGGGGAAGAGCACGCTGCAGTCGCCGACGACGTCGAAGGTCAGGTAGCCGCGGGCGACGTCGTCGCCGTGATCGCTGCCGGCGCAGCCACCGAAGCTCGCGTCGAAGGCGCCCGTGTGGCCGTTGCGCACCCGGTCGAGGAGCGCGCCGGTGAGCAGCGGGTTGGTGAGCGACGGCTCGATCAGCTCACAGATCGGCAGGGATGGCGGCGGCCCGGACAGCTCGCCGTGAGGGCTGAGAATCGTCGGGCCGGTGAGCGGCAGCTCGCCGTCGCAGAACGCCGCGGCGAGCGAGATCGTCTGCTGATCGTAGCCGGTCAGGTACAACGAGAAGTTGATCGTCGGCACGCCCCAGTCCGTCCACAGCGTCATCTGGGCCACCACTGAAGCGGCGCTGGTGTTGACCACTGTGACGATGGTGTCGTGCTCGATCTCCGTGCCGCAGGCATCGAGATCGACCGTGAACCAGGGCACCAGCAGAGTCGCCGCCGGAACCTCGTCGCTGGCGCACAGTACCGCTCGGGCAGGCGACGCGATCGCCACCGTCGCCAGCAGCAGACAGACCAGGAGCCGCCTCATTGCTCGACTCCTGATCGGCTTGGATCGGCGCAGATGTTGTCGAGCGCCACCGCCGGGAAACCGGCATACGGTGGCGACGGCGCCGGCGGCAACGCCACGTCACGAGAGATCGGTGGCGCCAGGCGCGGCGACAGCGTCCCGACCCAGGCCTGGGCAAGATCGTCGCTGTAGGCGTCGACGGCGTTGTGTCGGAGGTCCAGCCGCAGCCAGCCGGCGGGCGAGGTCGGCGGCAGCACGTCCGTCAGCGTCGCGCGCTGGGTCTGCAGGTCTACGGCCAGCGGCACGGCGATCGGGTTCTCCTCTTCGTCGAACGCCAGGAGGTCCGGCGTCGCCAGTGGGAACTCCGGCGGCGGGCCGCCGCAGGCGGTCCCGAAGGGGTCGTTGAGCCCGGTGGACTCGCGCCAGACCAGGAGCTCGGTGCCGGTCTCGTTCAAGCGGGTGAAGCTGGCGCCGAAGGTCGTCGGCAGCGGCTCGCGGCGATCGGTGGCCAGCGCCGAGACGAAGCGGCCGTAGAACGTGTGGTCGCCGGGCAGAAACGTCGTGCCGGCGGTATCCGCCTCGAGGTGCACCGCCGGGTAGCTCTGGTAGAAGCCGGTCGAGGTATCGACGAGGACGAGCTCGCCCAGCAGCTTGTTCTGGTAGCTCGCGACGCCGTTGAAGTAGTCGGGCTCGTTCGGAAACAGCAGGTTGCACTGCTCGACGACGTCGAGCGTCAGGTAACCGCGAGCGACGTTGTCGCCATGATCTTCGCCCATGCAGCCGCTCGAGGCACTGACCACCGGCTGGCCGGTGTGGGCGTTGCGAATGCGATCCAGAAAGAGAGGCGTGAGTACCGGATTGGGGGGAAACGGGAAGATGACGTCACAACCCGGCGGCACCGAAGGATCCTGTGAGAGATCGCCATGAGAATTGACTCCAGGGCCGGTGATGCTGATGTTGCCGTTGCAGAAATGGTCGGCGAGGTTGAGCGTCTCGACGTCGAAGCCGGTGAGGTAGAGGTCGTAGTCGATCACCGGCGCGCCCCAGTCGGTCCAGAACGTCAGATGGACGATCGTGTTCGTCGGCGAGGTGTTGGTGACCTTGACCAACGTGTTCCTGCCGCCCTCGACGCAGGCGTCGAGATCGACCTCGAAATACGGCACCAGCAGCGTCGCCGCCGGCACCTCGTCGAGGGCGCAGAGCACCGCCGAGGCCGGAGCGGCGAGGGACAGGGCGATCAGGGTGGCGAAAGTTGTGATCTTCATGATGCGCTCAACTTCATGCTACTACAACATGGTCAGTGCCGTTTGTCAACCCTCTTCCGCGGGGTCTTCTTTCTCGGTCACGAGATGGCGAACCGGCAGCGGGATCGCGAGCTCCGAGCCTCGCCCGGTACGCTCGCCGATGTCGGAGCGGCCCGGATCAGCCGGCCAGCTTCTCTTTGAAGAAGGCGAGCGTCCTCACCCAGGCCTGCTCCGCCGCCTCCTTGTCGTAGCGGGTACCCGAGGGGTTGGCGAAGGCGTGGTCGGCACCCTCGTAGACGTGGATCTGGGCGTCCTTGCCGAGCTCGCGCAGGCGGCTGTCCAGCTCGCGGACGCGGGTCAGCGGGATGCCTTTGTCCTCGCTGCCGAAGTGACCCAGGATGGGCGTCGTCAAAGTGTTCAGGCGGTCTTTCTTGGTGACCACCTTGCCGTAGTAGACGACCGCGGCGTCGAGCTTCTCCGGTAGCATCAGCGCGGTCTCGAGCGACCAGCCGCCACCGAAGCACCAGCCGATCGAGCCGATCCTCGGGGCGCCTTCTTTCTTGAGATAACGGTAGGCCTGGCGCAGGTTCTTGCGCAGGGACTTGCGGTCGGCGGTCGCCTGGGTCATCAGCTCCCGCGCCGCGTCGGGTTCGGTCGCCACCTCGCCGCCGTAGAGATCGACCGCCAGCGCCAGGTAGCCCTGCCCGGCGATCTGCCGCGCCATGGACTCGATGTTCTCGTTGAGCCCCCACCATTCGTGGATCACGATCACGGCGGGCGGCTGCCTGATTCCCGCGGGGCGGGCGAGGAAACCGGTGACCTGGACGCCGTCGAGATCGGCGTATTGAACCCGTTCGGTCTCGACCGGCATCGCCGGTTTGACGCGGGCCGCGGGGCTCGCCACCGGGGCGTCGTCTTTGTGCTCCTCGGCCATGCGCTCGGTGTAGTCATCCGAGCCGCCACAACCGGCGGCCAGGAGCAGTGCCAGGCTCATCCACAGAGGTCTCATCCAGAGAGGTCTCATCCAGAGAATTGCGCTTCGCATTCCTTGCCTCCTGTGTCGAGTGGTGTCCGAGAGCGTTCAGGGCGCCGATCAGACCGGCGTCAGTGCGAGTGCTCTCCCATGTAGGAGTGCTTGAACTTGCCGATCAGGGAGCGCAGGTGCTCGACGTGCTCCAGATCCGTGGTCTGCTTGGCCTTCATCGAGTGCACCAACATCTGGTGCAGCAGGGTGACCTCTTTGACGTACTTGGCGTGCGCCTTCTCGTCGTTGTGGTCCGCCGGCGGCTTGATGCGCTGGGCCATGAAGTAGTAGGTCACCGTCTCGCTCAGCTTGGCGGCATGATCTTCCTTGTTACCGACCCACCGTGCCAGCTGGTTCCAGTTCGGCTTCTCCTGACCGCCGATCTCCGCAATCTGCTTCATCGACTTCTCGATGGTCGTCACGTCCTCGAGCATGAGGGTGAATCGCGCTTCGTCGTCGTAGATTCCGCAGGGGATCTGGCAGTGGGCGTAGAGGCTGGGGCCGCCAGCCGTAAGGAGCAGCATCAGGGCGAGGGTCCAGGCCGCGTATTTCATCTCGACGTATTTCATCTCGAGCCTCCGTGGGTTGGCCGTTGGAGATCGCACGGAGGCGCGATCCCCACAGGCGATCTCTCTCTTGTTCGACCACGGCAGTCTACAGCAAAGGATCGGCTTTCTGGGTGGTGTCGCGGCAACGTCTCATGGTAGAAACAGCCGGGGATCTGGATGACCAATGCCGAACAATTGAGAGTCCTCCAGCAGGGCGCGGAGTCCTGGAACCGGTGGCGGGAGGAGAACGACCCCGAGGATCTCGAGCTCGAGGGATCGGATCTCGGAGGTGCCGAGCTTGCCAAGGCCGTGCTCGGCGGCGCCAACCTGGAGAGCGCCAACTTCGAGGGCGCCAATCTGAAGGGCGCCTACTTCAAGCGCTCCAACCTTCGGCGCGCGAATCTGCGCCAGGCGAACCTCGACGACGCCTACCTGCGCGCCGCCGATCTCTTCGAGGCCGATCTCGGCGGCTGCCAGCTGGCGGACTCCCACCTGGCTCGCGCCGATCTCAGGAATGCCAACCTCGAGGGCGCCCGTCTGCGGAAGGCCAACCTGCGCGCCGCCGATCTGCGCGCGGCGAAGCTCGACGGCGCCGACCTGGAGCAGGTCTTTGCCCGGGACGTCGACCTGAGGGATGCCAGCCTGCAGGGCGCCAATCTCGCCGGTGCCAACCTCGAAGGCGGCCGACTCGAGGGCGCTGCCCTACGCGGTGCCTGCCTGGCCGGGACCGAGCTCAAAGGCGCCGATCTCCAGAAGGCCGATCTGCGGCAGGCCGACCTCTCGAAGGCCGATCTCAGGAGCGCCAAGCTCGACGGCGCCAATCTGGAGGGGGCCAACCTGGAAGGCGCGAGTCTGGAGGGCGCCATCTTCCTCGGCGCCAAGCTCGAGGGCGCCCGGTTTCATCTGTAGCTGAACCTGATCACTCCGTGACTGGCTCCGCCCCTCCCAGGTGTCCTCGGTAGCGCAGGAGCCAGGACGCGAAGCCACCCGCCGCCAGCGCGCCGGCGACCACGACGGCGAGGCGGGCCTCGGGGCCCACCCACAGCACCCCCAGACCCCACAACACGGCGAGCCGTGAAAGCTCCGAAAGCAGCAGCCAGCGCTTGAGATCGAAGATGCCGCCGAGGTTGGTCGCCGTCCAGGCGATCAGCAGGACCAGTGCCACGCGCTCGGCGAGCGAAAGATCGCTGCCGCGAAAGAGCAGGAAGACGGTCAGCGCCACGGTGACCAGGAACTGGAGCCAGACGTAGCCGTAGAGACCCTTCGGCGCCGCCGAGTCGTACTTGCCGGCGTCGCCGTGGGTCAAAGGCGTCTCGTGATCGCTCTCCGGGGGCCAGGGCGAGTCCCATTCCGGCCGGTAGCCGGGCGGGGCGAACCACACCTTGATCTTCTGAGCCAGGCTCGGGGCTCCGCGGCCCTTCTGCACGAGATCGGCGTAGAAATGCACGTTGGCCCACAGCGGGTTCCAGCTCCTGAGCGGATGCGTAATGCCGTAGGTGGGCTCTTCTTCCTCTTCCTGGAAGGAACCAAACAGGCGATCCCACACGATCAGCGTGCCGGCGTAGTTCCTGTCGAGGTACTTGTCGTCGCAGCCGTGGTGGACCCGGTGGTGCGACGGCGTGTTGAGCACCCACTCCAGGGGGCCGAGCTTGCCGATGGTGCGGGTGTGGATCCAGAACTGGTAGAGGGTGTTCAAGCTCGAACAAGTCAGGAAGACCAGCGGCGGGAACCCGAGCACCGCGAGCGGCAGGTAGAAGATCCAGCTGAACAGCGGCTGGAAGGAACCCTGGCGCAGGGCGACGGCCAGGTTGTATTCCTCGCTCGAGTGGTGCACCACGTGGGCGCCCCAGGGCAGCGCCGATTCGTGGCTGACCCGGTGGAACCAGTAGTAGAAGAAGTCGACCCCGAGAAAGCACAGCACCCAGGTCACCGGAGACGTGGCCGAGATCTCGAACAGGTGCCCGGCCTCGAAGAGGAGCACGTAGCCGCCAAAGACGATCGCCTTGGTGAAGACGCCCAGCGCCTGCTGCAGGATGCCGCAGCTCAGATCGTTGATCGAGTCGTTGAAGCGGTAGAGCTTCTCGCCGCGGAGCCGTGCGACCAGGAGCTCGATGCCGATCAGTGCGAAGAAGACCGGGATGGACAGGGCGATGAGGTTGAGGCCTTGCACGGCGCCATTATCTCAACCCTCCCGGCAGCCGCCAGACGAAGATCGGCTTGTTGCGCATCGGGTGGGAATATCGCCGCTGCCAGTAGCCGTCGGCGCCGGGGAAGGACACGGTGACCGTGCCGTCCTCCGAGCGCTCGAACCGCACCGAGCCCTCAGCATAGGGATCACTCGGCTCGCCTCCCGGGAAGCCTTCGAGGCTCGCCGGGTAGTCGCCGTGCTCGAGGGCGTGCAGGCGCAGCTCGATCGCCAGCCGGGCCAACCGGCGGGCGGCGACGGTGGCGCGGTGCTTCTCGAGCCCGTCGATCAGGTTGGGGACCAGCATCTCAGCGATGATCCCCATGACCGGAGTCGACTTGGGCGCGGAATACACATGGGTCTCGATCCGTGTCGCCGGCAGCTCCACCGCGGTGGCCACACGGTAATAGAGATCGACGCCCGCTGCGCTCTCGTACGGTGCCCAGACCCTTGCCGGCGCGTTACGTAGCCTTTTCCACAACGGGCCGGCGTCCTCGGTGGACTGCTCGATGGTGCTCTTCATCCACGAGCCCTCGACGGCGAACGCCGCCCGCAACGCCTCGCCAGTCGACCTCGCGTCGAGCTGCTCCGCCAGCTCCCGAAGCAGCTCGGTATCTCCAAGGTCGCTCAGCAGAATCCGCTGGACGAGATCGTGATGGCTCAGCTCGACGCTTCCGGCGATGAGCTGGAAGATCAATAGCGGCTCACGCTCGAGACTCCGGTGCAGTGACGCCAGGGCCCGGGCGTCGGCCGCCACGCGCTTCAAGTCGCCCGCCGCGAGAGCCGCGCGGGCGTCGGTGGCGATCACTTTCTTGACCCAGAGCTGCTCCAGCAGATCGGGCATCGGCGGATTCGGCCCCGTGTCATACCCGACCCCCCAGGACGAGAACCGCAGCTCGCCGGCATGGCGGAAATGCCCGAGGGCCGTGCCGTTGCGTTCCAGGAAGGCCTCGACCGCGGGCCCCAGGGCCTCGCGGTCGTTGTCCCAGAAATCCGTCAGCGCGGCCCGATCGGTGTCGTCAAGAACCAAAGCCGCGTGGCCCTTGCCGAACCAGAAGGCCGCGTTCTCCGCGTCCGGCAGATCGGGCGGCGCGTGAGCCAACGGATCGAGCGTACCGATCTCCAACTCGAAGCGCGCCAGCGCCTCGGCCAGCCTGCGGGCACCGCGATGCTGGACGAAGAGCAGGAGGCCGGCGGCCGCGACCAGCAGCCCACCGACGGCGAACAGGATTCCCTTGCGGCTCATGCCGCTCTCTACGCGCGCGGCGAGCGGATGATTCACCGCCGGCTGTCACCGATCCGTGGCCAGCTCCGCCTGGGGCTCTGCTTCGACCAGCGATTCGCTCCAGGAATACCGCACCGGATCCATCCGCAGCCAGGCGAATCGCATGCGCAGCCAGGCAGCCTGCCAGTAGGTGGCGAAGCTGTAGCCGCCGGCCGAAAGCGCTCGATGGTGACCGGCCCAAACAGCCAGCACGATGCCGGAATAGAGCACGCGGTGCACCAGACGCGTCGCGGCCAGCAGCGGCCAGGATCGATGCCGGTGCAGGATCGCCAACCGCTCGTACTGGAAGCGGATGTGGTGCACCTCGTCGCGCAGGATCTGGGCGCAGATCTGGCGCAGCACCTTCGAGCTCGTGGCGTCGCGAACCGCCCGGTAGTAGAGCAGCGCCAGCGTCTCCACCATCACCACCACCGTGACCCAGATCTCCATGCTCGGCAGGCAGTAGCGAAAGGCGCGGAAAATCGTGTCGCCCCAGTTGCGACTGACCCGGCCGATGCCCGCCAGATCGAGGAACCGCCCCAGCTCGCGTCCGTGCCGCTGCTCCTCCTTGATGAACAGTCGCACGACCTCGACGAACAGCGGGTCGTCCTGCCGGCGGGCATAGCGTCGCGCGGCGGCCAGCAGATGCCGTCCGTCCGACGTCTCGCCCAGCTGCCAGGCCTGGAGCGACTCGCCGATCGCCTCCTTCTCCTCCGGTGTGATCTCTGCACCGCGCTCCCAGGGAACGTCGAGTCGGGACCGCGCGTTGCGGACATAGTGCTCGTGCCACTGGCCGGACGATCGGGCTTGCAGGCTGCGGGCTTCGGGCTCTCGTTGTTTCATCGCGACCTCCTTGCCAGGCATTAGAAGGTCGTGGTGTGGCGCCGCGGGTGGTGGGATGAGGAATGGTGGGGAGAAAGTGTGGCGGTGGTGTGACGTCAGTCACTATCCACCATGCGATCGTCCGCTCTCTCCTCTCCTAGATGGCCCTCCACCTTCTCGGCTGATTCCTGGAGCTCACGAGCATCTCCCGCGGCAGTAACTCGTTTGGCCTTGAAACCGGCTTCAGCCATCAACGCTAACTCGAGTTGCGTTTCCCTGAGAGCCTTTCGGCCCCACCCGCCCCGTACGCGCTCGGCCATGACGCTCCGTGATCGGCGCCGAGCGCTGCAGCGAAACGAAACGCTTCCAAGACGCGCGGGGCGCTTGCCTCAACGAAAAGAAAGGCTCCCACGCGCCAGAGGTCGCTCTCCTCAGCGCTGAGGACGCCACCCGAACAACACAGGTCGCTCGCCTCAGCGAAAAGAAGGGCTCCCGAGACTCTCGGGTCGCTTGCCTCAGCGAAAAGCGAGGCTCCGATTCTGGCCGAGTGCCGTCCCTCACGTGTGAGGGACGCGGTCGCGCGCGCGCATTCGGGCGCCTCAGGCGTGAGGTGACCCATTTCAGATTCTCGAGGGGGCTCCTCACGCGTGAGGTTCGCGATCTCTCTCCCGCGGGACCCCTCCTCAGCGCTGAGGAGAGCCACCCCGGTCGCCTGGATGCCTCGCTTTTCGCTGAGGCGAGCGACCGGAGAGCGTCAGATCGCTTGCCTCAGAGCTGAGGACGCCGATCCGGCGAAGGGAAATCGGTCTCCTCACGGGTGAGGCAGGCTTCCGAATCGTAAGGTTCGAGCGTCCTCACGTGTGAGGCGAGCCTCCGAATCGTAAGGTTCGGCCGTCCTCACGTGTGAGGATCGCCTGATTTCGTGCCTTGGCGATCGACTACGAGCTGCGCTCGCGCAGCACCTTCGCCTTCAGGATCTCCGAGCCGTTCCCCCGAAAGACGATCTTGAGCCGCTGGCCGACTGCAAGGTCGCTGGCTTCGAGACGCTTGCGGCCGCCGAAGCGGGTCTTGTCCTGGGCGATCAACTCCGGGATGGCGAGCGGATCGACGGTGCCGAGCCAGTCGCCGTCAAAGGTCTCGAGCGCGAGGCCGCCGTTCTGGCCGATGGCGGCGATGACAGCTTTCACCGAGCGGTTGGCGACGCCGACGCCCTCGGCGGATCGGGCCTCGGGCTGGTTGCGCTCGGAGAAACCGGCCTTGGCGGCGTTGGCGGCCGCGATGGCGGCGGAGGTCTTCGACTTGGCGACCGCCGGGGACGACGCCAGCACGAACAGGACGAGCGCGATCAGGCACCTTCGGCACATGGGGACCTCCTTTTGCGGGTTGCTCGACTCAGGAGTGTAGCACCCGGCGACGCCGGCCTCAGGCCGCGGCGTCGCGCAGCGGCTTCAAGTACCTCTCCTCCAGCACCCGCAGATGGTGGATCTCGTGCCCGGCCAGGATGTAGGGAAACGCGCGGACGGTGAACTCGAAACCGCTGGCCGTGCCGCGCCGGTCCCAGGTCTCCCCGTCGAAGCTCTCGAACATCGCGATGCTCGACGCCCGGGCGCGCTCGAGATCCTCGAGCTGCGACGCCAGCGGACGGTCCCCGGCGTTGGAGGACGCCGCCCATGGATCCTGATCCATGCCCGGCAGGTGCGCGGGATCGGACCGGGCCATACTCAGGGCGCGGTAGCCGAACACGCGCTCGACGTCGATCACGTGGCCGACCACCTCTCGGAGCGACCACTTGCCAGGCTCGTAGCGATAGACCTCCCAAGCCTCCGGCAGCCCGCCGAGCAGCCTCCGGCTGGCCTGGACGCCGGTCGCGAGCATCTCCAGGATGTCGCCTTCCGGAACCTGGTTGATGTAGAGGCTGTAGTACTCGTTGTATTCGTCGGGATTGGGTCGCCGCATCTCGATTCTCCTCTGGTTGCCATGTCCGCTGGGTGCCATCTCCGCCGGCCGAGGTTATCGACACTGGCGCACCAGTCCAAGAACCATTCAGACCGTCCTTGCCAGGACCAATACCGACGGACCAGCTCAGATGTCGCGCTTGAGGGTGAGCTGCTTCTCGAGCAGCTTCCCGGCCCGGTCGACGGTCAACGGTATCCGGTAGCCATCTCGCTGGCGTAGGGTCTCGACAGCCTCTTCGAGGTTCATCTGCCGACCGTCGAGAGTGACCAGCCGGTCGCCGGCCTCGATCCCGACCAGTGCCGCCGGGGACCCCTCGCGCACCTGTTCGATGATCAGCTGGTCGAGCTCCAGGCCCTCGGCGCGCAGCACGAGGCCGCTCATGTCGATGTCGAACGGCTCCGCGAATGTGTTGCTGGGTTCGAGGATCATCCGCCGACGCGAGTAATCGAAGATCACCCGGAAGCGGCGCAGGATCTCGGCGCCGAGATTCGCCTGGGCGTTCGGCGCGATCCCCGAGCGGCGGGGGGCGAACGCGGCGACCACGCCGGGCAGCTCCAGCGATCCCAGCTCCAGCCGACCGAGGCGGACGAAAGCGCCGCGGATCTCGCCGTTCAGGCCTCGGCCGATGCGTCTCGCCACGGCGCCCGTCGGCGCGGCCAGGCCCTCGCGGGGATTCTCGATCAGGGTGAGCGCCGAGCCGGCGCCGCTGTCGACGACCAGATCGAGCGTACGACGTTCGCCACCGGGGAGGACCACCGTGCCGTCGCAGTGCGGATGGCCGCCGACGATGCGGATCGGGACGACCTCGCCGCTGCCACGGTAGACGTAGCTCTCCTGGTCATGGACCACGAGCCGCCGACGCTCGAAGTCGATCTCGACCACGTAGCTCTCGAACAGCGACCTGCCGATGATTCCGTAGCCCTCGACTCCCAGGTAGTTGCCGAATCCGGGATCCTCCGACAGCACGAAGATCGGCTGATCGGGAAGCTCGACGCGCGCCGCCCCGGTTTCGATGGCGACCGTGGCCGTTCGCGCCATCGAAGCCTCCGGCGGCCTTCCCTTGCCGGCGCCGTTCAGCATCATGTTGTGATTCTCGAGATCGAGCCTCATCGGCGCGGCCAATTCGGGATCGGCCACCAACATCACCGGCGAGCCCGTATCCAGTACGAAGTCGTAGGCCGGCGAGCCGTTGACGCTCACCGGCAGCAGGATCTTGTGGCGTACCAGCTCGAACGGCACCACCGTGGCTCGGGCACCGGCCGGCGAGCCGGCACCGGCGACCGGGGAGACGGCCGTCAGCAAGCTCAGTGCGAGGACAACGCGTATCAGACTCGTTTGGGAGAACGTGAAGCAGTGCATAGCGTCGAGGATCTGGCGCGGCGGCTCGCCGGCGAGTCTTTCCATGCTTGCTACGTTCTGAGAAGCCCACGGTTGCACACGCCTCCGGAGAGGCGCCGACTACCTCGACGGGTGGCGCCTCGTGTCCGGCCTCGGGCTATGCTGATTCTCGGCGACGCCTTTCGCTCGCAGACCCCTTCTCTCGCGGCGGAGCAGGATGCGCCTCAATGAGAGACTCGTACGGCACGGATTCGCCCACCGAAGCCGGTCGCTCCCGCGACCCCGGCACGCCCCGCATGCGCCTCGCCGACGCGATCCTCGAGGGGCTGGGCGACGAACGCCGGCGGGAGAAACGGGTGCTGAGATGGGCCGTGGCGATCGCCCTGCTGTTCCACGGTGTGATGTTCTCGCTCACCTTCTCCAGCCACGGGACGACGCCGAGCCACGTCACCCGCGAGCAGAAGGTCTTCGTCCTCCAGCAGCCTCGCTTCAAGCCGCCGCCGCCCAGTGGCCAGCCCAAACCGCCCGAGAAACGCAAGAAGAAGATCCCGATCCCGGACCCGACCCCCGACGACCCCGAACCGATCGTCGATCCCGAGATCGTCACCCCCGAGATCGAGCCGGATCTCGACGATCTGGTCCTCGGCATCCCCGAGGCGCCGCCGGCGGCTTTCGGCTCCCCTTCGGGTCTCGGCGAGGGGCCTTTCCAGGTGGGCGGAGACATCCACCCGCCGGAGAAGATCCACGCGCCGCAGCCCGCCTACACCGAGGAGGCGCGCAAGGCGCGGATCCAGGGGACCGTCATCCTGATGACCACCATCGACGTGCACGGCAACGTGACCCACATGAAGATTCTCAAGGGTCTGCCCGAGGGGCTTACGGAATCCGCCGCCAGAACCGTGGCGGGCTGGAGGTTCAAGCCGGCAACGAAGAACGGCACGCCGGTACCAGTCTACTTCCACCTCAGCGTGCGTTTCTCGCTGATGTGACAGCTCAGTAGTCCGGGAACAGGATCCGTCCTTGTTGGCGCAGGGAAGCGTCGAGGTAACGCTCCCGGAGCGCGCGATGCCGCAGCTTGCCGTTGTCGGTCAGCGGAATGGCTCGGGGGCGGACGAGCACCACCCGCCCGGGCCGGAAGCCGAGCGCGCCGTGGACATCCCGCACGATCCCCACCGCCATCGCCCGCAGCTCGTCCTCGGCAGGCTTGCCCCGGACCTCGGCGAAGACGTAGACCTGCTCCCCTTCCAAGCGGCCGCGATCGATTCCCACCGCCGCCGAGCGGCGCACGAAAGGCACCCGGTCGACGATCTCCTCGACTTCCCGCGGCGCGACGTTGCGGCCGCCGTGGATGATGATGTTCTTCTCCCGGCCGACGACGAACAGGTCGCGATCGGCGTCGAGGTAGCCGAGATCGCCGGTGCGCAGAAACTCGTCGCGCCAGAACAGCTCGCCGGTCGCTCGCGGGTTCCGGTAGTAGCCGGCGGTATTCGCCGGGCCACGGATCACGATCTCGCCGACCTCGCCGACACTGACGCGCTCGCCGTCGCGGACGATGGCGACGTCGATCTCGGGGAAGGCGCGGCCCACCGACACGAAGCCGCGGTCGTCGACCTCGATCGGCGTCCCCGGTGGCCACATGCTGACGCCCACCGTCGCCTCCGCCAAGCCATACCCGGGCACCATCACGCCTTCGAGACCGAAAGCGGCGTGGAAGTCCTCAACGGTCCTCCTGCGCACCGGCTCCGCGGCGTTGAGCGCCACGCGCAGGCTCGACAGATCGAAGTCCGCCGGGTTCTTGATCCGGCGCAGGCACAGACGGTAGGCAAAGTCGGGCGCCGCGGTGAAGGTCGCGCGGTGCCGCTCGATCGCCTCGAGCCACCGGCGGACGTGGGTCAGGCTGGCGGGCAGCAACACCAGCCTGGCGCCGAGAAAGAACGGCACCATGGTCTTGAGCACCAGCCCCATGTCGTGGTGCACGGGCAGCCAGCTGACGAACACCTCGTCCGCGGTGATCGCCATGCCGGCAATCAATTGCTCGACGTTGGCCAGCGCCATGGCGTGAGTGATCCGGACGCCCTTGGGATCGCCGGTCGATCCCGAGGTGTACTGGATGTAGCAGAGATCCCCGTGCTCGACACCTGGAAAGCCTGCCTCCGAGGAGCAGCCGTCGCTGTCCGCCACCTCCAGAACCGTGAGGTTGGCCGCCGGGGTCTGGCCCGCGAGCCGCTCACGCATCGACGCTGACGCACCCGAGGCGACGACGATCGCCCGGGCGCCGCACAGATCGGCCAGGGCCAGCACCCGCTCGGCGCCCGACCCGGGGAAGATCGGCACCGCGACCACGCCCGCCCGCTGCGCGCCGTAGAACGCGGTGAAGAACTCAGCCCCATTGGGCAGCACCAGGACCGCGCGGTCACCGGGACGGAGGCCGTGCTCCATCAGGCACCCGGCGAATCGCTCCGCGGACTCCCAGACCTTGGCGAAGGTGTAATCCCTGCCGCCGAAGCGGAACGCCGACCGACCGCCCGCGTGCCGGGCGCGGGCCTCCAGCATCTCGATCAGGGTGGCGAACCGCGGCGTCGGCATGCCGGGCCACCTCAACGCCGGCCGCGCACGCGCTCGTAGAGGTCTCGGACCGTGTGGATGTCCGGGATCTCGTCTTCGGCAATTTCGATGCCGTACTTGTCCTCGACCGCCGCGATCAGGTTGACGACGTCGGCCGACTCGGCGCCCAGATCGGACACCAGGTGGTCCTCGTCAACCACGCGAGCGAGCCCGAGCTGCACGCACACCAGTGACCGGATGTCATCGATCTCGACGTCGTCTGTGGTCACGGGGTGGTCTCGTCCGCGGTGAGGAGAGCGTGGATGTCGCCGGCGAGCCGCCGGGCGGCGGGCGAGTCCAGCTCGGGTTCGAGGTAGAGAATATCCCACCACAGCTTGCTGTCGTAGAGCCGAATCTGAGCCGTGTATTCCGGGCCGAGGCGGAAGTTGGAGACGAAGGCGTGGAGACCGCGGACGCGGTACGGCGCCGCCGCGTCGAAGCGCACCGGCCCGGTGTAGCTGATGGCGGTGGCCGCCATCCGGTCCGTGTCACGCCGCAGCAGAAAACGCATGGCCGCCGCGCTGGTGAGCTGGAAGAGGTACTTCGCGCCGCGCTTCGAGGCCGCGTGCACCGGCGCGTTGATCTCGGCCGCCAGCTTCCACAGATCGCGATGCGGACCGAGCGCGGTGGTGAACCGCAGCATCGCGAAGCAGGCGCCCAGGTTCTCGTCCGCCACCGGCGGCGTCAGATACGGGCGCAGGTTGGCGAAGACCAGGTGGCGCAGCGGCAGGCTCTGGCCCGCGTACAGTCGCCTCGCCACCGCCAGCAGGGTGGCGGCGTCGAAGACGCTGTGGAGCGTCAGGCGCCGTCGCCGCGACCGGCGCACCAGGGCTCTGGTCTCGTTCTCGGAGAGCTGGAACGACAGGATGCGGTTGCGCGTCGGCTCGGGGGGCGGCGCGTTCCACCTGCCGCGCGCCCGCCACCGATCGACGACCTCCGCGCCCAGCATCCGCAACATGAATCGGCCGACGCCCTGACGGCGTCGCCAGCCCCGGAACGCGGACGGGAACGAGTCTTCCACCGCGGGCAGCAAAGGCGCTTCATCGCTCTCCGGAACGCGCCCCGCTTCCAGCTCGCCGCAGACCGTGAGCAGCTCTTTGAACAGGCTCGTCGCGGACGCCGCGTCCATGATGGCGTGATGGAACGTGAGCAGGATCTCGCACGCACCGGTGCCGTCGGAGGCGAGGTACGCACAGCGCAGCAACGGACCGCGGCCGGAATCCAGCCGCTCGTCGAGCTCCGCCTCGGTCTCTTCGACCCAGGCCGCGTCGTCCGGCCGGGGAACGACGCGCAGCGGGATCGCCGGCACCCGCCGGAGCTCGAAGAAGTATCGCCCGCCTTCCGCGGCGATACGCGCCCGCAGCAACGGATGGCGAAGCCGCAACGCTTCCAGGCCACGCTCGAGGACCTCGGCCGGCGGCCCTGCTTCCAGCCGCAACACCGCGACCACATTGAGCGGCGCGTGCGCGTCGCTCAGCGTCAAGGCGCTCTCGAAGGCTCCGAGCTCGCGTCGCATAGAATCCTCTCAGCATCCTAACGCGGTGTCGCCGTGCCGAGCACTTCCAAAAACATCTTCTTCGAGCTCACCGAAGCGTTCAACGCCTCGGAGCGCATCGCCGTTCTCGCTTCGGGGCAAGCAGTCGTCTGGTACCGGCTGGCGATGATGAGCAAGGACGGCGATTGGATCGTGAGTGAGACGGACGCTGCTTGCCGCAAGATCCGCGACGTCCTCGCCGAGCGCGGCGCTCGATACCGCGCCGGCGCGCCTCTCGACCCTCGCTGGCTCGCCGGCGGCTGGTCGAGTCACTTCGAGTTCAAAGACGCGAGCGGGCGTCGGGTGCGCTGCGATTTCTTCAGCCGCCCACCGCGCTTGTCGCCAGAAGTGCTGGCCGAGTTGTTCGCTGAGCCCGAACCGGAGCGAGATCCTCCTGTCGTCGACGTCGAGTCGCTGATTCTCATGAAGCAGACCCAGCGCGCCAAGGACTATCCCGTGATCGGCGAGCTCGCGCGGCGGCTGCCGCCGCAGCGTGAGATCGAGCTCACCACCGATCCGGACCGAATATTGGACCTGGTAAGCGAGCATGGCGCAGGGTCACAGCGACCCGCGGTGCGCGCCGCGGCCGACGGGCGAGGCCGGCTGGCGGTGGTCGTCGCGTTGGCGGAAGAGATCGATCGGCTCCAACAGCAGGACCGAAAGCGAGTCGAGCGCTACGAGCGTGCCACGACCGCATATCGCGACGCCGTGCGGCGTTTGGAGCGCGAAGATCTACGGCTACCCGAGGGGCACGAGCGTCTGCGCGATCTCGCTGTTCGCTGGCTGCCGGTCACGGTAGCTGGTGAAGGGAGTGCAGATCGATGAAGATGCTCTCCGACGACGACCTCAACCTGAAAGACATGACGGACGAGGAGCTCGACGCTGCCTGGGATCTGTGGTTCGACCTGGCACAGTCGACCAACGACTCCGATCCACCCTACACGCACGGTGTGTTCGTGAACCTGACCTGGGAGGACGTCGAGCCTGTCCGAGAAGACGAGGGCTGACGTACTGCCCGGGGAATCGCGGTCACGGCGCTTCGGCGACAATCTCCCCGGGCGCCACCATATAGACGGTGCCGGGCAGCGAGAAGTCTCCCGGGTAGGGCATGGTGACGAAGCCGAGCTTCTCGTAGAGGCGGACGGCGGGGGTGTTGTCCGCCATCACGAAGAGCGAGCAAACGTCGACGGAGAGGTCGTCGCAGCCGACCCGGCAGAGGCCCTGGACGAGCCGCGCTCCGAGGCCGGCGCCGCGGCGATTCGGCGTGATTGCCAGACGGGCCAGGTGACACAGCCCGACGCGCGCGTAGTACTGGCCGAAGCCCAGCAGCGCGCCGCCGTCGTCGATCAGGGAGTAGGAGGGCAGCTCGCCCCAGTGGATGTCTTCCCTGAAGGTGGCCTCGGTGAACGGGAAGCGGTGCTCGGGGCCGCCCCAGACGGCACAGCTGACCGCGTCGGGGAACCAGGTCATCAGCTCCGGGAGCTGCTCTTCGGTGGTGGGTGCGAGGGTCGTCATACGACGGAGCCCAGCGCCTCGTCAGAACCGGCGCGGTCGAACAGACGGAAGAAGTTCTCACAGGTGGCGGCGGCCGCCTCCTGGGCCGTGATGCCGATCTCCTGCGCGATCCTTTCCAGAATCTCGACCACGTAGGCCGGGCGGTTGGGCTTGCCGCGATACGGCACCGGCGCCAGGTAGGGGGTGTCGGTCTCCACCAACAAGCGGCCCGTTGGCGCGATCTCCAGGACCTCGCGCACGTTGTCGGCGAGGCGAAAGGTCACCATGCCGGACATGCCGAGATAGAAGCCGTGCTCGAGCAGCTCACGTGCCATCTCCACGCCGCCGGCGTAGGAGTGGAAGTCGGCGCGAAGGTCCGCGAAGTCCGGTGAGCGCGCGACCTCGAGCATCTCGTCGTTGCTTTCGCGGTTGTGCACCACCACGGGCAGATCGAGCTCTACCGCCAGCTGCCACTGCTCACGCATCACCCGGATCTGTACATCCCGGGGCGAAATATCGTAGTGGAAGTCGAGCCCGCACTCCCCCACCGCCACTGCCTTGGGATCGGCGAGCAGACCGCGCAAGCGCTCGCCGTCACCATCGCGCCAGCTCGATGCCTGGTGGGGGTGGCAGCCGAGGGCACACCACACGTCGTCGTGACGGTGGCACAGCTCCAGCAGCAACTCGGCGTCGTCGAGCTCGATCGCCGGCACCAGGAATCCCGACACGCCGCGCTCGCGGGCGGCGTCGAGGGCGGCCTCCCGCTCGTCCGGCGTGAGCGACTGGAGGTGACAGTGGGAGTCGATCGGGCCGCGCATCTACGAGTCTAGAACCGGCGGCGGACAGAGAGGCCCCACTCGCGTGGCCGGCCCGAGACCCCGAGGGAGGAGCCGAAAGCGGCGGCGAAGAAGCCGTGCTCGAGGTAGCTCTCGTCGGCCAGGTTGGTGCCAAAGAGGGCGACCTGCCAGTCGTCGGACTGGCTCGCCCAGGCGACGCGGGCGTTCACTAGACTGTAGCCGTCCTGCGCGATCGCCGGCGTGTTGGAGATGTCGTTGAACACATCGTCGCGGTAGCTGTAGTCGGCGCGCAGGGTGACCGTGCCGCCGCCCTTCACCGGAAAGGCGTACTGCGGCGAGAAGGCGAACGTCCACTCCGGAGTCTTCGGGAAGACGCCGTCGAGAGTCGCCCCGCCCGGTGCCAGGTTCTCGAGCTCGGTGTACTCGGTATCGATGTAGCCCACGGCCAGCGCCAGGTCGAGCCCCCGATTCGGCCGCGCCGAGAGCTCGAGCTCGAACCCCGTGGCCTCGCCCTTGCCGGCGTTCTGGATGACGAAGACCGGCATGCCGCCGACGTTGAGCGAGGCGGTGAACTGGATGTCCGAATAGTCGCTGTAGAAAGCGGCGCCGTTCAGTCTCAGGCGATCGTCCAGGGCGTCGGTCTTCCAGCCGACTTCATAGGTCCAGACATCTTCCGGATCGTACGAATCCAGCGCCAGCCGGTCCTGCGGCCGGCCGTTGAACCCCCCACTTCTGAAGCCGCGAGCGGCCGACAGGTAGAGAAGGCTGTTCTCCGAAGCCTGGTAGGCGAAGTTGAAACGAGGCGAGACGGCGTCCCAGTCGTCTTCGTTGAACAGCCGGACGTCCGGCGCGCCGAAGGCGCCGGGATCGCGGAAGAAATCGAACTCCTTCTCCTCGAAGGTGTAGCGCAACCCGAGCGTGGCGCTCAGTTTGTCGCTCACCGCCCAGGTGCCCTCGCCGAACAGCGCCCAGCTGGTGGTCTCGAGCGCGATGCGCTCGAAGTCGCCGTCGCCGAAGAAGAAACCAAAGTTGAACGGGTTGCCGGCACCCCCGAAGCACGGCAGCCCGGGCGGCGGTGGGCCCGGCGAGCATAGGAAGTTCGGCAGTCCCGGCGGCGCGTAGATCGGACCCGGGGCGGCCTCGAGCGCGGCGAAGAGATCGCCGAAGACCAGCGTCAGGCTGTCCTCGTTCGACGATTCGGTGAAGTAGAGGCCGCCGACGAGCCAACGCAACCGGTCGTCCGCGGCGCCGCCGGCGAGGTGCATCTCCTGGCTGATCTGATCCTGCCTCTGGAGGAAGCTCCGCTGCGCCAGGGTGAGGGGAGAGCCGTCGCCGTCGCCGGCAACGTCGAACTCGATCTCCCGGTAGGCAGTGATCGAGGTCAGGTCCACAGCTCCGGCGCTCCAGGTCACGGTCGCGGTCACGCCGCCGACGTCGCCGTCGTGCTGGTTGGGCGCGGTGGCCCAGCTCAGGCGCGGATCGTCGCTGATGTAGCTCTCGAGCCCCGGAAGCCCGGCGCCCACAATGGCACCGTTATAGAAATCGATGAGCGGCGTGTTTTCGAAGGCGATGAAGGCCTGGTTCGCCGCCGCTTCTCTTTCCCGCGTGATCTCCGCGGAAAGATCGAACACCACACTCTCGGACGCCAGCCAGCGCAACGCACCACGGATCGATTGGCGATCGTCGTCGTCGTAGAGCTCGCCGGTCTCGAGCGACTCGGCGAAGCCGTCGCGGTTGGTGGCCGCCGCCGTCACCGACGCGAAGACGCTCTCCGTCAGGGCACCGCCTGCCCGCAGGATGCCGTCGATCCTGTCGAGCTCACCGACTGTGAGCTCGAGGTCGAAGAGCTTCTCCGCGCTCGGCTTGCGGGTGATCAGGCTGATGGCGCCACCGGTGGTGTTCTTGCCGAAGTAGGTGCCCTGCGAACCGCGCAAGATCTCAATCCGTTCGAGGTCCAGAAGATCGAGCACGCTGCCCGAGGCACGCGCCAGGTAGACGCCGTCGACGTAGATACCGACGCCTGGGTCGGTGAAGAGAGCGGTGTCGATCTGGCCGATGCCGCGGATGTAGACCGTGGCCTCCGAGGTGCCGCCGCCGAGGCCGTTGCCGATGCTGAAGTCGACGTTGGGAGTGGAATCGCCGATGTCCGAGAGGTCGCGCATGGAACGCGCTTCGAGCGCCTCCGGCGTGAAAGCGGTGATCGCGATCGGAATCGCCTGCAGGCTCTCCTCGCGCTTGCGGGCGGTGACGGTGATCTCCTCCTCGGACCGCAGGCTCCCGCTGTAGGTGACCTCGACCTGATCGCCCGCGCTCCAGGTCAGGGAGACCTCGCCGCCGTCGAGTAGGGTCACGGTGCGCGTGACGCTGGCCTCGCCGCGGGCGATGGTGACCCGGTAGTTGCCGGCGGGCCCCTCGGGGCTGACGGCGATCACGCCGTCGCCGTCTTCGTCTTCGAAGGTCGCCGTGGTGCCGTCTGGCGCCGCCAGGGTGACCGTGACGGGATCGGCCTGCGCGGCGTCACCGACGACCTGCACCTTCAGCTCGGTCATGGCGGCCGACGGCGCCGCCGCCATGAAGAGTGTCCCGCAGAGGATCGTCAGGAGCGCGCACGCGGCGCTTCGCGCAATAGGACAGGCCCGCGTTCGCCGACGCACAATGCCCTCCCTACCCTCGAGCTCGACGCTCGTCGCTCCAGATTTCAGTCTCATGCGGCAAATCAGCGCTCAAAGACCGCGCCGAAGTAGATGACGTCGCGACTGTAACACACGTCGGACTGAGTAGTGGCGAAGAGGCGAGCCGACCGCCACGGCGGTCGGAAGGGGTGGGCCGGCCCGTTCTTCGCCACCATGGCGATCAGTTGGCGGTAATCCTGGTCCCGGTCGAAGTGCCGGAGAAGGAATCGATCACCGTACCGTCGAGCAGGCTGACCTCGGTCGTGAAGACGGCCGTGAAGCTCTTGCCGTCCGCTGAGACCTCCAGGTCGGTGTGGTTGGTCAATACCAGACTGACGCCACCGGCCTCGTCCAGGATGAACGCCTTGTTCTTGGCCGTGAAGGTCCGCGGCCCGGTGCGCTTCCAGGCGCCGTGGCCGTTGGAGAAGGCCGCGTCGTTGCCGGTGGAAATCCAGGTTCGATCGATCGAGAAGGTGAAGAGGCCTGGAGCCTCCTCCCCGGTATCGAGCGTGGAGAGCGCTTGCCAGCTACCGACAATGGTCGAGAATCCCGCCGCAGAGGCCGGCGTCGTCGTGCCGGCAAGAAGCAGAATCGCGACAAACCCGTACCATGCATGTTTCTTCATGAGCATAAACAAATCTCCTGGTGTTTGCGTTGTAGTGGACCGCCGACCCTTCGTGTAGAGATGAGAGTACGCAGCCGCCATTACGAACACCATTACGAATCACATTACGATTCCCGGCCGGCGTCGCGGATGCCGGCGCGCTTCCGAGAGCGCGCGCCGGGCTCAGTGTTCGAGCCGGCGCAACAGCGCCTGGGCCACCAGGCGGGTCAGCCGATCCCGGTCTTCGTGCAGGTAGAAGTGGTCGCCGGGGAACATGCGCAGCTCGAAGCTGCCGGTCGTCACTTCCCTCCACGCCTCGAGATCCCGCTGCGTGACCTCCTTGTCCCGCAGGCCACCGAAGGCGGTCACGGGACACTCGAGCGGCGGCCGGTCGACGGCTCGATAAGTGTCGTTGAGCTCGAAGTCGGCCCGGATCAACGGCAGCATCAGAGCCATCAATTCCGGATGCTCGAGCACCTCGGCCGGGGTACCGTTCATTTCCCGCAGCCGCTCCACCAACTCGGCGTCCGGCAACGCGTAGTCCGCCTTGTCCTCGGGCGTCTTGTGGGGAGCGTGGCGAGCGGAGACCAGGAGGTGGACAGGCGACAGACCGCGGTCGCTCACGAGCCGCCGAGCCACCTCGTAGCCGATCGCGCCCCCCATGCTGTGTCCGAAGATGGCGAATGGCAGGTCGAGGTAGGGGTCGAGGACCCGCGCCAGAGCATCGATCAGCGGCTCCATGCGCACGAAGGGCATCTCGCGCAGCCGCCGTTCGCGCCCCGGCAGCTGCACCGGCAAGACCTCGATCTCCTCCGGCATCTCGGTGGGCCAGGTCCGGTAGGCCTGGGCGCCACCGCCGGCGAACGGAAAACAGAACAGGCGCATCCGTGCACGCGGACGCGGCTCGAGAAACGCGAACCAGGGATCGTTTGTGGGGGCCGCCATGGCACTCGAACCTTACAAGGCAGTGGAACCTATCAAAAGCTCCCTGGGAACAGCTCGAAGTGACCGAGGTCGAGCGACTGGCGGTCGCGCAGGCTGAAGACACGGACGTTGCGCTCGCCGATCACCACGTTGTAGACGCCTGGTGGCAGATGCGGGAAGGCAAAGGAGCCGTCGGGGCGGGTGCGGGCCGAAGCGTGAACCGCGTGCGCCAGGGACACGAGTCGAACGGTCTCGCCCACGAGCGCTTGCCCTGCACTCGACGCCCGGCCCCGGACGTTCGCCGAGGGCAAAGGCAACACGAGATCGGCGGCGTCGTAGTCGCCCGGCAGGGTCGCCTGGCGAACTTGCGTTTCGGCACCGGCGGCCGGGTCGTACCAAACGAGGTAGAGATTCAGACTCTCACCCCGCCGGTGGCGAACGGCGAAATCTCCGTCCGCCTCGCGAACGCTCCGCTCGGCGCGCCAGGTCGTGCGCGCAACGAGCGAGGTGCCGGCGCCGGGAGACGGCTCGAAGCGCACCCGGACGCTGCTCCGACGCTCGCCGAACCGCACCGTCGCCGCCTTGCCTCGTGGTACCCGAACCTGGCGCATCTCGGCGTCGTCGCGCTCCACCACCTTCGATCCGAGATGGCTGACGCGTGGTCGGTGCACGCGGTAGATCCCCGCGGCAAGAGGTTCTGAAAGCGCCACGCCGTAGCCGTCGGTGACGATCTCTTCGCCCCCTGGGCGCACCACCAGCCGGCAGCCCTGGCACGGCAGGTCGGTCGCCTCGTCCCACACCACGGCTCGGATCCAGCCCGCTCGGGCCATCTCGAAACGAAGCGGCTCGCGCTCCGCCAGCCGCTCGGCGGCGACGGTGACCTCGCGCGTGGCGTGCTCGAGCGCCTCGAGTCGCAGCACCAGATCCTCGTCCGTGCCGGTGGCGAGTATGAAGGCGCCGCCCTCGCCGGTCACCGTCGACACGGCGCCGGGCGGTGCGGCCGCCCGGATCTCGACCTGTTCGATACCCTCGCCGGTTTCGGCGTCGACCACCCGGCCCTCGATCTCCCGGCCCGGCAGCAGGACGATGGTCTCGAGCTCGAGCCGCTCACCGGGCTCGACCGTGAGGGTCCGGTGCTCGACCGTGAAGCCCGGCGCCGCGGCGGTCAACCGGTATTCGCCCGCGGCCAGGTCGCGCAGGTTGTAGCGGCCGGTGACGCCCACCTCCACCGCCTCGCGCGTCGCGGCGGCCACCCGCGGCTCGTCCTCCGGCATCGCCTCGACAGAGACCATGGCCCCGGCCACCGGCAGCGCGTCGAGGCCGATCACCTCCCCGCGCACGGCCGCCAGCGGCTCGAGTGCGCAGGTGACCAGCACCGGCAGCTGCTGGTGCTGGCGAGTGTGGGTGCGGTAGCCCGGCATGCGGCAGCTGACGTGGGCGCCGTGCTCGGCCGAGAAGCCGCTCAGATGGGCCTGGCCCTCACGGTCGGCAGTGGCCTCGAAGTCGAGCAGGGTCTCCGGCGTGTCGCCCTGGCGCGCGGCGACCCGGGCCCCGGGCAGCGGCGAGCCGGCGGCGTCGGTCACCTGGAACGAGACCGTCAAACCGTCGGCAACGTCGATCTCGCCAAGATCCCACACCACGAACATGGCGTCGGGCACGGCTGCCTGACGACGCGCGGCGTCACGGCCCGGAAGCTCGAAGGGCTCGGTGCGGTGCAGGCGGCCGGAGGGCAGGAGCGTCTCCAGGAAGTATTCGCCCGAAGCCAGTCGCGGCAGCAGGAATCGCCCGTCCTCGTCGCTCAGAATCTCGCGCACCACGGTGCCGGGGCCGGTGCCCCTTCCCTGGACACCCAGCGGCATGGTGAAGCCTCGGCCGGTCTGCAGCCCTGCCGGCACGACGGCCACCCGAGCGCCCACAATCGGCCGGCTGTCGAGCTGATAGCGGCCCTTGACCGCGATCCCCGGCTCGAACCGCACCGCCACGTCCGCCGACTGTCCTGGTTCGACCCAGGCCGAGCCCTCGACGAAGACCTGCTCGCACAGCACCGCCCACGGCTTGCCGCCGGTGCACAGCATCGCGGCGCCGGCCGGCACGCCAGGCTCCAGCCGCAGCTCGCCGTCCTCGGTCGAGCGGTCCTCCAGGCGTACCAGCGAAGCAGGGGGGCCTTCGGCGAGCGGCGTGAGCTCCAGCCAGCCGTTCTCGAGCTCCACCGGCTCGACCACCAGCTCGGTGAGCGAGAAGACCAGGCCCGACTCCGGGTCGAGCGGCTCCTGGGCCGGCAACGGCAGGGCGAGGAGCAGGAGGGCGAGCAGAGCTCGGAGGCGGGTGATGGACACGGTGGTCAGGAGGACTCGGTGACTCGGCGGCGGGATCTCTCTTCGGAGGATATACGGTCGCACGGGAGCGGGCGCCCAGGTTCTGCTAATCTGTCGCCGTTCCACGCAACCCGAGAAGAGAGGAAGAGATGGCCATCGAGAAGCTCCCCCCGGAAGACGTCGAGCAGCGCATCAGCCGGCTCGACGACTGGTCGATCAGGAACGGCAAACTGCACAAGGAGTACGTGTTCGGCAACTTCGTGGAGGCTTTCGGCTTCATGACCAAGCTGGCGCTCGTCGCCGAGGGCATGGGGCACCACCCGGAGTGGTTCAACGTCTACAACCGGGTGTCGATCGATCTGACGACCCACGACGCCGGCGGCCTCTCCCGTCTCGATTTCGAGCTCGCGACCAAAGCCGACGCGCTGGCCTGATCCGGGCTCGCGCTCGGGTGCCACTGGTGGCCGGCCGCCGGCGGCGTCTTGTTAGCCTCGACCCACCATGCACGCGATTCGTTCTCTCCTATTCTGCGCGGCGCTCGCCGCGCTCGGCACCGCCACGGCCCACGCCGAGACCCCGACGCCCGAGTCGGTGCTCGGCGCCCGTGTCGGCGACGACTTCTTCCTCGCCACCTACGACGAGTCGATCGCCTACTTCCGGCAGCTGGCGGCGGCCAGTGACCGCGTCGAGCTGGTACGCGTCGGCGAGACCTCGTTCGGGCTCGACTGGTACCTGGCGATCATCTCCTCGCCCGAGAACCTCGCCAATCTCGACGAGATTCGCGCGACCGCCCAGCGCCTGGCCCACCCCGAGGGCCTGAGCGGTGAAGAGGCCCGTCGCCTGGCCCGCGACGGCAAGGCGGTGGTGCACATCGACGGCGGCCTCCACGCCACCGAGGTGGCCCACGCCCAGCACACCATCCAGCTCGCCTACGACCTGGCCACCGAGACCGAGGATCCCGAGATCCTCGCCATCCTCGACGACGTCGTGCTGCTGCTGTGGCCGTCGATCAACCCCGACGGCCAGAACATCGTCGTCGACTGGTACCGCTCCAACCTGAAAACCCAGTACGAGGTCGCCCCCCTGCCCCGGCTCTACCAGAAGTACGTCGGCCACGACAACAACCGCGACGGCTACATGCTCAACACGCTCGAGTCGCGCGTCGCCACCCGGGTGGTCCGCGAGTGGGAACCCCAGATCCTCTACAACCACCACCAGACCTCGCCCTTTCCCAGCCGCATCTGGATCCCGCCCTTCGCCGAGCCGGTGTCGGAGTTCGTGCACCCCCTGATGTGGCGCACCGTCAACCTGGTGGGTATGTCGATGGCGCAGGCGCTCGAGGAGCGCGGCCAGGATGGAGCGATGCACATGGGCACCGGCTTCGACAACTGGTACCCCGGCTTTCTCGACCACGCCAACAACTTCCACAACGTCGCCGCGCTTCTCACCGAGACCGGCCTCTACCGCTACGCCACGCCGCACTTCTACACCATCGACGACTTCCCCGGGGGCGAGCGCGACCTGCGTCCCCGCTCGCTCTACGCCAGCCCCTGGGAGGGCGGTTGGTGGCGCCTGCGCGACGCCGTCGACTACATGCTGACGGCCTCGATCTCGGTGCTCGACGTCGCCGCCAAGTACAAAACCGACCTGCTCTACAACCGCTACCAGGCCGGCCGCGACGTGATCGCCGGACACCGGCGCGAGCCGCCCTTCGCCTACTTCGTGCCGCGGAGCCAACGCGATCCGGTGGCCGCCGTCGAGCTGCTGCGGCGCCTGGCGTTCAACGGCGTCGAGATCTCGCGCTTGACAGGCGCCGCGACCTTCGAGGGACAAGACTACTCCGAGGGCACCTGGGTGATCCCCATGGATCAGCCGTTCGCCAACTTCGTGCGCCAGCTGTTCGCGGTGCAGAGCTATCCGGACCTGCGCGAGTACCCGGAAGGCCCGCCCGACCAGCCCTACGACGTCGCCGGCTGGACACTGCCCTTCCAGATGGATGTCCGCGTGGTCGCCGCCACCTCGCCGCTGGACGAGCCGATCCGCCGGGCTCTCGAGCCGGTGACCGGCACCGCTTTACCCTGGGACTCCGACGTCGCCGACGCCGCGACCTTCGACAGCCCGCTGGGCGTCGGCTTCGACAGTCACGCCGTGGCCGCGGCGATCCGTCCGCCGGCGGGCCACGCCAGCGGCTCGGGCGCGGCGCTCGTCGTCGATCCGGCGCAAAACAACAGCTTCCGGGCGCTGAACCGGACCTGGGCCGCCGGCGGCAAGGTGTCCTTCATACGCGACGGCCGCTACGCGATCACCGGCCTCGGCGACGTGGACACGCTGGTGAAGGACCTGGCGCTCCAGGCCGAACGGGGTCCAGCAGGAGGCCAGCGGCTCGCCCGTCCGAGGATCGGCCTCTACCGCCCGTGGGACCCGAGCATGGACGAGGGCTGGACCCGCTGGCTGCTGGAGCGCTACGACTTCGACTTCGCCAACGTCTATAACGCCGAGATGGTGGCCGGCGACCTGCGCTCCCGCTTCGACGTCATCCTGATCCCCGACATCCCCTCAGGCGAGATCCTCCGTGGCCACGCCAAGGGCAAGGTGCCCCCGCGCTATGCCGGCGGCATCGGCCCCCGGGGCGTCCGCGCGCTCGACGCCTTCGTGCGTGCCGGCGGCACGCTGGTGACCTGGAACCGCGGCACGCTCTTCGCCGTCGAGCAGCTGCACCTGCCGGTCGAGAACATCGTCGCCGATCTTGACAAGACCGACTTCTTCATGGGCGGCTCGATCGTCGAGATGATCGTCGACACGTCGCACCCGGTGATGAGCGGCATGCCCGAGCGGGCCAAGATCTTCGTCGACCGCAGCCCGGTCTTCACCGTTCCAGGCGATTTCGAGGGCGCCGTGCTCGCCAAGTACGCCGACGCCGGCTCTCCCCTGCTCTCGGGCTACCTGCTGGGCGAAGAGCACCTCCAGGGCTATGCCAGCGCGCTCGACGTCCACCACGGCGACGGCCACGTCGTCCTCCTGGCCATGCGCCCCCAGTGGCGCGCCCAGCCCTTCGGCACCTTCCGCATCGTCTTCAACGCTGCCCTCTACGGCTCCCAGCTGGCTGCCGCGGCACCGGACAACCCCGGCTTCTGGTCGCCACCGGAGCGGGAGGAGGAGGAGAGCGGCGACGACGAGTCCGGGCGCTGAGGAGCGGCGGACCCCGAGGTTTCCGACGGAGGATCCTGGCGACCAGGGCGGTCAGGGAGACAGTCGACGAGGCCTTCCGTGAGGTGGTGCGCGCGGCAGCCCGCCGGGAGGAAGTCGAGGCGCTCTCGTCGATGAACGGGCTGGATCTCGCGGACCTCGAGATCTCGTCGCGCCAACCCGGCGGATGGGAGGGGCGCGTCTTCATCGCCGACGACTCCGACAACGACGAGCCAGCCGAATCCGGCAGCTGATGGCTCCGGGCTCTACACGAGACGGCCTGGAAACGGCAATTCGCCCTGACTGAGGACCGCGCCGGGCTCGATCACATATTGACGCATGCGGGCGTCCGCGGGGGCATAGCCCCAGTTGATCAGGCTTTCCTGCTCTTCATCGGAAAACCGATTCAGCCGCGTCCTCATCTCGCCGAGCGCGCGGGTCCGCTGACTGTCTTTCAGGAGCGCGGCTCCTGCTCCAGCCGCTCGGTGCTCAGACCTCTTCTTCGATCGTCACGTTCGCCACCCGCAGCACCTCGCCGGACTCTTCTTCGCCGAGCACGTTCTCGAGCCGCACCGGCGAGGTCAGACGGCCGTAGATGGCGCCGCGGGCGCGTTGCCAGGTGTGGACGTTCTCCGGCGTCGCCGGCGGGGGCTTCGGGCCGGGCGGGATCGTCACCGGGCCGAGGGCCTTGGCGACCGGCGCCGCCCCCGTGTCGATCCGGGGCAGATACACCAGGGGACGGTGCGGCCCGTCGAGGGCGTCGACCAGGCCGTCGACGAGAAAGGGCGTGTCGTGGCGGGCGGCGACCGGCTCGGCGCCGGTGGCGAGCGCGCCGCGCAGGTAGTCGGGCGCGCCCTCGCCCTGCGCCGGGCTGACGTCCACCCCTTCTGCCCAGGCGAACTCCACGCTGCGGCGACTCGGGCCGCGCCGGCGGCTGCGCCGGGCGCCGTCGGCGAAGGTCTTCAGGTCGACGTTGGCCTCGCGTGACAGGATGCGACCGCGCGAGTAGTCCCAGCCGAAGAGCGCCACGTGCCCAAGGGCGAGGACGCCGATCTGGTAGTAGCCCGCGCGCGGCGCCGGGGTGCCCGCGTTCTTGTGCAGCACCAGTCGGAAACCCTCGTATTCCTTGCCCAGTAGAGGCTCGAGAACGAGGACCCGCGGATACCAGACGCGCATCAACTGCTCCTGGGGCGACTCGAGGCCACTCAGCTCGCCCAGGTGGATGGTCGCCGTCCGGCCCTCGCCGAAGGCCATCAGGTTGCCCTCGGTATTGCCGACGATCGGGCGCAGGATCTTCGAATCGACGAACTCCAGGGTACCGCCCGCGAGCTCTCCGTACTGCAAATAGGGGCCCGACCGCCCGGCACCGTCGGTGGGCACGACCGTCGTCCCCAACCGCCTCATCATGCACTCGCTGGTTGCCTCGAAGTCGAGCAGGTGCTGCCAGACGCCGGCGCGGAAGCCCTGCAGCGTCCCCTCGCGCCAGTTGATGCAGTCGAGATAGAGGCCCAGAAGATCGGAGCCCAGCAGGCTCTCGCCGGCACCACCCAGGCGCAGACCGATGCTCATGCCGCGGGTGGCCTTGGACGAGCGCCAGGGCCGGCGGGGCGACGGCGCGACGCTCGGCAGGGCGTCGTGGATCGGGTACTCGTAGGCCGTCTCGATGCGCCAGCTATCGCCCTGCCGGGTGGGGCCGTCGACGGCGGCGACGCGCACGCCGTCGGCGACGTAGGCGGCGCGCGGGGAATAGGCGCGCGGGAAGAGGTCCTCCGGTTCCTCGATGCCGCCGGCGAGCTGTACGCCCGTTTCGCTACCCCAACTGGCGTGGAATTCGAACCACAGAGTGTTCGCCCGGCCGACGGCCCCCCACTCGAGGAACGAATCGCCGGCCGAGGCGACGGTGTCGCCGAGGTCGTCCGCGACCACCAGCTCTGTCCACCGGTGGTCGGTCGTGGCGTGGTTGGGGCGATACCACACCGCCGCCGAGCTACCGCGCAGCGCGGCCATGATCTGGAGGCCTCGATCCGGAGTCGCCGGATCGAAGGCGAGGTCGTCGACCAGCTTGCGGCGCTCGGCCAGCAGCTGCTGCGCCACGCCCCCCGCGTCCGCCAGGGTCCCCAGGTCGAAGATGGTGAGGCGATCGCTGCCGATCTCGATCTCGATCCGAGACTTCACTCCGCCCGATTCGTGGTGCAGGGTCACCCGGGCGTGGCCCCACAAGACCTCCACAGCGAAACGCACGATCAGACCCTGGTCGTCGTCGCTGGTCATCTCCTGGCGATACGAGAGCGTCTGACCGTCGTTGGGATTCAAGCGCAGATGGTCGCCGAGACTGTTGCCCATGATCCAGGGCGCGGGCACCCCGCCGCCGCTGCTCTGCGGGGTCCAGGGTCCCTTGTCCGGGAGGTCGAAGGGAAACCAGTTCTGGCGCCAGCCCGCCTGGCGGACCGGCGCCTGGTAGGAGTCGAGCGCCGGCAGCGGAACGGTGGTGTAGCCGCCCAGGTAGAGGGCGCCGATCGAGCGCGCACGCAAGCCGCCGCTGCCATTGTGGAACACCACCAGGCGGCCGCCGCAGGCGACGGCGCAGTAGCCGATCGGCGCCGGGCAATCCGCGGAACCGGTGCGCCACCAGACGCCTTTCTCGACTTCTTCGGAATCCGGCGCCCGCCAGTTGCGGCCGCCGTCGGCGGACCGCACCACCTGTGCATGCCGATCCAGGGCACCGTGATCGGTGAACAGCGCGTAGACGGAGCCGTCGTCGTCCACCGCCAGGGCCATGTCGCCGTCGGTGAATTCGCCGCCGGCCGGGCCCTGGCCCGCCGCCACGTCGGGCATGAAAGCGAAGTCGGTGAAGCTCTTCGCGGGGGAGTTGCCGAACGGCTCGAAGGCGGACTCGGAGTGCCGGAAGACGGGCGCGCCGTTCTCCGCGTCGACGTAGCCCAGCAGGAACCGGCCGTCGACCACCGCCAGGTCGGGGAAGGCGCCCTCGAAGCTGCCGACGCCGTGGAAAGTGCTGCCGTAGTCGTCGGACGCGTACTGGTAGACGTACATGTCGTCCGAGGCCAGCGACACGATCAGCAGCAACTGTTCGTCGAGGAAGGCCGCCCGCAGCCGCCGGCCCTCGGTGGCGGCGCCGAAGGGCACGGAGAGTGCCGACTCGGTCAACACCTCCCAGGAGCCCTCGGCGCCCTCGTCGCGGTGCACCCGCACCCGGGGAGTCCAGCTGAGGCCGTGGTCCCAGTGGAAGAGCAGCAGATCGCCGGACGGCAGGGCCAGCAGACATGGATGCAGGTAATCGCCGTCGTGCAGCTCCGAGTAGACCTCTCTCGCCGCCCAGGTGAGCATGCCGGGGTTGCGCCGCCTGACGATGACCCGGCGCCGTTTCACCTCGAGCGCGTGCTCGTGGGTCAAGACCATGGTGTCGTCGGCCAGCCTCACCGCGTGCGGATGCCGGTAGCCGCGCGGATTGCTGTTGGCGATGATGGTCTCGCGCCCGGAGATCGAGCGCGGGAAGTCCCAGCCGCGCCACGGCTCGCCGGGCCGGCGCCAGACGAAGGCGGCGCCGGTGGGTTCGGGAAAACCGCCGCGCACGGTCCGGATCTCGAGCGAGTGGCCCGCCGGCTGCTCCCCCTCGGCGCGCAACGCCATCTCGGTATCGCGCTCCGCCACCGGGATGCCGGGGCGGGGGCCGGCCTGGTCGTAGCTGCTCTTCTCTGGCCATAGCGCCGAGGCGTCGAGCCGGCGGTCCGGGATCAGGAGTCCCCGGCAGGCACGTTCTCTGGTCAAGTCGTCGGCCATCGCGTTCACTCGCTCGCGGCCCGACGCGCGGCCGGGATCCAGTCGGGTCCGACCCTGGCTTCGTGGCGCCGGTCTCGCACCGGGTCGTCGAGCAGCAGAAAGGTGAGCTCGAGATGATGGCCGTCCCACGAACGATCCCGGACGAGGGCGACCTGCCGCTCGAAGTGCAGATCAAGGTCGGTGAGGGTGACCACCGTGCCACGCGTCAACCAACCCCAGCGGCGCGGGTCGGCCTCGTAGGAGAGCTCGCGCCAGGGGAATCCACGGGCGCGCACCTGCCAGGAGAGGATCAACTTGGCGGTGGCGGTGTCATAGACGATCTCGGTCTCCATCGCCTCCTCCTTCTTGCCGTAGCGCCGGCGCGAGACCCGGGAGTAGACGGTGGTGAATCGGTCGAAGGTCCCCACGTCTTCGCCGGTGACGGTGGCGGAGCGCATGAAGTCGCCGGAGTCGGCCCGCACGGCGTAGTCGAGGCGGATCTCGTTGACCACGTCCTTGCTCGGGTAGGACACCGGCCCGTCGCGCTGCAAGTCGGGGCCGGCGACGAGCTCGGCCACCGCGTCGCTCTCACCGGCATCGGCGCGCCATAGGATCGGGTAGAGACCCCCGGGGCCGGTGGCCATCGAGATCGGCAGCAGCGGGATCAACTGGTCTTCCAGCCACTCCCAGGGGCTCACCGGCTCCTCCAGGAAGCCCGATACTTGAAAGCGATTCAGGAAAGGCTCGATGGCGGCGAAACGGCCGGTGTCGAGCCGCAGGGTACTGAGCGCCAGCATGTAGCGCAACAGCTCGCCGGCACCGAACAACGCGCCGTCGCGCCGGCGGTTGAGCAGAGCGCCGTCGGTGATCGGCTCCACCGACGACGCCCCGCCCGTGAACATGGTCTCGACAGGCTCCTCGTTGTCTTCGTCCGGCAGCAGGTCTTCGAGACCGAGCTGTCCGCCGCCACTGCCGGAAGATCCGCTGCCCAGCTCGTCGATCGGCACCGGGGCGACACGACTGACCGACGCCGCCGATCCCGGCTGCGCGCCGTCCCCCACCAGGCCCGCCGTCTCGGCCGGATCTTCGTCGCCCTCCCAGCGCACCCAGTACTCGTGACCTGCCGCCACCTTGACCGGGACGGTGGATCCAGGGCTGCCGATCCTGACCACCGCGACGGTACGGCCGAGACCGTCGGGCACGTGCTCGACGGCGAAGGTGGCGGCCGCGCCCTCGCCGTCGTCGGCGTCGTAGTCGACCACCCGCACGTGCGAGGCGGCGACCCGGTGCCCGGCGATCAGCAGGTAGCTGGTGCCGCCCTTGTTGAACAGGCGCGTGTCCACCAGCAGCCCCGGCGATCCCGAGGTCTTGCCGAGCCTGCCGTGCGGCTCGGTGAACACCCCCGGCGCGCCGAAGACCAGGGGGTAGTAGCGGCCCCGGACATCGGCGTCGTGATGGACCCAGGTCGCGAGCGTCACCCGGGCGCGGGCGTCGGGAATCAGGGCGCGATCCTCGAACGGATTCTCTTCCAGCGAGAACGACACCGGCTCACCCGCGGCGCCGTACTCGGGAGCGGTGAGACGCCCTTCCAGCACCACCCGGCGCTGCTCCCAAAGGCGTCCGGGCGCCCACATCGAGAGCTCGCCGGTGGCGGCCGCCAGGTCGTGGCCGGCCTGCACCAGGGCGGCCACGTCCACCGGGAAGACCAGGTCGAAAGGCAACGAGACGTGGCCAGGCGATTCACGGAAGAGGTCGAACGAGGCGCCAAAAGACACTTCCAGGCCACCGGCGTAGGTCCAGCGGGCGCCATCGCCGTCCACGGCCTCCACCGGTTCGACCGACCAGCGAAAGGCCCGGCCGGCCCAGCGCACCTCGAGCAGCCAGGTCCATTCGTCGGCGAGGAATTCCTCGGGTGACAGGGGCGTCGCCATCAAGACCTCATCGCTTCAGACTTCTTCCTCGATGGTCACCGTCGCCACCCGCATCACCTCGGAGGACTCTTCCTCGCCGAGCACGCTCTCCAGGCGCACCGGCGAGGTCAGCCGGCCGTAGATGGCGCCCCGGGCGCGCTGCCAGGTGAAGACCATCGGTTCGGGCTGGGACGGCACGGGGGCCTCCGCCTCCTCCGGCTCCCCCTCGCTGCCGGGGAGCTCGCCGAGCGGTACGCGGGGCAGGTAGACCAGGGGCGTGTGAGGGCCGTCGAGGGCGTCCAGCAGGCCGTCGAGCAGGTAGGGGGTATCGTGGCGAGCGGCCGCCGGCTGGCCCAGGTAGGACCACGAGCTGCGCACGTAGTCGGGCGCTCCCTCGCCCTGCACCGGCGTCACGTCCACCCCTTCGGCCCAGGCCAGCTCGACGGCGCGCCGGCTCGGTCCCAGCCGGCGGCTGCCGCGCGACCCGTCGGTCTGGGTGGTGAGCTCGACATTGGGCTGCCGCGACAAGATCCGCCCCCGGGAGGAATCCCAGCCGAAGAGCGCCACGTGCCCCAGCGCCATGGTGCCGATCTGGAAATAGCCGGCGGCTGGCGGCGGCACATCCTCCGTCTCCGTGCCGTGGTGGAGCACCAGCCGGAAGGCACTGTAGCGATGTCCGCCCAGCGGCTTGACCACCAGCACCCGCGGGTACCAGATACGCGCGGACGGCAACGCTGTCGGCTCGACGCCCTCGATGCCGTCGAGATAAATCCTCGCCACGCGCCCCTGGCCTCGGGCCAGGAGACTGCCTTCGGTGTTACCGGCAATCCGCCGCACGATGCCGCCTGCCAGCTCGAGGCTGCCACCCACGAGCTCGCCGTAGTGCAGATACGGCCCCGAGGCGACGGCGTCGGCGCTGGGCGTCACCACGTTGCCGTGACGCTCCATCACCAGCTCGCTGTAGGCGCGGATCTCCTGTAGATCGAGCCAGCTTTCGGCAACGAGCCCTTGCAGCATGGCCTGACGCCAGTTGATGCCGTCGAGGTAGAGGCCGAGAAGGTCGGAGCCCAGGAAGCTCGGCTGGTTGCTGCCACCGCCCAGATGCAGGGCGATGCTCATTCCTTCGCCGGCACCGGCCGAGCGCCAGGGCAGGCGCGGCGAGGGCGCGACGCTCGGCAGGACATTGTGGATCGGATGCCGGTAGGCCGTGGCGATGCGCCAGGTGTCGCCTCGCCGAGTGGGTCCGTCCACCGCCGTGAGGCGCACGCCGTCGGCAACGTGCATGGGCGAGGTGGGGAAGGCGCGGGCGAACAGGCCGGTGGCGCCGGTGGTGGCGTCGACGATCTGCGTGCCCGTGTCGGCGCCGTAGCTGAGATGAAACTCGGTCCAGTACACCTCCGAGCTGGCGCCGCTTCCCCAGCGCACATAGGACTCGGTCTTCTCGGCGGCGCCCCCGCCGAGATCGTCGGCGGAGACCAGCAACGTCCATCGGCGATCTTCGCCGGTGTCGTTGGGGCGAGCCCAGACCTGAGCCGAGGCGCCGCGCAGCGCGGCGAGCACCTGAACACCGCGGCCGGCCGCCGACTGGACCAGGACGTTCGAGGCCAGAACTCGGGTCGGATTGGTGGTGGCGACGGGAGGCGGCACCGCGCCGCCGGTGGCCCGGCCGAGGGTCGCCACTGTGGTGCCCCGGTCGTGGACGGTCAACCTCCCCGACACGATCTCGATCTCGATCCGGTAGTGCTCGTCAGCCGTCGCGGTGTCGTTGTGGAGCACGACGGAGGCCGTGCCCTGCGCCACGTCGACCGCAAAGCGGACAATCAACCCGCGCTCGAGGCTACTCGCTACGCCCCGGAAACAGTGGATCGACTCGCCGCTGCCGGTGAGCTGCTTCAGCCGTCCGTGCTCCATCGTGTGGCTCGGCGTCGGGGAGCCGGTGGACAGCTGCCAGGTGCCCTCGTCAGGGGGGTCGGAGGCCAGCCAGTTGCAGGTCCACCCGGCCTGGTGGGAGGCGGCCTGGAAGGTGCTCAGCGGCGGCAGGGTGACGGTGGAATACCCCCCGAGGTACAGCGCGCACAGCGAGCGGCTGAAGGGCGCGCTCGGATCCCAGCCGTGGAACAACACCAGCCGGCCACGCTGGAAGGTCGCGCAGTAGCCGGTGGGTCTGTCGGCCCCCAGGTGCTCGGTGCTCCACCAGGCGCCCTCGACGGCGGTCCCGGACCGCGGCGCCCGCCAGGTCTCGCCGCCGTCGGTCGACCGCACCATCAGGCCGGGCCTCAGCGAGCCGCTGTCCTGCCTGGCGAAGAGCGCGTAGGCGGCGCCGTCGTCGTCGACAGCCAGCGCCATGTCGCCCTGGGTGAATTGTTGGACGTAGCCGGTCTCCACGTCCAGGCCCAGGCCGGCGGCCACGTCACCCAGTGAGGCGACGTCCGCGAAGCTCCTCTCCCGGCCCTGGGCGAGCGGTTCGACGGCGGAGCCCAGGCGCCGGAATACCGGCGCCCCGGTCTTGTGATTGATGTAGGCGACCAGGAAACGGCCGCCGCTGACCACCAGGTCGGGGAAGCCGCCGCGCACGCTGCTGACGTAGTGGAAGGTGCTGCCGAGGTCGTCGGAGACGAACTGCGCCAGGTACTCGCGGCCATCGTCCTTGGTGGACCAGACCAGCAGCAGAATCTCACCGTCTCGATAGGCCGCCCGTATCCGCTTGGTCCTGTGGATGTCCCGGAGCAGAGGCGCGGTCAGGGCGAACCGGCTGGCCAACTCCCAGGCCCCCGCCCCCGAGGCGTCGCGGTGCACGCGCACCTGCGACGAAGCCTCCCGGTGCACCAGGTGGAGCAACAGCACCGCCCCGGACGGCAGGGCGACCAGACAAGGGTGGAGAGAGTGATTGCCGTTCTTCTTCTCGCCATAGACGTCTTGCCAGCTCCAGGAGCCGTCCAGACTCCTCAAACCCGCGTGGACCCGGCTCGAGCCGGGGACGTTGCCGTGGTCGTAGACCACCAGGATCCGGTCGTCGGACAGGGTGAGCGCGCACGGGTGGCGGAAGCCGTCGAATTGCGGCACGCCGATCAAGCTCTCCCAGCCGGAGACGGCGCGCGGGGCGTCCCAACCGCGCCACTCCTGCTCGCCGACCCGGCGCCAGGCGAAGCTCGCTCCGAACGGGCCGGGGTGGCCACCGCGCAGGGTGCGGATCTCGAGGCCGTCGCCCTCCGGCTCGCCGCCCACGGCTTCGAGCACCATCTCGGTGTCGCGCTCGGCCACCGGCACCCCGGGACCCGGGCCGGCCTGGTCGTAGCTGCTCTGCTCCGGCCAGAAGGAGTTGGCGTCGAGCCGGTGGTCAGGGATCAGCAGACCTCGGTAGCTCCGCTCTTCGGTGACGTCGTTGCCCATCGCGCCTCGATCCCGGCGACGGCCCTAGAGCGACCCCTTGTGCGCCCGCACGCGGCGCGGCCCACGCCCCGCCCGGCGGCCACGGCGCAGGGCCTTGCCCAGGGGCCCGGAGCGCTGCAGGTTGTCCTGCACGAAGGCGTCGAACACGCGGTGGCCGTAGACCTGCTGCACGACGATCACCTGCGGTGAACCTCCGCCGCGGTTGAGCGATGCCACGCCCTCGGGCCCGCCGGCCGCCGCCACTCCCTGGCGCGACAGCACCCCCTCGCCGCGCTCGGCCACCAGGTAGCTCTGATCGGGCGTCAGGCCGACGCCGCCGATCATGCCGCCGCGGAAGAACTGGGGCGGCTGTTGGGAGGCGATCTGGGCGGCGCTGACGGCACCCGCGGCGATCAACGCGGCCGACGCGATCGCCCCGGGTAGCGGACCGAGCTGAAACGCCGCCATGGAGGCGACGATGGTCGCGATGGCGAGATCGACCAGCGCCATCGCCTGTTTGACGCGGAAAGCTGACAGTGCAGCTTCCTTCTCTTTCTGGATCCGCTTCTCGAGCTGGGCCTTCTCGGCAGCGGTCAGGTTCTCTCCACCCTCCTCGAGCTTCTTCTGCAATTCCTCGATGTTCTCCGACCGCCGTTCCAGCTCCATGTCGGCAATGTCCGCGATGGCGTCCGAGACGGTCTCGGCGAACGTCAGGGCACCCTCGATCAGCTTCTTGGCCTGCTCCTTTTTCCTTTCGGCTTCTTCTTCGTCTTTGGCTTTCTGCGCTTTTCTTGCCTCATCGTCGATCTCCTTGAGCTCCTCCTGAAGCTCTTCCCGGATCGCTACCTCGGCGGCGGCGCGAGCTCGTATTTCCTCTTCGGTGAGCTCGCCGAGCTCGCGGCGTGCTTCCGTTTCTTCCTTCAGGGCATCGAGCTTCTCTTGTGCTGCTTTCTTCGCAGCTTCCTTGCGGAGGGTGTACTCGTCCCTCTCGTGCGCCGTCGCCTCGCTCAGGACGTCCGCGAGATAGTCCTTGTAGTCCTGCTGTCCGGCCTTCGCCTCCGCCAGGCGCGCTTTCTCGGCCTCTTCCAGCTTCTTCTTCTCGCGTTTGTGCCAGTCCTCCACCTCAGCGACCGACTCGATGTACTGCTTCTCCGCCTCGGCGTTGTTCTTCGCCTCCTTGCGCAGCTCTTTGAGCCGGTCGATTCGCTTCTGGTACTCGTCGTCGAGCTTCTTCATCTCGGACCGCTGATCTTCGCTGGAGTCCTGCTGGATCTTGGCCATCTCCGCGATCACCGAGGCCAACGACTCCTGGGCGCCCTTCAGGGCCTGGGTAGAGGCGAGGTTCTCGCGGTTGTGTGCGATCAGCTCGTTCGCCGTGCCGGCGTAATCCTTGGTGGCGTCGTCGAGGTATCCCAGAGCGTCGCCGGCGGCGCCGAAGGTGCCCTCGACGACCTTTTCGGCCATCGAGGTCTTGAGGTCGTCGTACGCCTGGAGCACGTCGCCCAGGGGGGTCTCGACACCGGTCAGCCCGCTGACCGCGCTGTCGAGCAGGCCGAGCAGCCGAATCGCCTGGCCGATCGGCGGAAACAGGAACAGGTCGAAGTTCTTCACCACGGCGACGGCGAATTCCTTGACCATGTCCTTGCCGGCCGCGACATTGCGCACGGCGTCCAGGAACATAAGCCCCAGGCGCAGGGTCAGGTTGGCGACCTGCTCCATGTAGGGAGCCACCTCGGCGGCGAAGGTGACCACCAGCTGGTCGAAGACCTGCTGCATGCCGGCGAAGGCGGCGTTGGTGTTCTGGATCGCGCTCAGGTCTTCCGACGCGATCGGCTGGAAGCCCTGGATGTCCTGCAGCGGCACCAGGTTGGCGTAGAGCTCGTCGGCGGCGGCCACCACGTCGACCAACGCCTTGCCGGTCATGTAGGCGCCGGCAGTGACTGCGGCGAAGCCGACCACCACCGCGCCGGCGGGTGACGCCAGGCCGGCGAGCAGCGGTTTGAGCTTGTCGACCTTCCCGGTCAGGCTGCTGACCGGGATCCCCGCGGAATCGAAGATCTCCTGCGCCGGTCCGAGAGCGTCCACCGCGTCGTTGCCGAACCCCTGGACGGCGCCGGCCGCGGAGTCGATCGAGCTCTTGATCGAGCCGGCGACCGAGCCCATCGATTCGGAGACCGCGCTCATCTCCTCGGAGACCCGTTCCCGGAACTTGCGGTAGGTAACGCCCAGCTGTTTGAGCGGCACCCCGGCCTCCTGCCACTGCTCGGCCGTCTCCGCGGGGAACGACTGGATGGACTCCATCGCCCCGGAGACAGTCTCGCGGGCGCTGGTCATCGCCTCGTCGGCCTGGCGGACGAAGTCGCGGAACCCGTCGGCAAGCTCCACCAGCGGGACGCCGCTCGCCTCCACGCCGCTGCGCAGACCGTCGACGAGCTCCTGAGCGATCTCCTCGACCGTGCCGTTGACGTCGTCGGCGAGGGCATCGAGCTCCCTGTTGGCCTGATCCCGGTACGGCTTCAGCTGCTTGCCGAGCCACTGGAAGATGTCCTCTTCTTCGGCGTCCGCGACCGTGTCGGTCAGCTCCGCGACCGCATCCGCCGACTTCTCGAGCTCCTTTTCGAGCTCCGCCGAGGACACCTCCTTCTGGCCCTCGGCGAGCGCCTGCATGGCCTCGCTCGCCGCCTCGGTACGGCCTCCCAGGGCTTCGAGGGCGGTGTTGACCGAATCGAGCGCCTGGTCGAGCTGGACGTCGACGACCTGTTGCTGGACGCCCGCCAGGCCTTCGAGCGCCGCGGCGGCGCCGGTGGCCGTGCCCTGCAGCTGGCCGAGGGACTTCTCGACCGCTTTCAGGGCCTTGTCGAGCCCGGCGACGTCGGAGAGCGAAAGCTTCTCGGCCAAGACGATCCTCAGTTATCGCGATCGAGCCACCAGTCGATGGCTCCTCGTGGGCTGCCCGTGCGGCGCGCCCATTCCTGCTGTGCTCGTGGATCGAGCTTCGGGGAGGTGCGCGGCGCCGCTTGCGCGCGGCGGCCGCCGGAGTCCGCGACGCGCGAAGCGGCTTTCTGCTCCATGCGCCAATACGCCATGAGATCCAAGCGCTGCTCCCGGCTCAGGCGTTGCCAGACCCAGGGGTCTCGGCAGTAGCGGACTCCGATGTCGAGGGCGGCGTAGGCGTAGGCGCCCTCCCCTTGGTAAAACCCATGCGGTCGAGCACCTCCTTCTCGCTGATGAAGTCGCCGACCAGTCGCTCGACGCAGCGCGCCCACAGCTGCGAGGTCTGGGTCATGGTGTAGCCCTCGTCCCACAGCTCCTCGTAGACGGCGGTGCCGTAGTCGAGCAGGTTCTCGAACTCCCTTCTGCGGGTCTCGAGCTCCAGCTCCCGGTGTGCCCAGGAGGTGCCGATCACGGCCCCCTGGAGCGCGGTGATGTCTTCGAGCGACTCCTCGGCGGTCTCGAGGTTGAGCTCCAGCCCCTCTTCCAGGTGCGCGTCGCGCAGGGCCTTGAGCAGCTGGCTCGACCTGGCGGGTGACGGGATCCGCATGTGATGGGGGTCGAGATCCTCGATCTCGACCACGAAGAAAGGTCGCCGATCGGGGACCTCCTTCGGCACGTCGCGTTTCTTCATCGACGCTCTCCGGTCCGCTCAGGCCACGGTGGGGTAGGACTGGTAGCTGGTGAAGGTGAGCGACACGGTGTCCGGATCCCCCTCGCCCAGGCTGCCGGTGATCACGCAGTGGTCGAGCTCCAATGTGTGATCGGCGTCGTCGGCGATCGTCCACAGGATCTTGTAGGTCTGGACCTTGGCGCCGTCGCCGAGAGTGGACTCCCACTCGGTCGCCTTGCCGCTGTTGGTGATGATTCCCTCGAGGGTCGCCTCGGCGCCGTCGGTCAGGTCCCGCAGGTAGGCGGTGAACGAGCCGGTGATCGGCTGGTCGTCGCCGTAGCGCAGGCTGGGGGTGGTCCCGAGCTGGCCGCGGTCGAGGAAGACGTTGACCGCCGGTCCGGGAATCTGGACCTGGAAGTCACCCGCCTCGAAAGCGACGGTCAGTGACTGGTCGGCCAGGTTGCCCGACACGGTGAGGGTGCCGTCGCGCTTGGTTTTGACGATTGTCGAGACGCTCATGATCTCTCTCCTTGTTCTCGAGGCCCGTGAGGGCGTGGTTGCTTTTCCGGCCGCCGACCGGGAACGACGTTTACGCGAGCTGGCGGGGCGTTTCTTCGCCGCCCCTTTCTTCGGGGTTGCCATCAGTTGACCTCCAGAAGTTGATCGATCTGGAACTCGAGAGTGCTGACGAGGTATTGCCGGCCTTCGGCGACGGCGCGCGACGAGCCCACGTAGCGCGCGGCGTCGACCAGTGGGCTGTCCGTGCCCAGGAGCGCCTCGACCACCGCCATCTCCGCGTCGAGGGCCGACTTCTGGCCGGCCAGGTGACCCGCGGAGGCGAGCTGGTGGAGCAGCCGCACCCGCACGGTGTGGCGCGCGCGAATGCGCGACGGCCGGCGGTCGCCGAGGTCGTTGGCGGTCTCGAGCTCGACGCAGAAGGTGCCGCCGACCGGTGAGGACGGCAGGTTCTCGGCGTCGAACAACTGCGAGGACTGGCTCAAGCCGACCACCGCGTCGACGCCGTTGACCAGAATCTGGAGGAGATCCGACCAATCGGACATATCCGAGATCCACCCACCTTTTGCTGCCACGCAAACCGCTCGGCACCGGCCAAACGGTCGTCCGACCTGCAGTCTGTTTACCGCCGCAGCCTGTCTGATGTTCCAGCTGCTGAAAAGAAACCTGACCGAGATCTTAGCATACGGCCGGCCGGCCCTCGTCATGACGGCGGTCATATCCACCACCATCGCGAGTCCGGAGCCGCGGAGGGGGCGAGCCTCTACACCAGACGGTCAGGAAACGGCAATGCGCCTTGACCGAGGACCGCACTGGGCTCGATCACATACTGACGCATGCGGGCGTCAGAAAGAGCATAGCCCCAGTTGATCAGGCTCTCCTGCTCTTCATCGATAAACCGGTTCAGGCGCGTCCTCATCTCGCCGAGCGCGCGGGTCCGCTCACTGTCTTTCAGCAGCGCAGCGCCAGGGCCTTCGGATGGCAGAGGATGCTCGGGGGCTCTCCGTGGCTTCTCGTCGAGGATGGGCTTGGAGATGCCCCAATAGACCCCTCTTCTTTCCTCGAGCTCGAACTCTTCGGCCAGCTCGCGCCGGCGCAGCTTGTTGCTCTGATCCATCGCCACTTCGAGCGTGCGCACGGCTTGGCTGAGCCACTCGAAGGGCAGGGCATCGAGCACGTCGAGCGAATCGCCGGCGTCGCTGACCAGAATGGTCTCGCAATTGTTCATCAGCTTGGTCAGACCCATGTTGTCGTAGACGGCACCGTCACCCAGGTCCATGCGCTCTCGCAGTCCTTTCCGATCGAACAGCTTGGCTTTTCCGCGGGTCCAACGCTCGGGTGGGATCTCGAGCTCCACCGGACAGTAGAAGGGCGGGAAGCCGCTCGACGCCGCCACCACCCTCGCCAGCGGAACGTCGGGTTTCTTCACTTCACCGAGGCGGTAGTCCGCCACGTGCTCTCGCGACATCCGCACGCTGACGCCGGTCTGCATGTTGGTGGCGTAAAGGATGAACAGCGGGTTGACGTTCTTCTTGGGCTCCGGCAGGTCCTGCAACGTCTTGCCATGGAACAACAGCCGATCGTAGGTCTCGATCAGCAGTTCGGCCGGTGTCGGAAACGGGTTCAAGGCATCCCACGCGGCGGCGCCGGCATCCAGGCCGGTCGCCACCACCGGGGCGAAGGGTCGCGCCAGGCTGGTGGCGATGCTCCGGCCCACGCTGCCTCCGAGATACTCGGCGACTCCGCCGAGCAGGCCCACCGTGCCGGCGGCTGTTCGCTTGCCGTTCACTCTTTCGCGAACCGAGCCGAACGGGTTGAGCAGACCTTGCGAGATCGTCGGGATGTCGATGGTGGTGGCGAACATCTCGCGCATGGGCTCCAGGAACGCGTCCCCGAAGTTCCCGGCGACGCCGTCCTTGCCAAAGTTCAGCTGAGACCAGCGCGTGCCCAGGAACGCCGCGACGATCGATCCACCCGAGACGCTGGTGATGTAATCCAGTTTCCGCAGCCACCCGAGCTCGTTGAGGCGCCACAAGGCGCCCAGATGAAAGAGACTCGCCCGGTAGCCTCCTCCCGACAGCGCCAGTCCGATCTTGTGGTTGGAGTCCGTGGCTTTGAGCACGGCCAGCTCCCGCTGCAGCCGCTTCCGCTCCTCTCCCCTGAACCTCTTCGCCTCCCCGGCCTCGAGCTTCTTCAGCTTCCTCTCCAGACTGCTTCGCTTTCTTCCCGCCGCGAGCCCCTTCAGCTCTCCCTGCAGCTGCTTCCGCCGTTGCCGGGCCTTCTTGCCGTCCTCATCCTCGCGCGCGGCGAACTCCTGCCCACGGAGCTCGTCCAGCGTCACCTGCAGCTTCTCGATCTCCAGATTCCTGGCTGTTCGGTCCCCGGCCGCCGCCTCGTCAGTCATCAGCTTGCCCTTTCGGAGTCGGACATTGTCCGGAGTGCCGGGCCGGCCCAGGCGGAAGCGTTCGAGCTTCAGCCGCGTCTTCCAGCCGACAACACGATCCCCAATCCCGCCAGAATCACCGCCAACAATACCAGCCCGGCGACTCCGAGCGCCGGAATGTCGATGGGTGCCCTCAGGTCCGACGTGGCGCGGATCATCACCGCCTTGTGGTTTTCGAAAACCGTATCGGGGGTCTCGAAGACGCTCGTCCAGATACCGTCGGGAGTCTGCTCGTCGCGGAAGAAGACGTTGACCGGCTCGGTCTCGTCGCTGGAGTCGGCGCAGACGAAGAAGAACTGGTCGACCGAGGCGTCCCAGCGGGCGCCGATGAAGGAACGGCCGACCGGGATATCGACGCCGGTGACGTCGACCTCGAAGAAGCTCTCGGTGATGCCCACCGGCGTCACCTCGACGCTCGCCGGCACCACGGCGTACGGCTCCTGGGCCGGCCGGCCGTCGATGCTGTCGTAGAAGGTCAGATCGAAGTCAAGGCTGCTGTCGGGACGGGTGCGCAGCCAGCAGATGCACACCGTCTCCAACGCCCGGGTCGGAAACATGACGGTGTGGAACTGCTGGAGGTATTCGCCCCGGATGACGCTCGGCACCCAGCCGTAGCCGGTCTCCGCCGTGCCGTCGTCGACGATCACGCCGCCGGCGCAGGCGTCGTCGCCGCGACCCGGCTTGGCACCCCTCGGGTTCTCGAAGTCCGGCGACGGGGCGAGCGGCTGAGCCGTCGCCGAGACGGCGCACAGCGCCAGAACGATCGCGAGGATCGGTAGCGGGACGAGTCGGGCATCACGTTTCATGGGCAAGCTCCAGAGCGGCGGGGCGCCCAACTCTACAGCACTCGGCGCGACATGTTTCTCTGCTCTGACCGAGGCCGGCAGCACCACCCCAAGGTCCGACTTCGTGGAGATGTTGCGCGAGGCGTCGCTGAAGGTGAAGTTCGGCAAGGTAGCCGAAGCGGCCTTCCCCCGGGGCAGCTTTCCTCCGAGCCTGCCTTTCCTCAGAACCGCAGAGGAGTTCGACCCGCTGGCCGACGCGCGTAGCTCACCGAGCTTCGCTCGCGCGCTCGAGCGAGTTGCGATCGGGTTGGCCGGCACCTATTGATCGCCGCGGCCGGGTTAGTTGGCACCTATTGATCTGATCATGATTCCCGCCTACATCCAAGCCGAGGTGTCCCCGCTTTCGAAACCGTCACAAAAAATCCCGCAGTCCGGTGCAAAGGCCAACCCGCCCCAGCCGTAGGTGTCGTTCCCGCCACCTACACTCTCGACAATCCCGAAAGGGAGCTCACATAACTCGGTTGCCATCTCGGTCGTGAAGTCGTAGGTCGACAGCGCGGCGTTATTGCTCGCAGAAAAATGATCGTGGATCGCATAGAGAATACCTGTCGCCGGGTGGAACGTGATCGCTTGCGGGTTGCTCACGCCTATCGATTGGGTGCCCATGGGAAAGCTCACGGCTCCGCCACTCCTATCGACAACTGCGACGTTCTGGTTGTTTCGGTTGCTGCCATACAGAACCCCGGGTGCCGGGTGCGTGCTGTTGAAAGTAGGAGGAAGAGCCGGAGCCGTGCTGGGATAGAGATCCTGTCCCAAGATCTGGAGCAAGGTGCCGCCGGACGCCGTGCTGCCGACGATCGTGCTGGTCTTCGCGATGGGATCAATCTCGACCAGGTTGTGTTGGGCGGAGGCATCGGAGGTGTAGAGGAGACCGGTCGTGTCGTCGAAGGAGAGGCCGCCCCAAAAATCACCGACGAGCGGCGGCACGAGCGGAACGTGCTTCGTCACGCCGCTCGTTCGATTCACGGTGACGAGATCGCCCTCTCTCGTCATGCCGTACATGATGGCCTTGTAGGGATCGTAGGCTAGGCCCCGGACGCGTCGGACCGCCCCGCCAAAATCCTTGGTCTCTCCGAGGATTGTCGCCGAACAGCTCGCGGCGACGTCAACGACGGCGAGCCTGTTCGCGTCTGTGACCGTGTACAGCCGACTCGGGGGCGGCACCGCGCTGCGCGCCTCCACCCGCACCGTGCTGGTGGTGAAGCCCGCGAGCCCTTGGAGGGCGCTACCCTGGGCACCGAAGAAAGCGATCCGGTATTCCATGTCGAAGAAGCTGTCGACCACGAAGTCGCTGCCGGGAGGCCCTTGTCGCGTCAGCGTCGTCTGGCCTGAGCTCGGCAGATTGTTGGCGGTGCCGGCGGTGATCACCAACAGGTCGAAGTCGGGATCGCCGGTGAGTATGGTCTGAAGGTTGACCATTTCATTCGCGAACGTCTGGACAGCATCTCCAGGCGTACGTGGGTACGTGTGAGTCCTGACGGACACATCGGATAGGCGGAGGTTCCGTCGAAAGTCAGCGAGTGCTCCAGTACCCCGGAGTTGCAACAGCAAGGTCGATCCGAAGCACTCGTCTTGGCCGCCACCAGGCGGGAATAAGCAAACGCAGGGTGGCAATGCAACACCGCGCGTGCCCGCCCCACAAACGTAGTCTTTGTGGTCGGCAAGGACCTTGATCTCAGTGCCCACAGGCAGACCGTCGACGATCAGGTGGAGCTGATCGGCGGACAAGTATTTGCAACCCTCCGGCGGCAGGGTCACGGTGCCGGTGCCGTTGTCGGCGACCACGCAAGGATCGTTGGGCTGTCCGAAAGTACTACCGGCACCCATCAGGACTGTCGTCAGGAGCACAAGAAACGTCGTTCCGACCACATCGCTTTCGTTCCTCACCTCGCACCTCCTTTGGCTTGATGCGGCCGGCTGATACGCGGGTTCGGATGCCGGCGCCAGCAGTCATGCCATCCTCAGACCTACATCCCCTTCATTTGGAACCTAGATCACCTTTAGGATCTGATCCTCTCTTTGGATCCCACATCCCTTCTTCAGGGCCTGTGATTGCTATCCTAGTCCAGACAATAGGGCATTGTATATAGCCCACGCGTGAAACATGCTGGCTGACCGAGGTGGTCTGTGCCTCCCCGCGTGGTCCTCCGCGCGTGGTCCTCCGCGCGTGCCCCGAGCCAGCGCTGGCCCGAAACATTCACGCGGCACCGATTCTCGCTGCCGGCGCCGACACGGGCTACAGGCAGGGGACGAATCCTCGCTGCCAGCGCCGACACGGGCCGTCCGGGTGGGTGGCAACCTCGGCGCCACCAGCTCGGAAGACCTGTCGTCGCGAGGAAGCTCTGTCCTGTTTCACGGAGTGTCAGTAAGCTCGTCGACGTCGTCCACTCCCGCCGCCAGGGCGAGGGCGAACCAGCTGTTCAGGATCTCGAGCCGCGCCAGCTCACTCAAGGTGCTCTGGCGGCGGACGTCGGCCTCGGCGTCGAGCAGGTCGTTGGTGGTCGAGCGGCCGACGCGGTGGCGCTCGCGCTCGACGCGCAGCGTCTCGGTCGCCAGCTCGACGCCGCGCTGGCGGACCCGGGCCGCGGCACGCGCGGTCTCGAGCCGCGCCAGCGCGTCCCTGACCTCGATCTCGACCGCCCGGCGCAGCTCGGCGAGGTCGGCCTCGATCGCTTCGCGCTCGGCCTCGAGGGCGGCCCGACGCGGCTTGCGGGTGCCCGAGGCAAAGGGGTTCCAGGTGACGCCGACATTGCCTTCGATCAGCTCCTCGGGCAGGAACGGATCACCGTCGGAACGGATGTAGGTGGCACGCGCCTGAAGCCGTGGGTAACGCTCGGCCTTGACCGCTCCGGCCTGCAGATGGAGCGCCTTCGAACGCTCCGCCACCGCCGTGACGTCGGGCCGCCTGTAGAGTGCAGTGACGATCAACCACCCGGCTTCGGGCACCTCGCCGCGCTCCACAGTGCCGCGCTCCACTGTGCCACGCCAGACAGTGCCGTCGAAGTCCGGCTCCACCGGCCCCGTGTGCCCCACCGTCCGGCCGAGGTCGCGGGCCGCCACCCGGCGGGTCTGCTCGAGCCGCAACAGGTCGAGCTCGGCGGACTCCAGATCGAGCCGCACCTTGAGCGCGTCGGCCTCGAGCGTGCGGCCGGCCTTGACCCGCTCTTCCATCTCGGTCAGGTTGGCCTCGAGGCTGGCGATGAAGGCGCGGGTGGACTCGATGCTGGCGTCGATGCCGAGCACGCGCAGGAAGCTGGACGACGCTTCGGTGGCGAGCAGTTGGCGCCGGCGCAGCGCGTCGGCCGCGAACGCCGCCGCTTGCGAGCGCGCCGCCTTGGAGCGGAAGAAGAGCTGCGCCGGGTCGAGCAGCGGCTGGACGATCTCGAGCGCTCCGGAGCTCGAGGTACGGTCACCGAGCACGAAGGCACCGACCGGCGTCTGAAGATCGAAATCGCGATCGCGCCGGTTCAGGTCGAATGCCACGCCCACCGTCGGCAGGATCGCTGCCCGGCGTGACGCCACCGCTTGCGCTTCCGCCGCGGATGTCCGGGCGTCCGCTGCCCGGGCACTCGGCCGGTTCACCGCGCGCCCGATCGCCTGTTCCAGGGTGAGCGTCAGGGGCTCGCCGGCGAGCGGCGCGGTGCCGACCGGCTCGGCGCCCGCCGGGCCGGGAACGGCGTACAGGGCCAGGATCACGCCCGCCCCGACGACCGCCCGGCGGCGGCCGAAGAGCCGGAAGGACGGCATGGACGGCTTGGTGAACAGCACCTTGTAGAGAGCTGGAATCACCAACAAGGTGAGCACTGTGGAGGCGATCAGCCCCGAGATCATGGCCCAGGCCAGGGGCGGCCACAGCGAGGTCTCGGAGAAGGCCAGCGGCGAGAGGCCCGCCACCGTCGTCGCCATGGTCAGCAGGATCGGCCGCGTGCGCCGGCGCACCGCCTCGGCGAGCGCCTTCTCCATCGGGAAGCCCTCGGCGCGCAGCGACTCGACGACATCGAGCAGCACGATGGCGTTGTTGACCACAATGCCCACCAGCGAGATCACTCCCAGCAGCGCGGTGAAGCCGAACGACTGGCCGGCCAGCAGCAGTCCCGGCACCACGCCGACGGCCGCCAGGGGCACCGTCATGAGCACGATGCCGACGCGCCGGAACGAGTTGAACTCGGCCAGCAGGAAGAACAGCAGCAGCAGCACGCCCAGCGGCATGGCGCTCAGGATGGCGGCGTTGGCGGCGCCTGACTCCTCCAGCTCACCGCCGAGCTCGAAGCGCACGCCCGGCGGCAGGTCGAGCTCGGCCAGGCTCGGGTCGAGCCGTTCGAGCACACGGTTCGCCGTCGCGCCCTCGGCCAGCTGCCCCAGCACTTTGACGTGACGGCTGCGGTTGTAGTGATAGATCGCCGCCGGACGCCACTCGACCGAGAGCCGCGCCAGCTGGGCCAGGGGCACCGGATCGCCGCCGGGCGGCGCGATGTCGAGCGTCGCCAGGTCGGCCGGTGGCAGGTACTCGCCGGCCGAGGAGCGCACCAGGATCGGGATCGGGTCCTCGCCCATTCGGTACTGCCCGATCTGGCTGCCGAGGGTGCGGCCGCGCAGCGCCGACGCCACGCTCGCCCGCGTCAGCCCGTGACGGCCGGCGGCCACGTCGTCGATCTCGAAGACCACCGTCGGCACGCCCAGACCGAGGTCGTGCCGAGCGTCACGGATCCCGGGGATCGTGCGCAATACGCCCAGCACCTCGTCGGCCACGACCTCCAGCTCCTCGAGGCTGTCGCCCATCACCCGCACCTCGATCGGTGCTTCGATCGGCGGTCCCTGCTCCAGGCGCCGGGCCACGGCTTCGACCTCCGGCAGCTCGCGCCGGGCGTGATCGCGCGCCCAGCTGATCACCCTCTCGACCGCCGCCAGACTGGTGGTCTCGGCCAGCAACTGGGCGCGGTGCGGACTGTTCGGCCGGCTCAACAGGTTGTAGTAGAACTTGGGCGCCGCCCGGCCGACGAAGGTCGCCACCGATGCCACCTCCTGGTGGGTGGCCAGCGCCGACTCGAAGCGCAGCGCCACCTGGTCGGTCTCCTCCAGGTGTGTGCCCTCGGGCATCTCGAGGTCGATCACCACCATGGCGCGATCGGCGGCGGGGAAGAACTGCTGATCGAGCCAGCCGGAAGCGAGCAGGGTCAGCAGCAGCAGCACCGCCATCCCCAAGAGCACCGTCTTGGGCCAGCGCACGGCGACGGTCGAGATGCGGCGCGACAGGCGCTCGGCGCGGTCCCTGCGGGCGCCGCTGTTGCGCCGCAGGAAGACCTCGGCGAGCACCGGCGTCACCAGCACCGCGAAGACGTAGCTCACCGACAGGGTAAGCATGATCAGCACCGGAATGGCGCGGGTGAAGTCTCCCGTGCCGCCCTTGGCCAGCAGCATGGGCACGAAGGCCGCCAGGGTGGTACCGGTGGCGGTGCCCAGGGGCATGGCCAGCTCGCGCACCGACTCGACCGCCGCCTGCCGGACGTGGATGCCCTGGTCGATGCGCCACTGGATGTTCTCCGACACCACGATGGCGTTGTCCACCAGCATGCCCAGCGCGATGACCAGCGCGGCGATCGAGATCTGGTGCAGGATGCCGCCACCGATGTTGAAGATGGCGATCGAGCTGAAGGTCACGAGCGGCACCACCAGGGCCACCAGCAGCCCCAGCCTGGCACCCATCGCCAGGAACAGCACCACGGCGACGATCAGGATGCCGAGACGCAGCGAGCCGGTAAGGTCTTTGAGCCGGGCCTCCACCTGGTCGGGCTGGAAGACCACCTCTTCGATGGCGAGCGGTTCGAGCAGGGGCCGCATCTCCTCCACCACCCGCCTCACCTGTCGGCCGTACTCGATGCGATCCAGGCCGTCTTTGGGGATCACCCCGAGCCCGACCGCCGGCTCGCCCTTCCAGCGCATGCGCTCCACCGCCGGCTCGGTCGGCCCGAGACGCACCCGGGCCAGCTCGCGCAGAGGAATCGACGAGCCCGAGGGCAGCAGCACCGGCGTCGACCGGATCTCTTCCAGCGACTCGAACTCGGTGTGGGGCCTGAGGTTGGCACTCTTGGCCCCGAGATGGATCAGCCCCCCGGGCACGATGGTCGAGCGCTGGCCCAGGATGCGGCCGAGCTCACCGGCGTCGATGCTCAGCCGGCGCGCCATGGCGTCGTCGTACTCGATGGTGATCTGCTCGCCGGGGTCGGCTACCAGCTCGACCTGCTTCACCAGGCGCAGGGCCAGCAGGCGGCGCTTGAGACGCTCGGCGCCGTCGGCCAGGGCCAGCGGATCCGAGGACCCGGTGATCGCCAGCACGACCGCCTCCTGGGAGACCAGGTCGTCCTCGAGCGCAGGTTCGCCCACCCCCGCCGGGAACTCCGGGACGGCCTTGTCGATCGCCTTCTGGACCTCGTCCCAGGCGGAGTCGGTTTCGTAGATCTTGTCGAGGTGCTCGACACGCACGATCGCCACCCCGGTACGCGCGGTGGAATAGACGTTGTCGACCTCCTCCACCTCGGCCAGGTGCTCCTCCAGCGGCTCCACGACAAGACGCTCCACGGTCTCGGCGTCGGCGCCCGGGAACGAGGTGATGATCAGGCCGTTGCGGCGGGGGAACTGGGGATCTTCCTCGCGCGGCATGGTGAGCCACGCGAACAGCCCGGCGATCGCCAACAGCACCGCGGTGGCGACCACCAGCCGACGGCGCTCGAGCATGGCCGGCAGCAGGTTCATCGCGGCGTCCCCCGGCTCTCGACCAGAACCGGCTCGCCGTGCAGCAGGCCACGCTGCCCGCCGGTCACCACGATGTCACCGACCTCGAGCTCACCACTGACGATGACTCGCGCGCCCAGCAGCGCTCCGACCTCGACCGGCAGCTTCTCGACCCGGGAGCCGCCGCCGCCGTCGTCCGTGACGCGAAACACCGACGGCCGGCGGCCGCCAGGATTGACCACCGCCTCCACCGGCAGGGTCAGCGCCCGGTCGCTCTCGAGCACCAGCACCATCTCGGCGCTGGCGCCGACCATCATGCGCTCGCTGGCCGGCACGGCCGCCACCACCGGGAACAACCGCCCGGGGCCGGCCGCGGCGCGGCCCACCGACTCGATACGGCCCTGGATCGGCTCGTTGCCCAGCGCCGGCAGGAACAGCTTCACCGCGTCGCCGGCCTCGATGTGGGGAACGATCGACTCCGGCACCTCGACCTCGAGCTCGATCTCGCCGTCGCCCGACAACATCACCACCGGCACGCCCGAACTGGCGTACTCTCCCGGCTCGAAGAACACCTCGGTCACGGTGCCCGCGAAGGGCGCCGTCAGCCGGGTCTGGCTCAGCCGGCGCTCCGCTTCTGTGAGCCGCGCCCGCGCCGCATCCTCAGAAGCGCGCAGCGCGTCGACCGAGGCCGACGCGCGCTCGAGCTCTTCGCTGGTCGCCGCCTTGGCGGCCACCAGCTGCTCGGCCCGCTCCAGCTCGCGCTCGGTCTGCGCTCGCCGCGCGCTGAGCTCCGCCAGGGTGGCGCGCGCCGAGGCGACGGCGTTGCGCAGCTCCAGCTCGTCGAGCCGGGCCAGCGCCTGGCCCCGGCGCACCTGGTCGCCGACCTCCACCGGCCGCGCCACCAGGCGTCCGCCGTTGTTGAATGCCAGCCGGGCGCGCCGTGCCGCGCGGGTGGTGCCCGAGAAGCTCAGCTCGCGAGACTCGCGGGCCGCCTCCACTTTCGACACGCGTACCCGCTTGATGGCCTCGCCCGAAGCCGGCTCCGCGGAGGGACCCTCGGCGTCCGCGGCAAGGTAGATCGCGATCCCCAACGTCAGGAGGATCACCCCGATGCTAGTCCAGCGCCTGATCATCTCGTTATTCTCCGGAAGGCCGCTCGTGACGGCGAACACCATATCAAGCTTAACTTTCAAGCGCCCCGTGGTGCGCTACACTGACGGCGCCCCGGCGAGCGCCGCTCGCCGGTCGTCAATAGGGAAGGAACGCACGCGATGCCCCAGGCACCGGTGAAGGTCTTCGAGGGCCGAGAGCAGGAGCTCGAGCTGCTGCTGGAACGGTGGCAACACGCGCGCGACGGCGATGGCCAGATCGTGCTGATCGCCGCCGAGGCCGGGCTCGGAAAATCCCGGCTGATCGAGCTCTTCGCCGAACGGACGGAAGCCAGTACCGTGCTGCGCGGACGCTGTTCGCCGCGCTACCGGACCACGGCCTACGCTCCCCTGCGCGACCTGCTGGGCCGGCTCGAGACCGCTCGGGAGATCGGCGGCGAAGGTGACAAGGCGGAAGGTCCTCCGGCCCCCGAGGAGCGCCAGCGGGGCACTCTCATCGCCCGCCTGAGGACGCTGCTCTCGGGCTCGCGGCAACGCGCCGGCACGGCCCTGAACCTGAATCCCGAGGGCCAACCCAAGAAGACCCTCGAGGAGCTCCTGGCGCTGTTTCTGGACAGCGCCAAACAGCATCCGATGCTGCTGGTGATCGAGGATCTCGAATGGGCCGATCCTTCGACCCTGGAGCTGCTGTCGCACCTGGTGCACCGCAAGCCCACCGCGAGCCTGATGGTGGTGCTGACCTTCGCGTCCGACTTCGATCCGCCCTGGGGACAGCGCGCCTACTTCACCTCCTTCGTCCTGGGCCGGCTGTCGCGCCGGCAGCAGGAGTCCCTGCTCGAAGCGTTGACTCGAGGGAAGCCGCTGACGTCCACGCAGCGGGCGGAGATCCTCGCCATCGCCGACGGCATGCCGCTCATGATCGAGGAGCTGGTGGCCCTTGCACAGACCGAGGATCCGCCGTCGCCACTGCCCGTGACTCTCGCGCACTGCCTGACGGCCCGCCTCGATAGTCTCGGATCAGCCCGGCAGATGACCGAGCTGGCGGCGGTCGTGGGAGACGAGCTTGCCGGCGACCTGCTGGAGGACCTCTCCGACCTCGCAAGCTCGGAGCTCCGGCACGCCCAGGAGCGGTTGGTGACGGCAGGGATCCTACGGCGCCACGGTACCGCCGGCTTCGCCTTCGAGCACCTCCTGATCCGTGACGCGATCTACGACTCCGTGCCCGAGCCGACGCGCCGCGACGCCCACCGCCGGATCGCCGAGGCTCTGGCGGCCCGGCCCACCGAGAACGGCGGCCACGAGCCCGAGCTGACAGCACGGCACTACGCCGAAGCGGGGATGACCGAAGAGGCGGTCGCCGCCTGGCGCCGCGCCGCCGAGCAGGCGGTCAAGGCCTCGGCCCTGCTCGAGGCGGCGCAGCGGGCTCGCGAGGGGCTCCAGCTGCTCGAATCGCTCGCCGACGAGAAACTGCGCACGGCCGAAGAGACCGCCCTCCAGATCACCCTGGGCGCGGCATTGGGCACGGCGAACGGGTATGCCATGCCCGAGGCGCAGGCCGCCTACGACCGCGCCCTGGAGCTGGCGTGGCAGGCGCCGCAGGCCGCTGGCCTGGCGCCGGCGATGCAGGAGCTCGCCAGCTACTACCTCTCGAGAGGCCAGGTACGCGCGGCGCGGGAGATCGCCGAGGAAGCCGTGCGCCGCGCGGGCGGCTCGCGACAGGGCAGGACCCTGACGACCGCCCACCGCACTCTGGGTTTCGCGCTCATGCTGGAGGGCAACTTCCCTCGAAGCGAGGAGAGCCTCTCCGAGAGCCTGGGCCCCTACGCCGCCGACGGCTCCCGGCAGGCACCGCAGGCGCTCGGCATCCCGCTGGCGGAGTCCCTGAGCCATCTGTCGCTGGCGAGCTGGTTTCTAGGCCGCCCGGATCAGGCCGTGAAGCAGAGCGCCGACTCGCTGACCCTGGCACGGCGTTCGGGCGACCCGTTCTCCCGCGTCTTCACCACCTACCGCGCCTGCTTCCTGCACGTCTTTCGCCGCGAACCGACCGCCACACGCGAGCTCGCCCACGAGCTGGTGGAGCTCGCCAACCGTCACGGCTTCCTGTTCTTCATCGCCGCCGGCATGTTCCTGGAGGGCCAGGCCCTGACCGCCCAGAGCCGGGCGGCGGAAGGGCTGCAGATGATGTCGGGAGGCCTCGACGGCGTCTGGGCCTCGGGCATGGAGGTCGGCCGGCCTCGCAACCTCGCCCTGCTCGCCGAGGCCTGCGGCAGGTCCGACCTGGTCGAGCAGGGGCTGTCGCTGATCAAAGAGGGCCTGGCCGCGGTCGAGATCACCGGCGAGTGCCACTACGAGGCGGAGCTCCATCGCATCGAAGGCGAGCTGCTGCTGCGATCCGGCGTCGATGACGACGAGGCCGAGGCAAGCTTCCAGCAGGCCCTCACCGTCGCCAGGAGCCAGAGCTCCGCCTCGCTCGAGCTGCGCGCGGCGATCAGCCTCTCACGCCTGTGGCACCGCCAAGACGAGACGAGCAAGGCCCGCGAGCTGCTGGCCGACGCCTACGGCCAGTTCGAAGAGGGCTTCGACACCGCGGATCTGCGGGAGGCGAAAGAGCTCCTCGACGAGATGGGGTGAGTCCGCGGCCCCCCTCGGTCCTCTGATATTCGGGACCGAGCGTCCCGATTTCGAGAAAATACGCTCGCTGCCACTCCCGAGAGCGTGCGCACGGAATGGCTGAAGCGGGCGCTGCCGCTCGACGACATGGAGTCGCTGCTGCCGGGCGCCGAGAGCCGGGAGCCCGACACCACCCATTGACGCCCTCCGAAGGCGTCCAACACTATCCGCAAAGACTTCTGTTAAAGTCCAGCCTCAATGGGCTGGGAAGAGATCCATCATCGGCTCCTGGAGGGTCTGCAAGTCGAGCTGCGCAACCGTTGGGGGCGGGTGGCGGAGATCGAGGAGCGGCTGGAGTGCAGCGACGGCTACCTCGGGAAGCTCTGCAAGGGCCGCAACGAGTTCAAGCTCGACTTCTTCCTGCGGTCGATCGAGGCCATGGGGCTGGATCCGCGCGGCTTCTTCTCGCGCACGCTGGCGCTCCAGCCCACGCCGGAAGACTTCCTGGAGCAGCTCGAGGACCCTGAGGATCGCGACCCGGCGTTCACCCGCATGGCGCGGGCGACGCTGGAGCTCGAAGCATCCGAACCGCCGCCGCCCCACGACGGGGCCTCGGCCGACGCCTCGGACGTCGAGAAGTTCATGGAGTGCGCCCGCTCCGAGCAGCTCCGCCGACTGCGGGAGACCCATCGGTACCGCACCCACGCCTTCGCCAGCGCCTACCTGGAACGCCTCGACTCACTGCGTTACGACGACGCCGTGGAGGCCGCGCACCTGGCCCGCGGGGTGGCAGCCTACCTGATCCCGGCCCTGCCTGGGCCGCAGAGTGCTCGGTTGTCGATGCAGTGCCTGGCGCTGGGGATCTTCGGCTCGGCCCGGCGGTTGAAGGGGGAGTTCACGACCGCGGCGCGTGCGTTTCGGTTGGCGTTGGAAGTATCTCGGCGAGCGGACCTGCGGGGAACAACGGCAAAGTTGCTTCAGCGTGGCTCCTACTTGCTGAAGGACTTCGGGCATTTCGAGAGAGCCAGGGATTTGCTCGACCGAGCGCTCGTCATCTATGTCCAAATCGGTTCGCCGCACAACCTCGGCTGTGCGCTTGTTGACCACGGAATGATGTGCACGGCCCTTGGCGAATATCACACGGCAATACTCGACCTCGAACGAGCTCTAAGCTACCTTGAGAAACCCACCAACAGACCGAGTCGCAATCATCTCGCGGCATTTCAGTTCCTGGCCTACGCCAATGAACAATTGGGTGACTTCGCAACAGCTGAGGCTTGCCTTGAAAGAGGCGAGAATGAGTTCGCTTCAGAACACACTGTCGATCAGGCGAAGCTCCGCTGGCTTCGGGGCACGCTGGCGTTCCGGCGAAGCAAGTATGTGACCTCTGAACAGTTGCTTCGCGAAGCCCATCACTCACTGGCTCATCATGAGAACGCGCTGCAAGAGGCTGTGGTTACCTTAGATCTCTTGCGATCCATGCTCGCTCAGGGCAAGACCGCCGAAGCCTGCAAGTTGGCAACTAGCATGGCGCAGCTGGTCATGAAGTTCAAGGACAATCGCTATGCGGAAGCTACGATTGTCGACCTCATCACCGTAGCAATTGCAGGCAGACTCACTGACGAGATCGTCAGTGAAGTTCGCTCTAGCCTGGTCGAGGAGCGGGCTTCAAGACCTTCGCTATTTGACTAGCCGTTTGGCTCTATCCACGGCCCGACTCCGGGAACACCATGTGGATCGATCCAGGGACCCATACTAGACCTCCTTATTATACGAGTCGCCCGGGCTACTCCGCCTGGCGCCTCCGTCTTGGTTGTTTCCTCACTTCTGACTGGCTCGCCCTGCAAAGGGCTGGACTCATCAGCCTTTACCCGCCCGGATCGATCCAGGGACCCAAACCAACCTCCTTCCTTGAGCTGGTCGCAGACCAGACCCCATCGCCCGGCAGCGCCAGCTTCCGTCGCTTCTCGTCGAAACTCTTCCTTGGATCATGCCAAATCGGGACTCCTCGTCCGGATTCGCCAAAGATGTGGCCCGAGCCTAAGGCGACGCCGACGGCTCGTCCAGCGCCAGCGCGACTCCGTGATCCCCCGCCAATCCCGGACGCCGAGTCCCGGTTCCTCGGCGAGGGCCTGCCCAGCTGCCCTTCGGCACCTGCTGCGGCTAGACTTCACCGCGGACCGACCCAGGGAGACTGACCGACAATGACCAAGATCGGGCGCAACCAACCCTGCCCCTGCGGCAGCGGCAAGAAATATAGGCGCTGTTGCGGCGACCCTCGCAGCCGCCCGGACGCCGAGCCGGAAGGCAACGGCTACCCCTGCCTCACCCGCGACATCCCCGGCGCCGAGGCCGGCCCCCTGGCCCTGGACTGGCTCTTCAAACACCACGAGAGCGCCGCGCTCGCCGCCTTCGGACAGTACTTCGCCAGCCTCGACGGCCCCGAGATGGCGGCGATCCTCAGCACGCCGAGCATGATGACCCCCATGATCGACTGCAACGGCAAGGAGCTGCTGCTGGCCGAGGGCGTGCTGCAGATGGGTGACGCTGAGGTCTCGTGCGTCGATTTCGTCACCGGGCCCCAAGGGCCGGCGCTCACCGATCAGCAGCGCGAGTACCTGCGGCTGATGGGCAGCCGGCCGATGAGCCTCTACCAGGTGGTGGAGTCTCGACCGGGCACCGGCTTCCATCTACGCGACCTGATCGACCCGGAAGAGCCGGTGCGCTTCGTCGCCGAGGCGGTCCTCGCCGGCCGGCTCATGGGCGGCGAAGGCAACCACTTCGGCGCCCGTCTGATTCCCGGCGAACCGTGGCGGCTGAGCGGCGCGACCTACCCCTACGGCAAAGAGCAGGCCGACCAGATGGCCGAGCTGATCCGCCGCGAGCTCGCCACCGGCCCCGAGCCGATCCTGGGCCGAGAGATCCGTGGCACCTTCATTTCCCACGGTTGGCTGGATTCCCTGGCTCGCACGCCACCAGGGGTATTCGAGGAAGTGACGACGGGATTGCTGCCCCGCTGGTACGATCTCTCGACCTCCGAGGAAGAGCCCAACTGAGACATGAGCCACCCCCGGACCCCGATGCCCCGGAGCCTACACTCAGGCTGTTCGCCTCCGGCGTGGGGTACGGGCTCACGCCCCGGTTTCAGGTCGGCTACACCACCGCTTCGAACGGCACAAACTCCTCGCCCGCCAACACCGCCGCGATCCGTTCGGCCGCCTTGCCGTCGCCGTAGAGATCGACCTGCCGGGCCATGCGCGCGTGGGCGTTGTCGTCGGTGAGCAGGGCGCTGGCCTCGGCGACGATCCTGCCGCGATCGGTGCCCACCAGGCGGGCCACCCCGGCCTCGACGCCTTCGGGCCGTTCGGTCTTGTCGCGCAGCACCAGGGCGGGCACGCCGAACACCGGCGCCTCTTCCTGGATGCCGCCGCTGTCGGTGAGCACCAGCCGTGCAGCGTTGAGGTGGGTGAGCAACTCCAGGTAGTCGAAGGGCTCGTGCAGCTCGAGGTTGGGCAGACCGCCGAGCAGCTGGTGGGCGGGCTCGCGGACTTTCGGGTTGCGGTGCACGGGGTAGACGAACCGCGCGGCCGGAAACGAGCTCGCGAGCTCGCGCAGGGCGGCGAAGATCTCTCGTTGACGCTCGCCGAAGCTCTCGCGCCGGTGGATCGAGATCAACACCTCCATCCCGCCGTCCGGGGCCGGCAGCCGGGCGGCGAGGCCGCGCAGCGCGTCGACCACGGTATTGCCGGTCAGGAACACCCGATCGGCGGCTACGCCTTCGGAGCGCAGGGCGTCGTGGGCCCGCCGGGTAGGCGCGAACAGCGCCTCGGCCACGACGTCGATGGTGCGGCGATTGGCCTCTTCCGGGAAGGGCTCGCGCAGATCCCCGGTACGCAGACCGGCCTCCACGTGACCCACACGCACGCCGCGGTGGAAGGCGGCCAGGGCGCCGACCATGGCGGTGGTGGTGTCGCCCTGTACCAGGAGCCAGTCGGGGCGGCGCTCGCTGAGCACGCCGTCGAGCGCCGCGAAGGCGCGCGAGGTCAGCTCGTTGAGGCCCTGGTCCGGACGCATCAGGTCGAGGTCGAAGTCCGGCCTGATACCGAGGATCTCCTGTACCTGGTCGACCATCTCGCGATGCTGGCCGGTGGTGCACACGATCGGTTCGATCGCCGCCGGCCGGCGGCGCAGCGCCTCGATCACGGGCGCCATCTTGATCGCTTCCGGGCGCGTGCCGTAGAGCACCAGGATCCTGACGGGATCGCTCATGCGTGCCATGGTATCGTCACGCCTCATCCGGAGGTAGAGATGCCCCAAGGCAATGGGTCCTCGACAGACTGGGCGCGGGACGATCGTCCCGTCGTGTCGCTGGTGACGCCAGCCTACAACGAGGAAGCGATCCTCACCGAGAACCTCGGGATCCTGTGCTCCTACATGGAGTCGCTCGAGGATCGCTTCAGATGGGAGCTGGTGATCGTCGACGACGGCAGTCGCGACCGGACGGCTGAGCTGGCGGACGCTTTCGCCGAGGATCGGGAGAACGTCCGGGTCGTCCACCACCGCGTCAACCTCGGCCTCGGCCGGGCGCTGCGCACCGCCTTCGAGCATTGCCGGGGTGAGTACGTCGTCACCTTCGACGTCGACCTCAGCTACACGCCGGATCACATCGAGAGGCTGCTGGAGCGCATCCTCGACAGCGGCGCGAGCGTGGTGGTGGCGTCACCGTACATGGCCGGCGGCAGCGTCGCCAACGTGCCTCTCAAGCGCCTGCTCGCCAGCCGCTGGGCCAATCGCCTCTTGTCGGTGGCCACCACCGCGAGGATCTCGACCCTCACCGGCATGGTGCGCGTGTACTCCGCGGAGCTGCTGCGACGGCTCGATCCGCGGGCCACCGGCATGGAGATCAACCCCGAGATCATCTACAAGGCGGTGCTGCTGCGTGAGCGCATCGAGGAGATCCCGGCGCGCCTGGAGTGGCGGCCGGCCAAGCCGCGGGAGCCCGCGGCACAGGGCAGTTCGGCACAGCGCAGCTCGAGCATGAAAATGGCGCGTCAGACAGCATCGGTGCTGATGTCGGGATTCCTGTTCCGGCCGGTCACCCTGCTGGTGGCGCCCGGCATCCTGATCCTGCTGTTCGCCGTCTACGTCAACGCCTGGATGCTGGTGCACTTCCTGGGTGAGTACCTGGCGCTGCCCGGCGAGATGTGGATCTTCGACCGCGCATCGGCCGCGGTGGAGGCGGCGTTCCGCCAGTTCCCCCACACCTTCGTGGTCGGCGGCATCGCGCTGATGCTGGGCGTCCAGATGATCGGCCTCGGCGTACTGGCGCTGCAGGCGCGGGCCTACTTCGAGGAGCTCTTCCACCTGGGCACGACCATCCACGGTCATTCGCGCCGCGACCGGTGGGAAGATCCCGGCGTCGAACGGCGATCCGGGCCACGGTAGCGGGAGATGGCGAAACTCCCCAGCATTCACTGGCCTTGGATCCGCGTCTGGCTGCTGCCGTACTTCGGCCTGGTCGCGGTCCATCTGGCGATCGGCGGCAACGGCTACTACCCGACCGTACATCCGGACGAAGTCATCTACCGTGAGATGGCGCGCTACCTGGCCAGCGTCGGGCCGGTGCCGAACCTGGCGGACACCTTCGTCTTCCCGGTCGGCTATCCGCTGCTGATCTCGCCGTTGTTCCGCTGGTTCGAAGACTTTGGCCAGCTGGGCTTCGCTCTGCTGTTGCTCAACTCGCTGATGGCGAGCGCGGTCGTCTTCCCGGCGCTCGTCTTCCTGCGCCGCATCCTCGGCGTCTCGGAGCGATACGCGGTGCCGGCGGCCGTGGCGGTGGGCGTCTACCCGGCCTACCTGGTGATCGCCGGCATGGCGCTCACCCAGCACGCCTTCGTGCCGCTGTACGCGACGCTGGTGATCCTCGCCTGGCGGCTCTACCGCCGGCAGGGACTGCTCACGGCGGCGCTCCTGGGCTTCGGCTCGGCCATCCTCTACGCCGTCCACGAACGAGCGCTCCTGGTGATGGCGGTGGCGGTCACCCAGGTCGCGCTGTTGGCGGTGATCGGCCACTTGCGCAAGCACGTCGCCGCCGTCGCCATCGGCGCCGCCGCGCTCGGCTATGTGGCCGTCGGTGCGCTCAAGGAAGACGTCTACGCCGCCGTCTACCGCGGCGGCGGCGTCTCGCGGCCGCTCACCGACGTACTCGAGAAGTTTCTCGACGTCCCGGGCTGGGTCGACTTCCTGCTCCAGGTGCCGGGACAGCTCTGGTACCTGCTGGTGGCCACCTACGGCCTGTTCGGCGTTGCCGTGGCGATGCTGGTGAAACTGGCCTGGACGAGCCGAAACGAGATCTGGAAGAGCGGCCCGGGAACAGCCACGGTGCACGGCGTGCTGTTCCTGCTCGCCACCGCCGGGGCGATCTTCACCACCTGCGCCATCTACTTCCCGCGCAACCCGATCATGCCGGTGAGCTCCGAGTTCTACTTCTTCGGCCGCATCAACGAGGGTTTCCTGGCCCTGTTCCTGGCCGCCGGCCTGGCGGCACTGTCGCCGGAGAAGCTTCGAGGTTCGGTATCGACGTCACGCACCGTGCCGAACTCGCTCATCGTCATGTTCGTCTGCGGCACGATCATGGTCCTGGGCCGTGGCATGGAGGAGCTGGCCGACGATCCTCGGACTTACGGCGTCTTCGGCGTGCGCTGGTTCCTTCGCGACGACGCCTGGCTGATCCACCCGGTGCTCGGCACGCTGCTTCTGGCAATCGTGTGGGGCACTGTCCACTACGCCTTCAGGCGCCGCGCGCTGCTGCTCCAGGGCATCGTCGCGCTGTCGTTCTTGATCATCTCGGCCGACCTCTCGACCCATTATTTCGGCCGCCGCCAGCAGCGCCAGTACCGCCGCTCCCTGCCCCCCATGGTCGCCGCCGCCGGCGGCATCGACGCCGTCTCGATCGACGCCTCGCGCATGCGCACCGGCCGCTGGGCCGACATGATCCGCCGCGTCGAGATCCAGAACTTCTCCGACCGCCGGCGCGAGAAGCCGACGACGCCCGTGGTGATCGCCCACCGCGCCTGGCAGCGCGCCAAGCGCCACCGTGCCCGCTTCCTGGCCGCCGACCGCGACACCGACTACGCGCTGTGGGTGATGCCCGGGGAGGAGCAGGAGCGCCTCTACCAGCCACCCGACATTCGCTCCGTTGCCTACGGCGCGCAATCGATCTGGTCAGTGTGGGAAGACGGCTTCTCCGAGCGCGAGCTGTGGCGCGGCGCCGAGCCCATGCGCTGGACCCGCGGTCGCGGCGAGCTGAGGATCCCGTTCACCGGCGCCCCGCCGGTGGCCCTGCACATCGACATCGCCGCGACCGGCCAGGACGACACAGACCTGGACCTGGAAATCAACGACCTGGAGCTGATCGAGACCCGGATCCCCTCAGGCGGCTGGTCGCGCACCCTGCCGCTGCAGCGCTTCAAGCTGGACAAATCCGTCTACGTCAAGATCAAGAGCGACCGCTCGCCCCACAATGCACTCTTCTACGGCGCCGAGCGTCCCTACAACCGCGGCGTTCTGATCCGCGCCATCTACCTGCTCGACACCGAGGAGATGGCCGCCCTCGCCGAGCCCCCCGCGGCCGGCCCGCTGCACTACCGTCTGGACACGATCGGCTCGACCGACGACCTGGTCGCGACCTCCCGGGAGCCCCTCGTCCTGACCCTACGCGTCGCCAACACCGGCGATCACCCCTGGCTCGGCCGCCTCGGCGGCGAAGCCACCCCGCCGCCCCGCCTCCTCGCCACCTGGCACGCATCCAGCAGCAGACCAACCGCCGACAGCCCCGCCGTCGGCACGGTGGCCGTCGACGTCGCCCGCCCCGTCCTGCCCGGCCGCGTCCTGCACCTGGGCGTCGCCGTCGACCCGCGCGCCGACACCAGCTCCCCCCTTCCGCCCGGCGACTACCGCCTCCGCCTCGCCATCGCGCCGCCCAACGGCGAGGCCGCGGACGACAACGAACCGCTAGTACTTGCCGTCACCGTGCGTAAGCCGCGGCCCGGATTCTTCGCCCCGATCCGCGTCCTTGCCCGCAACGTCCACGCCGCCGAGCCGCCGTTCACGTTGATGCCGTTTTGAGACTGCTGCGATCGTTCCTCGAGCTCGTGCGCAGAGGTTTTGCACCCGAATTTCTATTGACGACTCGCTATACTGGAATGGGATGTCTGCGTCACCATATCTTCAGCTCCAGAGACTCGCCGAAAGCTCCTTCGAAAGAATGAGCCAGCGCGAGCTCCAGCCGCACGACGTCTGGCTGGCTGAAGACCCGCCGACACTGGAGAAGGCCAAAGAGGCGCTGCTGGGGCTGGTGGCCGACCTCACCGCCGGCCTCGCGCGCCTGCCGGAGATCGGCAACGTGCAGTTCGTCGGCATCACCAAGCTCGACGAGTGGGTGGCGATCGAGAACGAGGCCGACGAGTGGACGCGAGAGGTCGGCAAGCTGCGGCCGGCCGCCAACCTCGAGCACGTCAAGGAAAGCCTGATCTCGGTCCGCGGCCGGATCTCGGAGCTCATTGAAGGGTTGGCGATTCGCACGGCGGTGCGCGATCCGTTCAACCAGGCCACCAACTCCACCGAGGCCGAGAAGAACATCGCCGGCCTGCTCAACGAGCGCCACTTCCGCACGCTCGGGCAGGGCCTGCTAGAGCAGGGCGCTTCCGACCCCTGGGAAAAGGCGGTCGAGGCGCTGGAGGCCAGCGTGATCGACTGGAGCACCCGGCTCGGCCCCGAGCACCGTGTACAGCTCGAGCGGCTGTGCCACAAGCTGCTCGAACATCAAGGATTGATCGCCGGCCTGACTGGGCGCTCGGCGGCAGTGAAGGAGCTCGCCACGGCCGGCGCGGAAGACGCCGAGCGGCTCGAGAAGATCTACGCCCGCCTGGTGGAGGTGCCAGATGATGAGCTCAGCGCCGGACTGGCCAGCGACTTTCACTACATGGCCTTCCTGGCGAAGAAGATCGTCGAGCGGGTGCAGGGCAGCCACCAGAAGATCCTGAATGAGCACGCCGGCGGCCCGATGCCGGCGCCGGTCGCCGGTCTGTTCCGGCTGCTTCACCTGAAGGTGCCGCGCATCCGCACCAAGAGCGTCACTCAGACCTTCTCCCGCCGCGAGCTCGAGCTCGCCTTCGGCCGCCGGCTATGGAAGGGTGCGAAAGGCACGCAGGACGAGTAGCCGCGCCGGTGCCTACGCTGTCTCGACGATCCCCGATTCGCCCAGCGTGAAGGCGCGCTCGCATCGTTCGCAGCTCGCACTGAGCCTGTCGTCGGTCGGCGCCTCGGCGGGCAGCGCCAGTCGCTCGCCACACCGGCACACCCAGCCGGCGGGACGCGCCGGGTTGCCGACCACCAGCTGATGCGCCGCCACGTCACGGGTCACCACCGAACCCATGCCGACCATCGAGAGCTCGCCGAGGGTGAGGCCCGGGCCGATGGTGGCGCCCGCGCCAATCGTCGTACCGCGCCGCACCAGGGTCTGGAGCGTCTCCTCGGTGGGCTCGGAGGTCTCGAGGCCGCTGAGATCGGCGTTGCCGGCGCGCGGGTAGCGGTCGTTGGTGAACACGGTGTGGGCGGAGATCATGCAGAAGTCCTCTATCGTGACGCCGGCGCAGATGTAGACGCAGGCATTGATCTTGACGAAGCTGCCGATCGCGACGTCGTAGGCAATGTAGGTCTTCTCGCCGACGATGCAGGACTCTCCCAGCCGAGCCCCGTGCCGGATATGGACGCCATCCCAGATCCGGGTGCCGGCGCCGGCACGCACACCGTCTTCGACGATCGCCGTCGGGTGCGCCCAGTAGGGATCGGGGCGCTCTGCGGTCATACGGTGGCCTGCGACTCGACCTCGGCCCACAGGTCGGCGCCCACCGAGCGGTAGGCCGCCTCGATCACCTGCACCGAGGCCCAGGCGTCGTAGGGGCGGATCAGCGGCTCTTCCTCGCCACGCAGGCTGCGCACGACGTTCTCGAGCTGGCGACCGAAGGCGGCCGCCTTGTTGTAGCCGCTGCCGAAGGTCGTCCACTCGCCATCGCCGCGGAGGCGATACCGGGAGCCCTGCCAGCCGATCTGCACGGTGCCGTCGGAGCCGTAGATCGAGATGTAGTGCTCCGACTCCTTGTTGAGGCTCCAGGAGAGGTCCACCGTGCAGATGACGCCGCCGGTGGTCAGGAACCGCAGCTGCATGGTGTCCTCGACCTCGAGGCCCTGCACCGAGTTGCCGGGCTGGGCGCGGATCTTGTCGACCGGGCCGAGCAGGTAGCGGGCGATGTCGACCGAGTGGGTGCCATTGTCGATCAACACACCGCCGCCCGCGAGCTCGCGGTCGGAGTTCCAGCGCCCCGACATGTCGACACTCGAACAGAAGGCGTTCTCGTACAGCACCAGCCGCCCGAGCTTGCCGCTGTCGACGATCGACTTGGCCTCCAACACGTCGGCGACGTAGCGAAACTTCGACGCCATCATCAGCAGCGCGTCGTGGCTGCGGGCCACCTTCACCAGCTCCTGGGCCTCGGCGGCCTCGATGGTGAGCGGCTTCTCGCACAGCACGGCGAGGTCGAGCTCCAGGAAATGCCGCGCGATCTCGAAGTGGGTGGCGGGCGGCGTGCACACGATCGCAACGTCGACCAACTCGCGCAGGTCCGGATCCCGATAGTCGGTGAAGGCGCGGCAGCCCAGCGCGCTGGCCCGCTGCTCACCGAGCTCGCGACGAATCTCGACGATTGCCGTCAGCTCGGCGTCGGCGCTCTCGGCGATGGCGTCGATGTGGGCGTTCGCCACGCCGCCGCAGCCGACGATGGCAAAGCGTACCGGGCTCTGGGTAGTCGACACAGCAGCAGCCATCATCCCTCCCCCGCCGCCAGCTCTCCGGCGACCTCGCGGATGGTGTCGGCGATGAAGGTGACGTGCTCCTCACGGTAACGCTCGTTCCACCCCAGAACCACCACGCCCTCGAGCGCCTCGATCGAGCCCGGCGTGTCGGCGCGGTCGTAGACCACCGGCGGCGCATCCGCGCGCTGGGCGCAGCGGTAGGGGAACTCGCTGTCGCCGAAGGTCCGGTGGTCGCGCAGCACCTGGCACTCGAAGGCCGGCTTCTGCACGTAGCGCGGCGCGCACAGGACGCCCGCCTGCTGCATGCGTCGACCGAGGGCCACGGCGCCGCCCGGCAGGGTCTCGGAGTCGACCCGCAGGGCGTAGCGCCAGTAGGTGTGGACGCTGTCCGGAGTCACCACCGGCGCGAACACCCCAGGGACGCCGGCGATCTTTGCGCTCAGCAGATCGGCCGTGGCGATACGCTGCGCCACCATGCCTTCGAGCTTGCGCAGCTGGGCCAGCGCGACGGCGCCCTGGAGCTCGGTCATGCGGTAGTTTGGGGCGAGGAAGTAGTGGTCGGGCTTGGGATCGCCGTAGCCCCAGGCCTTGTCGATGAAGAGCGTCATCCGCCGCGCCAGCTCGGGATCGGAGGCGAGCACCATGCCGCCCTCGCCGGCGGTGATGTGCTTGCCCTGCTGCAGGCTGAAGCAGGCGACGGCGCCGAAAGTGCCCACGTACTGGTCGCGGTAGCGCGTGCAATAGGCCTGGGCGCAGTCCTCGATCACCGGCAGGTCGCGCTCGGCCGCCAGCTCCATGACCTCCGCCATGTCACAGGGATTGCCGAACAGGTGGGTGACGACGAGCGCGCGCGTGCGGTCGGTGATCTTCGCCGCCAGGGTGTCGGCGGTGACGTTGTAGGTCAGGGGGTCGACGTCGGCAAAGACCGGCACCGCGGCCTGATAGAGAATCGCGGCGATCGCCCCCATGTCGGTTATCGGGGTGGTGACGATCTCGTCCCCGGGCTCGGGATCGATCGCCGCCACCGCGGCGTGCACCGCCGCCGTGCCCGACGACGTGGAGCGGCAGAACGGCAGGCCCATGAACGACGCGAACTCCTGCTCGAATTCGCGCACCACCGTGCCTTTGGTACAGTTGAGCGTGCCCGATTCGATAACCCGCGTGAGTAGATCGAGTTCCTCCTGGCCGAGGGAACGGCCGGAAGAGTCGGCGTCGGACGGCATCTGCATCGGCATCGGGGTCTCCCCTCTCTCGTCGAGGACAGTTCTGCGCCGGACCCGCTGGTTGGTGAGCGCCACCAGTTCAAAGGAAGGGTCCAGCCTAGCATCTCCAGTCGTCGGGATCCATTGCCAACCATGACCGTCTGCCCGATCTGCGACGGCGAGTCGCGGTCCGTCCAGTGGTCGAAAGACGGCTTCGACTACGCCCGCTGCGACGGCTGCGGCCTGGTGAGCCTCGAGCCGCTGCCGACCGAGCCCGACAGCGGCTCGCTGTACTCGGAAGGCTACTTCCGAGAGGGCGCCTCCGGCGGCTACGTCGACTACGCCGGCGACGAGGCGACCCACCGCCGCAACGCCCGCGACCGCTGCCGTCTCTTGCCGTCCTCAGCCGGTGCGCTCCTCGACGTCGGCTGCGCCGTGGGCTTCTTCCTCGACGAGGCGCGCCGAGCGGGCTGGCGGGTGACGGGCGTCGAGGTGTCGCCCTGGGCGGCGGAGCAGGCCCGGGAGCGCACCGGTGCCGACGTCCACGCATCGCTCGACGCCGTGCTCGAAGCGACCGACGAACCGGTCGACGCCGTCACCTTTTTCCAGGTGCTCGAGCACCTGCCCCACCCCGCCCGCACCCTCGCCCGGGCGCGTGACCTGCTGAAGCCCGGAGGGCGCGTGGTGATCGAGACCTGGGACCGAGACTCGCTAGTGGCCCGCCTCTTCGGCTCGCACTGGCAGCAGGTGACGCCGCCGTCGGTGATCCACCTGTTCGCCCGCCGCGACGTCGACGCCCTGCTCGAGCGCGCGGGGTTCCGGCCCGTCTCGACCCGCCGCACCACCAAGCGGGTCAGCGTGGGCTTCGTCGCCGGCCTGCTGGCGGGCAAGTACCCGCGGGCGGGAGGTTGGTTTCGCGCGCTGGTGACGCGTTCCCGGCTGGACGGGCTCGCGGTTCCCTACCGCCTTGGAGACCTGATCACGGTGGTGGCGGAGCGAGGTACGTGACGAACCCACGCTCGACAACACATCCCAACACTCGGTGGCCGGGACCCGCGAAGCGACGATCCTGGCCGTCTTCGTCGTGGCCGGGATCTGCGAATCGACGACACTGGCCGTCTTCGCCGTGGCCGGGATCTGCGAATCGACGACACTGGCCGTCTTTGCCGTGGCCGGGATCTGCGAACCGACGATCCTGGCCGCCTTCGCCGTGGCCGGGATCTGCGAATCGACAATCCTGGCCGCCTTCGCCGTGGCCGGGACCTGCGAACCGACGATCCTGGCCGCATCCGCCGCGACCGGGAAGCATTGCTTGCCGATACCGGCCGCGCCTGTCATGGCCGGGACGCATCGCTTGCCGATACCGGCCGCGCCTGTCATGGCCGGGACGCCAGGCCGCCGTTCCCCGGCCGCACCCGCCATGGCCGTGAAGATGGATCGACGTCTCCCGGCCACGTGCGCCGCGGCCGTGCCGCGTCGGTAGCGTCTTGCCGCGGGAACCCTCGTCCGATAGCTTTGGGTCATGGAATCCGACGAGCCTGGGGCGGCTGGCGCGCTGGCTGGTGCGCCACGGGCTCCTCGATCCCGGCGTCGTCCTCGTCGAAGCGCAGCGGCAGATCGCCCTCGACCTGCGCCGGGGCCTGCGCGGCCTGATCCTCGCCAACAGCGGCGTCGACCCCGACCCGCGGGCGCTCGAGCGCTTCGAGGAGGTGGCGGCCGGCGGCCGGCTGGGGCTGCGTTTCGAGGCCGGCGTCCCCGTCGGCCTCGGCCCAGCCTCGGCGTGCTTCGAGGACGGCCTGGGTACGATCGCCGCGATCGTCCTCGTGGCGCGGCTCGACGGCCGGTGGCCGAGGCTGAAGCTCTGCCACGCGCCCGAGTGCGGCAACGCCTTCTTCGACGTCGCGCCGAACCTCACGGGCAGGTGGTGCACGACGCGCTGCGGCGAGCGTTACCGGGCCGCCGCCCGCCGCCAGCGCCGCTGAGACCGCATGATAGCCTCGATTTGCCGGGTCGAGTCGGGAAGTCCCTCCAGCAAGCTGACGCCGGAGGATCAGGAGCCCCACGATGACCCTGAAAGGACCGCGAGGCGCCTGCAAGGAACCGAATCTCGAGCTCGTGCGATGAAAGGAGGACGTGATGAGCGCCGAAGCCATAACTCTCCATCTACCGGGATCCTTGTACGACCTCTTCCAGCGCAAGGCCCAGCAGTCGCACCGGAGCGTCGAAGCCGTGCTCTTGGAAGCTGTCGCGGCAGCCGCTCCGGAAGGCGACGACCTTCCACCCGATCTGGCCAGGGCTCTCTCCCAGCTATCCTCTTTGAATGACAGGAATCTCTGGCTAGCCGCCAGAGATCGCCTCTCAGACACCTCGTTGGCCGAGTTGGAGACCCTAAACCTGAAACAGCAACGGGAAGGGTTGACGGAAGACGAGACTGGAAGATTGGCGGAGCTTGCTCGGGGTTACGAACGGGTCATACTTCTCCGCGCCGAGGCAGCTTGTCTGCTGAAAGAGCGAGGACATGACATCTCTGTACTGGTCGATTCAGATTGAGCCAGTCTTACGTTCCTGCAGCCCTGCGCCAGCGAGTCGCCGCGCAGGCCTGCCACCGATGTGGTTACTGTCTCACTGCCGCGTCGATCGTCGGCATGCCGATGGAGATCGATCACATTGTCCCGGAGGCCCACGGCGGAACCACCGTAGAAGAGAACCTCTGGCTGGCCTGTACCATGTGCAACCTCTACAAGGGCGACCAAACGACAGCCAATGATCCGCTCGGCGGAGAAGTCCTTGCGCTGTTCAATCCACGTGCCCAGGAATGGAGCGAGCATTTCGCCTGGGTGGATCATGGGGCTCAGATCTTCGGATTGACAGCGGTTGGAAGAGCGACAACCGCGGCCCTGCGGCTCAATAGGTCCCTTTTGGTGACATCACGACGGAAGTGGGTGTCCGCAGGGTGGCATCCTCCCAAGGCCTGATCCACCACTAATCCCCTTCGGCCTCGAACCTCACCGGCAAGTGGTGCACGACGCGCTGCGGCGAGCGCTACCGGGCCGCCACCCGCCGCCAACGCCGCTGAGACCCTCCACGCAGTATTTCACTGTTCGTCTCCACGAACTTCTCCACCAGCGCCACCACCTCGTCGTTGTTGAGCGTCGCGCAGCGCAGGAGCGACGTGTTGACGATCTGGAACGGCCGCGCCATCTTCGTGGGCGCGGCCGGCGACGGCTTGTCGTCGAGCACCAGCGGCAGAGGCTGCACGAAGCGCTCGCGGTGGATCACGCGGTGGAGGATCTGATCGGGCTGGAAGTCGGGGAAGAGCTTGCCCAGCTCGGCAGTGAAGTGCGCGGCCAGGGTCTCGTCGTCTTCCGCGAAGCGCGGGTCGTCGCTGGCCAGGTAGAGCGGCAGGTAGACGAGCGAGCGTCCGGCCGTCTCCGCGTCGCGATCGATCAGGTTGGTCATCTCGATCAACCCCGTGAGCCCGACCGTGGAGTCGCCGATGTTGAGCACGTAGTAGGGGGTGAGGGCGTCGCGCAGCACCAGGGCGCAGCAGATGGTGCCCAGGTAGACCGCTGACGCCGGGTTGCGGCGCTCCATCTCCTCGACGTGGGGCAACAAGTCGTCCGAGACGATCCGGCGGGCGAGCTGGTTGGGGGCGGTGAAGAACACCTGGTCGAAGGTCTCGTCGATCGAAGCTCCTTCTTCTTCGAAACGGACGCGGCAAGCGTCGCCGTCCGCCATCCGCTCGATTCTCTGTACCGGAGCGCCGAGATGGATCGCCACGCCGCCCTGTCGAAGGGCCTCTTCGAACCGACCCAGGATCCTGCCGTAACCACCGCTGACGTAGCCGAAGCTCTCCTTGCTGGCCACCCCGGAGCGCGCTTCCATCAGCCGCGTCAGGGTGGCGTAGATGAAGACCGCGGCCACCTGCTCGTGATAGGTGCCGAACTTCGCCTCGAGCAGCGGCGCCCAGAACACCTCGTAGCCCTTGCGGCCGCAGATCCGCACCAGCCAATCGCGGGCACTCACCGTGTAGAGGGCGTCCGGATCGGCGAAGCGGGTGGCCCAGATCACCGCCGCTCCCAGGCGCGCCTTGCTCAGCACGGAGAGCAGCGGAAAGCGCAGGAAGTCGGCGTTGTTGCTCATGTCGTAGCGCCGACCGCGCGCCCAGTAGCCGGTCTGGGTGACCGTCCAACGCAGCTCGTCCGCCAGACCGAGCTCGCCGAGGAGGGCCCGCAGGTGACGGTCCTGGGGCAGGATGCAGTGGTAGAAGCGGTCCCACACGAAGGATCCGTAATCATGCGGGCAGGCCAGCCCGCCGAGGTGGCCTGCGGCCTCGAACAGGTGCACCTCGTGGCCGAGCCGGTTCAGCCGATGGCTCAGCGTGAGCCCGAGAATGCCGCCGCCGACGACCGCCGTCTTCATCAGGCCGGCGACAGCTCCCGCCCCACCCCGGACTCGGCGACCGTCCGCGCGTGCTGCCGCATGGTGACGATCTGGAAGTGTTGCTTCAGCCTGGCGATCACGTCGTCGAAGAACCGCAGCTTGAAATCAGTAGCGAGGTTCATGCCGGGGAAGAACTCGAGCCCGTCGACGCGGTCGCCTCCCAGGAAGTCGAGCGGATGGAGCAGGAACGACGGTTCGACACCCCGCAGCCGGCACAGCGACAAGGAGAGGCGTAGGTAGAAGCGGCTCAGGAAACGCGAGAAGCGGGCCAGGTACAGCAGATAGGAAAGGTGCATCGGTGCGCGCAGCAGCGGCATGGTGGTGACCGGAATCTCGATCAGCGGCTGTTCCGAAGGCAAGCGCCAGCGATAGGGCTTGAGCGGCCGCAGCCCCTCGCGGAAGGTGCCGAACAGCTTCTTGCGCTTCTCCCGCTCCTCGGCCGGCATGCCGCGGCTGTGCCAGAAGTAGTAGGCGCGCGCCAGCGGTCCGAGGAAGGTCGGCAGGGTGGAGGCGTCGTACAGGTAGCCCTTCTTCGCCAGCACCTCGAGCAGGTCGGCGCTGAAGCTGAAACCGGGGCCGCGGAAGCCGACCGGCCGCTTTCCGGTGGCCGCCTCGATGTGCTCCTCGGCGCGCGAGATCTCCTCGTCGATCTCCGCGGGCGAATAGAGGTGCAGCCACGGCTCGTGGTGGAACGAGTGGTTGCCGATCTCGTGCCCGGCGTCACTGATCGCGCGCAGCGCGGCCTGGTTCTCCGCCAGCGCGGCGTCCTGACCGACGACGAAGACGGTGATCGTCAGCCCGTGACGCTCGAGCCGCTCCAGCAGGATCTCGACAAGCGGGTCGAGGTACGAAGGAAAAGCCTCCCAACCAGCGTCGCCGTGGGTCTTCATGTACGACCACTTGTTGTCCAGATCGAGCGACAGGCTGAGTCGGGGCATCGGCGGAGAGTACCACGGGGGCATCCGCACGATGCCGTACAATAGCCGGCGTGAAGCTGCTCCAGCGTGTCCTGGGGATCGAGCCCGAAGAAGGCCGGTCCCTGTTTCCCCTGCTGCTCCAGGCCGTGCTCGCCAACATGGGTCTGTGCATGCTGGAGGTGTCCTCGACCTCGCTGTTCCTGTCCGAGTACGGGCCTTCTGCGCTGCCCTGGGCCTTCATCGCCATCGGCGTCGTGGTCTCGACCTTCACTTTCGGCATCACCCGCATCCTGGGGCGCCTGTCCGTCACCCAGTTGGTGGTCGGCGTGTTCCTCACCACCATTGTCGCCCTGCTGGTCGGCTGGGGCGCCTTGATCAACGAGATTACCTGGTTCTCTTTCGTGCTGGTGATCACCACCATCCTGTTCATCCAGCTGCACCTGGTGTGCCTCGGCAATCTGGCGGGGCGGATCTACGACCTGCGGCAAATGAAGCGGATCTTTCCGCTGATCATCACCGGCGCGGTCAGCGGCTGGATGATCGGTGGCGTCACGATCCCCGCGTTGACCGGGCTGGTGGGCCGCTCGGCCAACCTGCTGCTGGTCGGCGTGGTGCTGCAGGCCGCCGGGCTGTGGGCGACGTCGGTGACCCTGCGCCGCTACAGAGACCGTTTCGGCAAGCCGGATGCGCCACCGCCGCCGCCGCCGAGTCAGGGCCAGCCGAAGCCCAAGGCCAAGCCGGAGCGCGATCCGACGACCAAACGCTTCGTGCGCTCGCTCTTCACCTACCAGATGTTGTCGGCGATCGGCACGCAGATGCTGCTGTACATCTTCCTGGCCAAGGCCCAGGAACGGTATCCGGTGCCCGAGGATCTGAGCCGGTTCTTCGGCTGGGTCCAGGGCGGCATGAACTTCCTGTCGATCATCGCCCTGGTGGGCCTGGCCGCCTACCTGTTCCAGCGCTACGGCCTCAAGCTGGGCCTGACCGCCAATCCCCTGCTGGTTCTGGCCTTCCTGGTGGCGATGCTGGTCCAGGGTGGGCTCTTTGGCGTCGCCGCCGTCGGGTTCTTCTTCGCCCTCGCCACCGGCGGCCGGATCGTCGACATGGTGGCGACCAACGCCATGACCGGCACCGCGCTCAAGACCTCGTACCAGGTGCTGCCCGCCGATCAGCGCGGTGTGGTGGAGATGACGGTCGAAGGCGTCGGCGTACCGGTCGCTTACGGCCTGACCGGGATCGTGCTGCTGGTGGTGGGCGCCATCCCGGGCGTGACGATGATGCACATCGTCGGCCTCACCCTGCTTTTCACCTTCGCCTGGACTGCCGCATCGCGACTGATCATCCGGGACTATCCGGAGATGCTCCGCGCCGCCCTCATGCAGCGCGACCTGCGCGGCGGCACCCTGTCGCTGGACGATCCGGAGACGATCACCGGCATCTCCCAGGGCCTCGCCTCGGACGATCCGACTGTGGTCGTCTTCTCCCTCGATCTGCTCGACCAGGCGCGGCCGGAAGCCCTGGGCGAGCGCCTGGCGACGCTGCTCGACCATCCGCGGGCCGAGGTGCGCAGCGAGGTCGCACGGCGGATCGAGCGCGGCGTGGACGACGACGGCCGGCGCGACGAGCTGCTCGAGCGCCTCGCCGAGCTGGCCGAGAGCGATCCTGACCCGTCGGTACGCGGCGCCTGCATGCGGGCGGTGACGGCGGCCGGCGGCGCGCAGGTGATCGACCGTATCCTGCCCCACCTGAACGATTCGGAGCCCGAGGCGCGGATGGGCGCGATGGTCGCCCTGCTGCGCTCGGGCGGTATCCGCGGCACCCTGATGGCCGGCGCCGAGCTGCTGCAGGACGCAGGTTCCGAAGAGCCCGAGCGCCGACTGTTCGTCGCCCGTGTGCTGCGCGAGATCGGCAGCTCGGATTTCTACGACCCGCTGCTCGACCTGCTCGAAGACGAGGACCTCGATGTGCGCCGGGAGGCGCTGCGCTCGGCGGGCGAGCTGGCACATCCCCGGCTCTGGCCGCTGGTGATCGCGGCGCTCGGCCGTGGCGCCGAACGCGGCACCGCGGTCGGCGCGCTGGTGCGCGGCGAGGCGCCGGCGGAGCTGCTCATTGACGAATTCCAGCGTGATGATGCCGAAAAAAACGTGCGCCTGTCGAGCTTGCGCGTCCTCGGCCGGCTGCCGGACTTGGGCGCGGTGGCGTTTCTCGAACGGCAGTCGGGCAACGACGACGACCAGCTGCGCGGGCAGGCGATCGAGTCACTGAGCCTCGCGAGCTACCAGGCGCCGGAAGAATCGCGCCAGCGCATGCTCGACCGCTATCAGGCCGAGGTCGCCAGCGCGGTGCGTACCGCGGCGGTACTCGAGCAGCTCGGTGAGGGCGCCGGCACCGAGCTGCTGCGTTCGGCGCTCGATCAGACCCTCGAGCGGATCCGCCAGCGGACCTTCCTGATCCTCTCGTTTCTCTACGATCCGCAGACCGTCCTGCGGGCACGCGATGGGCTCGAATCCGAAGACGGCGGCCAGCGTGCCTACGCCTTCGAGGCGCTCGACGTGCTGCTGCCCCAGGAGGTCAAGAAGACGGTTCTGCCGCTGTTCGAGTCGGCCACCGCCGCGGATCTGGTGGCGGCGCTCGAGCCGCTCCTGCCCGAAAACCTCCGGCCCGGCCCCATCGACCTCCGGGACCTGCCTTCGGACGAGGCATTCACACCCTGGACCCGGGCCTGCGCGCTGTGGTCCCAGGCCCACGACGAACAGGCGAACCGCAACGCCGCCCTCGGCCAGTGCTCGACGGCACTCGCGTCTCCGCATTCCGTTCTGCGCGAGACGGCGATCGCCGCCCTCGGCCATCTCGATCCCAATGCCGCCGGCGAGCGCGCGGCCGATCTCCACGACGACCCGAATCCCCGGGTCCGACGCCAGCTTCAGCGGCTGGAGGAGGAAGACACCTTGACCACCCTAGAAATCGTCCTGTTCCTCAAGTCCATCGAGCTGTTCTCCCGGATTCCCGACGAGGATCTGGTATGGATCAGCGAGATGACCGAAGAAGTGCGCTTCGGCGCCGGCGAAACTTTCATCGCCGAAGGCGACGCCGGCGACTGCCTGTACGTCATCGTCGCCGGCGAAGCGAGCGCCGAGGTCGAGGGGGTCGGCCAGGTCAACACCATGGGCCCGCGCGAGGTGGTGGGAGAGATGGCTATTCTCTCGAACATTCCGCGCACCGCCAGCTGCATCGCCACCTCTCCCGTGACCGCCCTGCGCATCGACCGCTCGCACTTCCTCGAGCTGCTCCGAGACCGTTCGGAGATCGCGATCTCGGTGATCCGTGTGCTCGTGGAGCGCCTCGATCGGATCTCCCGCGCCCGCTGAGCATCACAAGACTTCAAGACATGGGCAGATCGTCGATCAGGCGCAGGATCTGATCGGCCGCCCGTTGGATGCGCCCGATGTCGTGGTCTATCCGTTCGCGGTCGCCGGCGACGGCATCGCGGCGCAGGAAGCTGAGGAATCCCAGGATGGTGACGAGCGGCGACTTGAGGTCGTGCGAGATCGACCGGCCGTAGCTCTCGAGCTCCTCGATGCGAGCCTCGAGCTCCGAGATCCGCCGGTCCCGTTCCGCGATCTGGGCATGCAGCCCCGTGCTCTCTTCGCTGTCGTGTGGTTTCATGTGCCCGCTCGTGTCCAGCTGAGTCTTCGCCCCAAGCTGGTGAATGGTTTCGGCCGCGAGGTCAACAGACCCTCTCGGGTGATCCTCGCCTCTCTGGTGTTCGGGCAAGATTATCGCCACTGAACGTTAACACCGCGTTACGGTTTCATAAACGACCGGCGACTCAGCGAGCGGAGCGTTAGCGCGAAGTTGATCTTGCGTTACAGCCACCGAGCGCGTTAGCCCCTTCAGGGACCGGTCTCGTCATCTTCTGAGGGAATGACGTCCCCCGGCATTCCCGGCTGGACGATCTCGCGCCCCTCGGTCTCTTTGGCCTCGCGCACCATCTCGCGCACGTCGGCGAGCAGCTTCTTGGCGTCGTAGAGGATACCGTCCTTGATCGTGGTCTCGACGCCGCCGACCCTCTGGGGCACGTTGTCCGCGTCGAGCCGGATGGCGCCGGTACCGTAGAGGACCTTGAGATTCACGAGCGGGTTCTCCTCGAGGATCACCAGATCCGCCAGCTTGCCGGGCTCGACGCTGCCGATCTCGGCGTCCATGCCCAGCGCCTCGGCGCCGTCGAGGGTGGCGGCACGAATCACCTCGAGCGGATGGAAGCCGGCCTCGCGCAGCAGCTCGAGCTCGCGCACGAAGCCGAAGCCGTAGAGCTTGTAGATGAAGCCCGAGTCCGAGCCCGCGGCCACCCGGCCGCCGCGGTTCTTGTAGTCGTTCAGGAAGCTCATCCAGATCTGGTAGTTGCGCTTCCAGGCGATCTCGTCTTCGGTGGTCCAATAGAACCAGTAGGAGCCGTGGGCCTTGCGGTGAGGGCGGTAGAAGTCCCACAGCGACGGCAAGGTGTAGGTCTCGTGCCACTCGGCGCGGCGGGCACGCATCAGGTCGCGGCTGGCCTCGTAGATGGTCATGGTCGGCACGATGGTGAAATCCAGCCCGATCAGCTCGTCGATCACCGCGTTCCAGCGCTCGCTGCCACGCGGCGCCGCCTGCTGCCAGAGCCGGCCGGCCTGGCCGAAGCGATCCTGCTCGTTCAGGTAGTTGTACTCGAGCGGGAAGTCCTGCACCGTGCGATCGTCGAACAGCGCTTCCGGCAAGCCGTACCAGTGTTCCATGGTGGTCAGGCCCCAGCGCGCGGTGGTCAATACGTTGACCCGCGCGACGTCCATCTGGGCGTGGTGGCAGGCGGTGCGCAGCCCTTTCTCCCTGGCGGTCTCGATCGCCGCCTGCATGATGTCGGGCCGGTAGCCGAGGAACTTGAGGCCATCCGCTCCCTTGGCGGCGACCTCCTTCACCCACTTGCTCGCCTCCTCGGGGGTCAGAAAGGGTTCTTCCTGATCCATACCGAAATACAGGTAGGCCTCGATCCGCGGCGCGGTGATTTTGTTCTTGGCGCTTTTCGCCTTGTGCTCGAGGCAGAAGTCGAGGCCGTCGCCACAAAACGGGTCGCGAATGGTGGTGATGCCATGCCCCATCCACAGCTTGAATACGTACTCCGCCGGCGTGCCCTGGTCGGTGCCACCGATGTGGGCGTGCATGTCGACGAAGCCGGGCAGTATGTACTTGCCCGAGACGTCGATCTCGCGGCCGCCCTCGGCCTTGGGGCGCTCCTCGGGGTCGATCTCCACTCCCGGATTGCCGACGCTCGCGACATTGGTGATGCGGTTGCCCTCGATCACGATGTCCACGGGGCCGATCGCCGGTGCGCCGGTGCCGTTGATCAACGTGCCGCCGCGTAGGATCAAGCGCTCGAAGGGCCCCTCCCCCTCGGCTCGCGGAGGCGCCGGCGGGATGGTCTCGCGCTTCTCGTCCTTGGCCGCGGCGAACGAGGGAACGAGCAGAAGCATCGCGAGCAGAAGCAGTCGGATCGACGGCATGATTTCGTCTCCGTGTCGTGGTGCTGAGAAGAACGTGCAGTGTACACCGAGCCTCGCCGAGAGGAGCACGCATCCCCGAGGACGGAACGTAGACTGTTTGAGCTGGCGCCGCGCCAGCGAGTTTCGAGGATCCGCCCGCAGGGGATCGCGTGCTCCGGCCCAAATCTCGGCTACCATGCGGACCATGTCGCTGCGACTCATCGCCACTTGCGGGCTCGGGCTCGAGGAATTCCTGGAGGCCGAGCTGCGGGCGCTCGGTGCCAGCGACGTTCGTGGCGGGCGCGGGGCGGTTACCTGGAGCGGGTCCTGGCGCGACTGCTGGCGCGCCAACTGGCGCCTGCGCACGGCCAATCGCGTGCTCGTGGAGCTGGGCCAGTGGGACGGCGGCGACGGCGACGCGCTGGCCGCCGGGGCGCGTGCCCTGATCCGTCGCCGCAAGCAAGGCAGCATCGACGTTGGCGGCCTGTTCGATCCCAGGCGTACCTTCTCGATCCGTGCTACGACCACCGCCTCGCGTATCCGGGACCTGCGCTGGGCCGCTCTCAAGGTCAAAGACGGCCTGGTGGACGGCCAGCGCGACCGGTACCGCCAGCGCTCGTCGATCGACCGCGATCGGCCGGATCTGTCGCTGCGTTTGCGCCTGAAAAACGATCGCGCCACTCTGACCCTCGACACCTCCGGTGTGCCGCTCGACCGCCGCGGCTACCGGGTGAAGACCTCGGACGCTCCGCTGCGTGAGCAGCTAGCCGCCGCCTGCGTTTTGGCCAGCGGCTGGGACGGCCGCGGTCCGGTGGTGGACCCGATGTGCGGCTCCGGCACCCTTCTGACCGAGGCCGCGCTCATCGCTCTCGGACGGGCGCCTGGCTTCCTACGCGCCAGGCACGGCTCCCCCGGGTGGGCCTTCGAGCGCCTACCGAGCTACGACGCAAAGGCTTTCGCCACCATCCGCGAAGAACCGATCCCCGCCCTCGGCAAGGAGGTCGAGCTTTTCGGCGCCGACCGCTCCCCCGCCGCCCTCGGCGCCTGCCGCGCCAACCTCGAGCGCGCCGGGCTCTCGGACCACGCCCGTCTGCGACGGGACGACGCGTTCGAGCTGCACCCCCCCGAGACTCCCGGCCTGTTCGTCGTCAACCCGGCCTACGGCGAGCGCCTCGAAGAGGAGCCCGCCCAGTGGCAGCGCCTCGGAGACCTGCTCAAGCAGCGCTACGCCGGTTGGCGAGCCGTGGTGCTCGCCGGTGGCGAGACCCGCGGCAAACCGATCGGGCTACGGCCGAAGCGACGCATCCCGGTCCTCAACGGACCGCTCGACGCGCGCATCCTGATCTTCGACATGTATTGAACAGAATGTATTGAGCAGATTCTCCGAGACGGCCGGTGCCATGAGCGCGCTACAATTCCAGTGTGCAGAAGACGACCGGCAAGGGATTCAGTGAGTTTGGCCGACGCTTCGAAGAGCTCGTCGCGCAGGTCGAGAGCGCCGACGTACGGGTGCCCGAAGACAGCGCCCTGATCAGTCTGGCCACCGACCTTGTACCCAAGGTCGTGCATCTGCTGCGTGCCGGTGTCGAGCTGCTGACCGATATCGAGAAGCTCTACGGCCCCGCCTACAGCCCGGAGGCCGAGGATTCCGATTCCTTGAGCCAGATCGGCCTCCAGATCTCCACCGAGCTCGCGGCCCGCGACCTGCGCGACATGTCCTTCTTCGCCCGCACCGATCTCAAGAGCTCGCTCGAAACGCTGATTGCGTCGGCGACCCACAAGAGCAACCAGATGACCCTCGCCTCGAACTGCGAAGGAGGCCTCAGACGCCTGCGCAAGGCCCTGATCTCAGTGGAATCCACCGTCTACGAATTCGAGAACCAGCCCGCTCCCGAGCGCCACTGGTTCGACGTCGAGGTCTCGCTGCAGATCCGCAAGCTGTACTGGAACCTGCGGCGTGAGACCGGCGGCACGGCCGGCAACGAGGATCGGCCGCTGGAGGCCCGGCTACGCGCCGTGCTCTACCGCATCCTGGCGTTCCGCGAGCTCAGTGTCTATCCCTTCCTCAGGGTCGACGACCGCGTCCACCTGCGCCGACTGCTCAAGCGCATCCTCGACTGGCTCAACAGCGACCAGCAGGACCCGGCCATCGGCCGCCGGCTGTGGCAGGACCTGTCGAGCTTCGCCGAGATCCTGGTGCAAGTCTCCCACCGGCAAGAGCTCCGCGACCACGACCTCAAACTGGTCAGCCGCGCCTACCGGACGCTGTTCCCCTTCGGCGCCCGCCGCCGGACGGTGCCCGACGAGCTGATGGACGAGCTCCAGGCCCTGCTCGGCCTCGACGACGAGCTCGATCACCTGATCGCGACCCGTATGGCACGTCCGGTCGAGGGCTGGCGCCGACCGCTCAAACGATTGCAAGCGAGCCTGAGCCACGCCGGCGAGCTCTCCGGACCGCCCGAGATATGGCCGGGGTAGGGACGTCGAAGGCGAATCCTTCGGCTCGCTCACACGTATCCAGGGAAGAGGCGCTGCTCGATTCGAGCCCGCATACCCCAAGGAGATTCAAATGCCCCTGGTACGCTCCGACAAGGACAAGATCATCGCCGGTGTCTGCGGCGGAATCGCCCGTTCCCTGAGCTGGGATCCCACCCTGGTGCGGATCCTCTACGTCGCCGTCTCGATCTTCTCGGCGGCCTTCCCCGGTCTTCTGGTCTACATCATCTTGTGGATCGTCATGCCGAAGGGCTGAGGGGCGCGGCTCCTAGCGCCCCAAGAACCTCCGCCTTCGGCGGGAGCTTCTTGGCCCAACCCCACCGGCCTATGAGTCCGTTGCTTGCGCAACAGACTCCTAGATCGACTCGTAGTACCCGGCCAGCCACTCGAGCAGCTTCACCCGGTCCTCCAGGGGCCAGTCGTCGAACCGCACGCCGCCGCTGACTCCCATCTGGTAGAGCACGGTCGCCGGCAGACGCGAGAAGTCGTGGTCCGTGAGCTTGAAGCTCAGCAGCACCCGCGTGCCCTCGAGCAGCTCCGGCGGCAGCACCAGGCCCATGCCATTGGAGTTGAGATCGATGGCGTCGACCACCCAGGGCTCCGACGACAGCTCGGGGGCATCGATCGCCACCAGCACGCCATGCATCGGCGCCCGCCGCATCCGCCGCGGCTGATCGGCGTTCTCCGTGCCCGGCACCTGGGTCAGTCTCTGTTCAGGACCGCTCGTCTCAGTCATCGGGCATTCCTCGCGCTAACGCTTGCATTTGGTTCTCGGGCCAGCTCGATGGTACCCCAGAAGACCTCGGATGATCTGTTAGAATCCAACAACGCCACCGACCACGAGAGACTTTCCGCAACTCGCCGAAGGGAGGCCGCATGACGCGGGCACCGCTTACGCTGGGTATCGAGGAAGAATACCAGATCATCGATCCCGAGAGCCGGGAGCTCAAGTCGTACATCCAGGAGCTCATGGAACAGGGCCGGGTGGTCCTGCGCGATCAGATCAAGCCGGAGTTCCTGCAATCCCAGGTAGAGGTCGGAAGTCAAATCTGCCAGAACATCCGCGAGGTGCGCGAGGAGGTCGTGCGCCTGCGCAGCTCGATCTGCCGCCTGGCGGCCAGCAATGGCTTGGCGGTGGCGGCCGCCAGCACCCACCCGTTCTCCTCCTGGTCGACCCAGGACGTCTCGATCGGCGAGCGCTACATGAAGCTGCGCACCGACATGGCGGAGCTCGCCCGGCGAATGTTGATTTTCGGCATGCACATCCATGTCGGCATCGAGGACAGGGAGCTGATGATCGACGTCATGAACCAGGCGCGGTATTTCCTGCCGCACCTCCTGGCGCTGACCACCAGCTCGCCATTCTGGGCGGGCCGCGACACCGGCCTCAAGTCCTACCGCACGGTGATCTTCGAGAGTCTGCCGCGCACCGGCCTGCCGCCAACCTTCAAGTCGTGGGCCGACTACAACAGCTTCGTCGACACCCTGGTGTCGACCCAGTGCATCGACGAGCCCACCAAGATCTGGTGGGACGTCCGTCCGCACTCCAAGTTCCCGACCATCGAATTCCGCGTCTGCGACATCTGCACCAAGATCGACGAAGCCGTGTGCATCGCCGCCCTCATCCAGGCGATCGTCGCCAAGCTGATCAAGCTGCGCCTCAACAACCAGTCCTGGCGCACCTACCGCCATCATCTGATCACCGAGAACAAATGGCGTGCCGTGCGCTACGGCATCCAGGGCCAGATGATCGACTTCGGCAAGCAGGAGGAGCTGTCGACCAAGATCCTCGCCAAAGAGATGCTGGACTTCGTCGACGACGTGGTCGACGAGCTCGGCAGCCGCGCCGAGGTGGAGTACCTCGACACCATCCTCGAAGAAGGTACCAGCGCCGATCGGCAGCGGAAGACGTTCGAGGAGACCGGGGATCTGAAGGTGGTGGTGGATCAGTTGGTGGCGGAGACCCGGGAAGGGTGTGAGGTGTAGGGGCGTCTCGCCCCATCGCTACTCTTCAAAGCTCACGTTGGCGTAGATCGCTGACAGCGGCTGATCGAAGTCGATGCTTTCGAGCCGCAGGCGGGCGTCGGCCTGACGCAGGAGGTCGGTCAGCCAGCGCCCGTCGTCCAGACGACGGTGGACCTCGCAGTAGAGCTGCTGTTGGTCCACCAGGACGATCTCCTGGACCGACGGCAGTGCCCGGTAGTCCGGGAGCTTGACCTTACGATCCCTGTTCTCCGTCGACGGCGACAGGATCTCGACGATCACGAGGGGCTCGGGCGTCAGCTTCTGGCCCGGTTCGTGAGGCTGGCAGGTGACGGCCAGATCGGCGATATGGCAGGTGTCGTCACTGTCGAGGACCGCGATCGGGGCTTCCGCTCTCGCGCTACAGGGCGGACGGTCGTCGAGGGCTTCCGCGAGACGGCGTCCGAAGTTGACCGCGATGATCTGGTGCGCCTGGCTCGGCGCCGCCAGTGCTACCGGCACACCGTGCACCAATTCATAGACACGGTCGTCCCCGCTATGCCAATCCAGGAACTCGTCGATCAACAGAGGCTTGTGGACAGGTGTCGGCATCGCTCTCCTACTCTACGCCAACCGCTGTGGGATACAACCCCAAGGGATTCGCGACGAAGCTCTCTCGAGAGGAAAAAACAGAGCCAACCTCACTCCAGGAAGGGCTCGAGGTCACGGTCCGGTTGAAGCGAATCTGATTCTCAGGTAATCTGACTGTATGAGCACGACGATTACAGCTACCGAGGCCGCTCGTCGCTTCTCGGATCTCTTGAATCGGGTCCGTTATCGCGGCGAGATCTTTCGGATCGTGCGGAGCGGTGAAGAGGTGGCTCAGCTCGCCGCGCCTTCCGCCCGCTCAGAGACTTCGTTGCGCGCCTTGCTGACCCGGCTCCTGACCGAGAGAACCGACGATCCGGCGTTCGCTGACGAGCTCGAGCGGATCCAGGCCGAGCAACCGACTCCGGACGAGGATCTTTGGGACTCCTGATCGACACCAGCGTCTTCATCCGGATCGAGAGGTCGGGAGAAGGACTCGAAACACTGCTGGAGTCGGTCGGCGATCAACCCGTCTTTCTCGCCACGATCACGGCGTCGGAGCTCCTGCACGGCGTCCACCGCGCGAACACCGCCGTCCGAAGAGGTCGGCGAGAACGCTTTGTCGAGTCGATCTTCTCCCAAGTGCCGATCCTCTCGTTCGACATGGAGATCGCCAGAGTCCATTCTCGGCTATGGGCCGATCTGAGCGCACGCGGGCAGATGATCGGGGCACACGATCTCTTGATCGCAGCAACCGGAGTCACCCGTGAGCACTCGGTGGTCACAAACAACGTCAGGGAGTTTGGCCGGGTGGAGGGTCTCGACGTCGTCGGCTGGCCTCAGCAGGCCTGAGCACCCTACCTCAACGCGACGCCGAGTATCGCAGCGCTCATTCAGGCGATCGTCGCCAAGCTGGATCAGTTGGTGGCGACGACTCGGGAAGGTTGCGAGGTGTAGTGGCCTCGCCGTCTGGCTACGCGAGATCGAGCCCGGGAATGTCTTCGAAATCCGATGGATTGAGCGTCCAGAGGCTGCCTCCGGCGATGAGCGCCGTTGCAGCGATCGCGAGATCGAACTGCCGGGGACGCGGTCGTCCCAGCCGGAGGTAAAGCTCTGCCGCCACATGGGCCGCCCGGTGGTCGAACGGAAAGCAATCCTCACTCGGGAAGAGATCCTCCTGAACCGCCAACTCGCTGGCAGTTCGGGGACCTCGCCACCACTCGTACAGCACAATTGCGGGAAGCCCCAACCGCGCGCCTTGTTCGATGAGGGAACGAAGCTTCGGGGCCTCGGGCCGATCCGCCGTCAAGCTCAGGACGAGGGCCGACGTATCCAACAGGATCAAAGCTGGTGCCGCCCCGCGGCCCGGCGAGCCTCTCTGATCTCCTCGATCTCGACCAGCGCCTCGGAACGTGGTCGGGTCACATCGGTAGCGAGCCAGCGGTCGAGAGTGCCTAGCAGCCGCAGGCGCTCTTTCTCGGTGAGAAGATCGCGGCGAGCATCGAGCTCCTCGACCGCTTTCCGGACCACAGCACTCTTCGAGATCCTCCACACCACGGCCAGACGCTGAATGGCGGCCGCCGTCTCGGCATCGAGAGAGAAGGTTGCGCGTACCGACTTCATAACGTTATGAACTCTATCATACTCAATCATGGAGCCCCGCCTCAACGCGACGCCGGCGCCTCGACGTCGAACTCCGGCGCCGAGTTGGTGAGAAAGGCCGAGTAGTCGCTCTCGGCGGCGGCGGCCAGGGGATGGTTGGCGAAGGCGTAGCAGCGCCGGCGGGCGTCGAGGAATGGGCGCTCCCAAACGGGATGAGGCTCGAAAGCGGCGAAGGCGGCGACGCAGGCGGCCGGGTCCTGGATGCGGATGGCGACGAGGACGCGCTTCTTCAGGCGCTGCAGCTCCAGATGACGAGCGGCGAAGGGCTGCCCGAGAGCTTCGAAGAAGCGCGGTGCGGCCTGGGGCCGGGCCTCCAGGACGCTGTCGATGAGCGGCAGGGTGCGCTCGATCAGGGGGCTGAAGAAGAAGCCGTCGCGGCGGCAGCCTTCGAGCATGGTGAGCAGGTGCTCGACCGCGGCGTCGGCGTCGGCCCGGCTCCAGGCGAGGCGGGCGTCGAGGGCGGCGCCTTCGGTGGGTGCCTGGGGACGTAGCTTCTCGATGGCGACGGCGGCGCGCTCGTCCTCGAGCTCGGTCAGAACCTCGGCCACCAGCAGGTGATCCAGGTGGTCGACGACTTCGCGAGTCTCCTCGAACCAATGGCGGCCCGCCTCGTCGAGCTTGCCCTGACCGTAGGCGGCGCGCGCCGAGCGGCGGGACATCTGCTCGCCCTCTGGCTGCGACGACGCGGTGGCGCCGTCGTAGACGGCGGTCGCCAGCGTCGCGCGCGCGTGGCGCAGCTCGTCGACGCGGGCCCAGTCCGGTGGGGTGCCGCGGCCGGCCGGGCGTTGGGCGGAGAAGATGCGCGCCATGCGCTGGATCTCGTGTAATCGAAACAGCCCCGTGCGGCCGACGTTGCGGGCGAAACCGAACTCGATGGTCGGCCGGTCGTCGGTCGAGACGCGTGAGGTTGGCGCGCTCGCCAGGGCCGCTGCGAGACGATTGTCGGCGATGTAACCACTGTAGAATCCTTCGAGCCCCTCGACCCGCCACAGCCAGCGCAACGCGCTGGCGAACGGCTCCTGGTCGACGCGCCCGTGGATGCGGTCGAAGTCGTGCACCAGGGGCTTGCGCGACGCCACCAGCAGCAGGTCGGTGGCATGCACCTGCCAGGTCTCGAGATGCGGGAAGACCGAGCTCAGGGTGGTGTAGACGGTCTGCACCACCGTGGGATCCACCTCGTATCCCTGGAGCCACTGGAGGAAGATGCCGTCCTCACCGAGACGCTTCTCGACCGCCCGGTAGAAGTCCTGCGAAAACAGGTTGGCGACGCCGGCGCGGTAAGGGTTCGAGGGCTCGGAGAAGATCAGGTCGAACGACTCGTCGCTGGAGAGCACCACTTCACGGCCATCGCCGTAGATCAGCCGCATCTTTGGCGACTCGAGCACATTGTGGTTGATCGCCGCGAACTCGTGCGCAAAATCGACCACCGCCGGTTCGAGCTCGACGACGTCGACCCGCTCCATGGAGTCTATCGCGGTCAACCAGCCGGCCGTGGTGCCGGTACCCAGCCCGATCACCAGGGACCGTTTCGGCTCCGGATGCAGCAGCGCCCCCACCAGGCCGCTCATCACCATGGTCGGCGCGTCGACCCGCGCCGAACCGTCGCTCTTGCCGTTGACCACCAGGGCCAGCTCGTCGCGCCCCATCAGCGAGACACTCGACTCCACGCCTTCCGCCTCGCGCACCAGCGCCCTGCGCGCGTCGTGCAGACTGCGCTGAAGACCGTTTGGATCGCGGAAGTCCACAACCGCCCGGCCGGCGCCGATCGGCACATGGCGCCAGAAGGCCGTCGGCCCGGCGGCGAAGCAAAGCACGACGCTCACCGCCGCCCCCGCCAACGCCAACGCCAGCCGCAACCGCGACGGCGAGCGCGCGTGGCTCACCACCGCCGAGATCGCCGCAAGGGCCACCAGCAGCAGGGCCGAGAGCCACCACAGGCGCGGCGCCGAAAACACCGGCAGCAGCCCGAAGCCTCCAGCCAGCGAGCCGAGGATGGCGCCCCAGGTGTTCCATGCGTAGATCAGCCCAACCTCGTAGCCGACGCGTCTCCGATCGTCGCCGAGCAGCGCCACCAGCAGCGGGAACTGATAGCCCGCGACAATCGCCGCCGGCAGCACGACGATGGAAGTGACCAGCGTCCAACCCGCCACCAGACCGGCGAACCCGACCGCCGACAATGGACGGATGGTGGCCGCGAACAGTGCCAGATGATCGCCCATCGCATAGGGAACGATCAGGAAGAAGGCCTCGAGGGCACAAGTGACGGCGAGGGCGAAGAACGTCGGGCGCTCGCTGCGCGAGCCGGCAGCGTAGAGCAGTCCGCCGATGCCGATCCCGAGCAGCGCCACCGACAGGATCAAACCGAAAGTGTAGGACGATCCGCCCAGCACCGGTGCCAGCATACGGTACCAGACCAGCTCCATGAGGAAGAAGGCGAAACCCACCAGTCCGGCGATCGGCAACACCAGCCGTGCCGTTGACGAGAGTCTCCCGGCAGCCGAAGCCTCGGTGGGCGCCGCGTCTGCCTTGGTGTCTTCCCCGGCCTCGTCGAGCTCCCGGCCACGCGCCAGGTTGCGTACTACCAGGGCCAACAGCAGGTTGATCAGGGCGGCGACCCACAGGGTCTGGCGGATACCGAGAAGCTCGAGGAAGGCGAAGGTGGTGAGGAAGGCGCCGCTCACCGCCCCCAGGGTGTTGAGGCCGTAGAGCCAGGCGACGTCGCGCCGGCCGCGGTCAGCGGCGCGCTCCATGGCCTGTGCGACGGCGGGAAGCGTGCCGCCCATCAGCGTCGTCGAGGCTCCGAGGACGATCACTGACAGCACCAGGCGGATGACGGTGGCGACGCCGAGCCCCAGGGTACTGACGCCGCCCAGCGCCACGTACAGGCTGCGCGCCAAATCCACCAGCAGCGGCGAAAGCGCCGCGGTGACGGCGATGCCCAGCTCCAGGTTGGCGTAGAAGGCGAGGGGGTTACGCGCCCGCCGCACCCGGCGGCCGAACAGGTAGCCGCCCAGTCCCAGGCCGCCCATGAAGATCGCCAGCACCGCTGCCGAGGACGCAGTCGACGCCCCGAACACCAACCGCAACAGCCGCAGCCAGGCAACCTGATAGACCAGCGAGCAGAAACCGGAGACGAACAACACCGCCGAGATGCGCGGCCAAAGCGAGGTCATCGGCGCAACATATCAGCCGCCGGCGAGTCGCGATATCATCGCCGCACTGTTATTCATCGCCAGACCTGGAGACTTCCTTGACCCAGCTCGAACCACTGCAGCTGCGGCTCTTTCCGGGCTCCGCGAAACCCGAGGCACGGCGACCGCCCGCGCCGCCACCCATCGCCCCGGTGCCCGACGCGGCGACGCTGCCCGTGCGCAGGCTATCCGACGACCCGGCGGGCGAGCTGCTGCGAGCTCTCCGGCGGCTCTGGCCCGACCGCATCCGGTCGCTGCAACTGACCGACAACCGCTCCACGATCGTCTCAGCGCGCCGGGACCACGACGACAAGCTGAGGGTGCGGATCCATCGCTGCTTCGCCGCCGCGCCACCCGAGGCCGTCGCCGCCGTGGTCGATTTCCTGCGCAGCAGGAAGCGCAGCCCGCGACGACGACGGGCGCTTGCGGCGATCCGTCGCCACTTCCGCACCCACGGACCGTCGCGGGGCGAGCCGAAGAAGCGGCGGATCATCCTGCGACCCGTAGGGCAGGCAGTCGACCTGCGCGAGCTGCGCGACGGCCTCAACGAGAGGTTCTTCGGCGGCAAACTCGAGGTGGGCGTCACATGGGGGCGAGCACCCTCCAGGCGCCGTGGGCGGCGCGGCTTCTCGGTGCGCCTGGGCACCTACTCCGACCGCGACAACGTGGCCCGCATCCACCGCTGCCTCGACGGCGCCGACGTGCCGCGTTACGTGGTCGAAGCGGTGGTCTACCACGAGATGCTCCACGCGGCCATTCCGGTGGTGGTCGAGAACGGCAGGCGACGGATCCACGGCCCCGAGCTCCGGCGCCGCGAGCGCCTCTACCCGCACCACGAGAAGGCCGAGCGCTGGATCGAGCGCAACGTCGCCCGCCTGGTCGGAAAGTGCTGAGGCTCTCTAGCGCCAGGCGTGGACGTTGCTAGCGGCGGTCAGATCAGGCTGGCGCTTGCGGTCGACCGCGTCCAGGAACTCGTCCGCCAACAGCCGGTAGGCTCGGGCGCCGGTGGCGTACGGCTTATGTTGGAAGACCGTCTTGCCGTATGCCGGGGCCTCGGCCAGGGAAACGTTGGTGCGCACCTCGACGACGAAGATCTTGGTGCCGAAGCGTTCCCGCAGCTGGCCGACGATCTCGCGGGTCGCTCGCAACCTGTAATCGGCCATGGTCAGCAGTATTCCCAGCAGCTCGGTCCGCCCGCCGGCCGAGATCGAAATCCGGACGGCGGTCTCGACCAGGTGGTCCAAGCCGTCGGTGGCCAGGAATTGCGGCACCGCCGGCACCATGAAGAGATCCGAGGCGGTAATGGCGTTGCGCGTCAGCAGCCCGATCGAGGACGGGCAGTCGAGAAAGACATGATCGAAGTCGCGCCGGATCGGCCGCAGGCATGGTCCGAGGACAGCGTCCTTGCGGCCGCGCTTGTCGAGCTCGACCTCGACACCCCGCAGATCGACCGAAGCCGTCATCAGGTACAGATTCGCGACCGAGGTCTCGCGCACCAGGGCGGCCGCCGGAACGTCGTGGAGCAGGAGGTCAGCCGAGCTAGGCCCGAGATCGGCCTTGGCGACGCCCAGCGACATCGAGGCGCCGGCGTTGGGATCCAGGTCGATCAGCAACGTGCGGCGCCCTCGCGCCGCCAGCGCGGCGGCGAGATTGACCGAAGTCGTGGTCTTGCCGACGCCGCCTTTCTTGCTGATGATCGCGGTGATCATTCCTTACTCTCTCGGCCACCTTCCCGAGACGATAGCTTATCGCGAGTAGGAGGATTCGTGACTGCCAGGGCTCTGCCCCATCGCGTTCTACAGCTTGTCCGGTGCGCTTCTCAGCGCTCTGGATAGACCACCACGACCACGGTGCGGTCGTCCTGCGGCGTTGCACCGCGGCTCCAGTCGTTCAGGCTGGCGAAGATCGCCTCGACCACCTCGCTGGCGGCGCGGCCCCGGTTCGAGCGCGCGACCTCCAGCAGATTCTGAAACCCGAATTCCGCGCGGTCCTCCGACGAGCCGCCGGCCTCCTGCGTCTCGGTGATGCCGTCGGTGTAGAGCACCAGCATGTCGCCGGGCCGCATCTGGACGTAGCCGCGGTCGTAGGTCGCTTCGTCGAGCGGCCCGAGCACCGGACCACCCTCCTCGAGCCGGGTCGCCTTGCCGTCGGCGGTCAGGTGAAAGGGCGGCGGGTGGCCGGCGTTGACGTAGATCAGCACGCCGTTGCGCTCCAGCTCGCCGTAGAACATGGAGACGAAGCGGCTGGTCAAGGTACCGGCGTGGATGATGCGGTTGAGGCGCTGCAGCGTGCGCACGATCTTGAAGTCGCGCGACATCCCCATGCGCAGGCCGACGTAGATGTCGCGCACCTGGAGCGCCGCCGGCAGGCCGTGCCCCGAGGCGTCGGCGATCGCCAGGCCGAGGATCTTGTCGCTGATCGGGATGTAGTCGAACAGATCGCCGCCGACGCTCTCCATCGAGTCGCTGCGGCCGGCGACGTCGAAGTCGGCGAAGCTCGGCGAGGTGCGCGGCAGGATGGAGGTCTGAATCTGGCGCGCCTGGCGGAAGATCTCGGCCACATGCTCCCGGTGCAGCCGCTGATTGATCGAGTGGCGCACCACCCCGAGAGAGAACAGTACGTTCTCACGGTCGCTCCCCGGCGCCACGTCGAAGCCAAGCAGATAGCGCTCGTTGCCGACCTCGACCGCGGCGAACTCCTTGGCTCCGAGCCGGGTCTCGATCTCGGGATCGACCCGCGGATCGTCCGCCGACATGTAGATCGAGCCGCGCATCAGACACAGCTCGATCGGCGGATAGGTGCGAGGGATGCGGATCTGCTCCTCGACCTCGTGGGCGTCCGGAAAGGTGGCGCGCAGCACGTAGTCCTCGCCGTCGCGCTCGTAGAGGCGTCCGCCCCAGATGCCGAGCTCCCCGCGCAGCCGGCAGATGATCTGGTCGGCCGCGTGATGCACGGTGATGGTCTCCTCGTCGCCGCGCTCGATGCGGTCGACGATCTCCTGGACTCGGCGCATCAGGGCGTGGTGGTCCACCGGGGTCTGGATGGTCATGACGGGGAGGATCCTACCTCATCCGTGATCGATCAACGCCCGCACGATGGCGTCCTGCGCCCCCCTGGCCCGCCACTCGCCGCGGATGCTGTTCATCAAGATCGAGAAAGCGTAGAGCTTGCCCGAGCGCGCCTTGGCATAGCCCGAGAGAGTCGAGACGCCGTTCAAGTAGCCGGTTTTGGCCATGACGTTGCCGCGATATGGCGGATCGGCCAGGCGCTGAGACCACTTGAGGTCGCGCTCACCGCTGTAGGGCAGGGTGCGGACGAACTCCGCGCCCCAGGTATGGTGGAACATGTGATGCAGGAGGCCGGTGAGCTGCTCGGCGGTGAAGCGGTTGTTGCGACTCATGCCCGAACCGTCGGCGAGCCTGTAGGACCCCTCGGGGATACCCGCCTCGCCGAGGAACTCCGCCGCGGCGCGCACGCCCTCCTGCCAACTGCCGCGACCGCAGCGACGTGCCCCCAGGGTCTTGAGGACGCTCTCGGCGTAGAAGTTCTGGCTGCGTTTGTTGACGATCTCGAGCACGGTCAACAAGTCCGTGCGATGGGTCGTGACCCGCCGCCAGGGGAGGTCCGAGCGTGCCAGCGCCGGCGACGGCAGGACGCGGCCAGTGATCTCGATGCCCTCCTCGGCCAGCGCCGCTCTCAGCGCGGCACCGAAGAACCAGACCGGATCGGCCACCGCCACCCATTTGTCGTATGACTCGGTGCGCCGATGGACGCGCCCGGACACGGTGAGCATCCATTCGTCGGGCCAGACCTGCTTGCGGTCGATACGCAGCCCGGCATAGCGGCGAGAACCCGTCGTCGAGGCGCTCGAATCGAGGCCGAAGATGTCGAGCGGCGGCACGATCTCCACCTGCGCGGCGCGGCCCGGAGCAGCGCCTGGCCGGACCTTGACGAGTACGCAGTTGTCGTTGAACGACAGCGCCGCCACCGGCGCCTCGTACCAGCGGGTCAGCTGGTCCCGAGGCCAGTCGGCATGGACGAATTCCTCGTCGAAGAAACCGTGGATCAGGTGCAGGTCGCCTTCGACGAGGTGAATGCCGACGCGCTGGAGTGCCGACGCCCACTCCCGAAACGGGCCGTAGGAGTCTCCCTGGTACTCGCGACCCGAGAGTGTCGGGTCGCCGCCACCGAGGACGCCCACATCGCCGCGCAGCACGCCGCCTGAGAGCTTGCCGCGAGCGAGTACCTGTGTTTCGAAGAAATAACCCGGCCCGAGCCGGTCGAGCGCCGCGGCCGAGGTGACGAGCTTGGTGTTGGAGGCCAGGATGCGATGGCTCGAGGCGTTGTACGAGTACGCCTCCTCACCGCTGTCGAGATCCACGATGTGCACGCCGATCTGCGGCGCCACCCGCTTGGCGGCGGCGACCTGCGCGTTGACTCTGGAGCTGAGCTGCGGCGTCCGGGCCTGGGCCAGGGAGCTCGAGAAGAGCACCAGGGCCAAGGCCGCGAAGCGTGGCCAGCTGCGCATCATCTCTCCGAACCCCCCTCGATCCCCCCGCGGGTACAGTAGGACGTCTAATCGACCAGAATGATGCCGGCCACCGTGGCGGTCATGAACGACGCCAGGGCGCCGCCGAACATCGCCCGCAGGCCGATCTTCGACAGGGTCGGACGCAAGCTGGGCTCGAGCGAGCTGAGGCCGCCGATCTGGATGCCGATCGACGAGAAGTTGGCGAAGCCGCACAGGGCGTAGGTGGCGATGATGATCGATCGCGGCGAGAGGTCGCCTGCCGAGATGTGCTGGGACAGCAGACCGTAAGAGACGAACTCGTTGACTGTCATCTTGACGCCCAACAGGTTGCCGACCGCGCCGGCCTCGCTCCAGGGCACCCCCATGATGAAAGCCAGCGGCGCCATCAGGGTGCCGAACAAGGTTCGCATGCTGCCTGGAAAGACCCCGCGGTACTCGCTGACCTCGGTGCCCATCAGGTTCTGGTACTTGAACTCCTGCCCGGCCAGCAGACGGCCATCAATGATGCCGTCGGCGAAGCCCAGGATGGTGTCGAGCACGGCGATCAGGGCGATGAAGGCGATCAACATGGCGCCGACGTTGAGCGCCAGCTTGAGACCGTCGGTGGTGCCGTTGGCGGCGGCCTCGACCACGTTGTCGGCCGATTTGATCTCCGGGATCTCGACGTCGCCGGCGGTGACCGAATGCTCCGTCTCGGGGTACAGCAGCTTGGCGATCACCAGCGCCGCCGGCGCCGACATGACGCTGGCGGCGATCAGGTGGCCGGGATTGACCCCCATCTGGATGTAGCCGGCGAGCACGCCGCCGGCGATGGTGGCGAAGCCGCCGGTCATCACCGCGTGCAGCTCGGAGACCGTCATGTCCTTGAGGAACGG
>JAAELT010000209.1 GCA_024226315.1 bacterium | reverse complement strand
GGGGAATATCCGCGTTAACCGTGGTTATAGGGTGCAGTTCAACAATGCCATTGGTCCCTACAAGGGCGGACTGCGATTTCATCCATCGGTGAATCTCGGCATCCTGAAATTTCTGGGCTTCGAACAGACGTTCAAGAACAGCCTGACCACGCTGCCGATGGGCGGCGGCAAGGGCGGCTCGGACTTCAACCCCAAAGGCAAGAGCGACGGCGAGATGATGCGCTTCTGCCAGGCCTTCATGGCGGAGCTGTTCCGTCACATCGGCCCCTCGACCGACGTCCCGGCCGGCGACATCGGCGTCGGCGGCCGCGAGATCGGCTACCTATTCGGCATGTACAAGAAGCTCGCCGACGAATTCACCGGCGTGCTCACCGGCAAGGGCCGCAACTGGGGCGGCTCGCTGATCCGCCCCGAGGCCACCGGCTACGGCACGGTGTACTTCGCCGACGAGATGCTGCGCACCCGCGGCGAGACCCTGGCCGGCAAGCGCGTGCTGATCTCCGGCTCTGGCAACGTCGCCCAGTTCGCGGCCGAGAAGCTGCTCGAGCGCGGCAGCAAGATCCTCACCCTGTCGGATTCCTCGGGTGCGATCGTCGACGAGGCGGGTATCGACTCAGGCAAGCTCAACTTCGTGTTCGACCTCAAGAACAACCGCCGAGGGCGAATCAAGGAATACGTGGAGCGCTACCCGGAGGCCACCTATCTCGACGGTCAGCGGCCCTGGTCGGTGCCCTGCGACGTCGCCCTGCCCTGCGCCACCGAGAACGAGATCGAGGCCGCCGACGCCGACGCCCTACTCGCCGGCGGTTGCGGCTGCATCGCCGAGGGCGCCAACATGCCGTCGACGCCCGAGGCGATCGAGAAGTACCTGGACGCCAAGATCCTCTATGGACCGGGCAAGGCCGCCAACGCCGGCGGCGTGGCGGTCTCTGGCCTCGAGATGACCCAGAACGCCATGCGGCTGTCCTGGACCCGCGAGGAGGTCGACGAGCGCCTGCACATGATCATGAAGGAGATCCATCGCACCTGCGTCGAGTACGGCGAGCACGACGGCTTCGTCAACTACGTCGACGGCGCCAACATCGCCGGCTTCATCAAGGTCGCCGACTCCATGCTCGAGCAGGGCCTGGTGTAGGCTGCGGGCAGACCTCAGGAGACCGATGCCCGTCCACCGCCAGACCAAGAGGGCGCTGCGCTTCCGCGACCTGATGCCCTATCGGGTCGCGGAGGTGCTGCTGGTCTCGGCACCCTACGACGCCTTCATTCTGGAGCAGGACGGCCACCTCACCGAACAGCTGTTCCTCAAGTTCAGCGCCCTCAGTCTTGCCGCGTCGCCGCGATTCACCCGCGCGCCGACCGGCGAGGCGGCGCTCGAAATGATCGCCGCGCGCCGCTTCGACCTGGTCATCACCATGACCAACCTGGTCGACATCGACGCCAACGACTTCGGGCGACGGGTCAAGGCGCTGCGCCCGGACCTGCCGGTAGTGCTCCTGGCGCTCGACCGCAAGCAGCTCCACGAGCTCAACTCCGGCATCGACCGCGAGGCGCTCGACGGCGCCTTCCTGTGGAGCGGCGACTCGAACATCCTGCTCGCCATCATCAAGTACGTCGAGGACCGTAAGAACGTCGACTCGGACATCGAGCGCGGCAACGTGCGCGTGATCATCGTCGCCGAGGACTCGCCCGCCTACTACTCGTCTTTCCTCGGTCTGCTCTACCAGGAGCTGATGAAGCAGGCCCAGGCGCTCTACTCCCAGGGCGTCAACGAGATCCTGCGCCAGGTTTACATGAACTCGCGGCCCAAGATCCTGCTCGCCACCACGTACGAGGAAGCCGTGCAGCTCCTCGAGCGCTACCACGCCAACGTGATGGCGATCATCAGCGACATGGCGTTCCCGCGCGGCGGCGAGCTCGACGACTCCGCCGGGCTCGCCGTCATCGGTCTGGCCCGCCTCTACGACCAGACCATGCCCGTGCTGCTGCAATCGGCCGCCACCGAGCACGCCGAGCACGCGACCAAGGCCAGCGCCGTCTTCGTCGACAAGAACTCGCCCAGCCTGCTGGCGGACATTCGGGCCTTCCTGCAGGAGTCCCTCGGTTTCGGCGACTTCATCTTCCGTGACGGCAGCGGCCAGGAGATCGACCGCGCCCGCGATCTGCGCGAGCTGGAGAAGAAGATCGCCACGGTTCCCGTCGAGTCGATCTACTACCACGCCGCGCGCGAGCACTTCTCGATCTGGCTGCGGGCGCGCAGCGAGTTCCGGCTGGCGGAGATGATCCGACCGCAGAAAGTCTCCGACTTCTCGGGCGTCGAGTCCGCGCGGCGCTACCTGGTCGAGGCCTTGCGCAGCACCCACGAGGACAACCTGCGCGATGTCGTGTCCGACTTCAACCGCGGCGATTTCGAGCACGATCCCTTCTCCCGTCTGGGTGTCGGCTCCCTGGGTGGCAAGGGCCGCGGCATGGCGTTCTTGAATCAGCAGCTGGCGGAGATCGAGGGCGGCGAGCTCGGTGGCCTGGCGGTGGCGTTGCCCAAGACGGTGGTCGTGACCACCGACTACTTCGATCACTTCATGAGCTCCAACGACCTGCGGGACTTCGCCTACACCTGTCCGGACGACGACGAGATCCACCGCCGGTTCCTCGCCGCCGAGCTGTCCGCGCCGCTGCTCGACGATCTGGAGTTCATCGTCGGCCACCTGGAGGGCCCCCTGGCGGTGCGCTCGTCGAGCCTGCTCGAGGACTCGCTGCACCAGCCCCTCGCCGGGGTCTACACCACCCTGATGCTGCCCAACGACGCCACGGACGTAGAGACCCGCGCGCGCGAGGCCGCCGACGCCCTCAAGCTGGTCTACGCCTCGACCTTCCTCTCCAACGCCAAGGCCTACCTGCGCAGCACCGGCAACCGGGTCGAAGAAGAGAAGATGGCGGTGATCATCCAGAGGCTGATCGGCCACCGTCACGGCGACCGTTTCTATCCCTGCTTCTCGGGCGTCGCCCAGTCCGCCAATTTCTATCCGGTGGCGCCGCAGAGGGCCGAGGACGGCCTCGCCCACGTGGCGCTGGGGCTCGGCCGGCTGGTGGTCGACGGCGGCCGGGCCCTGATGTTCAGCCCGCGGCATCCGGGCGTGCTGCCGCAATTCTACAGGACCAAGGCACTGCTCGACCACTCCCAGCGCGAGTTCTACGCCCTGGACATGGCGCCGCCGCCGGACGGCGAGCGGCGGGATCTCTTCTCCACCGTGCGTGCCTATGGTCTGGAGGCCGCCGAGCGCGACGGTACCCTGGCGCTCGTGGGCAGCGTCTTCGATCCCGACGATCAGCGGATCAGCGACGATCTGAGCCTGCCGGGGCCGCGGGTCGTCACCTTCAACAACATCCTCAAACACCGCGCCGTGCCCCTGACCGAGGCCATCCTGGAGCTGCTGGAGATCGGCAAGGAGGGTCTGGGCAGCGATGTCGAGCTCGAGTTCGCCTGCGACATGGGAGACTGGGGCCGGCAGGCCGAGCGTGGCGAAGAGCGTGCGCCGCCGACCTTCTACGTGCTGCAGATCCGCCCCTTCTCACAGCGTGGCGCCGGAGCCGACGTCGGGCGCCTGCGCTTCGGTCGAGAGGAGACCATGTGCGCTTCGGCTCGGAGCCTGGGCAACGGCGTCGAGGGCCAGATCCGCGACGTCGTGTACGTGCGACGTGACCTCTGGGACGCCGCCGACAACAAGGCCATCGCCACCGAGGTCGGCGAGCTCAACCGGCTGCTCGAGGCCGAGCGTCGCGCCTACCTTCTGATCGGGCCAGGCCGCTGGGGCACCTCCGACGAATGGCTGGGCATCCCGGTGCAGTGGGCCCAGATCTCGAACGTCCGGGCCCTGGTGGAGGCGTCGCCCGCCGGCTATGACGTCGAGGTCTCGCAGGGCGCACACTTCTTCCACAACATCACGTCGCTCGAGGTCGGCTACCTGTCGCTGCCCCCAGGCGCCGACAAGGACGATCCCGGGCAGCAAGACTACCTCGACTGGGGCTGGCTCGAGTCGTGCCCGCCCTATCGCGCCACCGAGCACCTGTGCTGGGTGCGCCTGGAGGAGCCTCTCACCCTGGTGCTCGACGGCCGCCGTGGCCGTGGAGTCATCGCCAAACCCGGGGCCGAGCCGGAACCGACGTGTTCCACTCGCGCGCCTTCGGCGCGACGCACGTGAGCCGAAGAACGATCCCCGGGGGATGAATCCCCCGGCTACTATCTATCGCCCTTGCAGGGCTCGGTTTGTCTTGTTCCGGAGTCCCGGAGGGACGGTAGATAGTAGCCCGGGGGATTCATCCCCGGGTAGCGGTGCAGGCTCTAGCGTTCCGGAACCCGCAATACGCCTCCAACGCCCGCAACGCCCGATCCGCCGTGCGGAACGTCGGGATCCGCGCCGCTTCCAACAGCCGCACCATCGGGTCGTAGAGCGAGCCACTGTCGACTACCGCCACCCACGGCTTGCGCACCTCGGTCCGCAGCCGCGCCAGGCGCCGAGCGACCGAACCCGCGCTCGTCAGGTCCTCGCCGTGCCCCTCCCCGGCGGCCACGGTGTCGAGCGCGCCGGTCAGCGGCACGCAGCCGATCACGGCGGCGTCGACGCCTTCGTCCGCCAGCACCAGGCGCGCTGCCTCGGCAAACGCCTCGTCGCCCAGGATCGGCGTCACGTCGAGCGGGTTGCGCACCTCGACGATCGTCTCGACCCGGCCGCGCTCGAGTAGCCGCTCCAGCTGCCTGCCGGTCTCCTCCGCCAGCGTCGCCAGCTGGAAACAGCCAAGATGGTCCGCTATCGCCACGCACTCGAACCCGGCGTTCGACATCGCGCCCAGCCTCCAACCACCGGCGCCTGTGTCGCGCATGGAGACCTGATCACGCAGCAGACAGAACACCCGCACCAGGTCCTCGAAATCCGCCAGGCTCTCCGCCACCACCACCCCGGCGCCCTGCGCCAGCTCGCGGGTGACTGCATAGTCGCCGGCCAGCGACGCGGTGTGGGAGGCGGAGGCCTCGGCGCCCGCCGGTGTGCGCCCGGCACGGTAGAGGATCACCGGCCGGCCCGAAGCGGTGATCCGCCCGGCGGCTTCCAGGAAGCGGCGGCCGTCGAGCGGGCGGAAGCCCTCCACGTAGCAGGCGAAGACCTCGATTGCCGGATCGTCCGCGAGGTACGTCAGGTAGTCGCCGACGGTAAGGTCGAGCTGGTTGCCGACGGTGATCAGGTAGCGCGGATCGAGCTGCTGGAGCTTGCTCGCCCGAGCGATGGCGAAGGCGCCGCTCTGTGAGATCAGCGCCAGCGGCTCGGGCTCCCCGCCCTCCGGGAAGCGCAGCTTGTGACGGGGGATGAACAAGGTGTCGTAGCGCCCGGGACGCGAGCGGACTCCCAGGCAGTTGCCGCCGTTGATCAACGGCCCGCGCCACTCGCTCCGGCGGGCCTCGGCCAGCGAGCTCCGCAGCTCTTCCACATAGCCTTCCGTTCCCTCGCGCTCGCCCAGCCCACCCGGAATCAGGATCAGGCTCTCCGCCTTGCACCCGGCGAGGATCTCCTCCACCGCCGCCGGCACCCCGGCCGCGCCGATCGCCAGCACCATGAGGTCCACGCGCTCGGGCAGCGAGGCGACGTCCGGCACGCAGCGGCAGCCGTCGAGCTCCTCGCGCCCCGGCTTCACCACCCAGATCCGCTCAGGATCGAACCCCGCGCGCAGCACGTTGCCGAGGATCACCCGCCCCGGGTTGACCTTCTCCGAAACCCCCATGATCGCGATCGACCGGGGATGCAGCAGACACTCCAGGTTGTCGAGCGGACGCGGCGCGGCCACGGGGGCGGGCTCGCCACCGAGTCGGCCGAAAGCGTCGAGGGCCACGGGTCCGCGCGCCGTCAGTACCAGCGGATTGATCTCGATCTCCGCGAGTTGATTCGGCACAACCTTGCCGGCGAAGTCGAGAAACGTCGACAGCATCTCCACCAGTGCCGGCATCGCCAGGCGCGGCGCCTGGCCGCGTACGTCACCGGTGACCGCCGGCGTGATCGCCCGGCCCGCCAGCGCCTCCTCGATCCGCTCCAGCGGCGTCAGAAACGACGACAGGATCGCCGTGGCCACACCCTCTCGCAGATGGGCCGACAGGTGCTCCGCGTAGATCCCGCCCGGCCCGAACGTCACCACAGGCCCGAATTCATCCGTCCAGCGAGTGCCGAGCAGCAGCTCGCCGCCGAGCGCCGCGTCGTGTTCCACGTATTCGTTCAGGCTGAAGCCGACCACGTCCCGGCGCGAGGCGAAGCGCTCCTCCATCACCTCGACGGCGTCGACAACCGCGCCGCGCTCGCGCCGCACCACCGCCACCCCACCGAGGTCGCTCTTGTGCGTAATCTCAGGGGACACCACCTTGATCACCAGGCGCTCCGATGGGAAACGGTCGAGATCCACCGCAGCCGCTTCCTGCGCGCCGCCGATCACAACATGAACCGGCACCGCGAAGCCCAGCTCACGGACCACCGCCAGCGCTTCTGTTTCCAGCAGCGTTTCGCGGCCGGCGGCGCGCACCGTGTCGAGAATTCGGGTGATGTCGTACTTGGCCATCTGTCTAGCGTATCCAGAAGCGGCCGGCGGCCGCCCCTCACCCCAACCCTCTCCCAAAGGGAGAGGGAGCCGGCGAGCGGACCTCGACCGCACCACCCTCGAGCTGGCCTCGATCAATGAAGCTGAGGCTCTTGTCGATCATGATGGTGCTCCCTGGCGAAATCAGCCCGCGATGCTGTACTCGTACTGGCCGCGGACGGGGTCGTTCTCGGCGTAGCGGCTGAAGCGGAAGAAGCGGGGGTCGAACCGTGGCGTGCTCACCCCGGTGAGCATCTCCGCCACCATCACCCCGACCGCCGGCCCGAGCTTGAAGCCGTGGCCGCTGAAGCCCGAGCAGACGTAGAAGCCGCTGCCGGCGGGGACCTCGTCGACGATCGGGTGCCAGTCCGGCGTCACGGCGTAGAGCGAGGCGTAGCCGCCGGTGCTCTCGCTCCGCTCCATGGCGGGATAGCGGCGCCCAAGGCGCTCGCCGACCTCGGAGATGAAGTCGAAGTCGACGCCCTCGTTATAGCGATCCGGGTCGACGACGGCGTCGGCCTCGGCGGGATCGACCAGGCCGGCCAGGGTCAGATCGTCGCCTTCGGAGCGGAAGTAGGAAGCGTGGATGAAATCGAGCACCACGGGATGAGGGGCCTCGTGGCCCGGCGGGCGCCGGAAGTAGGCCACCTGCACGCGGCAGGAAGCGATCGGCACCTCGACGCCAGCCAGCCGCGCGACCGGAGCGCCCCAGGCGCCGCCGCAGTTGAGCACCACGGGCGCGTCGATCCTGCCGCCGGGCGTCTCGACCCCCACCACCTTGCCGGCATGGAAACGGACGCCGGTCACCTCCGTGTTCTGCAGCACGCTCGCGCCGAGCCGCTTGGCGGCCTGGGCGTAGGCGCTGACCGCCAGGTAGGGGTCGGCGTAGCCGCTCTCCGGCTCATGGGCCGCGGCGACCAGGTCGGTGGTCGTAAGCCCCGGCACCAGCTCGCGCAGCGCCTCGGGCGAGAGCAGCTCCGCCGAGATGCCCACGGCGCGCTGCAGGGCGACGTTGGCCTCCAGCCCCGCGCGGTCTGCCGCCTCCACCAGGACCACCATCCCGGTTTGCCGGAAGCCGCACTCGTCGCCGACGCGCGCCTCGAAATCCTGAAAGACGCGCAGGCCGTAGAGCGCCATGCGCGCGGTCAGCTCGTTGGAATAGTGCTGGCGGATGATCGCCGAGGACTGGCCGGTGGGACCGTGGCCGACGTAGCTCTTGTCGAGGAGGGCGACGGTGAGCCCGCGCTTCGCCAGCTGGAAGGCGGAGCTCGCTCCCATGATCCCCGCCCCGATGACGATGGCGTCGCAGGTCTGCGCCATGCCGTGCGCCTCCGCTTGTGATCTACCCGCGAGCCGGTGCGGGGCTCCTGGTCGCTCTCCGTTCGGAGTATACGAACGAACGTTCCTTCGCTCACCACCCGGGCGGGTAGGCTTCAATACGCTCCGAGCCGCCCCGCGGACGGTTGCCGGGAATCCTCAGCTCGCTATGATGATTCTGGGGAGGAGCTCCAGAATCGGTTCGAAGAGCTCAGAGAGGAAATCCGCCTGGAGGTCAACCCGGAATGAAGCCAGCGCCAGGAGGAGACATGACCCCGCGAAGATCGGGCTTCGCCACCCGCCAGATCCACAAGGGCGGTCACCCCGACCCCCACACCGGCTCGCTGACGATGCCGATCTTCCAGACCTCGACCTTCGTCATGCACGACGCCCAGCACGGCGCCGACCTCTTCACCCACGCCGCCCAGGGCTACATCTACACCCGGCTGGGCAACCCCAATCACGTGGTGGTCGAGCAGAAGGTCGCCGACCTCGAAAACGGCGAGGCGGCGGTGGCCACCGCCTCGGGCATGGCGGCGATCTCGGCCGCGCTCTGGACTCTGCTGCAGGCCGGAGACCACATCGTCACCGGCCGCGTGCTCTACGGCTGCACCTTCGCCCTGCTGCACCACACCATGTCGCGCTTCGGCGTGGAGACCTCGTTCGTCGACGCCACCGACCCCGAGAACGTGCGCGCCGCCATCCGCCCGAACACCCGCCTGGTGCTGCTCGAGACGCCGAGCAACCCGAGCCTCGAGATCACCGACATCGCCGCCGTCTGCGACATCGCCCACCAGCACGGCGTGCTGGTGATGGTCGACAACACCTTCTGCACCCCCTACCTGCAGCTTCCCCTGGACCTCGGCGCCGACCTGGTGGTCCACTCGGCCACCAAGTACCTGAACGGCCACGGCGACGTCATCGCCGGCTTCCTGATCGGCCCCGAGGAGATCATCACCCGGGTGCGCGAGGTCGGCCTCAAGGACGCCACCGGCGCCGTCCTCGGCCCGTTCGAGGCCTTCCTCACCCTGCGCGGCATGAAGACCCTCTCCTGCCGCATGGACGCCCACTGCCGCAACGCCCAGACCGTGGCCGAATACCTGAACGAGCACGACCTGGTCGAGAAAGTCATCTTCCCCGGCCTCCCCTGCCACCCCCAATATGACCTCGCCCGCCGCCAGATGAAGGGGCCCGGCGGCATGGTGAGCTTCGAGGTCAAAGGCGGCCACGACGCAGGCGTCGCCGTGATCGACCACGTCAAGCTGATCTCGATCGCCGTCAGCCTGGGGGACATCGAGAGCCTGATCGAGCACCCCGCGTCGATGACCCACTCGACCTACACGGAGGAGGAGCGGGAGATCGCGGGCATCTCGGATGGGTTGGTGCGGATCTCGGTGGGGCTGGAGGATCCCGAAGACATCATCCGGGATCTCGACCAGGCATTGGAGGCGGCGCGGAAGATGGTGTTGGTGGAGGCGCAGCCCGCCTGAGACGGACCAGATCGGCTCTTCCCCCGGCCCGGGGAAGAACATCTCGGCGCCGGAGAGGTCGTTCCGGCGGCCCAGGGAACGTCTTCTCGGCGTCGGAAATGTTGTTCCCCGGCCTCCCGGGAGGCGTTCTCGACGCCGGAAATGTCGTTCCCGAGCGCGGGGAAGGTCTTTTCGACGCCGGAAATGTTGTTCCCCGGCCTGTCGGCAGAGCTTTTCCGGCCTCCGGAGGCCGCCCGGCAGGACACGATAGGTACATTTTCCGGCCGGGAAACGCCTTCCCCCGGGTGAGGGAAGGACATTCCGGGCTCGGAATCGCCCTCCAGGTGCCCCGGGGAAGGCCCGTCTGAGTGCCGGAATCACGTCCTCCCGGCTCGGGGAACAACATTTCCGGTCCCCGACTGTTCTTCCTTTAGGCATGGTTGGGGTATTTTCTCCCTGGAAGTCCTCCGGACGGTCGGAACTGGACACGATATGTCCCGATTCTGGCGCCGGCTCGCCCCCGGATCGAGCGGCTCCCGAGTGACACGATTCCCGAAGAACGCTAGCCTTACCGCATGGGAAAGGCAGCCGTCAGGAAACCGGAGCGCCAGTCGGAGCCGTCGCTGGTGAGCGTCGATGAGGCCGGCGCATCGCTCGGCGTCTCGGCGTCGACCGTGTGGCGGATGATCCGCCGTGGCGATCTCGACAGCGTCCGCATGGGCGGCCGCCGACTGATCCCCGAGGACGCGCTCCAGGCCCGCATGCAGCGGCGGCAGGGCGAGAACCTGGCGCCGTTCACCGAGGACCATCCCATCTTCCGTCTCGTCGGCGCCGGCCGGAGCGGCGGCCAGGCGCCCGGAGCGCGTGACAAGCACGCCATCCTCGATCGATGAGGCGTGCCGGACCGCCGGAGGCTCCGCTATTTGTCCTCAGATCCGAACCTTCGGATCCGATGGCGACCAGCTTCGACCACCACCAGTGCGGATCTCAGCTCCGGCTCGGAGTAGCTGTCCAGTACGTTCCGAAGCTCCTCGTGGCCGACAGACAGCTCCGAGGGACGGATTCGGAGGTAGAGCACGCCGTGCCGTAACCGTTCGAGGAGCACCAGCCTTCCGAAGTCCCGATCGCGGGTCACCAAGATCCGACCGAGCTCCTTTGCTCTTCGTAGAAGATCGGCGTCCTCCGCTCGAGAGAGGCCCAACTCGGATGCGGTGACGACCTCGTGACCGATCTCACGCAGAAACCGCTGAGTCGCGAAGTAGACGTCTTGATCCAGGAGTAGCTTCACGCGCTGGCAGCGAGACGGATCTCTTCGGTGTCAGCCAGTGCGATCGCATAGCGGACACAAGCCCTGATGTCTTCGGCCTCCAGATCCGGGAAGTAGTCGCTGATGATCGTCGCGAAGTCGATGCCTTCGCCGACCAGCTCCAGGACGTCGACGACGGGAATACGGGTACCGCGAACGCACGGCTTGCCGAAGTGAATGTTCGGGTCGACTACGATTCTCTCGTGCATCGTTGCAACCTCCGGTCGGGTCGATCCGCTGGAAGACCGCCTCGGTCTCGACGAGACTATCAGGTCGGAAGAGCGGGAGATCGCGGGGATCTCGGATGGCCTGGTTTGGATCTCGGTGAGGCTGGAGGACCCCGAGGACATCATCCGCGATCTGGACCAGGCGTTGGAGGCGGCGAGGAAGGTGGCGCCCTGATGGGGGGACGCGGCATGCCGCCGCGGTGCGGCGCTTGATCAACCTGACACGCAGGCTGGGCGAAGACGAGGCGCTCGTCGACGCCCAGAATCCGGTCGTCCTGGGGGACATCTCCGAGCCGCAGCCCAATCTGGCGCTCTTGCGGCCGGGGCCGGACTTCTACGCCGAGCATCCGAGGCCGGAGGACATCCTGCTGCTGATCGAGGTCGCCGACACCTCCTTGGCCTACGACCGCGAGGTCAAGGTCCCGACCTATGCACGCCATGGCGTGCCGGAGGTGTGGATCGCGGATCTCGAAGGCGCCGCGGTCGAGGTCTACCGCCGGCCGGCAGCCGACGGTTATGCCCGCGTCGAGCGGCTGGACGACCCGGAGGCCATCGTGTCGCCGCGGCTCCTGCCTCAGCTGCGGCTGCGGGTAAAGGACCTGGTTGGCTGAGCCTGGGGCGCCGGCGTCGCCGTGATCGACCACGTCAAGCGTCTCGTCGGCCCCAGGCGTTGCCGGAATGCCTTGACACGAAGTTCGTGTAACCTTAGCCTCGAGACATGAAGAACGTCACGATCACGCTCGATGAGGACGTCGCCCAGTGGACGCGGGTCCATGCCGCCAAACACAGCACCAGCGTCTCTCGCTGGGTGGGCGAGATGCTGCGCGAGCGGATGCTGGCGGAGGAAGGCTACCGAGCTGCCATGGAGCAGTTCCTCGCGATCAAGCCCCGACGGCTGAGGGCCGATCCGGCGACCCGATATCCGTCTCGCGAGGAGCTCCATGACCGGGCCGGTCTTCGTTGACAGCAACGTCCTGGTCTATTGGCTCGACGCCTCCGAGCCCGAGAAGCAACGTCACGCCCAGACCTGGTTGCAGTATCTGTGGCCGAACCGCTCCGGGCGCGGACCCTGCTCGCGTGGGATCCGGTGCTCACCGACCGCCGGACCATCGACGGAGCGTGGGCGGTGCAGGATCGCTACCGCCTGTCATGGTGGGACTCTCTGATCGTCGCCGCGGCGCAAAAGGCTCGCTGCCGCTTTCTGCTCACCGAGGATCTTCAGCACGGCCAGGACCTGGGAGGGGTCGAAGTCGTCGATCCGTTCCAGGCGTCGCCTGCGGACCTGAGCGCCAGCGCCCCTCTCTGAAGACGGGACATACCTACTCGGCCCCGCCAGCTGGTCGAGGTCGGAGAGCCGCCACTCCATGGCTGTTCGGCCTCTTCAAGGACGAGTTCCCCGGCGACGGAACCGTGCTCTCGCGCGGGAAGCACGGGTTCGTCGGCGATCGAACTGTGTCTTCACCAGCGAAGCGAGGGTTCCGCGGCGATCGAACTGCGTCTTCACCAGCGAAGCGAGGGTTCCGCGACGATCGAACTGTGTCTTCACGGAGCCGTTCTTGGCCTCCGGCGAGATCGGGCAGGAGCCAGCATCAGGGGGCGGAGCCGCCGCGACGCCGAAAATGCGCCCAAACCAGAGCTTCTGTGCTTCTGGAGAAGAATCTCCCGTCGACCCTGATGATGCTGACGCACTCTCCTTTACGCGCATTTTTGGTCGCGAAGCAGGCGATGGAGGGGGCGGGAGTGAAATGCGCGTAGGGAAAAGTGCGTCAGCATCGTCAGGATGTATTCGGATCTCTCGATATTTCGAGGGATCGGCGAACCGGGTGAAACGTCAGTAGCACCTCACCATCGAGCAGGCGCCAGCACCTCAAGTTTCACTAAGCAGCTCGGCCAGGCTGGTCGAATGCTCCTCGCTGCCGTGACGCAAGAGCACGATGTGTTCCGGCTCGGACGCGAACCAGACGAATGACCCCCAGGCGAAGGAAGACGCCATCCGCCGGTAGACCGGCTCCGCTCGGTCGCGAAAGACTGTTACGAAAGCGCAGTCAGACGCCTGGAAGCCCCCACCGGCTGCCAGGGCCTCGAGATCTTCCTTCCGCCGTTCGCTGACTGGACCGTCCGTGACCACGCATTCGACGAACACAAGCAAGGGTGGATCGGAGCCCAGATCGACCATGACGACATCGGGCAAAGTTCCCGAGACGTCGATCGTGAGGCCGATGGCCTTCGACACCTCTCGGTCCTGGTAGCCGAGCTTCACAGCCGACTCGCTGATCGCTACGACCGCGGGTTCGTTCAAGAAACGTGGCGCGAAACTCTCTACCACTCTACGCGTCAACTCGGAGCTGGGCCCAGGAAGTGGTACCTGGCACTACGAAGCTATTGATTATAAACGACTTGCCCGCTTCGATACCGGCCTGTTCGACAGACCGGGCCCGTCAGGCGCGTCGTCGCCTCACCAACCGGCCCTGATTCCAGCCCACAGACTCGGGACGCCTCAGTCGGGCTCGCAACAGCCGTCGAGGCGGCGGATTCTCACTCCAGGACTGCGATTCTGGGCCATGGAGCGCACACCTCTCCCGGATCCGAGGCTCGCTCGGTCATCCTGTCTTGTTCGCTGACGTAACCCGACCCAACGTCAAGGTGGCTGCCCACGAGCCCTCGGCACCGCCGGTTCTCCCGACCAGGTCATCGTCGGCACTACGACGACAGGAATCTCCCCCAACTCCCGGCCGCCAGACTCCAGTTCGGTGATCCGCCGCGTCGGTGGCAACGGCGGCCTGGGAGGTGGCGGCAGACCTACGAACGCCAACGCCGGCGGATAGCAGCCTTCCGGAAACCATCTCGCCGCATCCAGATTGCCCGCGCGCAGCGCCTCCGACGCCACGCCGTACTGGGCCAGGAACGTCACAAACTCTCTACGAAGCTCATCCCGCGCCTCCTTCGACGCGACGTGGAACAGCGGCCTCGTCGATCTCTTCGTCCGCCTCGTCGGAACCTCATACGGATTCTGGTTCAGGATCCTCTCGACTCCAGCGACCGGATCATCTTGGCGCTTCGCTCTGCCGTCCTCCTCGATCTTCCGGACCAACTCCGCGACCTTTCGCCGGTACTCTCCCGGCGGAATGTGCCGGAAAGCCGGAAGGGGCGAGAACCCGACTAGGTACCGGGTGGCGAAGTCGTATGTCGCCACCTCCTCGCCTCGGTTGCGAGCCGCCCACGCCTTCGACCGATTCCACCAGAAGCCTTCCATTTCCTCCCCGTGCACCAACGATCGAGCTGCGTGCACGCCCGGCCAGTCCAGCGGACTCTCGACCAACCCCTCCTTCACCCCGTTGCCCAATACGTACTCGAGCCGGCGCCACTGAGCCTCCGGCTCGTCACTGACGACGATCGCGTCGTAACGGCGCTCCCAAAAGGCGCCGCGCCAATCGCGAATCCGGCCGCCGACCTCCTTCGACAGGTTGCACGCCACGTGCTGCATGAATCGCGAGAGCTGCTGCTGGTCTCGAACGTTCGCCAGAGCGTGGTAGTGGTTGGCTAGGAAGACCGCGGCACAAAGCTCGAGCGGTGACACCTCCAAAGCTCGGCCGATGACGCCGACCACGACCTCGTTGAAGCGACGCGGATTCGGACCGGGGGCGAGCAGGGCTCGGGCTCCGATCGTCCGGGCGGTGATCTCCACCAGGACGCCGTCCTTGTTCTCCGGGATGAATCGTGCAGGTCGAGCCATTCTCCGTCTCGCGGTAGCCGAGCCCGGGTCCAACGAGGTACACCTCGCGCGGGCTCACCCATATATAGACGGGAAGACGGCCTGCGATCTCGCGCTCGTGGCCAGATTGGCTGATCCTCGCGCCCCACGCGGTAGCATGGCGCCCGTGGACGATCTGCAATTCGAATGGGACGAAGCCACGGAGACATCGCGTGATCCGCATCTTCAGTGCGCGCCAGGCAACGAAGAAAGAGCGCAGGGGCTATGAAGAAGGCACCTTCTAGGGAAACCACTCAGCAGACCAGAGACGATCTCCTCCCGGAGTATGACTTCGACTACCGGGATGCGAAGCCGAACCGGTTCGTTACACGGCCGGAGGACCGTGGCCGCACCATCGTCCTCGAGCCGGATATCGCCGAGGTCTTCAAGAGCTCCGGCTCGGTCAATGCCGTCCTCAGGGCGCTCATCGAAGCGATGCCGACCAGCGCGCACTGAATCTCGAAGCGACCTCATCAGACGAAGATGATGGACTGCGCGATCTGCCGACACGGGAGCCTCGAAGAGGGTGCGGTGACCGTCGTTCTGGAACGCGGTGATTCGACCGTGATCTTCAAGGAAGTTCCAGCCCGGGTGTGCGACAACTGCGGCGAGGAGCTCGTCTCGGCAGAGGTCAACGAGTCGCTGCTCAGACGAGCGGAGGAGGCCCTGAATCGAGGGGCAACTCTCGAGCTGCTCCGATACGCAGCGTAACTCAGGCGCCGCCCGGCTCGACCGACCGAGGGTCTGAAAAGCCATGACGCCGAGCGGCTGGTAAGATTCGGTCATGACCGACCTGGATCCAGTTACCGAGGTCCTGGCGTCCCGGCCGGCGGTGCGGCTCGCGGTCGCCTTCGGCTCGGTGGCTCGTGGCGGCGATCACCCGCGCAGCGACCTCGACCTGGGACTGCTGCTCGATCCGGATACGCTCGAGAGCCGGCGGGAGGTCGAGATCGCGACTGGACGCGCCGCGCGCCGCCGGGTCGATTGCGTCTACCTGGAGGAGGCGCCGCCGCTGCTGCGGTTCGAGATCGCCAGGGGCGGCAAGGTGCTGCTCGAGAGGTCGCCGGGACTGTGCCGTCCACACAACACTGGCCGGGCTCGGCGTCGGCTGCGACGTCTTCCCCCGCCGGCGGTCAGAGAACGCCTTCAGCTCCGGCCGGAGGAGGTCAGATCACGTCCCAGGCGTAGCCGCCGATCTCGTAGGCGTGCTCGGCCAGGCTCTTGACGAGCTCGTCGTCGTTGTCGTCGATCTTGCGAAAGTTGCGCGCCGCGCGGCCTTTGACCTGGCCGCCGAAGACCCTGGCGATCTCGATCTCGCGCGCCGCCTTGTCGCTACCGCGCTTCTCGATCGAGGCCGTCACGCGACTCAGGACGCAGGCCAACACGAAGAGATCGATCATCACGTCCGCCATGCGCCGGGTGGCGAACTGCTTTTCGATGATGCTCTTGCCGTGCTTGCGCAGGAGGCGGTCGGCCATCGACGCCAGGTCCCGGGTGAGGTCCTCGAATATCTCCGCCTGCGGGCGCAACGCGACGTGCGTCCTCGACAGGCTGGTCTTCTCGCGCGGCAATCCGGTCGCCCAGTTGGCCCGCCTCCTGGCATATTCATAGAGCAGGCCGAAGCCCTTGATCGGATGGTCGAAGATCCCTTTGAGCGAATTCGCCATCTCCCTCAGCCGCTGCCCGACGTCGTTCAAGGCGGTGAGCGCCACGTAGAGCCGCAGCACCTCGTTGGCGCCCTCGAAGATGCGGTTGATCCGGCAGTCGCGGACGACGCGCTCGTACGGGTACTCACGCATGTAGCCGTTGCCGCCGGCCGTCTGTAGCGCCTCGTCAGCCGTGCGCCAGAGCGCCTCGCTGGCGAAAACCTTGAGAATCGCCGCCTCGACCGAGTAGTCGGCATACCCCCGATCGGAGAGCGCGGCCACCAGGTTGACGGCGGACTCCGCGGCGTAGCAGTCGACGACCATGTGGCCGACCTTCTGCTTGATCAGGCCGAAGCTGCCGATCGGCTCGCCGAACTGCCGGCGCTCCGTGGCGTAGCGGGACGACAGGCCGATCAGGCGCTTCATCGCGCCGACGCAGCCGCCACCGAGGCCGGAGCGACCGCTGTTGAGGATCTCCATCGCGACCTTGAAGCCGCCGTGGAGCGGCCCCAAGAGGTTCTCCTTCGGGACCTTTACGTCTTCGAAGTAGGCGGCCGTCGTAGGATTGGCGCGCAGCCCCATCTTGTCCTCGTGGGCGCTCACTTCGACGCCCGGGAGGTCTCGCGTCACGATGAAGGCGGACAGCTTCGACCTCGCCTCCGCGCCACCGGTCTTGGCGAAGACCGTGAAGAAGTCGGCGATCCCGCCGTTGGTGATCCAGATCTTCGACCCGTTGAGCAAGAAGCAGTCTTCCTTCTCGACCGCGCTCGTTCGAATCGAGGCGGCGTCGGAACCGGCGTCCGGCTCCGTCAGACAGAAGGCCGCGATCATTTCGCCGGTGGCGAGCCGGCCGTAGTACCTCGCCTTCTGCTCGTCAGTGCCGAAGAGCTTGAGCCCGCGCATTCCGATCGAGCTGTGGGCGCCGACCGTCACGGCGACCGACCCGTCGTGGCGGGCGACCTGCTGCAACGTGCGCGAGTAGGCCATGTTGGAAAAACCCATCCCGCCATGCTCCTCCGGCACGATGAGTCCGAATAGCCCGAACTGGCGCAATTCCTCGACGAACTCCGCCGGCATCTCGCCAGCCTCGTCCCAGGCGCGGAAGTCCTCGCCCCGGTCTTCGAGCATCGAGTCCACGGACTCGACCACGGTCCCGAGGATCTCGCGCTCATCGGAATCCATCATCGGGTACGGCAGCAGGACGTCCTGCTCGATCTCTCCGACGCACAGAGAACGGATGAAGCTGGTGCTCTTGTCTCTCATGTGGGTTACCTCTGACGGAATTGAGCTCGTTTGCGCTGATCCTATCTCCCTGGGAACCAGCTACGGCGACGACGACCAGCGGCTGAGGTCGCCGGTCTCGAAACCATCCGCGAAGATCGTGCCGACGCCTTCGAATGAGCCGACGTCGAAGGCCGGCCCCACCGGCCGCGGCGTGCCTTCCAGGTCGGTGGGGACGTCGGCGAGGGTCTCGGCGGCATCGACGGCGGGGCTGCCTTGCTTCAGGTGATAGTCGTCCGCGGCGGGATCTGAGAAGAGCTCCGCCGGGGTGGCGAGCACCGAGCTCGAGTCGTACCCCATGGCCTGCCAGGCCGCGAAGTCGAAGACGGTGTCGCCGCCGTCGGTGGTGAATCGGTCCTCGAGCACGTTGTGGTCACAGGAGAAGCCGGGCAGGGAGTCGACGCTGATCGAAATGCTGCCGCGGAAAGAATGGTCGCTGAGCAGCACGTTGTTGCGCACGAAGTTGCCGCTCGAGCCGTCCTGGACGTTGAGCGCCCAGCGACCGTCGTCGGCTACCAGCACGGTGTTGTTGAGCACCCGGTTGCCGGTCGAGGGCGCGCCGCCGTCGATGCGGTAGAGGGAGATGCCGCTGGCGTGGCTGTCGTAGATCAGGTTGTTGCGCACCACCGAGTCCACGACGCCGTCCATGTTGATGCCCGAGCCGCCGCCGGCGCCGTTGCCTGAAATCACGTTGTTCTCGACCAGCGCATCGGAGATCACGCCGTCGCCGCCCTGGGAGAGGTCGCCGTTCATGTGGATGCCGTTGGCGAAGTTGCCGTCGATCAGGTTGCCCCGGATCACCGGCCGATCGCCGCTGTTGCTGACGTAGATGCCGTGCTCGTCGATGCTGCCTGAGGTGACGTTGCCTTCGATCAGCAGGTCGTCGCAGAAGCCGGTGAAGATTCCCCACCGGCCGTTGGCGTCGGTCCGGTTGCCGCGCAAGGTCACGTGCTCGCACAGCACGGCGCGGATGCCGGCCCGGGTCCGGCCGTCGACGCGGAAACCCTCGACCACCATATGCGACGCGCCTTCGAGGTTGAGGCCGTCGGGGGTGAAGGCGTTGTCGGCGACGATCTGCGGCTCCTCGCCGGC
>JAAELT010000208.1 GCA_024226315.1 bacterium | reverse complement strand
GGGTACAGCCGCGTTCGACTCACGGAGCGGTTGATATGAGGGGGTAGAAAAAACGCGGACTTTGGGCGATCTTCGGGTTGCTTGCGCCCTATGAAGAAAGCCCAAGGAAGCCCGCGAATGGTCAGAATATGCCCACCGTCGCCCTTTGAAAAGCCCGATGACACCAAAGCTCCGCCGAGCGCCGACGAGCTCGACAGGCGGTTGATGAGCCAAGCCGAAAAACTGGCATCCTATGCTCGCGACCCACGAGCCGACGACGACGAGATAACGTTCAAGCAGTTCGAGCAGTCCATCATCCGGCGAGTGTTCGACATTGGCTGCACGGCCGTGGCGCTGTTCCTCACCTGCTGCGAGACGCGCATTCGAGCGCGGACGCCTCGGTGGTTGGTCCAGGGCGGCCGCTCTTTCGAGCGGAAGAGCCCTACGGACCGCAGCATCATGACCTGGTTCGGTTCGGTCAGGTACTGGCGAACCTACATGCTGGAGAGGGATGCACCAAAGGGCGGTCACGGCTTCTTTCCCCTCGAACACGAGCTGGGTCTGACTTCAGATCGTTTCGGGTTCAACATGCTCGCCGTCGTGGTGCGCCTGGCCACCACACTCAGCTTCGCCACGGCCAAATCCACGGCCGAGATATTCCTGCCCGAAGTTCCAGCCACCGAGGTCATCGAGCAGACCACGCTCGGCTTCGGTCGGTTCACCTCCAAGTGGTTCGAGTCCGCACCGGCGCCCGATGATGACGGCGATGTGCTGGTCATCCTCTTCGACGGCAAGGGGACGCCTCAGGCCACCGAGGAGGAGTTGGAGCTCCGTCGTCAGCCTTGGAAGGACCGCCCCCGAGCGTCCTCACCCCGACACAGAGGCCGCCAGAATCGGGGTCAACGGCCAAAGAAGAAGCGACCCAAACCAGATGACAAGTCGAAGAACGCCCGGATGGCCACGATGATCGTCATGTACACCTTACGCACGGTGGGCACCGAGCTCCACGGCCCGATCAACAAGTGGCACTACGCCTCGTTTGCACCCAAGAAGCACGCCTTCGCCATCGCTTTTCGCGAGGCGAAAAAGCGCGGCTTCGATCCTGACGGCGACGACGTCATCCAGATCGTGACTGACGGCGACCCCGACCTGGCCCGGTACACCAAGCTCTTCTTCCCCAAGGCCATCCACACATTAGATGTCATTCACGTCGTGGAGCGGCTCTGGAAAGCAAGCACCTGCTTCTATGAAGCCGGCAGCGAGGCACAGGAAAATTGGGTCGAGGAACAGAAGGACCTGCTCTACGCCGGCCGCATCGAGGAGGTCATCACCGAGCTTCGCGCCAGACGCAACAAACTTTGCCGGAGCAACAAGAACGAGAAGCGCCGCGAACGGCTCAAGAAACTCATCGACTATCTGAAGACGCGGGTCCACATGATGAATTACGCCGAGCTGGTGGACGAGGACCTGGAGATCGGCAGCGGCGCTGTCGAGGGCGCCGTCAAGCACATCATCGGCAAGCGTTGCGACCAAGGCGGGATGCGTTGGATCGTCGAGCGCAACGAGGCAGTGGTCCAGCTCCGCTGCATCGAGGTCAACGGCGATTGGGAGCGCTTCACCTCCTTCGTCCACGACCGGATACGAGGTCGGCAGCTCGAAGACCTCTCCCGGATACGCATTCAACAGAAGGTGGCCGAGCCGTTACCCAAGCTCGTCAACCGACCGAAATGTAAGGACGCGGCATGAGCTCAAACGATCTGCACCCGACGCGAGGCAGGTCACAAGCAAGCGGCTGCACACAAGTATCTCTACTCAGGAATCGACGCCAAACATCGTATCGATGCCGATCAACCCGAGGAAGACATTTTCCTGCTCAACAGCAGTCTCAAGAGCGCGGCATTCTATATGATGGCGCCGGTCTATTCCTATCTTGAGTGGTTGAGTGAACAGGATCTGGGCTCGGTTTATCTCGAGTATCTCCAGCATCTCCAGGTTTTTCAGTCAGAAGCTCCGCAAGTGCGACTTACCCTTAAAGCTCCCGCCCATCTCTGGGGGATGAGCTCGTTGCTCAAGGCGATTCCCAATGGGTTCGTGGTTCAGACACACCGCGAACCGGTTGAGGTCCTAGCCAGTATAAACAGCCTTATAAGCACAATGCACGCCGGAGTATGCGATTCCTTCGATGCGAATCGTATGGCTCGAGTCAATTTGAGATTTTTCGAAGAAATGGTGCAGAGAGGAGAGGAAGCTCTCGCTGATTTTCCCAGTCGACAACAGCTTCATGTGCGCTACGACGATCTCGTGAAAGATCCAATAGCGATGGTGCGAAAACTCTATGAACACTTCGATTTGAAGCTCACCAATGAGGTTGAGGAACGCCTGGATCATTTCGTGAATAATCGCCCGAAACACAAATACGGCCGGCACGAATACGCGATTGAGGAT
>JAAELT010000207.1 GCA_024226315.1 bacterium | reverse complement strand
TGCAGTGCGGTCCGCCGTTCATCGATCTCAAGGCCGGCGACGAGGCCTTCACCCAGGTGATCCTCGCCCTGGCCCAGCGCGCCGCCGGCGGCGAGGGGCGGCGCATCGCCATCTCGATGACCCAGGTCGCCGTCTCCTGGCTCCACACCTTCCTGCCCATGCTCGACATGGGCAGTCCGCCCGAGGAGCTGCGCCGGGCCGGCAACGAGCACCGCCAGTTCATTCCGGTCAACGCCTACCGGACCCGGGACGCCTACGTCTATGTGGCGATCGGCAGCGACGCCCAGTGGGGCCGGCTGGTGCGCGAGCCCATGTTCCGGAGCCTCGACCAGGAGCGTTTCGCCACCAACGAGGGCCGCCGCCGCGACAAGGGCGAGCTCCACCGGTCGATCGAAAGGATCACCCGCGAGCACACCTTCTCGGAAGTGGAGAAGACGCTCCGGACCGCCGCCATCCCCCACTCTCCCATCACCCCGATCGAAGAGGTGATGGACCTGCCCAGCGTCCGCGCCTCGGCCCTGCGGACCATCGCACCCGACGGCACCGTGGTGCGGCTACCGCCGCCGGCGGTGAGCACACCCTACCTGGAACAGATCGACGGCTGCCTGCCCTTCGCACCGGCCTACGGTGAGCACACCGAGCCGGTCCTGGCCGAGGTGGGCGTCGCCGCATCGGAGATCGCGGCGCTCAAAGCCGAGGGCGTGGTGGCTTGAAGCCGCGCCACCGTCGCCGGTCCATATAGCATTCGACGCCCCCATCGCCACCCGCGCCGTACAGCCGCACGAAACGCCCGGACTCCGAACGGCTGCCGTCAGCAGTCCGAGAAATCGCTCGAGCTCCGAACGACCGCCGCGGGCTGCCCGAGAATCTCCGCGGACACCAAACGGCCACCGGGCACTGCCCGAGAAATCGCCCAGACTCTGAACGGCCGCCGTTTGCCGTTCCCGAGATCGCCAGACACCCAACGGCCGCCGGACGCTGTCCGACGAATAGCACAGACTCCAAACGGTCGCCGCGGACTGTCCGAGAATCTTCGCGGACTCCAAACGGGCGCCGTGCGCTGTCCAAAGAATCGCACGGACTCCGAACGGCCGCCGTTTCGACCTTTCTCATGGCATGGGAACATGAACGGCCGGCGTTGGGTCTCCGGGCGATTCTCCGGAGACCCAACGGCCGTCGATCCGTGTTCCGGCGTTTTTCCGGAGACCGAACGACTACCTTTCCCTGTCCAGGCGACCCGCCCGAGGTCCGACGGCCCACCCTTCCGAAGCCGTGGTGCCGTGGAGACATCCCCGCTCCGTGAGCTGCCCGATGACCCCGCCATCCAGCACTTCGATCTCCCGCCGAACCGCGCCCGCCTCGACCGGCCTCCAGTGGCCGCCCTCGTCGCGTCCGCACTCGCGGTCATGTCCTGCAGCCCCGCCCTTCCCCGATCCCCACTCGCGCCCCGTCCCCGAGAACAAACCTCCCCCGCCGACCACCGTCGCCGCAACGACGCCCAACGCCGTGGAGATGTCGGGGTTCTTGACCGTCGCCATCACGTAGAATCCTCCGTCTCGGAGGTGACGATGAGACGACGCGCCGGGCGCAACGAGCCCTGTCCCTGCGGCAGCGGCAAGAAGTACAAGAAGTGCTGCCTCCGCCGGGGAGGCGCCGCCGTCTCACCCGCGGCGGGATTCCCGGAGGCGTCGTATCCGGCGGCAGCGACTGACCCGGGCGAGGGCGAGGACGGCTCACTGGCAGGGGAAGCCATCCGCGAGGTGGTCGACCGACAGATTCGGGGCAATGACCCTCCGGAGACCCGCGAGACCTTCGAGAGGTTGGTCGGCGAGGGGCACACGGAAGAGGAGGCCAGGGAGCTGATCGCCTTGGTCGTTGCAGCCGAGATCTTCGCGATCATGAAGACCGAGAGAGAGTTCGACAGGTCCGGGTTCGTCGCGGCGTTGCGCCGGTTGCCGGCGCTGCCCGAGGGGTTGGAGGAATGAGCCCGCCGAGCCGGCAAGATCAGGGCGAAGGTCGCACTCTCGACGGCGCCGGCGTTGCATCCACCGAGATCCGGGGGTGGGCATTGCTGCACCGGAGATCGCGACGCTCAAAGTGGAGGGTGTCGCGCTTCAGACTATCTGCCTCGGTGTCACCACTCGGTGAGCGCCGGATCGGCGACCACCGGCCGGTTCGTGACCCCGTTGCTAAGATGCGCTGCTCCCAGGTTCCTGTAGTCGTCGTCGCCGACCACGAAGACGTTCTCGGCCTCGAGGTAAGCGCTCCAGCCCTTGTACGGCAGGGACTTGTTGCCGACGACGGTGCGTAGGGTCGAAACGCCGGCGCTCTTGCCGCTGACGACGGCGTCATCGGTGACGTCCTCGTAGCGATAGCGGAAGCTCAAGACGGGCTTGCCCTTCTGGAGCGCCTCGACGAGCGAGGAAGCTTCCTCGGGAGCCGTTTTTTCCTCGCCCGCGACCGGCGCGGCCGGAATAGGAAGCGCTGGCGGAAAAGATCCGCTCGCAGCGCGGCTCGACTTTTGCCCCGGGCTGCTAGGTTGTGTGTACCCCTACTAATAGGTGCTTGGGACCAGCGGCTCGGCGTCAGTCTGCGCCGCGTGGCACTGGGTGCAGACGTAGCGGGCCCCGACCAGTTTCAGCGCCCCGTCGGTCAACGAAATGCTGCCGCCGACCTTGCGGGTATCTACGTAGTGGCTCTCCGGAACCGGCGTCGCGTCTTCGGCGCCGATCTCGGTGCCGATCTCCCCGGGCAGATGGTGGCAGTCCAGACAGAGATTCTCTTCGAGGGTGATCGGCAGCTGATCCGCGATCTGGTGCGAGATCAAGGGCGGCATGTCCTCGAAGTAGCTTCCCAGCTTCTGGTTCTCCCCCGGCTCTCCGGCCGACGCCGCGGGCACCAGCGGATCGGGCGTGTCGAAGACGCTGCCGCTCAGGCCGAAGATCTCTTCCTTGACCTCGTCCGCCACGACGACGCCGACGAAGAGCGCGACCGCGGCGGCGATGATAAGGGTACGGGTTCTCATGTCGTTCTCCTCGCTGTGATTCTGAATCTGAGATCGAAGCCGAGACTGCCCTCGGGGCAGATCGGCGTGCAACGCCCGCAGTTCGTGCAGTCCCCGGACGCGATCAGGCCGGTTCGGGCCGCCTGTTTGAG
>JAAELT010000206.1 GCA_024226315.1 bacterium | reverse complement strand
ACGGTCTGGTTTCGATGATAGTCGATGCTGGCCCAGCCGGTCACGCCGGTGAGGTACCAGGACATACCCCAAAACGGGGACCTGATTTCGGCTAACCCCTGATGTCAGGTGGCTTGGGTTGCACGGGAAGTGGAATCGGTCGTTTTGGGGTAACTTCTTGCGGTGAGACAGGAGGACCTCCCCCTGTAGACTGGCTGGAGAAAGTCCAATCACTTCAACCAGTTGTAGAGGAGGCCCTGATGGAGGATGCCAGAATCGCGTGGAAGATTCGAGAGCAGATGGCGGTATTTTCGGGGAGAGTCTGCCAAGGACTGCCGAAGGTAGCGCAGCGCCTGGTGCGCGAGGTGCTCTATGGCGTGCAGGCCAGGGGCTCCGTGCGGCTGAGCGAGATCGGCCGGTCCTTGGGTGAGGCGACGAGCCTGAAGAAGATCATCGAGCGGTTGGGCCGGCAGCTGGAGCGCCGCGGCCTACGCCAGCAAGTACGAGAGAACCTGCTCACCCTATCGGCTCCGCGGATCACAGCGGACACGCTGCTGGTGGTGGACCCGACGGATCTGAGCAAGCCCTACGCCCGGAGCATGGAGTATCTGGCACGCGTGCGTGATGGCTCGAAAGGAGAGCTGGCCGATGGCTACTGGTGCTTGGAGGTGGTCGCGGTGCAGCGGGGCACGGCGCAGGTGATCCCTCTGTACCAGGAGCTGTACTCCCAGGAGGCACCTGATTTCCTCAGCGAGAATCGCGAGATCCTGGAGGCGATCGAGGCGGTCTCGCAGGCGGTGGGAGGTCGGGGGATCTGGGTGATGGACCGGGGTGGGGATCGCGAGGAGCTCTTGAAGCCGTTGCTGAAATCGGGCAAGGCCTTTGTGATCCGGCAGCGCGGCGATCGCCACCTTATCTGGAGACGCTCGGCCCAGGCGGTGGAAGCCATTGCCGCACGCTGTTCTCGGCCCTACCGGCAAACCATCGTCAAGCAGAGTGGCGAGGAGGAGAAGATCTACAACCTGCGTTTCGGGGCCACGCCGGTGCGATTTCCTGGTGTCGATCGCCGGTTGATGCTGGTGGTCGTCGAGGGCTTCGGTCAACGGCCGCTGATGCTGTTGACCACCCTGCCGGTGCGTCGCTCCTACAAGAGCGTCTGGCGGCTGGTGGAGAGCTACCTGGCGCGCTGGCGGGTGGAGGAAACGATCCGCTTTATCAAGCAGAGTTACCAGCTTGAGGACATCCGGTTGCTGCTCTATGAGCGGCTGCGGACGATGGTCACGCTGGTCATGGCGGTCGCCTACTTTGCCGCCGTGCACTTGGGCAAGCACGCCAAGCTCGCCATCTTTGCTCAGCACGTGCTCCGCGCAGCCCAGCGTATCTATGGCGTGCCCGAATTCCGGCTCTATGCCCTAGCGGACGGCATCAAACAGGTCCTCTTCAGCTCGCGTCGCGGAATCGGGCCGCCAGCGCCCCTTCAAAATCGCGGAAACCTGCTGCTCCCCCTGGAGACGTGAAGAATGGGGAATGTCCTGTGGCATCGGCGGTTGACACTCGGGCTCGGACGACCTAGCATCATCGCCCGCTCGAGTACGGATGCCGGAGTGGCGGAACGGTAGACGCGACGGATTCAAAATCCGTTGTCCGCAAGGGCGTGTGGGTTCGACTCCCTCCTCCGGCACCACCTCCGAGATGTCTTTCCCCCAGACTCGACTCCGACGGCTCCGACGGCTCCGACGCACGCCCCACCTGCGTCGAATGGTCCGGGAGACCAGGCTGGCGGCCGCGGACTTCATCTACCCTCTCTTCGTCTGCCCCGGCCAGCGAGTCGAGGCACCCGTAGCGTCGATGCCGGGAGTCTCCCGACTCTCGGTCGACCGGGCCCGGCGGCGTCAACTCACCGGTGCGGGCGTTCCGCGGCGTCGGCGGCGAGCCGGTTTTCGTGCGCTCGGCCGACGGCGCCTATCTGGAGGCCGAGGACGGCCGGCGCTTCGGCAGGTCTACGACCGCTTGGAAGCGTCCTCTGCGGCGCTCGAAGACGGGCTCGCTGGCGCCGCCGCCCGGCACGGGATCCCGCTGCGCGTCCAGCGCCAGGGATCGATGGTCGGTCTCTTCTTCACCGATCGTCCAGTGGAGCGCCTCGAGCACGTCGACGCCTCGGATCGCGAGCGTTTCTCGCGCGTCTTCCACCGGCTGCTCGCGGACGGCGTCCACCTGCCACCCTCGCCCTACGAGACCCTGTTCGTCTCGGCGGCGCACGGCGAGGCCGAGATCGCCCTTACCGTCGAAGCCTTCGACCGGGCGTTGGCTCTCGAGGCAGGCCGCTAGACAGCCTCGACGTACTTCGCGACCAGCCCCCGCCAGACGCCGGTGGCACCCAGCTTGGTCATGTTGCCGAAATGGCCCGCCAGGCAGCGGTCGATGAACACAATGTCCTCGGGGAACTGCAGGTCGCGGGCCGCGCTCAGGTTGTCCATCCCAAGGTCGATGAGCTTCTGGTAGAGTTCCTCGTCCTCGCCGAACATGTAGGGTGGCTCGGGGCGCAGGATCTCGCTGAAGATGTCGAGGTAGGGGTCGACGACCTCGGCCGGCAGCGGGACGCCGCCTTCCTTGAAGACGCCCAGATCGACCAGTAGCTCGGGAATCTCGTCTCTCCTGCCATCCAGAGCGGCGCGGATGATGGCGGCATAGCCCCGCACCAGCTTGTCGGGGGGGCGTTTCACGCAGCCGAAGTCATAGACGATCACCCGACCGTCGTCGAGGAAGGCGAAGTTGGCGAGATTGGGGTCGGCATGCAGCAACCGGTGCTCGAAGATGCCGCGGAACTGCAGCTCGAACAGCACCCTCCCCCACTGGTTCTTGAGCTTCTGCGGAAACTCGTCCGAGCACGCGCGCTCCGGCGAGATCCCCTCCAGGTACTCCATGGTCAGCACGCCGTGGGCGCTCGCTTCCTCCACCACCTTCGGAATGACGATCTCGGGCACGTCGACGTGGAGCTCCGCCATGCGCTTCAGGTTCTCGGCTTCCTGCCGGTAGTCGATCTCCTCCAGCAGGCGGTCCCTGACCTCTTTCCAGATCGGGTCGAAATCGGCGGTCGAGAACAGCGAGAACAACGCTTGCAGCATCACCCGCAAGTTCTTCATGTCGGCGCGGATGATGTAGTCGATCGCCGGATACTGGATCTTGACCGCCACCCGCCGGCCGTCACGCAGCTCGGCCCGATGCACCTGGCCGATCGAGGCGGCGGCGAACGCCTGTGGTTCGAGGTGGGCGAACAACCGATCGTAGTCTTCGATCTGGCCCTTGATCTCGTACTGCATGACCTCGAAAGGCACGCGCGGAGCGTTCTTCTGCAACGCCCGGAGCACCGCCGCCACCTCCGGCGGCAGCAGCCCGACCTGGAGGCTAAGCATCTGTCCCACCTTCATCGCGGCGCCCTTGAGCTCGCCCAGGGTCTCGACCACCCGGATGGCGTTGCGCACCAGAGTCTCGGTCTTGCGCTCCTCTTTCGAGTCCTCCGAGCGCGCGAGCTCGAGTACCTGCTCGCTGAGCAGCGACGCGCCGACGCGGCCGGCCAGGCCACCGAGCTTGACGAATCGGCGAAAGGCTGAGGTGCTGGGTCGATCTCGGCTCATGTCTCTCCTTGTTACGCGCGAGATCTTAGCTCGCTTCGCTCCTCCACCGAGTAGAATTGGAGAGGTGTCGGCAAAGCACCTGATCGACGTGGCCGACGACGAGCGTGCCCGTGGGATGGCCCGGCTCGCCGAGGACAAGGTTCGCACTCAGCCCAGCCGGCTGAGACGACCCTCAGATGAGAGTCGCGCGCGCCCCCGTCCGGCGCCACGCGGCGACCGCGAGGGCGATGTGATGCCCCAGCCTGGTAACGGCGGCGGCCACGGCCGCGCCGATCAGCCCGTGGGCGGGAATCAGGACGGCGAGGAGCCCGGCGGTCAAGACCACGATGGCGGTCGACACCCGGACGACGGTTCTCTCTCCGCCGGTCATCGAGAGTAGGAAGCTGGCCGGGCCGACGAATGAGGTGGCGAAATGGCCGGCCACCAGGATGACGAGCACTGACCAGGCATCGACGAACTCATTGCCAAACGCCGCGAGAACCTGCCGACTCGCAAGCAGAATCAGCGCCGCGATCGGCAACGACAGCCCGGCGATCGCCCGCGACGCCTGACGCACGAACACTGCCAGCTCTGTACGCTCGCCGCGAGCGTACAGAGTGGAGATCCGCGGCGCGGCCCAGGCGTTGACGGCCTTGCGGCCGAAGGCGATCAACCCCGCGATCCTGCCCGCCACGGCGTAGAGAGCCACCTCCCCGGGGCCGAGCAGCAGGCCGATCATCAGGATGTCGAGGCGCTGGATCGCCATGCCGAGCAGGTTCTGCAACATCAACGGCGGCAAGACCCGCCGCCACTCGTCGAATCGGGTGCGGGGCTGGACGCCGGCCAGCTCAGCCGGCAGCGCACGCCAGAGCCAGCGGGCGGTGAGCGCCAGCAACGCGACGACGGCGGTGAGGTTCAGGATCATGACCGTCGTCGCGCGGAGCGGTTCGGTGCCGGCGATCAGCCAGGCGACGACCGCAACACCGAGCAACAGCGGACGCAGCACCGGGCTCGGCAACTGCGATCTGACCACCTCACCGAGGGCGCGCAGGGTGGAGCCCCAGACCTGCAGCAGGCCGTAGATCGGCAGCGCGATCAACGCGACGAGCAGCGTCCCTCGCATCTCCGGAGACAGTCGAGCGCCCGACACCAGGACCGTCGACCAGGCGAGCGCCGCGACCGCGAAGCCGGCAACCAGCACGAACCGCCAACCGCTCTTCAGGAAGCCCGCCAGGTGTGGCCAGTCCCCGGCCTCGACATACGCGGGCACGAAGCGCAGGGAGCCGACGGCCAGGCCACCCTGGCAGACGATTGCCAGCAGCCCGAGCCAGCGCAGCGCGTAGACGTAGACACCGTAGGACTCAGCGCCCAGACTCCGCGCCAACAGCACCTGGAGGCCGAAGTTGAGCCCCAGGCCCAGCAGTTGGAAACCGAGCACCGCGGCCGCGCCGCGCAACAGGGAGTCGCTGCGAGCAGACGGCTGCGTTTCGCGCTCGAAGGAGGGATCGGTTGGGTGCACCGCCGCGAGAATATACCGTGCCGTGAATGCTCAGCTGACCAGCGGCTAAACTCGTGGCTGATGCCCCGCCCCAACCGAGCGCTGTTCGTGATGCCCGGATTCTCGCGCCACGCCGCGCGGCGGAGAGGAGACCGTCTGGAGGAGTTCTTCAACCCACTCGGGGTCTTCGAGCGGGTGGTGATCGCCAGCCCGGGTGAGTTGGCCCGCACCGAGCTGGGCTCGGTGACGGTCGAGCCGCTGCCGGCGGCGCGAGCACTGCCATGGTCGATCCTGCTCGGCGAGCGCGCTTCGACGCGTCTCGACCCATTGGCCGAGCCGGTGCGGCACCTGGCCGTCGAGCACCGGGTGGGGCTCCTGGTGCAGCGCTACGGCGGCCCGCTCTTTCACGGGCTGCCGGCAGTGAGGGCGGCGCGGCGCCTCGGCCTGCCGGCCCTGATCACGCTGCAGAACGATTACACGGCGATCCTCCGCCGCCGACGCCCGTGGGCGCGCTGGGCGCGGCACCTGCTGGATCCGCCGGTATGGCGCTACCTCTTCCGTCACGCCGCGGCCCTATGGTGTGTCAGCGACCACGTGCGAAGCCTGGCGCTCGACGCCGGCGCGCCGGCCGACAAGCTGGTGACGATCCCCAACAAGGAAGACCTCGGAGGCTTCGCCGCCGAACCGGATCCGACTCTCGCACAGCGCCTGCGCGACGAGACACGGCTGCCCGAACGAACCGATCGCGGAGCGATCTTTCTCTCCGTCGGCCGGCTGGTGCCGCAAAAGAACTACTTGATGATGCTCGAGGCCTTCGCCGCCTTCCGCGATGACGAGCCCAACGCGGTCTGGGTGATCGTCGGGCAGGGCCCCTTGCGCGAGCCACTCGCCCTGAGCATCGATCGGCTCGGCCTGACGGACGCGGTGCGGTTCGTCGACCGAGACCTCGCCGCCGACGAGCTGTCCGTGCTCTACCGCGCCGCAGACGCCCTGCTCTTCGTCAGCCGTTTCGAGGGTCAGGGCCGGGTGGCCTACGAGGCGATGGCCTGTGGCACCCCGGTGATCGGCTCCCGACAGCCGCCGATCACCGACATGGTGATCGACGGCGAGACCGGCGCCACCGCCGATCCCGACTCGGTTCCGGAGATCGTGGACGCCATGCGGCGGGTGACCGCCGCCGCCCCGGGATCACTCGCCGAGGGTTGCAGCGCGCTGGCCCGGCGCTATGATCTCGATTTCGTGGGTCCCCTCGAAGCCGATCTCTACCGGCGACTGATCGCCGACGGGAATCCCTGACCATGGCCGTCGACAACCATTTCGACACCGGCGAGTACGACCCGCGCGCCTACTGGGATGCGCGCGCCGAGCACTGCGGCGGCGAGTTGTACCAGGCGGTCTGCGGTTACGGGCTATCCGCTGAGCGGAACCTGACGATGGACCGCATGCAGCGACACCTGCTCGCGCGTTGCCTCGGCCGGAGCCTCGACGGATGCGACGTGCTCGATTTCGGCTGTGGCGCGGGACGCCTGGCCGGCTGGTTCCAGGAACGCGGCGCGGGTTACAGCGGCGTCGACCTGTCCAGCGAGATGCTGGCTCTGGCGCGCAGGAAATATCCTGACGCCGACTTCCACCGCCTGGACGCCGCTGCCCTGCCGTTTCCGGCCGAGCGCTTCGACGTCGCCGTCTCGGTCACCGTGCTACACCACAACCCCTACGAGACCCAGCGCACGCTGATCGCGGAGCTGCTGCGGGTGTTGCGGCCGGGTGGGCTGCTGCTGCTGCTAGAACGGACCGGCCCCCATCGCGACGCCGAGACACTGTTCACCATGTTCCCCCGCCCGCGGGACGAATGGATCGCCGAGGCCACGGCCTGCGGGGCAACGCTGGAACGATCGCTGCCGGCCCGCTGGTGGATCCTGCCCGACACCGCCGGCGCACTTCTGCGCCGGCTCGCCCCGCGGCGGGCCGGCGACCTCGACCCCGCTGTCACACGCTGGACGGGCCGCCTGGATCCCTGGCTCGCGCCCCTGCTACCCTGGCGGCGGGCGACAGCCGCGGCGCTGCTGTTCCGGAAGGTTCCTCGGCAACCGCGATCATCTCCCACGGTACCCCAGTAAGATCGAAGCCATGAAAACCTTCATCCTCATCTGCCTTGCCGCCGCGCTCGTGCCGGGCGTCCACGCCAACAACGAGGTCACCGACGGCACCGCCGTCGAGCCCTCGAAAGACGAGATCCGGTTCCGGGTCACCGGCCTGCGCGACGCTCGCGGCGCCCTGGCCTGCGGCCTCTTTCTTCGCGACGGCTGGCTGCGCCGAGGCAGGGCCTCCGACCGCGACGAGGAGATCACGGATGGCGTCGGAGTGTGCGTGTTCCGCGATGTCGCGCCCGGCGCTTACGGCGTCAGCTCCTACCACGACGAGAACGGCAACGGCAAGCTCGACTCGAACTTCTTCCGCATCCCGAAAGAGGGGACGGCGGCTTCGAACGACGCCCGGGGAAAGATGGGGCCGCCGAAGTTCGCCGACGCCCGCTTCGTCTACGAGGGCGGCATTCTCGAGCTCGAAGCCACGATGGTTTATCTCGGCAAGCGCTGAGAACCCCAGCGCCGCAACCGCCGGCGGATGGGATTGACCAGTCGACGACGCAACGTCTCGGAGGCGGCAAAACGCAGCCGCTCGGCCCGGCGCGGCGGCCGGGCGCCGCTGCCGTGGAGCGGCTCGTAGCCCAGGCTGCGCAGCAGGTCGCCGCTCGTGCTCTCGAAGATCTCGATCTCGCGCGCACCGAGCGCCGTGCGCCAGGCGTCGGCCCGGGCGGCGTCGGGCGGTCGGCCGACGAGCCGGTGCTGTTTGCGGCTATAGCGCGCCGGACGGTAGCCGTCGGCGGCGAGCATCGCCGGATCGTAGTCGAGCCCCGCATGATCGCAGACGCGCCGCAGGGCCGGCTCTGGATCCGCCACCAGGTCCTCGAAGCGAGCCCGCGCCACCCGGTCCGGCCGCGACGTCTCGAGCGCCAGCCCCGGCGCCACCCGCGACTCCCACCAGCGGGCGGCCGCCACCGGCTCGCCCGGCCCCCAGTCGAGCGGCCGTAGCGACGCCGCAACGGCCCGGCCGTCCCTCACCAGGTGAACGAGGCGCGCTTCGGGGAAGAGGTCGAGCAGCGTGTCGCCCCAGCGGACGTGGGTCGGGGTGTGGTCGATCCAGACCACGGCATCGGCGCGATCCACGCTCCCCGCCCACTGCCCCGCCAGCCACTCCATGACCCGCGTCAGTGCCGCCGGCCCCCCTTCCGACGGCAGCACCGCCGGGTCGGGATCGAGCCCCCATAGCCTGAACCGCGGGTGTCGCTGGATCCACGAGAACACGGATCGGGCGTTGTCGTCGATCTCCCCACGGTCGAGCGCGCCCCGGCACTCGGGCAGGAACTGCGACTCCGGCACCGCCACGCAGCCGGGGCCGGCACCGAGCATCGCCGCCAGCAGCGTGGTGCCGCTGCGCGGGCAGCCGACGATGAAGAGCGGTCTCATGGTTCGGCTCGACTCTGCCACGCCGACAGGTCGAGGTCGAGCATCTCCGCCAGACGCCGATTCTCGTCGGCGAAGTGATCGCGCAGATCCGCGCGCTCACCGGCCGCCATCTCCGGATAGGGCCGTCGCGCCAGGTTCACCCGATCGACCATCCGCGCCAACCCACGGCCGGCCGCCGAGTCGAAGCGGAAGCGCGCTGTCCACCTCTGCAGGCGCGGCAGCCGCGGCAGGCGCGCGGCGTTCCAGCGCCGCGCTAGCATCTCCGGGCCGATCTCGGCCGAAATCGGCTCGACGCCCAGGAAGGCGCAGCAGCGATCGACGAGTGTGCCCGGACGCCCCCCCAGCTCCTCCGTCAGCAGCACCAGGATTCGGGCGCGCTCGAAACGCTCCAGGAAACGCTCCAACTGCCGGGCGTAGAGGCCACGGTCGAGGTAGGAAAAGAAACGGAGCTCCCGGCCACCGCGGGCGATGCGCTCCGCCTCGAGCCGGCGCGCGTCGGCGAAGCTCTCGGTCTCGACGCCGTACTTGACGCAGTGCCAGTAGTGCGCCCAGGCGCGCTCCACCGGGTCGCGCAGGATGAAGATCAGCTTCGCCTCCGGCAGGTCGCGGGCAATCCGCTCGGCGGCCCCCGACGCGTACAGATACTGGGTCGAGGTCTGTCCGACCGCGCCGTGATCCGACCCGGCACCCGCGAAATGGCGACGGTACCAGGCCAGCCCGCGACCGTGGCTCTCCTCGGCGTCGAAGAAGTCCAGCTCCTGGGGGCGCGGCGGGAAGAAGATCCGCCGGTGCTGGTCGAGCAATCGGTGCAGCGCCGTGGTTCCCGACTTCTGGGCGCCGCCGATCAGAAAGTCGGGCAATCGGCCCGCGCGGCCGGTGGTCGGCTCAAAGCTCATTTCGATCGCTTTGGGTTCATCGAGCGAGCCGATTGTATCCGGGAATGTAGAATGCGCCCGATCCACGCCAACCGCCCCGAATTCCGTCGAACGAGGACCCAGATGACCGACCGCAAGGCCTCCGTCCGCAAATTGCTGATCTCGCTGCTGCTTCTGGCGGCGCTGGCGGTGCCATTCGCCTTCTGGACGAATCTCTGGCTGTGGCTCGGAATCGACGTGCTGCCGCGATCGATCGAGGCCCTGCGCTACCTGATCGCCGTCCTGATCTGGCTGCTCTTGGCCCACGTGATCAACCGCGCCATCACGGTGATCATCTGGGACGGGATCTTCGAAGCACGGATGGGCAAACCGATCCCGAAGCTGATCCGCAACGTCGCTTCGGTCATCATCTATGCCGCCGCGCTGGCCGGCATCATCGGCGTCGTCTTCGATCAGTCGTTGACGGTGTTCTTCGCCGCCACCGGCGGCGCCGGCCTGGTCATCGGCTTGGCCGTGCAGACGCTGATCGCCGATTTCTTCTCCGGCCTGGTGATCAGCCTGCAGCGGCCGTTCAGGATCGGCGACTACATCGAGATCGAAGGCGACCGCGGCACCGTCATGGAGGTCAACTGGCGCGCCACCCAAATCCTCACCTCGCTGAACCGCCTGGTCACGTTTCCCAACAACAAGGTGGCGGGCGCCACGATCATCAACTACACCCATGCCGAGCCCCTGCGTTTCGCCTTCTGGATCACCCTCGACTACGGCGTCCCGGTCGAACGGGCGGAGCGGATCCTGCTGGCGGCGGCGAGGAGTGGCCAGCACGACGCAGGGGGCAAACAGCCCTCCGTCGAGGCCTTGAAAGTCGACGAGAACGGAATCAGCTACCGCATCCGCTTCTGGGTTCCCGACCCCTCCGTCTGGTACACCGCCCAGGCCAAGATGATCGGCAGCATCCAGCACCACCTCCAGATCGCCGGCATCCGCTACAGCCGCTGGCTGCACCAGCAGCCGTCGAGCGACGTCGAGTACCGGGAAGTCGACTACCGCAGCCAGAAGCTCACGCTGCTTCACAAGGTCGGTCTGTTCGACTCCCTGACCTCCGAGCAGCTCGACTTCCTCGAGTCCCGCATGACCCAGCGCAACTTCGCTCCCGGCGAGGAAGTGGTGGTCCAAGGCAGCGCCGGCGACTCGATGTTCGTGATCGCGGAAGGTCTGCTCGACGTCTTCGTATTCTTCGAGGACGAGGGCAAGGAAGTCCGCGTGGCGCAGATCCAGGCCGGCAGCTTCCTGGGTGAGATCTCGCTGCTGACCGGCGAGCCGCGCACCGCGACGGTGCGGGCGAGCTCGGAGTGCGTGTTGTTCGAGATCACCCACCACACCATGAAGCGCCTGTTCGAGCTGCGGCCTTCCCTGGTCGAGGAGCTCACCGAGGTCATGGCTCAGCGCAAGCTCAACGATCTGCTGGCCAAGGAGAATCTCCCCCGGGAGGAGGCCGAGGCACAGAAGGCGACGATCGCGGAACAGTTCCTGGGCCGGATCAAGGGATTCTTCAAGATCGGCGGCTAGCCGTCGAGCAACCGTCGGGTCTGACCCTTCGTGTCGGCGGCGCCACGCAGCCGCCGGTACCACCGGAAGAGCGCCATCGTCGTCCGCCCGAAGGTACCCGGGTAGCGGCGGAAGATCTTCGGGACCTGCTGGATCCGGGACTCGTCGAGGTCCAGACCGTGCCAGTGGATCTTGCTGTAGCCGCGCAGGAACAGCGTGCCGTCGAAGCCGTGGAAGATGTGCGTGACTCGGCTGGTGTCGGTGCGCAGCACCTCGGGCCGATTGTCGGCGATCCCGAAGCGGGAGAAGTATTCCGAGCGGACGAAGAAGGCGTTGAACGGCAGCACTGCGACCAGCTCGTAGCCCTTCGTGCCGCCCAGCTCCACCAGCGAGCGCAGGCTCGACCCCTGGCTGACGCCGGGGTCCGGCTCCTGAACGAACTCGACCTCGGTGGCGATCGTGGGGTTGAACTCGACGCACACGACCTTCGGCCGGTAGTCCGTCAGGGACGCCCAGATGTGGTAATCGTTGCCGTCGACGTCGATCGACAGGAAGTCGAAGTCCTCGGAGATGGGGGTGGCGCTCAGGGCCGCGTCCAGGCCGTTGGCGCCGCCGAGGCCGACCATTCGATGCAGGGTCGAGACCCGCTCGTTGGCTCCGTGCCGCTCGCGCAGCCGCTCGAACTTGGCGGCGTCGCCTTCGATCAGGACCGCGCGGTAGTCCCGGTTCTCGATCAGGTTGCAGGTGTTGCTCAGCAGCTGGCCGTCCCAGGCCCCGAGCTCCGCGCACCACCGGTCGTTCTCGGCGACGGTTTCGAGGATCGCGAGCACCACACCGTCCTCGCCGGTCTGGGAGTAGACGTCGGCCCTCGAGTCCAGCAGCCAGGTGGCTGGCCTCGGATCCGGCTCCGAGGCCTCGGGCGGGCTCACCCGGCCCCTTCCTCCGGCGGCGTATCGCCGATCACGGCGTCCTTGTGCGAATAGAGCTTGGCGTCGTGCGCCCCCTCGCCGAGCACCTCGTCGATCTCGTTCTTGATCGCGGTGCGTTGCTCGTTGAACCGGGTCATCATGCGAGTGAGCTTGCCGACCTCCTCGTCGGTCTTCGACGGATCGCGCACGCCGTCCTCGAGGTGCCAAATCTTGAGATTGAGGATGACCAGGCGGTCGATCAGTTCGCTCAGAGAGACTTTCATTGCTTGACGTCCTTTCGAGGGGCAGATGCCCGGCGGCCGAAGATTCGACGCGCGAGCTGCTGATACGATTCCGGGTCGGCTGAGCTCGTGAGGGTCAAGAATCTATCATTCGCCGAAACGCCGAGACCGACGCCGCGATGCCGAAAGCCACAGTCGGAGCATTGATCACCCGATCGTTGGAGCTGGGCGAGGAGATTCTCCTCACCCGTCGCGCGGTCGAGCCCTACCACGGGACGTGGGCTCTTCCGGGCGGCCATATCGAGGACAACGAGACCGCCGAGACGGCGATCCGGCGCGAGATCCTCGAGGAGGTCGGCCTCACGATCGAGCCGTGTTTCTTCGCCTACTTCGACGAGATCGTCGTGGAACGCGGAATCCACGCCGTGGTCCTGATCTTCACCGCCGTGGCGAAGTCCGCGCCCAGGGCGCTCGACGAGGTGTCGGAGCTGGGCTGGTTCACTCTCGAAGAGGCACTGGCCGTGCCGCTGGCGTTCCGCCACCACGATGTGGTCCAGGCGTTCGCCAACCGCTGAGCGCGCCGGCGTCATCCGGGCCGCAGCGAGCTCAGAGCGCGCAATCGTCGAGCCGCGGGCTCCCCGGATGCCAGCACCACGCAGCCCCGTCTCTTGCCCGTCTCCTGCTCGGAGGACAGGCTGGGGAAGAAGGCGTCGAGGCGACCCGGCACCAGGGACTCCAGGTACTCCAGGCTCAGCTCGCGGCCTTCGCCGTAGTTGTCGTAGATGTAACCGTCGTCTCCCGGCACCCGGAAGTCGTCGACCATGATCACGGAATCGGTCCAGGAACGGCAGACGATCTCGAGCTCCTCGCGCAGCGGCAGGTCGGCCTGCCAGTGAGCGTCCAGGTAAAAGAACACGTCCTCCCGCGGCACGGCTGGCGCGCGCGCCAGCCGCTCGAGGAAGCGCCGGGAATCGCCCGCTTCCACGGTGATGTCGGGGCGTCGCCGAAAGCGCAACCGGGCGTAGTGGTAGTAGCGCGGGTGGGCGTCCACGGTGAAGACGGGTCTTCCGGAAGCGTCGGCCAGGAACCGGGTCGTGGCTCCCCGGAAGGTGCCGGTCTCGACCAGGACCTGGAAGGGGAACGCCTCGAGCAGCTGCAGAAACAAGGCCCGCCGATGGGCCTGGCCGTTGAACGGCCCGCCATACGGATCCTTCAGCCCGGGGCGCAGGGTCCAGTCCCAGACCGCCTGCAGCCAGGGCCAAGGCCCCGGCCGTGGGCGCGGCCTCGGCGGTTTGACCTTCATGAAGTCTCGGCGCCCGGTCTCAGCGGCCCGCGACCGACGCCGCGCCGCCGGCGCTGGTGAGCACCACCGTGTCGTCGTAGACCCGACGCTCGAACGCGCGTTCCCCGTCCCCCGCCGCCAGGGGAAAAACGTACACCGGCTCGAGCTCGGCCAGCCAGCCACCGTCGTCGGTCGGCGTCACGTCGACTTCCAGATGACCGTAGTGCTTGCCCCCCTCCCTCAGCACTCCGTTCTCCCAGATTTCCGGAGCGTCGAGGTGGGCGAGGAACTCGCGGTGGGGATTCTCGACCCCGGGCTTGGGCCCGCGCAGGCCATCGCCGCCGGTGCCGACGTCGAAGAAATGGATCTCGTGGGGCAGTTCGCGGCCGTCCGGCAACACCTCGCTGCCCTCGACGCGGGAGCGCTCCCACATCTCGTCGTGGCCGGCGATGACGGCATCGACCCCGTAGCGCATCAGCAGCGGAGTCAGCACCCGCACGGGTGAGCCCGCCTGAGGGTCGAGGCCCTTGCCCTAGCCGGGCGGCAGGCCGTGCTTGCCAGAGGTGTAGGGGCTGATGTGGAAGAGCAGGAAGGTGAAGGCGCTGCTCGCCTGGGCCTCGCCCAGTTGCCCCTCGAGCCAGACGTACTGGCGCGAGCCGGGGGCGAAGTCCGGCGCGTGGCCGCCGCCGGCGTCGCCCGCTCCGCGCAGGTAGAAGCTCGAGTCGCGCTCCGAGCCGTGAGGGCTCTGGTTGATCACGTCGAGCGCGATGACGGTGACCGGCCCGTAGTCGAAGCGATGGTAGCGCCCCTCCTGCTCGGGGTCCGGAGCGCCGTTGGCGGCGAGCTCGAAGTAGGTGCGGTAGCGGGCGAAGGCGCGCTCGGAGAAGGGTTGGGCGAACAACGCCTTTTCTCCGCGGAAGCGCGCCTTCTTACCGACGTAGTACTCGTGGTTGCCGGGCGCCGCGATCACCGGCAGGTGGCTGGCGATCCCCGGGGTGCTCTCGGGCCGCGTCAGGTGGCGCCAGAATTCGTCCCAATCCCGCTGCTCGCCGCCGACCTCCACCAGGTCGCCGGCGATGGCCAGAAAATCCGGCCGGCGTTCCCAGATCACCTCCAGGTTGCGGGCGAAGCCGCGGGTCTGGTCCATGGGATAGACCCGGCCCTCGGACTCGCCGCTTGGATCCAGCCAGTCGGCGGGCTTGCCCGTCGATTCCGGCTCGGTCTCGCAGTCCGAGAAGGCGATGAAGCGCACCGCCCGATCCTCGATCGGGGCGGTGTGGAAGCCGGCCTCGAAGCGGCTGCCCAGCTGCTCCACGGAGTAGTCGTAGGCGGTGTCCGGCTCCAGGCCGGTGAGCCGCACGCGATGGCGGTAGGGGGCGGCGAGGATCTCCCCCGGCGCGACGGCCACCGAATCGGTCGCCGAGTAGGCCAGCGCCAGGGCGAGCTCCGGCTCGGATTCCGCCGTCGCGGAGTCCGCCGAGCCCCTCGCACCGTAGGTGAGACGCCCGGGGCTCGCCTCCACCGAGAACCAGAGGACGGTGACGGCGTCGGGGGTGAGGTTCTGGAGATACGGCCGCACCCGGAAGGCGTCTGCCTCCCCGGCCGGCGGTGGGCCGGGGGCGTCGCAGGCGGCGATCAGGAGGGCCGCCGCGACGATCGCCGGCAAGCGGGCCGGCAGGCTCGGGCGGCCGGGAGCAACCTTCGTTGTTCGACTCATCATCTTCCTCGAGACTCCTCAACCGCCGGCCGATAGTGTCAGCAGCGGACCGGTACCGCCGTCGCCCGACGCCTGCATGGCGAACAGATAGGTCAGCAGGTTGAACGTGGTCTTGGAGTTCAGGTCGGCGTCGTCGATGTAGAACCAGTGGCCGCGGTACTTGACCCGCGTGAAGGCGTTCTCCGGCGACGAGGGCGCGGTCTGGATGCGCAGCAGCCCGCCCATCACCCGCCACCAGTCGAGCGGCCGCGACTCGGAGTCGAGGGTCACCGTCACCCAGCCCTCCTGCTCGTGCTCGGCCGGCGCCTTGACCCCCTGGGACATGTAGAACAGCACCGAGAGCAGCGACCGTCCGACCAGCGCGATCTCCTCCTGGTTCGACGGCGTGTAGGCCGCGACCACGTCGAACTGGTCGACGCTCTCGGCGAGTCCGAGCGTCGCCCGCAGCTCGTGGAGCTTCTCGAGCAATGCGGCGTCGGTGGTCGGCAGGAAGGTCAGGCTGATCTCTTCACCCTCCAGGCTGATCTGCAGCGCTCTGGCCTTTTGCAGCTCGCGGAGCAGTTTGCTCAGGCGCTGGAAATGAGCATACTCGGGCTCGGTGTCCGGGGTCGGGCCGGCGGCCGAGGGCGCGTTCTCGACGCCGTTGATGCGGTGGACGCAGCAGGTCATCAGCCGTTCCACGCTCCAGCCCGAGTTGGAGAGCAGGATCAGCGCCCGCGGCGGCAGCGGCGCCAGCAGCCGCTGCACGAAGTCGTGGCCCTTGAGCGGCGAGTAGGTGATGGTCGGCGTCTCGCTGTACTCCAGCGCGCCGCCGACCACGTCGTCGGCGAACTCGTTGACCGCCAGCCGGCCGCCGTAGTCGTACTGGGTCACGATGCTGCCGACCTCGAGGAACAGCGGCGTGTCGCGGTAGCGCAAGCGCACCAGGTTGAGCAGCAGCTGCTCGTTCCACGACCGGGAGAGCGCCTCGCCGTAGTTGGCGCGCGCCGGCCTGACGTTGCGGGCGCCGAAGTTGGTGCCGCAGCCCGCGAGCGTCAGCGCCAGCAAGCAACAAGCGATCGTCAGCATCGCCGTGGGTCGTCGCGTTCGGTTCGTCATCACCGTTCGTCCTCCGTCATCCGAGCTTGAAGAAGCCCTTGATCTTGCCCAGGATCTGGTTGGCGATCGAGGCCTTCTCCTCTTCCGCGTCGCGGTGCGAGAGCTTCTCCCTGGCCATCAGGTCGTTGAGCTTGCGCTGCGCCATCACCTCGGTGAGTTCGCCGACCAGCGACGGTCGCAGGTCGAACAGCCGCTTCATCACCTCGTGGGTGATCTCGTAGAGCACGCAGTCGGAGTGGGCGCGGATGGTCGCCGTGCGCGGCTCGCCGGTGAGCAGCGAGATCTCGCCCAGGAACTTGCCGGCGTCGATCTGTGCCACCCTGGTCTCCTCCTCGTCGTCGCCGAAGGTGACCAGCACGTCGAGCAGGCCTTCGGAGATCAGGAACATCGAGTCGCCGTCCTCGCCCTGCACCACCACGTCCCCGCCCGCCGACACCTGGCGCCGCGTCATGCTCTTCTCGAGCAGATCCATCTGCTCGGCGGTCAGGGTCTCGAACAGGCCGACGTCCTTGATCAGCTCGAGCTTCTGCTCGCGGTCGTCGACGCGGTGGAACTCGAGCCGGCTGGACGGCTCCTGGTGCGCCCAGCGGCTGTAGCGGATACCGGCGACCTGCAGGTGGCGCTGGATCGACGCGATGATCTCCTCGTAGGCCACGAACCACAGGTCCTCGTTGGGGATCCAGAAACGCACCCGGTAGCCGATGCCGTGCTCGTCCATCTTCAGCGGCTCGGCCACCGGCTGGCGTCCGCCGACGTCGCGCTGCGCCGCCTTGGCCGCCGCCAGCAGCACCCGCACCGCCCGGTCCACGGGGATCTCGTAGTCGAGCGTGATCCACAGATACTGACGGATGTAGCCGGCGTGAGTGGCGTTGATGATCTTGATGCCGGCCACCTTGCTGTTCGGGAAGGTGACCAGCTGGTTCGAGATGTCGATGATCTGGGTGGCGCGCCAGTTGACGTCGTGCACGTTGCCCCACTCGCCGTCGATGTTGACGAAGTCGCCATTCTTGAACGGCCGCTGCAGGCTGATCACGATGCCGGAAAAGAAGTCGGCGATCAGCGCCTGCACGGCGAAGCCGATGACGATGCCGGCGCCGCCGGTGGCGGCAAACAGGATGTTCAGCGACTTGCCGAACACCACGCCGATGATGCCGGCGACCGCCGACAGGTAGAGCATCACCGAGGCGACGTTGCGCAGCAGCCGCGGCACCGGCATGCCCCGGCGCTCGAAGGCCCCCTCCCACACCAGGATGTTGAGCAGCCGGTCGACGACGAAGGCCACCACCAGCCACAGCAGCACGCCGTGGATGGCGCGCAGGGCGCTCATGGTGCCCGAGAACAGGTCGAGATCGATCGCGCCGGCGACCCGGTCCCACAGGGCGTAGGGCACCGCCAGGACCACCAGCAGCAGCAGCGGGATGATCAACCGCAGGGCGGTCGGCAACTTGTCGGAGGTTTCGCTCTCGGCCATGTCGATTCTCGGAGGCCCGTCAGCGGACGCGTCCCGACTCCTGATAGTAGCGCTCGGCGCCCGGGTGCAGCGGCGCGGCGAAGCCGCTGGTCATGCGGTCGGGCTCGAGCCGCGCCAGGCCCGGGTGCAGGCGGCGCAGCCTGCGCAGCTGCTCGAACAAGCTGCGCGTCACCTCGTAGACGACGCGCTCGCCCATGCGCGCGGAGGTCACCAGGATCGCCCGCGTGCCGATGGTGTCGACGGCCTCGGTCCTCGACATCCGCGGATAGAGGTGCGCGGGGATCTGGCTACGCTGCAGGTAACTGGGCGCATCGCCTTCTTTGCTGGCAAGGCCCTTCGTATCGATGATCACGGGCACGAAATGGATCGCGGCGTTCGCCGACACCTCCGCGATCAGGGCGCTCGGGTGGCCGGTAGTCCAGAACATGGCGTCGAGCGCCCCCGATTCGAGCAGCCGGGCGGCGTCGCGGCCGCTGTAGGCCGAAGCGTCGAGGTCCAGGTCGGCGTCCAGGCCGGCCGCCGCCAGCGCGCGCAGGGCGTTGGCGCGCGTCCCCGACCCCACCGGCCCCAGGTCCACCCGCCGGTCACGCAGGTCGGCCACCGACTCGATACCGCTGGCGTCGGTGGCCACCAGGGTCACCAGCTCCTCGTGCAGGCTGCAGACGGCCCGCAGGTTGCGATGTCCGCCGGTCTCCGCCCAGGGGCCGCTGCCCTCCACCGCCGCCAGTTCGATGTCCGCCTGGGCCACTCCAAAGGCCATCTCACCGGCGGCGATGCGGTCGATGATCTCCACCGAGCCCTCGGTGGGCTCCACCAGCATGCGGAAGCCGAGCTCGTCGGCGCGCTCGTTCACCAGCTTGGCGGTCACCCCGCCGAGCACGTAGTACAGGCCGTCGACGTCGCCGGTGCCGATGGTGATCGGCCCGGAGGTCACGCTGTCGGCCGCGCCCTGAAAGAGGATCACCAGGGTGAAGACGACGAGGGCGACGGCGAGGAGGTAGAGGAGTCGGTTCCACATGAGGGGCTCGGAGGCGCGTGATTATACGACCCCGATCCCCGGGGGTTGAAACCCCCGGCTACTATCTATCGCCCCTGCGGGGCTCGGTTTGTCTTTCCGGAGTCCCGGAGGGACGGTAGAGAGTAGCCCGGGGTTCAACCCCGGGTGGAGGGACTCGTCGCTCGATGAGACGGTTTTTCGCGCGTTTGCGTTTAACATCAGTGAAGGCACTCGAACGCACCGGCCCACGGCGCCTCGGACGATTGTCGTACCGAGGCGCGGGCCAGATAGCATCGAGACCCGGAACGTTGGGGCACAGCCCCGAGGAGGCGAAGCAATGAAGCAGAGAGCGAACCACTCCCGTAACACCCTGACTGCTCTGAGCGTCTTTCTGCTCGGCTTGGCGCTCGTGGCGGGATCCGCCCTGGGCCAGGGAGGGGCGCCGCCGCCGGCACCCGGCGGACCGCCGGGAGGCACCGGGAATCCCTGGCAGCCCGGCCAGGACGGCAGCGTGCCCGAAGGCTTCCTCGAAGCCGGCAGCAGCCCTGACGGCGCCATCGCGCTTTGCCTCGTCGATTGGGGGACCTCCTCCGACCCCGGCAAGATCTCGGCGCCCTCGGGCGAAGGCTGCTGGACAATCAAATCTGGTGCGGTCGAGCTGCGAACCGACTACCAGGTCTTCGTGGGTGACGACAACACTTTCGGTTGGGCACCCTGGCAGGGCGACCTCCCGGCGAAAGCCGTGGAAACCGGCGCGTTTGGAAACAGCAACCCCAAGTACGCCTGTCGAGTCAACCACGTGGGCCAGGTATGGATCCCGGGGAAATTCAGGGCCAACAAGGGCGACTGCCAGTATGTCCTGGGCCCCAACGGGGCGAACCCCGACGGTACGATCACGACGAGTACCCAGTTCGAGGTCCTGGTGTCGCACTAGTAGGACACCAGGATTCCCGGGGGTTGAACCACCGCCCCGATCTCGCGCCACCCACGAAATAGGTGCAGATCATGGTGAAGGCATCCCGATCTCGCTTTCACGGAGACGAACGTGCCCATCGGTCGTCGAGGTCGGCGCGTCGCGCGAGGGTGCGTTTGATGAGGTCGAAGGCGCGCTTGCCCTTGACGCGGTCGAGCAGGGCCTGCAGATGGCGCTCGGCGGCCAGGTCGTCCTCGCGGCCGCCGCCGGATTTCGGGGGGTGAGAAAGAAACCGGGTTTGCATAGTTGCGTGATGGGCACCGTACGCCCGGACGGAGGACGAAACGGCGCCTGAAAGGTCGATGTTCGGCCGGACGGAGCACGAAACGGCGCCTGAAAGGTCGATGTTCGGCCGGACGGAGCACGAAACGGCGCCTGAAAGGTCGATGTTCGGCCGGACGGAGGATGAAACGACCTCGAGATAGTCGATGTTTGCCCGGACGGAGGACGAAACGGCGCCTGAAAGGTCGATGTTCGGCCGGACGGAGGACGAAACGGCGCCGAGAAGGTCGATGTTTGCCCGAACGGAATCAGAAAGGATGCCCGAGCCCCGGGGGTTGAAACCCCCGGCTACTAGATGTCCCCCTTTCAGGGCTCGGTTAGTCCTGGAGGTTGTGGCGGTCTCGGAATTGGTCGAGCTCGTGGTCGACGGTGTAGCGGCGGTGGTGTTGTTTCTGGCGGCGGATGTAGCGGCGGACGGTGGGGACCTGGGACTCGGAGACGGAGAAGGCGGCGTATCCGGCTTGCCAGCCGAAGAGGTCCTCGGTGAGATCGTGGGCAGTGATCCATCGGGAGGAATTGCCCTTGATGCGCTGCACCATCTCGGACAGTGCGACGTCGGGGCGCAGGCTGGCGAGCAGGTGCACGTGATCGGGCATGCCGTTGATCTCGATCAGGACTCCCCTCTTCTTGGCGATCACCCCGCCGATGAACCGATACAGCTCGGTCTCGAGCTCCTCGGTGATCAGCGGCAGACGCTGGAGTGTGCAGAAGATGACGTGGACCTTCAGACTGGTGTAGCTGTTCGGCATCGCGAAGACCTCCATGACAAACCGAGCCCCGCAGGGGGGACATGTAGTAGCCGGGGGTTTCAACCCCCGGGGATCGTCCGGGGTTTCGGTCGAACCCCGGACGGGTGGAGCGCGGCGCCCGCAATCCGCGCCACACACCCCACATAGACGTGAACCACCCGCCCGATCTCGCGCCACCTACGAGATACATGCAGATCAAATGGTGAGGGCATCCCGATCTCCCCTCCCCAGAGACGAACGAGCCCGCCGATTCTCCATCTTTCAAAAACCCACCGCAGGACGGAGACTCCCCTCCCGACCCCCCCCTCTCAGGCCAGCCGAAACGCATGCACGCTTAACATTCGAGCTGCTCTTTCTGTGCTAGGGTCCCGGCGGGAAAAACCCCTTCGGGAAGAATGAAACCGCCCCACGGGGCGGGCGATGGATCCGCTGTTCCGGCGACCGCCTTCACATGGAACCGGGCACCGTGTGAAGGACGATTTTCGGGGCGCAGGAGGCGAATCGACAGGGTGCAGCAGTT
>JAAELT010000205.1 GCA_024226315.1 bacterium | reverse complement strand
TCACAGCCATGACCCAGACTCCCCCTCCTCTCCTGCCCCCCACTCTGCATCCCAAGCAGATCCCGCGGTACTCCAAGTTCTGGACTATCTCACACAGCGTGCTGGCGAACAGCAGAGCACCATGATGTACATGATGGAGAAGCTCATGAGTGAGAAAGATACAGAGAGGGAAGAAAGAGAGAAAAAGTATACGGCAAAAAAAGACGACAAGTCGATTTAACAAAGCGACGCAACGTCGAGCGAAGAAAGAGACGAAACGTTGAGGGAAGAAAGAGACGAAACTTTGAGGGAAAAAAGAGACGAAACGTTGAGGGAAGAAAGAGACGAAACGTTGAGGGAAGAAAGAGACAAAACATTGAGGGAAGAAAAAGATACAAAACGTTGAGGGAAGAAAGAGACGAAACGTTGAGGGAAGAAAGAGACGAAACGATGAGGGAAGAAAGAGACGAAACAAATAAGGAAGAAAGAGATAAAACGTTGAAGGAAAAAAGAAATAAAACGTTAAAGGAAAAAAAATATAAAGCATTGAAAACTAACCAAATTAATATAATAAAAATAAAATAAATAATAACCGATTATAAAAGCAATCC
>JAAELT010000204.1 GCA_024226315.1 bacterium | reverse complement strand
CAGGCACGGGTGCCGTGGTCGATGAGTCCGAGGACAGGCCGGGGCTTGTCAGCCAGTTCGTCAGCTACGAAGGTCAGATCGGTAGCCCAGATGAGGTTCTTTGGTAGCTGCCGCGGTTTGCGGTGCTTCATTTCTCGACGACGGCGGACGACATCGAGCCGGTGACGGCGGACGACGTCGGCAACGAAGGACTTCCCGACCGTCATCCTCCTCCGCGAATAGAGGTGGTTGAAGACGGCGGCGATCGCCCTGCAGCCGTGATCGGGCATCAACGCTTTGAGGCGGATCACGTCGTCGCGGACCCAGCGGGGTTTGGGCGGCTGGAATCCGCGGCGAGTCTCGCCGCCGCCGGCTCGAGGCCGCTGTTGCCAGGAGCGCCTCCGTGCCGGAGGCTCCGAGATCCAGAGTAGAAAGAACGAGAGAAACATGAGCATGCACAGCGCAACGAAGTGAAGTTCATACATCGGTGGCGAACGGTAGCAGGCATGGGGGCTCGAGGCCCGCCCCGGCACCCACGGCCGAATACCTCTACCAGGTGGCTCACCGACGGCTGCGGCACGGCCACCGATGTCCCCCGCGACGACTTCGGCAACCCGCTCACCGAGACGGTGACGATGATGACGGTCGGCTTCGCCGGCCACGAAAGAGAGGTCAGCTGCCCAGACACTCGCCGAGGAGCCCGATCGGCTGCCGCGTCGGGTTCGCCTGCCTGCCAGAGGCGCTGAGGAGGCGAGGGTCGACTTTTCCCTGGCCTCCACAGCACAGTTTGGAGCCTTGGGCATGCGCCGGGGGCAGTATTTGCTTCTGTGAAGCAGAAGGAAGACTTTTCCCT
>JAAELT010000203.1 GCA_024226315.1 bacterium | reverse complement strand
ATTTTTTAAAAAATTAATGTTTAAATTGATTAATATTTCTCAAATCTCATTTAATTCGATGTAAAAATAGTTTATAAAACGAAACTATGCACTAGAATGCATCAGATTAATATTTTGATATTGTCAAAATAATATATTGCTTAAATAACATTTAATTCGATGTTAAATTAGTTTTTGAAATAAAAAAATCAATATAATTACACCAGATTTAAATTTTTAGATTGTCAAAAACAAGTGTTTATTTTGGGCTGAAAAACGCTCTAAAATTTTTTCGTCTTAAAATTAAAAATTGCTCAAATCATATAAATGCGATCTTAAAACAGTCGAAAAACACTTTAGTTTTACCATTTCTAAATTTACATCTCATGTTATTAAATGAATTGTAACGTTTTATAGAGTATTTTAACATCTAATTAATTGTGACTTTAGAAATTTATAGAAGAAGAAAAAAAATCTCGTTTTTCGGCCCGAGATAAACACTGTTTTTTTATCATCTTAAAATTTAAATCTGATTTAATTGTATGAATTTTCACGTTTTAAAAATTATTTAAATCAATCAATCAATCAAGGAATTAATTTTTTAAAAAATTAATGTTTAAATTGATTAATATTTCTCAAATCTCATTTAATTCGATGTAAAAATAGTTTATAAAACGAAACTATGCACTAGAATGCATCAGATTAATATTTTGATATTGTCAAAATAATATATTGCT
>JAAELT010000202.1 GCA_024226315.1 bacterium | reverse complement strand
GGGGCGCCACAGCCGGGGGCGCCACAGCCGGGGGCGCCACAGCCGGGGGCGCCACAGCCGGGGGCGCCACAGCCGGGGGCGCCGCAGCCGGGGGCGCCACAGCCGCCGGCTCCGGCTCGACCGCTCCGAGATCGAACGGGGGGGGCTCGGGGACGGGCACCTCGGGGACGTACGCCTCCGAGGCGAACACCGAAGGGGGCTCGACTTCAGGCACCGGCGCGAAAGGAATCTCGGCGGTCGATACCTCGGCCGCGGGAATCTCGGCGGCCGGCGCTCCGGCAGTGGGGACCTCGTCGTCCGGGATGTGCTCGATCGGCGCCGGCTCCGCCACCGCGGCGGCGGCCGGCTCCAAGGCGTCCGAACGGGAGATCAGGGAATCGACCTGGCGCAGCAGATCCTGGGAATCGAACGGCTTCTTCAGATGGCCGTCCGCGCCCACTTCCACCGCCCTTTGCTCGTCGAACTGCTCGAAGGTACCCACCAGCAGCAGAACCGGAATCGCCGGATGCGACTCCTTCGCCCGCCGGCAGACTTCGTAACCGTCCGCCCCCGGCATGTGGACGTCCGCGATCACCAGATCAGGTCCGAGCCCGGGCAAGCGCTCCAGAGCCGAGCCGCCGTCGCTGGTCGCGACGACTTCGTAGTCCTCGTCCATGAACGTGAGCTCGACGACTTTCTGGATCGTCACGCTGTCGTCGGCAAGTAGGATCGTCTTGGCCATCGGCCCTCCGGCTGTTTGCCCGTTGATTTCGTGCTCGCTGTCCCAAGTAAACTCTTCGGTAAGCTAGCACCACCTCTGGGTGGAGTCAACAAAGCTCATTGTTGTCGAAAGTTACCCGGGCACCGGTCTTTCCGCCCTGCAGTAGCAGCTACAGATTGCGCCGGTACTCGCCTCCCACGGAGTAGAGAGCGCGCGTAATCTGGCCCAGGGAGCAGACCTGAGCCGCCTCCATGAGCTCGGCGAACAGGTTGTCTCCCGCCAGGGCGGTCTCGCGCAAACGCTCGAGGGCGGCCGGCGCCGAGTCCTCGTGGCGGGCGTGAAAAGCGGCCAGGCGGTCGATCGAGCCCTGCTTCTCCGCCGGCGTGGCGCGGGTGAGGGCGACGTCGCGCGGCGTCTGCTGCTCGCCGGCGTCGCGCGGCAGAAACGTGTTGACGCCGATGATCGGCAGCTCGCCCGAGTGCCTGAGGCGCTCGTACTTGAGCGAGTCGCCCTGGATCTCGCCACGCTGATACTGCAGCTCCATCGCCCCCAGCACGCCGCCGCGCTCGCTGATGCGGTCGAACTCGCGCAGCACCGCCTCCTCCACCAGGTCGGTGAGCTCCTCGATCACGAAGCTGCCCTGGGTCGAGTTCTCGCAGAAGGTGAGCCCGAACTCCTTGTTGATGATCAGCTGGATCGCCATCGCCCGGCGCACCGACTCCTCCGTGGGGGTGGTAATCGCCTCGTCGTAGGCGTTGGTGTGCAGGCTCTGGGCGTTGTCCCACGTCGCCAGCAGCGCCTGCAGCGTGGTCCGGATGTCGTTGAACTGGATCTCCATGGCGTGCAGGCTGCGCCCGCTCGTCTGGATGTGGTACTTGAGCATCTGCGCCCGCGCCTTGGCGCCGTAGCGCCGCGCCAGCGCCACCGACCAGATGCGCCGCGCCACCCGGCCGATGACCGAGTACTCGGAGTCCATGCCGTTGGAGAAGAAGAAGCTCAGGTTGGGCGCGAAGTCATCGATCTTCATGCCCCGGGAGAGGTAGTACTCGACATAGGTCAGCCCGTTGGCCAGCGTGAAGGCCAGCTGGTGGATGGGATTGGCCCCCGCCTCGGCGATGTGGTAGCCAGAGATCGAGACGCTGTAGAAATTGCGCACCCCATGGTCGATGAAGTACTGCTGCACGTCGCCCATCATGCGCAGCGAGAACTCGGTCGAGAAGATGCAGGTGTTCTGCCCCTGATCTTCCTTCAGGATGTCGGCCTGCACCGTACCGCGCACCTTGGCGAGGGTGGCGTCGCGCAGGCGGGCGTACTCGTCGCCGGAGAGCAGGGCGCGCACCTCGCGCCAGCTGCCGCCGCGCAGCCGATCCGGCTGCAGCTCTTGGCTCTCGGTGATATCGAGCCGGCCCTCGCTTCTCAGGTGGCGGCGGCACTGCTGACGGACGGCGGCGTTGAAGAAGAAGGCCAGGATCGTCGGCGCCGGGCCGTTGATGGTCATCGACACCGAGGTGGTCGGCGCGCACAGGTCGAAGCCGGCGTAGAGCTGCTCCGCCTCCTCGACGGTGAAGATCGCCACCCCGCTCTCGCCGATCTTGCCGTAGACGTCCGGGCGCGGTCCCGGGTCCTCGCCGTAGAGGGTCAGCGAGTCGAAGGCGGTCGACAGGCGCTTGGCCGGCTGCGCGTCGGCCAGCAGGTGGAAGCGCCGGTTGGTGCGCTCCGCCGGCCCCTCGCCGGCGAACATGCGGGTCGGGTCCTCGGCCTGGCGCCTGAACGGGAAGACGCCGGAGGTGTAGGGGAACTCGCCGGGGACGTTCTCGATCAGTCGCCAGTAGAGCCGGTCGCCGGCAGCCTTGAAACGCGGGCGCACCACCTTGGGCACCTTGGTGCCGGACAGGGTCTCGCGGTGGTTGACGACCGAGATCTCGCGGTCGCGCACCTGGTAGGTGAACTTCTCGCCGCGGTAGGCGTCGTCCCAGGAGTCCCAGCTCTCCACCATGGCGCGGCACCGCGGTTCGAGGCGTTCGAGCAGCTGGTTGTGGGCCACCGCGAGCTCGTGCGGCGCGCCGTGCTCGTCGCCGGCGTCGATCGGCTCCCAAAGACCGGAGACCTGAGCACCCAGACGGTGGAGCGCGATGCGGAGCGCCTCCACCTCGCGGGCGATCTCCGCCTGCTCGCCGGCCCAGGCGCGGTACTCGCGGCAAGCGGTGGCGACGTCCGCGAGGTAGCGCTCGCGGCCGGCGGGGATGATTGTGCGGGCGGTCGACGTCACCCGCGTCTCGTCCGCCGGGTAGCGGCTCTGCCAGCCGAGGTCCAGGCGCTGGTCGAGCGCGTGAATCAGGTGAGCATAGAGGGCGTTGACGCCCGAGTCGTTGAACTGCGCGGCACTGGTGCCGAAGATCGGCAGCTCCTCGGCCTGGGTCTCGAAGAGCTCGTGGTTGCGCTGGTACTGCTTGCGCACGTCGCGTAGCGCGTCTTCGGAGCCCCGGCGGGTGAACTTGTTGATCGCCACCAGGTCGGCGTAGTCGAGCATGTCGATCTTCTCGAGCTGCGATGGTGCGCCGTACTCCGAAGTCATCACGTACAGCGCCAGGTCACAGATCTCGGAGATGGCGCTGTCGCCCTGGCCGATGCCGGCGGTCTCGACCAGCACCAGGTCGAAGTCGCGCTTGACCGCCGCCAGGATGCCCGAGATCGACTCCGACAGCTCCCCTTTCGCTCCGCGGGTGGCCACCGAGCGCATGAAGACCCGGCCGCCCTTCAGGCTGTTGAAGCGGATGCGGTCGCCGAGCAGCGCGCCGCCGGTGCGCCGGCGGGTGGGGGCGGCGCACAGCACGGCCACCTTCTTGGCGTCGAAGTCGAGCAGGAAGCGGCGCACCAGCTCGTCGGTGAGGCTCGACTTGCCGGCCCCGCCGGTGCCGGTGATGCCGACCACCGGTGCTGGCCGGATGTCGGTTTCCGGCGTCGCTTCGACGGCCGGTTGTCCATTCCCCTCGAAGGCCCCCGCTTCCACCCGCGTAATCCGCCGCGCCAGGGGCTGGAAGGCGCCGTTGGTCGCGACCTCGATCTCGGTGACCGGGAAGTCGCAGCCGCGCACGACCTCGTTGATCATTCCCTGGAGGCCCAGGTTGCGGCCGTCCTCGGGCGAGAAGATGCGGTCGATCTTGCTGGCGTGCAGCTCCTCGATCTCCCGCGGCACGATGGTGCCGCCGCCGCCGCCGTAGATCTTCACGTGCCCGAGGCCCTTCTCGTCGAGCCTTTGGCGCAGGTAGGTGAAGAACTCCATGTGGCCGCCCTGGTAGCTGGTGATCGCCACCCCCTGGGCGTCTTCCTGCAGCGCCGCGTCGACGATCTCCTCCACCGAGCGGTTGTGGCCCAGGTGGATCACCTCCGCGCCGGACGCCTGCAGGATGCGGCGCATGATGTTGATCGAGGCGTCGTGGCCGTCGAACAGCGAGGTGGCGGTGACGATGCGGACGGGATTTTCGGGACGGTAGACGTCGGTGGTGGGCATTGCAGGACCTCGGGATGGGGACGCCGGGTCTTCCCGGCCGGGGTAGCTCAGTATACCGCAGCGGCCATCCGTCGGCGCTCTCGCCACCCCGGGCGTCCAGCTGCGACGTCAGCCACTCCACCTCCCGCTCCCGCCGGCCGTAGCCGCAAGCCGTCACCAGCTCGACCGCTCGTGCCCGTCCTTCCAAACCTCCGGCTGCCGACGGTTGCGCCGTCTTCGTCTGCGTCGCTCGTCGACGCTCTCCGAAGTCGCCAAAAAGGTAAACGAGCGCTGAGATACCCAGGGAAAACTCGGACCTCGCCTCCACAGCGCTCGTCGAGGCTCTCGGCGACGCCACAAAGGCGAAACAGGCACTGAGGAACCAAGGGAAAAGTCCGCCCTTGCCTCCCCAGCGCTCGCCGAGGCTTCCGGCAGCGCCCAGACCGGCAAACGGCAACCGTGAAGGCTCCGAAGAGAAACAGAAGCCACGAACGGCCGCTGTGAAGACGAGGGAAAAGTCTTCCCTTGCTTCCACAGTGCCCGATCCGGGTCTTGACGAAAATCAGAAGCCAAGACGGCAACTGTGGAAGCGAGGGAAAAGTCTTCCCTTGCCTTCACAGTGCCCATTAAGGCTTCTGGCGATTCTCAGGCGCGCAAACGGCGGCAGAGAAGCCTCCAGGGAGGCTCAGAAGCCAAAAGCGGCAACTGCGGAAGCGAGGGAAAAGTTTTCCTTGGCTTCCACAGTGCCCGATCCGGGCTCCGGAGGCACCCAGAAGCCCGAAATGGCCACTGTAAAAGCAAGGGAAAAGTTTTCCCTCATCTCCACAGAAGTATTTTCTGCCTCCGGGGAGCGCCAGCGGCTCACGTAGGCAGCAAACGCGCCACTTCCGCCGCCGCCCGCCGGCTCGCGCCGGGCTCGCCCAGCACCTCCCGGAGCTGCGCCAGCGACTCCCGCATCTCCCCGATCCGTCCCCGGTCGGTGAGCAGCTCGACGGCGCGCCCGCTGATGATCTCCGGCTCGGTCTGGTCCTGGATCAGCTCGGGCACCGCCTCGCGCCCGAGCAGCACGTTGATCATGGCGGCGTAGGGCGCATGCGCCAGCATCTTCGCCAGGACGTAGGTCCAGGCACTGACCTTGTAGACCACGACCATCGGCGTGCCGACGAGGCCGACCTCGACCGTGGCCGTGCCCGCCGCGCACAGCGCCAGGTGGCACGACGCGATGGCCTCGAAGCGGTCTCCGGAGACGACCTCGACTTCGACGCCCGCGGCCTCCAGGGGGGCCTTCAGCTTCCACGGCGCGATGGTCGGCGCCCGGATCAGCGAGAACCGAACCGGCACAGGCGACTCTCCGGCGAGACGTTCAGCGGATTCCAGCAGGAAGGGCAGGATGCGGTCGATCTCGCTGTTGCGCGAGCCGGGCATGAGCGCCACCCGGAAGCTCTCCGGCTCCTCCGGCGTGTCGTCCCAGACCTGGGGAAGCCGGGGCACCTCGTCGATCAGCGGGTGGCCGACGAAGGCGGCGTCGACTTGGTGGTCGCGGTAGAACTCGGCCTCGAAGGGAAACACCACCAACATCTTGTCCACCACCCGGCGGATCAGATGTACCCGCCGCCGGCGCCAGGCCCAGACCTGCGGGCTGATGTAGTAGATCACCCGCACGCCCCGGGCATGGAGCTTCTTGGCCAGCCGCAGATTGAAGTCCGGCGAGTCGATTAACACCGCCGTACGCGCTCCACGCCGGTCTACCTCGGCCAGCAGCTCGTGGAAGATCCGCCGCGCCCGGCGCAGGATCTTGAGCGCCTCGGTGATGCCGACCACCGAGATCTCCGAGCTGTGGGCCACCGGATCGAGCCCCGCCCCCTGCAGCTCGTCGCCGCCCAGGCCGAAGGCGCGGACGCCGGGCGCGATCCGCCGCAGCTCGGCGAGCATGCGCGCGCCGTGCAGGTCCCCGGAGGCCTCGCCGGCGACGATGAGGAGGTCGTTCCCGCCCATGGCGGCGAGGGTAACAGAGCCGCGCGGGAAGCACGGACCGAAGACCCGTGCGGCCCCGGGGAAGGAAGCACGGGGATTTATTCCCGTGGGCCCGAACCGCGACTTGCCCTCAGGCCGCGGTCTCTTCGTGCGCCGTCACCGCGCGCGAGCCCTCGATCGCCGCCGCCAGCTCCTCGTCGGGCACCAGCGTCAGGTCCGCCGCCGCGCTCTTGACCTCCACGTGCTCGACCGCTCGCGACACGGCTTCGGCACGCGTCACGCCCTTCTTCTGGCCCAGGAAAGGCTTGATCACCAGGTAGATCACGTCCTTCAGCGGCATATGGCGGGCGAAGCGCCGCAACAGCCGGAAGGTCTGCCGCGTGTGGTGCCGGAACTTGTACTTGATCAGCTTCTTCATGCCAACGGTACGGGCGGCGTGGATCTGCTCGCCGGAGAGCACCGTCGGGTCGATCGCCGAGCACTTGAAGTATTTGTACCAGTCCTCGTCGTCGTTCACCACGCCACGCTGCAGGTACTCGGTCCACAGGGGCGTGCCGCGGTAGACACACAAGCGGTTGAAGCCGAAGCTGTCGAGGCGCAGCCTGGCGGCGAAATCGAAGGTCTGCGCGATGTCTTCCTCGGTTTCCTCCGGGCAGCCGATGACGAAAAAGCCGTGGGCGATCTCGATGCCGCCCTCCTTGGCGTTGTCGACCGCGGTCTCGACCTGCTCGAGGGTCTGATTCTTCTTCAGCCGATCGAGGATCTTCTGGCTGCCGCTCTCGCAGCCGAACATGATCGACCGGCACTGGGACTCCGCCATCTTGGGGAAGAGGTCCATGCACGTCGAATCGACCCGGCCTTCGCAGCCCCACTTGATGGTGTTGCCCTGGGCGATCAGAGCATCGCACAGCGACTCGATGCGCCTGGGCTGCAGCAGGAAGTGATCGTCCACGAAGTAGACGCCGCCGTAGCCGAGCTCCTGGAGCTGCTTCATCTCGGCGGCCACGTGCTCCGGGCTGCGGCAGCGCCACTTGCCCTCGTTGAACACCGGAATGTCGCAGAAGACGCACGGCCAGGGGCAGCCACGTGAAGTCTGCATGGTGGTGTAGCGGTCCATCGACAGCACCGCCGGCACGTCGAGCGGCATCGACTCGACGAAGTCGAGCGGCAGGCTCTCGCGGTCCGGGAACGGCCACTGGTCGAGGTCGCGCTCGATCGGACGATCGGCGTTGTGGCGCACCGTACCGTCGGCTTCCGCCCAGGTCAGGCCGGCGACCGTGTCGGGCTCGTCGAACCGCTCCAGCAGGTCGAGGATCAGCTGTTCGCCGTCGCCGCGGCAGATGTAGTCGATCTCCGGGCACTGGGTCTTTACCCGCTGGGCGTTGAGGGTGGCGAAGACGCCGCCGAAAGCGATCTTCATGTCGCAGCCCGCCGACCGGATCTGGCGCGCCAGGACCTTGGCGTAGGGGTAGGTAGTGGTGGAGAGGAAGCTGAGTCCCACCAGGTCCGGCTTCAGTTGCTGGATCTGCTCGATGACGTGCTCGTTCGGGGTGTCGGGATTGGCCTGGTCGAACATGAAGCATTCGTGGCCCTCGCGCTTGAGCACCGCCGACAGCGACATGATCCCGATCGGCGGAAAGCCGATGATCTGGGGCACGCCACGCGCCGAGAGCTTCTTGGTCGGATAGGCGTAGAACTGCGGATCGCGTACGTGGACCAGGAGGGTGCGCATGGAAGCTCCCGTGGCTGCAGAACAGTTTGTGGCGCGCGTGAATGGCCGAGGGTATCACGGGCCTGAAGACCCGTGCTACCACGGGGAAGCCGACTGAAGCCGGCTCTCATCCCCGTGGCCATGTGCGGACGCCGGTCCTTGGATATGATCCCCCCATCCGCCGCGCCCCGCCATGTCCTGGAGAACCGCGTTTGCATCTATCCGTCGTCGTCCCGGTGCTCGACGAGGCCGACAACATCGAGCCGCTGGTGAACGAGATCGTCGCCGCGCTGGAGGAGACCGGCGACTACGAGATCGTCTTCGTCGACGACGGCTCGACCGACGGTACTCCCGACCGGCTCGCCGACCTGCTGCGTCGCCTGCCGCCGGGCCGGCTAAGGGTGATCCGGCACCAGGAGAACTACGGCCAGACCACGGCTCTGCGCAACGGCGTGGCGGCCGCCCGCGCGCCCTGGATCGCCACCCTCGATGGCGACGGCCAGAACGACCCGGCGGACATCCCGAAGCTGCTGGCGGTGCGCGACCACCCCGACGCTCCCGCCAACCTGCAGCTGGTGGCCAGCCTGCGCCAGAAGCGCCGCGACTCGTGGCTCAGGCGCCTGTCCTCACGCGTCGCCAACGGCGTCAGGCAACGTCTACTGCACGACCGCACCGCCGACACCGGCAGCGGCCTCAAGCTGATCTCCCGCGAGGCTTTCCTCGCCCTCCCCTACTTCGACCACATGCACCGATTCATCCCGGCGCTGATCCTGCGCCGGGGCGGCGAGATGCGGACGGTCGAGGTCAGCCATCGACCGCGGCGTCACGGCAAGTCGAAGTACGGGATCCACAACAGGCTGTGGGTGGGGATCGTCGACCTGTTGGGGGTGATGTGGCTGCAGCGCCGCCACGTCGCCGCCAGCGTCGAGGAGCTCGAGCCCGGCGCGGCGATCGAACGGCAGACCGCGGACTCTCCATGAGTCTTGCCCGGGAGATCGTCTCCCGCTTGTCGAATCGCTGGCGCTACCGGCCGGACGACACGCGGGCTCGGCGCGCCGACCTGCTGTTGCTGCTGCTGCTGGGGCTGCTGACCTTCTCCGCCGGGATCGGCCTCAAGGACCCCTGGGCGCCCGACGAGCCGCGCTTCGCCCTGATCGCGCGCGATATGGTCGAGAGCGGAGACTGGTTTTTCCCCCGGCGGGCGGCGGAGCTCTACGCCGACAAACCGCCTGTCTTCATGTGGGCGCAGGCCCTGGTCTACGCCGTCACCGGCTCCGTACGTATCGCCCACCTGCTGCCGTCGCTGATCGCCGGCCTGTTGACCCTGGCCCTGGTCTACGACCTCGGGCGCCGGCTGTGGCACCGCCGAGCCGGCCTGGGCGCCGGCCTGGTGCTGCTGCTCGCCGTGCAGTTCCCGCTCCAGGCCAGAGCCGGCCAGATCGACGCCATGGCCACCATGTGGACCACGCTCGGTCTCTACGGGCTGTGCCGCCACGTGCTGGTCGGACCGCACTGGCGTGGCTGGTGGCTGGGCTGCTTCGCGATGGGGCTGGGAGTGATCACCAAGGGCGTCGGCTTCCTGCCGCTGCTGGCTCTCATCCCGTGGGGCGTCGGCCACTGGCGTGGATGGCCGGGCCTGCCGGCGCTGCGTCCGGGCGGCTGGCGCTGGTGGCTCGGGCCGCTGCTGCTGCTGGCCGCCATCGGCCTGTGGCTGGTGCCGATGCTCGCGCTGGTGGCCGGGAGCGGCGATCCGGCGCTGGAGGCCTATCGCGACGAGATCCTCTGGGGCCAAACGGCACAGCGCTACGCCTCGATCGGCGGCCATCAGCAACCGCTGTGGTACTACCCGCTGCAGGCGATGCCGCTGCTGTGGCTGCCGGTGACGCTCGCTCTGCCCTGGTTGATCCCGGCCTGGTGGCGCCGGCTCCGCCGCCGCGATCCGCGGCTCTTGCTCCTGCTCGGCTGGATCGCGCTGGTAGCGCTGTTCTTCACCTTCAGCTCGGGCAAGCGCGGCGTCTACATCCTGCCGGCGCTACCGGCCTTCGCGCTCGCTGTCGGCCCACTGGCGGCCGGGATCGAGCGCAAGGCCGGGCCGCGGCGGATCGCCTTCGGCTTCCTGATCCTGCTCACCGCGATCTTCGCGGTCGCCGCCGGCGCCGGCTGGCTGGGACTCGACGCCGCGGCAGAGATCGCCGAAGAGACCGGCTCCGCGCCGTGGCTCTTGCTCACCACCCTGGCGCTCGCCGGCCTCTGCTGGGCCGCCTGGCAGCGTCCCCGCGCCGGCGTCGCTGCGTTGGCCGGTTTCCTGTTCTCGGTCTGGTTGCTCTACGGCTGGTGGGGCACCCCCCTGCTGAACCCGGCACGCTCGCCCGCCGACCTCATGGACCGCGCCGCCGCCCATACGGGCCCCTTCGCCGAGTTGGCGATGGTGGGCTGGAAGGAGCAGCTCGTGCTCCACGCCGACCGCCCGGCAACCCACTGGGGCTTCATCCCCGACCACCTCTTTTCACTGCCCGAGACCGAGCGGCAGATGCACGCCGCGTCCGCCTGGCTGGCCGAGGGCACCGAGAGCCGTTGGCTGCTGCTCTCCGACCGCTGGTTGGAGCCGTGCTTCGATCCCGAGCGCGCCTTCGACCTGGGAGAGAAGCACCGCCGCCGCTGGCTCCTGGTCGACCTCTCCGCGCTTTCCGGCGCCTGCGGGCCAGACACCCAGGGCTTCCCGGCCGAGGAGGGCCCGGTGTACCGCACGGCCGAGCCACCGTGACCAGACGCTCCCTCGTCGTTTCCCCGAGCAGGCGGCCTGATGGCCGAGGACGGCGCGCAACGCGGCCGAGCGTCGAGCCGAGTCGGAGGGCAGGATAGAGCCTGAGCACCGCCCGCAGGCCATCAGGTCGACTGCGGTCAAAAAACCCCGGCCAGGCCTCTACCGCAGAACCGCCGACGCCAACCGCCACAGCCGGTCGTTGGCCCGGCGGCGCAGACCCGACCAGCCGCTGCCCGGCAAGGAGTAGGGAAAGCGCGACGCGCCAGGCTGATCCCAGCTGTTGCCCTCACCGGTCAGGTCCCACAGCAGGTCGGCGCCGCCGTAGCCGGCGTCGGTGACCAGCTTCGACGGCGACGCGCCGTTGTCTTCCAAGACGTTGTCGTGGATCCAGCAGCGGTCCGGTGACGGATCGAGGTCGTAGGTCGAGCCGGGGCCGAAGTAGCTGTCGAGGCCGGCGACGGCGACGCCGAAGGAATTGTTGCCGCGGATCTCGTTGCCCGTGACCTCGACGGCGTCGCTCGCCAGGATCATGATGCCGGTGCCGGAAGGCACCCCCGCGACGATGGCGCTCGGATCGCCGAAGTTCTCGTGGTTGTTGTCATGGACGCGGTTGTTCACCACCCGGCAGCCGCGCGACACCTTCGACGGCACGTTGGGCAGCGCGAAGACCAGGATGCCGCCGGCGTTGTCCCAGACCTCGTTGTCCTCCACCCGCGCGTTGACCGAATTCTCGATCTCGATGCCAGTGACATTGCCCCAGGCGCGGTTGCCGCGCACCACGATGTCTTTCGACTGTCCCACGTAGAGGCCGGCATCGCGAGCTCCGGTCACCGAGCAGTCCTCGATGCGCACGCCCACTACCTCCACCGGGTAGATGCCGTAGAGGCCGGTATTGCTCAGGTGGAGATCGCGAAAGCCGACCTTCGAGCCGAGGTTGATCATCACGCCGTTGGCGGTGTAGTCGCGGATCTCGAAGCCGCGGATCTCGAGCCCGCTGCCAGAGCCGATGATGCCGTCGGCGAGGATCCCGCGACCGTCGAGCACCGCTCGCTCGCCGTCGACCTCCATACCGGTCAGGGAGATTCCGGAGACGTCGAGGGTCAGCGTCTCGTGGTAGGTACCCGGCATCACCGCCACCACCTCACCTGCCTCGGCGGCGTCGATCGCGTCCTGGATACGCTCGCCGGGGCGCACGATCAGCCTGCTGCCCTCACGCCGTACTTCCACAGGACGCTCCTCGCGTTCCTCCGGCTCGAAGGCCGCCAGCTCCGGCGACTGGTTGGGCAGGCTCGCCACCACCGGCAGGCCCGAGGGGACCTGCTCCGGGATCATCGGTTTGCGGGACTCGTCGGTCAGCGTGTGCAGGAAGGCGATGAGGTCGTGCTTCTCCTCGGCGGTCAGCGGAAAGGCGCGGATCTTGTCGTCGAGGTTGGCCAGCTCGAGCCCCTGCCCGGTGCCGCCGCCGAGTGAGTAGAAATCGAGCACCTCGGCCAACGTCTCGAAGCGACCATTGTGCATGTAGGGCGCGGTGAGCGCGACGTTGCGCAGCGTCGGCACCTTGAACGCCCGGGCATAGGCTTCGCCGCCCTCGATCTCCGCGCGGCCGAGATCGGGGGTCTCCAGATCGTCCGGATCGGGCACGCCGATTACCTTGAAGTCGGGATTGGCGAAGGTCGGCAGGTTGTGGCATTCGAAACAGCGCGTCTTGAGGGAGCGGAACAGGTTAAGCCCACGCCGCTCGGACTCGGACAGGGCGCCGCGCTCGCCCCGGGCGTAGCGGTCGAAGCGTGAGCTCTGAGAGATCAAGGTGCGCTCGAACGCGGCGATGGCGAAGGTCACGCGCTCGAAGGTGACCGCCTGCCGGGTACCGTTGCCGAACGCGTCGGCGAACAGACGCTCATATTCGGGGACGGCGCGCAGCTCCTCCTCGAGCTCCGCCGGGTCCTGGGCCATCTCGCTGGCGTCCTCGATCGGCTTGCCGGCCTGGTCTTCCAGGTCCGTGGCCCGACCGTCCCAGAACTGCAGGTGGTTGTAGGCAGCGTTCCACACCGTCGGCGAGCCGCGCCGGAGCAGCGCACCGCCGGCGCGCGCCGGCCCGAGTCCCTGGCCGCCCTTGCCCATCGACCGCCCGCGGTTGTCGGACAGCCCGAGGTCGGGATGATGACAATGAGCGCAGGAGACGTCATTCTCGCCCGACAGCAGCGGGTCGAAATAGAGCAGGCGCCCGAGCTCGACCTTGGCCGTGGTGGTCGGGTTTTCGGCGCGCTCGGCAATCTTCGGGAACGGCCGGTCGAGATTGCGGCCGGCGAGTATCTTCTCGAAGTGCTCCTCGCCTCGATCTTCAAACGCGGCGAGCACCTCGGGATCCGTCGACGTGGGCTCGAGCGCCCCGATCGGCAGGTAGAGGAAGGCGGCGACGGCGAGCACCAGCGCGGCGAGGACGTAGAGAGCCCTCCTCGGTCCGGAAGTGGCCATAGGCGTACGCGCTCCTTGGACGTTGTGAGACCCGAGTCTACACCGTAGAGTAGGAAAACGCCTACAGGCACTGCCTGGGGGTGAGAATCTCTACTTCGATCGCGTGAGGTGCCGCGCGATCACCATGCGCTGCATCTCGCTGGTGCCCTCGTAGATGGTGGTCACGCGCACGTCGCGGTAGAGGCGAGCGATCTCGTAGTCTTCGCAGAAGCCGTTGCCGCCGTGGATCTGGAGCGCCTGCCAACAGGCCCGGTTGGCCGCCTCCGAGGCGTAGAGCTTGGCCTGGCTCGCCAGACGCCCAGCCTCGGGCCGATGCTCGGCAACAGCCGCGGCATAGGTGAGGGCGCGAGCGGCCTCGAGCTCGGTGGCCATCTGGGCGACCTTGAACTGGATCGCCTGGTGCCGCGCGATCGGCACACCGAACTGCACACGCTCGCGCGCGTACTCGACCGCCAGCTCGAGGGCGCGCCGATGGATGCCCACCGCCTGGGCGGCGATGCCCAGCCGCGAATGGTCGAGGGTGGCCATGGCGACGCGAAAACCGTGTCCTTCCTCGGCCAGCAGGTTGCCGGCCGGCACCCGGCAGTCGGTGAAGTAGAGCGGCGCGGTGCTCGATGCCTTGAGTCCCAGCTTTTCCTCCGGCGTGCCGACCGCAAAGCCGGGCGCGTCGGACGGCACGACGATCGCACTGATGCCGCGGGTGCCCTCACCGGGCTCGGTGCGCGCCAGCACCACGAAGAACTTGCCGTGGCCGGCATTGGTGATCCACGCCTTCTCGCCGTTGAGCATCCAGTGGTCACCGTCGCGAACCGCGGAGGTGCGCATGGCGCCGGCGTCGGACCCGGAGCCCGGCTCGGTGAGGCCGAATCCGCCGATCGCCTCGCCGCGAGCGAGCTGGCGCAATACGCGATTCTTGAGCTCGTGGGAACCGAACTTCGCGATCGGCCAGCAGCACACCGAGTTGGTGACGCTCATGGTCACCGCGACGGCAGGACAAACGGCGGCGATCTCCTCGATCGCCAGGGCGTAGGTGAGCACGTCGAAGCCGGCGCCGTCGTACTCCTCCGGAACCAGCATGCCAAGCAGGCCGAGCTCCCCCATCTCGCGCAGGATCTCGGCCGGGAACTCGTGCGCGCGGTCGCGCTCTGCAACCCCCGGGCGGATCTGCTCGCGGGCGAAGCGCCGCACCTCGTCGCGCAGCAAATTCTGCTCTTCGCTCAGGGCGAAGGAGACGCCGGTGTCGTCAGCCATGGCGTCAACTCTTGTTGAGCACCCAGTCCGCGATCACCATCTTCTGGATCTCGCTGGTGCCCTCGTAGATCTCGGTGATGCGGGCGTCGCGGAAGTAGCGCTCGACGTTGTACTCGCGGATGTAGCCGTAGCCGCCGTGGATCTGCAGTGCCTTGTTGGTCACGTGCTGCGCCATCTCCGAGGCGAACAGCTTGGCCTGCGCGGCCTCGAGCGTAAAGCGCTTGCGGTTCTCTTTCGCCCAGGCCGCCTTCCAGGTCAGCAGGCGGCCGGCGTCGAGCTCTGTTGCCATGTCGGCCAGGTAATGCTGGATCGCCTGAAAGCTCGAGATCGCGGTGCCGAACTGCTCGCGCTCCTGGGAGTACTTGAGCGCCTCCTCGAACGCGCCCTGCGCGATGCCCACGGCCTGGGCGGCGATGCCGATGCGTCCGCCGTCGAGCGTCGACATGGCGATGCGGAAGCCGTCGCCCTCCTCGCCGACGCGCTGGCTCGCCGGCACCCGCATGCTCTCGAACGCAAGCTCGGTGGTGCCCGAGGCGTTGACCCCGAGCTTGTACTCGTGGATACCGTGACTGTAACCGGGTGTATCCGCCGGCACGATGAAAGCGGTGATGCCCTTGTACCCGAGCGCCGGGTCGACGGTGGCAAATACCAGGGCAATGTCGGCATTGGTGCCGTTGGTGATGAACACCTTGTTGCCGTCGAGCACGTAGTCGTCGCCGTCTCTCCTGGCGGTGGTGCGCAGGCTGGCGGCGTCGGAGCCGGCGCCCGGCTCGGTGAGGGCGAAGCAGCCCAGCTTCTCCCCCGCCGCCAGCGGCTTCAGGAAACTCCGCTTCTGCTCTTCGTTCGCCCACTTCAAGAGCGGATCGCAGACCAGGGAGTTGTTGACCGACAGGATCACCCCGGTCGAGGCGCACACCCGGCTGATCTCCTCGATCACCAGGCAGTAGGAGACCACGTCCATGCCGGCGCCGCCGTACTCTTCCGGCACCGACACCCCGGTCAGCCCCATCTCCGCCGCCTGGCGGATGGTGTCGACCGGAAACACGCCTTTGGCGTCGATTTCCTTGGCGATCGGCCGCACCACTTCCTCGGCGAAGCGGCGAACCTCTTCTCGCAGCAGTTTCTGCTCTTCGTTCAGCTCGATGTGCATGATCTCCCCCGGGCGGTACCCGACGGTTGCTGGTGTTTGGAGCGCGACGGACCGTCGCTGCGAAAGGCCCGAGGACTCTAGCAACCGGCCTGGGGAAGATCAAGACGAGCCCGCCGCCGAGGCGTGACCGAGCGCCCCTTGACGCCCTTGACATTTTTCTCGCGACTGAGATAGCGTCGTTCGCGATGAGACCTCCGAGCCGATCCGGAACCAAATCAGACGACCGCGGGCCGCGAGAGGCCGCGCCGCGCCAGGCCGGACTTGCCGACGAAATCGCCGAACCGACCGGCCACTATGGATCCGCGGAAATCCCCTACCCCGAGCACGTCGCCTGGCTGGTAGGTCAGGAGCTGGGCCGGCTGGAAGCGCGCTACGCCGGAAGCGGGCGGTCCCTTGCCGAGCTCGGTTCGCCACGAGAGGTCGCCGAGCGCATGGTGGCGACTCTGCCCAGCCCCTCGCCGTGGGACGAGCTTCTCGGCTCCTTCTACGGCCCGGGTCAGGTAGCCAGGGTGCTCGGCAACGTCTCCCGGCAGGCAATCGCGGACCGCCGCCGGCGCTGCACGCTGCTCGGCCTCAAGACCGCCGACGGCCACTGGGTCTACCCGGTGTTCCAGTTCGACGACGACCACCGCGTGCTGGCGGGTCTCCCGGCGTTGCTGCGGATCCTCACCGCCAGCGGCATCGACGACTGGAGCCTCGCCGGCTGGTTGACGTCACCGCTTCGCTCGCTCGAAGGCCTGACGGCCATCGATTGGCTGCGCGACGGGCACGATCCCGAAACGCTCGCCCAGGTGACCCGGGACGCCGCGAGCCGCTTCGCTCAATGACGCGGCAGGCCGTCAGCCTCGCCTGGCCGCCCGCGGACGCGAGCGAGCTGCGGAGCTTCCCTCGCCGGACCCTCCCTCCCGAGCGGCGGCTCTGGCGAGTCGTTCGCCGGGGCCGCGGTCCGTGGTGGTTCGGCAGCTCGGGCGGCGGCCGATTCGACCTGCCGGAGCCGAACGGCACCTGCTACCTCGCCGACGACGAGCTCGCCGCCCTGCTCGAAGCGGTCGGTCCGGACCGCAAGGGCGGGGGCATCTCGACGCGCTTCTTCACGGATCGCCGCATCCACCGGCTCCAGGTACCCGGTGCGAGGAGCCTGGCGGATCTCACCTCCCGCCGCTGCGCCGGCTTCGGGATCACTCTGGAGGTCCATACGGTGGTGCCCTATGACCGGACCCGGGCCTGGGCTCTGGGCCTCCACCGGGCCGGCGCCGAGGGACTACTCTATCTCGCCCGTCACGATCCGGGCGGCGGCAGGGGCTTCGCGCTGTTCGGGACCGCGGGAGAGAGGAAGAGCTGGCGGCGGGGCCGCGCGCTGACGATCGCGCCGCGCCTCATCGAACGGTTGGCCGGCGAGTGCGGGGTCGAGGTCATCAAGGTCCCGCGCCTCGATGAGCTGCGACTCCTCGAACCGCCGGCCCAGCGAACCCGCTGAGCCGGCGTGAGCTCTTGCCCTGCTCTAGTCCGCCGGCGCCACCGCGGGCTCGGCGTAGCGCGACTTCCACGGCACCATCACCTTCGCCGGCTCGTCGAGCTGCAGGGTGACGACGGCGCCGCCCGGGATCTCGACCTGGTCGGCCGGCTTGTTGGCGGCCGCGGCGGTGCCCGCGGCGGCGCCGATGATCGCTCCGAGAATCGTGCCCCGCCCGCGGTCGTCGTCGTCGAGGATGGCGCCGAGCACCGCGCCACCGGCGGCGGCGCCACCGATGATCTTCTTGTCTCGGCGCGACTCGTCGCGACCGACATCCTGGAACGAGGCATTGATCTCGACGCTCTTGCCCCACGGCAGGTGCAGCTCGCCGAAGCGCAGGCCGAGCAGGGATTGACCGCCCACCCGCTTGACCGACTGGGCCTCGGTCACCACGCCGATCAGCTCGGTGCCGGCGGGCACCACCAGGCGCCCGTCAGCGGCGAGCAGATCCTTCGTCACCCGCGTGGCGAAGGTGTCGCCCGGCCGGCTGGTAGCGCTCGACACCGTGGTCAGGAACTCCACGTCGAGAGTCATCGCCGCCGGCAGGTCGATCTCCGCATACACCTCGGGTGGATTCTTCCGCGCAGCCTCCCGCTGGCGCTCCGCCTCGCGCTCGACGGCGGTACGCGTCTCGGTCAGCGTCTTCTGCGCCTCGGCCAGCAGGGCCTCGGACTCCTCCAGCTCGGTTTCCTTGGTCTTCAGCTGCGACGCGCGTCGCTCGACGCCTGTAGCCCGCTGCTCCAGGCCGGACGCCACCTTCTCGAGCTCCCCCTGCCGCTCTTCGAGCCCTTCCAGGCCCTCGGCGATCCGGCGTCCGTTCTCGGCCAGCGACGCCTCGCGCTCGGCCAGCTCGGCCTCCTGCTGCGCCAGCTCCGCTTCTTTCGCCGCCAGCTCCGTGTCCTTCGCCGCCAGCAACGCCGCGATCTCGTCGCGGGAAGTCTGGGCGTCGACGTCGCCGCAGCCGGAAAGCCACAGCGCCGCCAGAATCGCCATCAGGAAAAAAACGGCGAGTTTCGTCCAGGATTCGGTCTTGGGTGTTGTTCGGTGGTGGTACATGACTCGTGACCTCCTGACGAACAAGGACAGCAAGTTGGATGCCACCGGTCGAAGGGTGCTGGGCACGGGCTCACGCGTCGGTTCCGTCGCCCGGCATGGACGGTCCGCCCCCGACTCAGGACAGAGCGCGGTCCTCGTACGCACTCGAATGCGGTTACTGCTCGACAACCCGACCAGGCGACCTAACGAAGCCCCAGCTCCTTCATTCGATCTTTGAGGCCCTTCTTCGAGACCTTCAGGTCGTCCACCACTTGCTCCAGATCGGTACGGCATCGGTACCAGGAGCGCTCGATCTGTTCGCGGGTGAGATCACCGGCTTTGGGGATGCCGTGCTTCGAACTTAGCGCTTCGCGCGAACTTTGAGACCGCCTTTGGCTTGGCGAACGACGGCGGCAACGCCCGCCGACGTGCCGCGGCTCAAAGATGAGACAATCAGGCTCATGCTCCAGCCCGGACTCCAGATCCGATATCGACTCG
>JAAELT010000201.1 GCA_024226315.1 bacterium | reverse complement strand
TTCAAAAGGGGGCAGTTTATGATTTCCGGAGTAAAGGCAATAGGTTATATTAACTACACTGTGATATGTTGAAAAATTATCATATACAATGACAGTATCAAACAATCAAGCAAATTTAGGTCAGAATATGTTATAAAAAATTGATCTCACTCAGGATTGAACTGAGGACCTTGCGTGTGTTAGGCGCACGTGATAACCACTACACTATGAGATCTTGCTGCTATTGTTCAAAAACCATCTTGGCATTATATTTTCAAAGTTAAATAATGTATGAAGTTGCAGTGAAAAAAAATCTGAGATGGGGGCAGTTTAGGATTTCCTTAGTAAAAGCGATATGTTTTAACAACTACATTGTGTTGTCTTGAAAATGTATCAATTGCAATGACAGGATCAAACGGTCAAGGAAATTTAGTTAAGATTATGAAATGAAAAATTGATCTCACTCAGGATTGAACTAAGGACCTTGCGCGTGTGAGGCGCATGTCATAAACCACTACACTATGAGATCTGGTTGCAACTTTTTGAGAACAGTCATTGGATCATATTCTTAAAGTAAAATAATTTTTGAATTT
>JAAELT010000200.1 GCA_024226315.1 bacterium | reverse complement strand
CGCGACCGTCGACCGCGCCTATGTCTTCGCCAGCCCAGGCTTCGATCGCAACCTCTCCTACGTCGCCTTGACGCGCCACCGCCATCAGCTGGCGCTCTACGTCGACCGCAAGACCTTCGCCTCCGGCGAGCAGCTGCGGCGCGTCTTCGCCCGCGAGCCGCGCAAGGATCTGGTGCGGGACTACCGGCTTGCTGACGCAGCGGATCTGACCTCAGAGCCGACGCCCGCGGAGCAGCCGCTCGGCGACGGCTGGATCCCTTCCGTCGACCCGGTTTCCCGAGAGCTGACTCCCGAGCGCCTCGACCGGCTGCAGCTCGCTCTCGGGCAGCTCGACCAGTGGGACGAGATCTCCAGCCGGGCGAAAGACGTCGCTCAAGCCCGTCACCGGCTTTCCTACCACGGCAGCCTGCCGGATCTCGATGGGGAGATTCGCAAACTCGAACAGACGCCGAGGCACTTCGATCTGGACCTGGGGCGCGTCTACCGTCAACCCGACACGGCCCGCGCGATGTTCGATCAGCACGCCAGCGACCACGGAGCGGCCGAAGCTTACCGCCGGCTTCGGGAAGCTCCGGAAGCCTTCGGACGCCTTCACGGCCGCCAAGTCCTCACGCTACCCACCCGCGCCAGGACCGAGGCCCTCGGCGCCGCTCGTCGCCTCGGATCCGATGGCGTGGACCGGCATCGACAGCTCGCCCGGTTGCGGGAGGTTCGCGACAAGGCCGACCGCTACCGAGTCGACGGTCTCGACCTGTCCCACCAGCGCGACGCGCTGGCCCGGGACCGCTCCAGGCTCGTGGACAAGCTCCGCGCTCAGGCCGCCGGCCTCGACCTCGCACAGCTGGAGGGTCGCCTGCCCGCTCGTCACCTCAAGACGCTACGGGACCTCCAGCGCTTGGACGAGCTGCACCTCCAGCCACTGCG
>JAAELT010000199.1 GCA_024226315.1 bacterium | reverse complement strand
GCACACAACGTTAGTTCATTGCAGTGATGATTCCTTATGTCGTAATTCAATTATAGCTATTCACAGTACATATTACTCTTTAATATTATCACTTTCTTTTAGTAATTTATTTATTTTAATTTGATTATTGTTATGTACACTTTATTTTAACAGCTTAATCACAGTTTGTTTAATTAGTGTACTATTAGTATTATGATTTATAATTAGTGTTTGAATTAATGACTATTTCATTGAATCATTTATTGTTTTAATTACAATAGAGGAAAATAATATTATAATGGGAATTAAATTAATGATTATTTCAGAGTTATTTTTATTCATTGGTTGTTTTTGAAGTGATCTTAATAGTAGATTATTAGTCAATTGTTATTCCTTATTCTATTTATTTCCTATGTTATCTTCATATGCTTTTGCAATACCTTTTAGCAATTTATTAATTCTTGTTTTTTCATCATTTCCTTTAAATGGTTGTACAATAAGTATTAAATTAGGTAATTATGGTATGTTCTTTAATTTAATTATTCATAATTTAGGTAGTGGAATATTATTTATAATACTTCAATTAAAAGAATTTACTTTATGTTTCTTTTCAATAACTGATACTTTTATTGGTTCTATATACTTTTTTATTATATCATTACATGGTTTCATGTCTTTTTAGGTTGTTTTAGTTTTTTTATTATTTCCTTCTATAGTTTATTTACTTTCATGTCTTTCTTTATTGAGTTTTCACTGTCTATCTTTTTAATTTCATTTTATTGACACTTTGTTGATTTTATATGGTTAATTGTATTTTTATTATTGATTTTATAGTAGAGGAACTCTTAATACCGTAATAGTTTATTGCATGTTATCTTATTTCTCGTAACAAATGAATTTAATATGTTCTCGTTTATTTTGCATTATATTGTTATATTATGTATGTTATTAGTATTATATTCTTTCTTTAGCATTTAGTTTAAGGTAATTACAATCCTTAATCCTCTTTTTTAATTAATACATTATTCGATTAGTACATCATTTTACTTTTGTTGATAGAATATTAACTGATTGTAGGTTCATGGGATTATTTACATCTTTAATTTATATTTAGTAGCAAGGATTATTTACTCAACAATTCATATTAGGTTATATTATTGGGTAATTATTATATTGGATTCTTCTTTTAGCTAAATCCGGTCTTTAGGACCTTAATGGAGGTGTAATATGTAACCTAAAAAAACGTTAATTTAATTAGAACTATAATTATTCCAATTGTATTCAGTTAATTTAATTAGAACTATAATTGCATAATTACCTCAAAAAGTGTATTGATTACACAGTGTTTCCTAAAAAAGAGATAAAAAGTAAAGAATTAACAAAAACTAATAAAAAACACATTAATTTCCCAAAACATTCCTAAAGCCTTAATCCTAAAGCCTTGATCCTAATTATTATCAACACATTATCCAATAAAAAGTAAACGTTACGAACTATAATTGATTATATTATGGACCTAGAAAACTGTAGTTTCTTTATGATTTATTTCCTCAAAGCTCAAAGACTGAGTAATTAACTGTTTTATTATTGCTAATAACTAATATTATTGTTAATAATGTAATTAGAGGAAAGTATGTGAAAGTATGTAGGAAAGTATGTTTTAGAGGTACTATTCTCATATTTAGGTCTTCCCTCCCACTGTTTTTAATACAAATTCATTATTTTAGTTGGTGTTTAGAGTATTATGGAATTATATTAGTGTTATTCTATGTGTATGATTATTTACTATGGTATTATTTAGTTATTAATTTCAGTTCTTCTTGCAGTTCTTCTATTAATTCTGTTCTAACTACAGTTTATTCAATTGATTTATTACTTTAATTCATTCCTTTTAAATTATTTAATTATTGGTTTATCGTATTTAATATTATGTTATTACTTTATTTCTTATTTATTTACTTCTCCCTTCTTCTTATTTATTTATTCACTATCTTATTGAAGTTTATTTGTAGTAGAAATACATTAATCTTATTACTGAATTTAATTTCATTATTGTTTATATTATCAACGATTCTATTCACTCACTATTATTATAGTATTAATATATTATTATTATTGATATATATTTCTTTGATTTCTATTTTATTTATAGTATCTGGTTTATTAACCATAACCTAGTCTTAAGGCTGTTGCTCTTTAAAAATTAATTTTATTTGGATGAAACATATATTGTTAGTGAACTTGGCAACCTTAATACTGTTTTTTTATTGTTATAATAGTTTATTAAAAAGAGGAGTAAGAATAGCATTGAGAGCTAAAGTAAATGATTCATTAGTTATGGGATTAAGAATAATAGATTCTTTATTACCAATTGGAAGAGGTCAGAGACAATTAATATTAGGTGATCGTTATAGTGGGAAAACATCAATTTATTTAGTATTATTAATTAAAAATAATAGTTTTTCAGTGTTAGGTTCTATAGATGGTTTTGGAATAAAGAGAATAATTGGTTTTTATGTTGGAATTAATCAGAATTTAAGTAAATTAAGTCATGTCACCATCTTAATCGATATTGTGAATTATATTACAAATATTATAACATCTCATTCTTCCTCTTGTTCATTATTATCATTTATGATTCTTTATATTGGTTCCTCCATTAATGAAAGAATAAGAGATCGTATTATTGATTCAGTGATTTGTTTTGATGATATTAGCAAGCATGCTAAGTGTTATAGACAGATTAGTTTATTAGTGGGTAAAATTCCAAGTAGAGATGCATATCCAAGTGATATATTTAATATTCATTCAAGCATATTAGAAAGATGTAGTAAATTAAATTATAATTATTTCGGTGCTTCAATTAGTTGTTTTCCAATTATTGAGACAATTAACTCTGATATTACAGAATTTATTGCAACGAATGTAATTAGTATTACTGATGGACAATTATATATTAATAGAAGATTATTTATTGATGGAATAAGACCTGCTATTGATTCTGGTTTATCAGTTTCTAGAATAGGATCAAATGCTCAATGTAAATTAAGTAAATTAAATAGTAAAGGAATCAAAAATGAATTAACTTATTATAGAAGTATTGAATTAGAATCAAATTCATTTATTCATAATAGATTTCTATCACTCAATTATTGTTTAACTCAAGATCATTTATTTATTAGTTCTTATGAAATTACTTTATTAATATTAACTAATTATAAAAACACTAACTTAATAATTAATAACATATTAATACATACAATTTATTATTATCTATATAATCAATTATTTTATTTATACTATATCATTTTTATTTGTAAATTTAATTACTCACACTATCTTTATTTCTTTATTATTGCTTATTTATTTTTTCACTAGTATTTATTTAGGTTCCTCTTCTTTATTATCATCCCTAATCTATCTTTATTATTTATTAGCCATAATCTTCCACTAAGGAAGACCTTGTGAGATTTTTATTTTATTCAATCCTTAATTATCAACTATGCAAGATGGTCTCCCTAATCAAGGTCATAATATTCCTTGTAGTATAATGGTTTTATGTAGCAAATAATAGTATATTCAGTGTTTAGTTAGATGGTATCCTCCCTTTATAGTATTATTAGGTTGTATTGTAATCTCCTCTTTACATTATTGGTTCCTATTCAAGTAATCCTGATCTTATTATGGTCCTATTTTAGGATTTAATTAGTTTAGTTGTTAATAACTAAGGCATCTATAACTAAGGCATCTTGTATTCCATAATCTTATTTCCTGATTAAGTAATTAATTTATTCACTAAATGCAACAGATTTACAAGGTTTCAATTGAATATTCTATTTATACTAGGTCCTTTCAATGAATTAATCACACTTTTTACAGCTTAACACTTCCTTATTAATGGTAGAAGATCATTTAACTTATGGTACAGTTTACGCAGGTGATATTTACTCACTAAAACTGAGGTGTAATGGGCACTTTAAGAGAAATGTAATAATATTAAAACATTCACTATTTTAGGTACCTAATTCAGTTTTCTATGAACTTATTTTAAGCACTTTACTTAATTAATGGTCAATTACTCTATTTATATCAATTAAAAGGTTTAAAAAGATCGTTTTAAGGTTTTATCCTAATCAAGGAGCTATGACCTCATGTAATGTTTTATGGAAAAGTAGGAATTATTAACTCAATAATATAAAGTACCAAATATTCTAAACTAAATACCTTAGTAAAACACTATCTATTACAAAGCTCTTTGGCACACAACGTTAGTTCATTGCAGTGATGATTCCTTATGTCGTAATTCAATTATAGCTATTCACAGTACATATTACTCTTTAATATTATCGGTAATTAGAGAGTTGCTACCTAAATTAGTACCTAAAACACCCATAATTAACTGAACTTGCT
>JAAELT010000198.1 GCA_024226315.1 bacterium | reverse complement strand
TTGACTGCAAAGCGCTCGGCGATCTCGACCATCACCGCGCGCGAAGTGCCCAGGTGATCGAGGATGGTGTCGTCGAGGTCGAAGGCCACCCAGCGCTCTGTCATGGCGTCACCTCGTCGGCGGCTGGTGCGACCCGCGATCGCGGTTGGGGAGACACCTCCGGACTCGTCGCACTAGACCCATCTTGACCACGGTCTGAGCCCGACCGAGGACAAACCTGCCGTATGCCGGAGGGCGTAGGTACGAACTCAGCGGGCGATGGCGCGAGGTCGCAGCTTCGACGCGGCGTATCCTCCAGTGGCGAGATTCTCGAGACCACAGGCCGCGAGAATGCGCCTTTGAGCAGCATTCAGCTGGGTGATGTCGTACGTGGCGACCCCGGCGAGGGGGGGGCGCTGGTTGAGGTGACAGGTGGAAAGTAGGTCGAGGGCGGCGGGGGCGGTGTCGTCCAGGCCGGCCTGCTTCAGGCGGCGGCGCAGCGTGCGCTGGAGCAGCAGGGCCAGCATGCACACGCTGACGTGCGCCTGGACCTTGGCGTCGGTGTAGTGGTAGACGGGCCGCAGCTTCTCGACGTCCTTGATGGTCTGGAAGTCCTTTTCCACGACGTCTTTCCCGCGGTACGCCGCGACGATCTCCGAGGCTGTCCGCTCCAGCTTGGGGTGCGCGAGCAGGAGCACGAACCCGTCGTACCGCCGCCGCCGTGCCCAGGCGTCGTCTCGCCGCGTGATCGCTCCCCGGTACGAGCGGAGCGCCTTGCCATGCGCGGATGTCACCTCGGTTTCATCGAGTTCGATGTCGAACAGGTCGAGGTACCGCAGTCGCTCCACCTCGCGTGAGAACTTGCGGTAGGTGGGCGCCTCCTTGCGGGACTTCTTCGCCGCCGCCAGCTCTGCGTTGATGGCGTCGACATGCGCCTGGAGGAGCTCGCAGTGGCACTGCCCGCGCCGCCTGATGTCCACGAACAGCCGCGGGTTGAAGTACGCCACCATGCGCAGCGGTCCGATCACAGGCTCGGCGGAGTCAGACTTGACCGCCTTGGGCTCGTGCTCCTCGAGCTTGGCCAGCTGCTGCTCGGGCGACAGGCGGCGCCAAGGTCGCGTCTGTGGCTCGTTCACCGGACACGACGCACCCAGCTCGAGGATCCTCTCCTGCACTGGCGGCGCGAGCCGGAGCAGGCCGAGGATCTGCGTCACCCGCGACTCGCCGATGCCGAGCGACGCTGCCACCTTGGCCCTGGTGAGCTCCGGATCGGCATCCAGCTGTTCGCGGATGCGGCGCGCACGCAGGATCTGGCCCGGCAGGCCCCGACGCCGGCGGGGCGCATCGGCGTCGTTCGACCGCGCCTCTGCCTCCTTGGCCGGGATCGCCACCCCGAGGTCGATTGCGAACAGGCGTGGGTTGATCTCGTCGAACCCTGCATCACGCGCGGCCTGTGCGACCCGCTCGATGTCGCGCTCGTACGCCTCATCGGTACCCTCAAGCTGGACGTTGGCGAAGGCGGTGTGCGGCAGGTCGCCGGTGTACGACTCGATCGAGGTGACGTGCGCGGCGGTGATGAAGTGCAGTCCAGTGGCCTTGAGCTTCGCCACCGTGCTGGGCTGTCCCATGGCGCGATCGAAGACGATGGGCGTGTTCCGCAACCAGGGGACGTCGCCGAGCTCTTCGATGGTGTCGCTCATGGCGGTCCAGTCCTTAGTTTTGCCTCCGAGGACCTTCCAGCGCAGGGGGTAGCCGTGCTCGTTGGCGAGCAGGACGATGGACAGGCAGCGCTTGTTGGGGATCTCCGACTTCGTGCGGGTCTGCTCGGCCATCGGGCAGCCCATGCCCTCGAAGTGGGTGTCGGTGGTGTCCATGAACATGGCCGCGAACACGCCATCGCGCTCCTGGAACAGCTGCGGCAGCCGGTCCTGGAGGCGATCGGTCACGGTGTACAGGCCGGTGAGTGCGCGATGCACTCGGGAGTTGTTGAACGCCGACAGCTCGAACCCGATCAGCTCGGGAAGAGCGGTCGTGGGGACCCACCGAGTGGCTCCCAGCTTCGATGCGGGAGCGCAGCAGCGCTGCGCGACGAGCGGGAACACCGTGTCGGCGAGCGACACCTCTGGGTCCCAGTCCACAAACTCCACAGCGAGCGCGTCGATCTCCGACGACAACCCCCACTGCTTCCAGCAGTGGAGTAGGACGGCGATGTCGAGGTAGCGGAGGTTGGCGACGGTGGTGCCCTGGAGTGCGGCGGCAGCCTCGGAGGCGAGAACGACGGATTCGCCGGTCTTCGCGACCTTGAGGGCCATCCTGACGGCCTCGGTGGCCTCTTCAGAGAGGCGGCCCAGGTTGGCGAC
>JAAELT010000197.1 GCA_024226315.1 bacterium | reverse complement strand
TATTTATCTAACTAGCAGTAGCATTAAAGCGTGAATGATGTATTTTACACTGTTATACTACTGCAATTACTTGTATTTACACTGTTTTTAGAGAACATTGATTTTGCATCAATTTTTGATATATTTGCAACGACGGGAAATTAAGTCTTTACATGTTTATCTAACTAGCAGTAACATGAAGGCTTGAATGATGTAGTTTTCACTGTTATACTACTGCAATAACTTGTATTTACACTGTTTTTAGAGAACGTTGATTTTGCATCAATTTTTGATACATTTGCAAAGACGGGAAATTACTTCTTTACATATATATCTAACTAGCAGTAGCATTAAAGCTTGAATGATGTATTTTACACTATTATACTACTGCAATAACGTGTATTTACACTGTTTTCAGAGAACGTTGATTTTGCATCAATTTTTGATATATTTGCAACAACGTGAAATTACTTCTTTACATATTTATCTAACGAGCAGTAACATTAAGGCTTGAATGATGTATTTTACACTATTATGCTACTGCGATAACTTGTATTTACACTGTTTTTAGAGAACGCTGATTTTGCATCAATTTTTGATATATTTGCAACAACGTGAAATTACTTCTTTACATATTTATCTAACGAGCAGTAACATTAAGGCT
>JAAELT010000196.1 GCA_024226315.1 bacterium | reverse complement strand
CTATACATCAGTTTTGACAAAAAAGTATGGTTGATGGATACTTATTCTTCCGAGTCCCTCCCTGACGGCAGCCAGTAGGACTCGCCACTCCCTGTTGACTCAGCTTGTCCGTGCCCTAATCAAGGCCCATAATCACCGCTCACCTGCGCCGACGAACCACCACATACCAGGCCATATTCCGCCGCGACAGCACAAAGCCATCCTGCTTCCGGGCCGCCAGGTGGCCCCACAACACCTGCGCGTCCACGCGGGCGAACGGCGAGATTGCCGTGTCGAGCGAGATCACCCGGTCGCGCCAGTTGCGCCAGCGGGCGAGCCGGTTCCCGCGCGCGCGGTCGGGATCGGTGGTGAAGGTGTAGCGCGCCGTGTCCCCGACGACCTCGAACGCGGGGTGTGAGACCGAGACGTCGCCCAGCATCAGGGGCACGTCCTCGCCGCCTCCCACCCGGGCGTCGGTCAGCAATTGCCGGACCTGTCTCTGCCATCCCCTCGGATCGCCGTCCAACTGCTCGCGCAAACTCTCCTGGTGTTCGATCAACTCGCCAGCCATCGCCCACTCCAACTCTTGTGATTTCTGACGCCGGAAAGCGCGTGTCAACGAGCGCACAGCCAGCGCCTGCAGCAACGAGGTCACGCCGTTAAAGGCCAGGAGAGCCGCCAGCGCAACACCGGCGACAACCACCGTCGTGGGGGGAGTGTTTGCGCTCACCGCTACCGGCTCCAACTGGTGCAGCGGAATGACGACGTCGTCGAGCGCCTCGCCAGTGTCGAACGGCCCTCCCACCCACTGCCACCCCGTCGGGGGCACGATGGCGAGCAATGCCCGATCAGCGTCGGACTGAGGCAAGCTGAAACGACCATCGACGCCGGTCGCGCCCACCACCTCGCCGTCCAGCGTCACGGGCACGCCGCCGATGCCACGCTCACCGGGATCCTGCACCCCGTCGCCGTCCCGATCGTCAAAGACCAGGCCAGTGATCACCGTCACCTGTGGCGGCGTGAGCGTGGCCGTGGTGACAGAGGCGCTGTCGAGCGCTTCTCCACCGCTCTCAGGCAGCATACTCGGCACCGGCGTGCCGGACGTCATTTCCTCTCCAAGCGGCGTGGGAGCAAGCGTGGGTTTCGCCTGGCCGGGCGTCGGCGTCGGCGCGACGGTGGGCTTTTCCAGGGTCGGTTCGGCTGTAGGAACCGGGTTGGGCGTAGATGTGGGCAGCGGCGTCTCTGTCGGCTCTTTCGTCGGCTCGACCGGCGGCGGCTTTTCCACCGGTTCTTTCGTCGGCTCGGGGGCCTGCGTAGGCTCCGGCGGCGCTTTTGTCGGCTGCGACGCGGGCGGTGCAGGAGGGGGCGTCGCTTTCTGCGCCTGCACAGAAACAGGCGCAGAGAGCGTCAAGGTGATGAGGGCGAGCAAGATGACGCTACGTGAGGCAACTTTCATCGCCACACCTCTACGGCTCGACCGGCGGCAGCGGCTTGACGGGGCGCAGCGCTTCGGGCGTGCGACGGTCGACATCCACTTCCGCCGCACCAAAGTGCACGCCGAACGTATAGCCGGTGTCATTGCCGTGCACCTGCCAATCATAAGAGCGCGCGTCCACGTGATACGTCCCGCTGGCCTGCGCAGTCCAGACGATGCGCGACGCCACGTCGTCCGGCCAGGCGACGTCGTCGTTCTCTGCCAGGACGGTCGTGCAATCGTCCCCGTAGAGCGCGATGGACGTGTCCGCGCGGGCTTGCAGCTCGGACGTCTGTATCGTGTACGTCTGTCCCGCCACGGCCTCGAACGAGTACCAATCGTGATCGTTGAGTGCGTCAAAGTCGTCCAGGTACAGGTGATTCCCCACCGTGACGGTGTGTCCCGGACAGGTGTCCGGTGCATCCTCTAGCTCGTGTATCGTCGCCGGTGCAGCATAGTCGCACGCGACCAGGGGGAGATAGATCTGTGTTGGCCCGGCGTGGGCAGGCACGACCAGGACGGTGACGGTGTCCTCGACAGCCTGATCTTCACTCATCGCACAGTTCCAGACCGCGATCTCGACAGCGTGCTCGCCGCTCTCGGTGAACACATCCGTCCACGTCAACGGATCATTGGCAGCGGTTTGCACCAGGCCCGGCACGCCATCACTGGTGAGACGATATGCATACGACGACACATTGTCCGTCTCGAGGTCAGCCTCGAACTCAAGCAGTGTGTTGGGATGAACGTCGCCGATGTTTGTGACGTCCAACGTGACATCCTCAACCTCGGTGCAGTCTGCTTCTGCCGTGGTCGTCAACACATCGGTGTCCAACACCGTTTGGTCGTTCTGTGAGGTGGCGGTGAAGGTTGCGACGTCGTTCTCACCACCGGCAGCCGTGAACGGTATCGTCACCCAGACGTCCACTTCCATTCCCGCACCCGGCGACAAGCTCGCGGTATCGGTGATCGAAGGCTCTGTCTTCCAGGCGTTGCCGCCGACGTCGATGGTGAAACTGTCGGAGCAGTTGCCAATGTTGGTCACGGACAACGTGTGAGCCACCGGCCCGCGGATATCGCCTGATCGAGTGCTCGTGGGTGGATACACCTCCACCCCACGTGTAGTGTTTGCCAAAGTGGTCGCTGCGCTTGCGCTCCTCGTCGTCGGGCTGACCCTCGACGTGGCAGTCACGGTGACGACGTCGGTATCGGTGCATTGCGCCGCGCCTGCCACAGACACCGTGACCGCGACTTTGCGCATCTCTGACGGCTGCAAGTTGACTACGGTGGGGGCTACGACCGTCGTCCAGGCATTGCCGTCCAGGCTCAGGTCGAAGGTGTCGGAGACGCTGCCGCTGTTGGTGATCCACAGGTCGTAGATCACGTCGTCGCCCGGATCACCCGACGCGGTCATCGCGGGCGGCGTCAGGTCCACGCCATAGATCGGGACGAAAGGCGTGCCGCTAACGTGGACGGTGCGGGACGCCGCAGCCGTGTAGCCACACGTATCGCTCACCCGTAGCGTGACGGTGTAGGTGTTGGCGGCGGTATAGGGGTGTGTGACCGCGCTGCCGCTGCCCGTGTTCTCATCGCCGAAATCCCACTGCCACGCAGCGATGGGACTGCCGTCTGTGGAGCTTGCAGCATCGAAATGAACTGTCTCGCCGGAAAGCGCAATCTCTGGCGTGAGATCAAAACCGGCGTTGATGCTTGGCTCTGCAAGATCGGTCGCCAGTGGCGCACCCCAGGCCGTTGTCACACCCTCAGTGCTGGTGATCACTCGATACCACTCGTTGACCAGGCTGGCCTGGCAGGTGCTCACGCTGAAGGTAGCCGTCGCCACGCCACCAGCTTCGACCGTCAATCCATCCCAGGTGACCACGCCGCCGGACTCGATGCCGCCGGAGAGGTAACTCGCGCCTGCCGGGACGGCGTCGGTGACGAGCACGCCAGAAACCGCTTCCTGGCCGGTGTTTGAGACGACGAGGGTATACGTGAGCGGCGTACCGGCGACGACGGTGGGAGCCGACTTTGCGATGGCGAGTGCGCGCGAGTGGTATTCGTACGCCCCCATATCCACGATGGGGGCCGTGCCGCTGCCGGTGTCGGCGACGGTGGCCACATCGGTGCGGCGGGGGTGGCCGTCCAGGTCGGTAGCGACCGTCACGACACCATTGTCGCCCGCGTCGATCGCGGG
>JAAELT010000195.1 GCA_024226315.1 bacterium | reverse complement strand
CTGGGTGAGCTCCTTCCACGAACGTGCCGCCGTCCGGCCAGAAGGCTCGGTCCGATGACCTGGGGATTCCATACCACTCATCGAAACCCTGATCCGTGGGATAACGGCCCTCGGTATCTCCCAGGTGCCATTTCCCGAAGATTCCCGTCGCGTAGCCGGAATCCGACAGCATTTCCGCCAGCGTGGTTTCGTACTTGGTGATGCCGTACCAGATGTCTCGGGGAGGCCCGTCCTCTTGCAGCCGCGTGCGAATCCCGTACCGACCGGTCATCAGGGCCGCGCGCGACGGTGTGCATTCCGCTTCCACGTTGTAGTTTGTGAGTCGGAAACCGTCGTTGGCAAGGCTGTCGATATTGGGCGTCGCCGCTCCGCGCAACACACCTCCGCCATAAACGCCGACTTCGCCGTATCCGAAATTGTCCATCAATACGAGGACGATGTTCGGCTTCTCGGGCGCGGCCGCCGCCGGAGAGACCACTACTACGATCGCGATGAGAAAAAGAGCGATTCGCGCGGTTCGAATGGACTTCGGCATCGTTGCCTCCTTCGGTGCTGAGGAGTGGATCACTTGGGAATCTCGGCGACCACCCGGTCGCCGGCACGGATCAAGCCTGGGACGTCGACGACACCCACGACGCCTCGCAGCCCGATCGAGTGCTTCGGGAACAGCCTGTAGTCCGCTGGCTCCCCCGCGTTCGTCTCGTAGGCCGCCGCGACCTGCAGTCCCATCTCCTTGCAGGGTGGGTTCGTCTCCTCGACCACGAGGGCGGCGCCGGAGGGGAACAGGAGACGTGTACCTCTGGGAAGCTGGGAGAATTCGGGGATGCCCTCGACGCACAGGTTCGCGCCCAGCGTGGAGGCCGTAAGCGGCCTGCCGAGGTCCATTCGCCGGCTGATGATCGCCAGCTCTTCCGCCGACACTCCGGACCATTGGCGCTCGTTGCGGCGAACGGTGCCCTCGGGATCCTTTTCCCCTTGCCAGGCAACCCGGGTGAAGCCTCGATGTCCGTCGCCGGGGAAGCCTTCGGCGTCGACCAGGGCGCTTTCGCGACTGTCCTTGTGGAGATCCTCGTGATCGCCGGAGTGTACGGATACGACAGATACGACGAGCTCGCTCATTTCTCTTCCCCGTCCGCGCGGTTCAGGATGCCGCGCGCGTCGCGTAGAAACCCGACGAAGATGGCGGCGACGCCGGCGAGCATCCCCGTGGCCATGATCCAGGTGAGAAGATCCCATCCGTTCATTCCGAGGCCTCCGTGTCAGGTGTCTGTCGAGGCTCCCCTCCGAGAAGGTTCCCGGCCAGGAATCCGAGGAAGCTCATCGGCAGCGTGAAGAAGAGGGCGTACTCCTGCCAGACGTCGAACGACACGCCCGCGACCTGGAAGGACCAGATGTAGGTGCCGTAAATCTCGTTCGGGGCTCCCAGCAAGGCGACCGCCAGGTAAAAGAGGATCGTGGCCACCAGCCCGGTGGCGCAGCTGAGAATGCCGGCGAGGGTTGTCTTTTTGCCCTTCCAGAAGAAGCCCATCATGATCGGCACCAGCACCACCGAGGTGAGGCTGGTGGCCATGAAGACCCATAGCGCCATGAGGTGGTCGAAGAGGAAGGCGAGGGCGAAGCCGATGACCCACGCGATCACGATTCCGATCTTGGTGTGGCGGATCAGCTCGCGGTCGCTCGCGTCCGGGTTGCGCAACGGCCGGTGGATGTCGTAGGCGAGGTTGCCCCCGGCGACCAGGGAGTAGGAGTCGATGGTCGACATCGCGGTCGCCAGGACGCCTGCCAGGAAGATGCCCACCAGGCCCACCGGCAGGGCGTGAATGACAGCAGTCAGCAGGGCGTCGTTCGAATGGAGGTCGGCCGGCAGGATCCCCTGGTGAACCGCCGTCTTCGCCAGCATGCCGCCGGCAACGACCAGCCAGTCGTATGCGAGCCAGACCGCGATCGCGATGAGCATCGCGTTGCGCGCCTGGCGAGCGCTGCGGGCGGCGAAGATGCGCTGGTAGAAGCCGGGATCCACCAGAACGCTGATACCGGTGGCGCCATAGGCGATCAAGAGCCAGATCGGCATGCCTCCGCGCGGCGAGAAGTAGCCCTCCGGAGCGAACGCCTCCACGGCGGCAAACCCTCCGCCGTCGCCCATCACGAGCACGACACCGATGGCGAGCGT
>JAAELT010000194.1 GCA_024226315.1 bacterium | reverse complement strand
CATCCCCAAGTGCCGCATCAGCCCTTCATACTCCGCGTTGAAGCCTCGCTTGCCTGGGCTCAGCTGGTGGGTCGCCGCGGTCGAATGGTCCGTCTGGTGCCACGCCGGCCTGCGGCCCAGGCGGAACACCGCCGCTTGCACCCCGCGCTGCAGGGCGCGCAGCGATTCGGAGAAACACGACGTCGCCCACTCCCAGTTCGAGTACGGCAGCACGTTGTGGCACAGCAGGTGATCGAAGGGCTCCCCCGCGATCGTGATCCCCAGCTCGTTCGCCGACGTGAAGTCCGTCTGCATCGCCTCGCCAGGACGATGCTCCTGCGCGAAGAACACCTCCTTCGGCGGGCCCTCCTGCGCCCGCCACTGCTGGACGCGCCGCTGGAACGTCCGCAGCTGCCCCTCGTGGTAGCGATCCGGCTTGCGCTCCAACAGATCGTCGAATAGCGCCTTGGCCTCCAGCTCTGGAGCGTCCGCTAGACGCACCGCTATCTCCTCCCAGTCCTGCGCAAACGGATCTGGGCGCGTCCGCCAATCGCGCGGCTTGCGCATCGTGGACGGCAACTTCCCAGCTCTCAAGTACTTACTCGCCGTATTGCGGTGCATCCCGGCGCGCAGCGCCGCCGTGCCCACCCGACCCTGCTTCTGGTACTCCTCCATCAGCTTCCTCACCTGGACGTTCGTCGTCGTCACGCCTGCCTCCTCGCTGTGGTCCCTGATGGGACCCACAGGCTAGAGGACTGGCGCAGATCAGCTCACCGACGGATGCACAAATCTAGTCGTCGTCGGTGCACAGGTGAGATTGTCGCTGAGCACGCAACACGGTCCTGGGGTCCTACGGCCCCCGGATCACCGAGGATCTCGGCTTCGCGTTGCAAACGCCGCAGCAGGCCGGTGAGCTCCACGAGCAGACGGCCAATCTGCTCGTTCACCTGAGCGACCCGGCTCAGGCGCTGCCGGCTTCGAGGTTCAAGACCCTGAACCTCGATCCGGTGGAGCTGGCCGCGGAGATGCGGCCGCTGGTGGAGGGCCTGGGACAGATGGTCGAGGAGGTCGGCCGGGAAGAACGCCAGACCGATGCGACGTTGATCACCAGGATCGAAGCGTTCGAGGCATTCAACCGGACGTTCCTGTGGATCGCCCGGATGGTCGAGTCCCTGTTCCGGCTCGCCGATCTGCCGGAGGTCGCCAAACGGGTACGGCCGTCGACCCGCCGGCGGGGTCTGACCGCGGAGGTGGAGGCCGAGGCTTCGGAAACGGAGACCGAGGATGCCGAAACCGCCGACCAGGACGGCACACCGGAGGCGTCGCCCGAGGATCCGTCCGAGGACCAGCCCGAGGCACCGTCCGAGGATCCGCCCGTCGCGGCGTAGTCTGACTTGACGTCCCTTCGAGCCGCGGCCTCGCGCCGCGGCTCTTTTTTATTGCACTCTCCCGAGATTGACCGGCCTTCGGGCGCGAGAAAAGCTGCTCTCGGGTCTCTTTGGCGTCCCGCGGCGGCCTGACGTGCTGGAATCACAGCCGAGCCGGATTCGCCTGTGATTGTCGGATCGACAATAACGAACAGTCCCGCCCTGTCCGTTATCTTCGAATCGACAATAACGGACAGACTCGGTCGACTCGTTATTGTCGGATCGACAATAACGGCCTAATAAGATTTGCCCGTGACTTTCGGGTCGACGATCACGACAGCGAGCGCTGTTCGTGTTCGTCGCGGCCCCCAGCCGCTCTCTATAGCCTGGCGAGCCGGGTCGGACGCTGCGCCGGCCATCAATTCGACGGCTACAGGCTCTGGCAGGCGGACGTCCGGCGAGAGATTGGTCAGGAGATGAAGATGGTCAACCTTGGCCAGGGCAATGACGGGCGAGGCATTGACGACCCAGATCTCACTCACGCAGAGCCTCGGCGACGATCTCGTCCGCGCTCGACTGGAACGGTGAAACGCTGAAGCGACTCAGAGCGTCGATGAAGTCGGCGCGCGAGACGCCGGCGACTTCTGCCGCTCGGCCCTGGGAGACGAGCCGCATCTCGTACCACTTCACTGCGGCCGCGAGCCGCATTTCCTTGACGAACCCGGTGGGATCCTGACGCAACGCTGCCAAAGCTCCTTCAGGCATCTCGATCGTCATCTGCACCATGGTCCTTCTCCTGTTGAAGCAAAGTCGGCACTGCCAACAGCTCGAATGAATGCTACACTACATGACCGCGAGGTCCGCCACCGTCTTCGACGGCAAGCGCGACTGACACGCCGGCGCTGCCAGATACAGAGGAGCCGCGGCACGAGGCCGCGGCTCGCAGCCAGCCCGGGTGCATCCTCTTCGGCTACGGGCTCTTCTTGGAGGTGCCGGGTACTTCGGCCAGCGCACGCTGACACCCTCCTCCACCCGTGGAACCGACGACTCGAAGCCCAAGGATCCTGCTGGCGCTCGCCGCCCTCACGTTGGCGTCGCAGACGGTCGTGGCGGGTGGCGGACAGAGCGTGGCGAAGGAGGCCAGTCTCACGGAGGCCCCGGGGTACCACCCTCCTCGGTCAGATTGCTCCCGCAAGGGGCGCGGATCGGCTGACCCTGCTCAAGTCTGCCCAGACAATCTTGCCGCCGGTCGTCTGGAGAAACGGCGGTAGAAGGGTTGAGTCTTGTCCGCAAGTAACGTAGATTCTATCCGTGCGACTGCTCCCCGCCCATAGTCAGGCCCTGGAGCGCTTCCGCGAAGCCGGAGGCGTGCTCCGAACCTCGCAGGCCCAGAAACGCGGCGTGCATCCGAGGACTCTCTACCAGCTGCTGGGGGAGGGCCTGCTCGAGCGGCTCAGCCGCGGTGTCTACCGGTTGGCGGAGCTGCCGCCCACGGGCGATCCCGATCTGGTGGCAATAGCGGCTCGCGTCCCGAAGGCCGTGGTCTGCCTGATCTCCGCCCTGCACGTCCACGGTCTGACCACCGAGATCCCGCACGAGGTGAGCATCGCGCTGCCGCCCCGGACCAAACGGCCGGAGATCGACTACCCGCCCATCCGGGTCTTCTGGTTCTCTGGCAAGGCGTACACTGAGGGCGTGGAAGAAAACGCTCCCGACGGGGTCCGAACCTACAGCGCGGCCAAGACCGTCGCCGACTGCTTCAAGTTCCGCAACAAGCTGGGCATCGGTGTCGCCGTCGAAGCCCTGCGGACTGGCCTGGAGGAGGACCTCATCCGGCCCGCCGAGCTACTCCGCTACGCCCGCATCTGCCGGGTCGAACGCGTCCTCAAGCCCTACCTCGAGGCAATCCTGTGAACCGCCCGCATGCCCATGGACTCACTCGATCCGTGCAGGATCGTCTGCGCAACCTTGCCCGGCGTAACAACCGACCGTACGCCGAGATGCTGCAACTCTACGGCCTCGAGCGGTACCTGTATCGGCTGAGCCAGACGACGCAGAGGTTCGTCCTCAAGGGCGCTCTGATGATGCGCGTCTGGGACGGAGCGCCATCGCGGCCGACCCGCGACATCGATCTCCTGGGACCCACGGGCATCACCGCGGAAGAAGTCGAGCAGCTCGTCCGCGATTGCGTGGCGGTCGATGTCGCGCCGGACGGCGTCGAGCTCGAGCCGGAGAGCATCCGGGTGACGCCCATCCGCATCCCGAAGAAGCAGGTGGGCTTCCGCGCCAGGTTCGACGGCTACCTGGCCAGGTCCAGGCTCCGATTTCAGATCGACATCGGGACCGGCGACGGCGTCGTCCCCGAGCCCGTCCTGATCGACTACCCGGTCCTTCTCGAGTTCCCGGCGCCGCGGCTCCGGGCCTACACGCCCTACACCACCATCGCCGAGAAGTTCGAGGCGATCGTCAAGCTGGATCTCGCCAATACCCGGATGAAGGACTATTTCGATCTCGCGGCTCTGGCGGAAGGCCTGGAGCTCGATGGCGAGATCCTCGTGTCGGCCCTGGCGCGAACGTTCGAGAGTCGCGGAATAGAGATCCCGGAGGAACCGCCGCCGGGGCTCAGCGACGGTTTCGCCTGGGCAGCGGAGAAAATCGTTCAGTGGAAGGCGTTCCTGCGCAAGAGTCTTCTCGAAGGTCGGGCGCTGCCGCTGGATGAGACGGTGGCGACGATCCGCGATTTCCTGATGCCGGCCGTCAACGCGGCGGCGAAGCGCAAACCCTTTACGATGACATGGTCGCCCGGAGGTCCCTGGCGGTCACGAGGAACGCCGGGAGATACTTGAAGGCGGGGCGGAGGGGTGCCGGGGCGGAGGGGTGCCATCCACTTCGGCTGGCTGCTGACTCGCTGAACGCGCGTCGCCTTCACCGCCCGAGCCAGTCTTCGTAGGAGAGCCACATCTTCACGTTGCCCGGCCGCCCCAGTTGCCGGTCGCGATCGTTCGGCCTCGAGATCTTGGCGATAAAGGGCTCTCGATGCCGCCTCAGGAACCTCTTGATTCGGTGGATCGTCCGAACGATGTTTCGCGCCAGCTCCGGGTGGGTCGCGTTGCCCACGAGCATGAAGGCTCTGACCCGAGCTTCCATGAGAGCCCGCGTCTGAGCAGATCTTCGGCGGATTCGCTTGTCGCGACTCAGGGCTACCCAGCCACGTTCGCCGGCGAACGCCAGCCACTCCTCGTCCGGCGTCGTCGGGCCGAAGTGTTCGTTGTGGTCCTCGACGCGAATCGACGCGTCACGCAGGATGGCCAGGAACTGCTTGCCGGCGAGGTCGCGGTCGACGAAGAACGTGGGCTCAGGCGGCTTGCTCGTACGTGAGCGCCTTTTCAACCTCCTCCACCTCTAGATCGTAATCACGGGCGATCTCGTCGAGCTGCTCGCCGGCATCGAATCGATCCACCAGGGCGGCGGCCGAGATGCCGCGCCGGGCGATCACCGGGCGGCCGAACGAGATCCTGGGGCTAATCAGCAGCGTGCGATCACCGGAGTAACCAGGGATGAACGGGTAGAGGAGATCCGGGAGGCCGGTCACGTCTCGTTCGAGGCGCTCGAGGTACGAGAACAAGACCGTCTTGATGGCCAGCTGGCCGGCGCGGGTCAAGCTCAGGAGCTCGCCGTAGCGCGTCAGGAACAGCTCCCCCGGAGCGGCGCGCAGCTCTTCCCTGATCAACAGCCGGTCGATGTTCTCTTTCTCTTGCGCGTAGTCGAGTGCCGCTCGCACCTCCCTCATGGGCACCCGATGCCTGGTGCGGATGGCGAGAAGTACATGCGCCTCCACCAGGTTGAGAAAGGACAGGAGAGGCGTCCCGGGTTCGGAGAGCTGGATCAGCGGCTCGAAGAAGCGCTCGCCGCCACCGGCGGGATAGCGTCTCCCTAGCACCCAGGACCGCAGAGTGCTGGGCGACATGTGGAGATATCGCGCGGCGTCGGCCACCGTGTAGACCGGCAGGTCTCGCGGATCGGTAGCTGCCTTCATATCCAGCTGTGTGCTCACGACGGTCTCCCCTGATCGTCTCCTCTCGGCCACCGGCTGGCAGGTGCCTGACCGATGCCACCAGCCCGTCGGCCGGCTCGCGGGTCCATTGTAGCCCGGACGGCCATGGCGCCGCGCCCGACGTGGTGTTGAGCGTGGACGAGGACACCCTCGACCCGGCCTTCCGCGCCGAGGTCGCGCGCCGGGACCGGCTCCGGCGCGAGGCAGCTCGTCTGGCCGGGCAGAAGGGGGCCTCAACCTCCCATTGGTCGTTTGAACACCATGGCCAGATTATCGCTGGCGCCGCTTCTGAAATTGACCGAGGTCAACCCCACCAGCTCCCAGTTGATCTCCCCTAGACTGTCGAGCTCGGGCGTGAACCTGGGATCGAGACGGTAGTTCTCGCTCCTGAGGTTGATGATCTTGTACTCCCATTGCGTCATGTCTCTCTCCCTTGGCCTCTTGTGTTGCGTGGTCCCCCAAGACCAGCTGCCGCGTTCCAGGGTCACTATGCACGTCGGGCTTTACGATTCCTATTAAGGAATTCTCTGGGCCAGTTCAGGGTTCGCTCCACTGGTCCGCGCATCGTGCGGCCGATCACCTCCAGCACGCCTGGGTAGCGGCCAACTGCCGGTCGGCGTCGTTGTCCGGCTGGAGGTGCTGCCAGTGGGGGCGCCTGGGATTCTTGTTGACCCCGAGGTTGAGGTTCAGGGTGTAGGGCACACCCTGGTGGTAGCGGACGATGTGGGTGTCGTAGTCGTTGTAGCGGCCTTGCAGGGCGAGCGTGCTCTCCTTCTGCCCGCGCACGCGAATGGTGTAGGGACCGGAGACGAACGCGGTGAGGGTGAGGTGGACGGCGTTGTCGCCGGTGATCGGCAGCACCTCGTTCACGTCGCAGTACGGCAGGCACGCGTCCGGGGCCGGGGTGGGCCAGCAGTAGGTCTGGCACTCGGGCTCGGGCAGGACGTTGTACTGCCACAGGTAGCCGCGCTCGGCGTAGTACTCGCGCACGCCGCCGCTCTCATCGTAGTTGATGTACGAGGTCGGAATCCAGGTGGTGTTGGCCAGCGGCAGGGTGGGCCGCCATTCCTGGATATACGTGGAGCCCATGGACGGGGTGGGCTCGACGCTGAGGGCGGACTGGCTGCCGTGGGCGAAGTAGTTGAGCGGCGAGGCCCGGGCGACGGTCTGGCCGGCGACTTGGACCGCCCGCGGGCCGTCGATGTCGAGGGCGGCGGGGATGTCGCCGCGATAGGTGACATTGAGGTGCTCGCCCTGCTGGAGGTAGATCTCGAAGTAGTCGGCGTCGTCGTGGGAGAGGCGCTCGTTCAAGGTGTAGTTGTTGGACGAGCGCTCGATGGCGGCGGGCTCGGTGCCGTAGGTGTCGGCGCACCACCGCTGGACCTGGAAGGGATTGGAGACGGTGGTGTCCGGCTCGTAGCGGGCGGCGTCATCGTCGCCGTTGGAGGCGATGGCGGAGATCTCGTACTGGTGATGAAACGTGTGCATCTCGGTGAAAACCGGCGGCACCGCGACGTTTCCGATCCAGCGCAGCGCGGCGTAGACCGTGGTGCCGCGGGGGAAATAGCCGATGGCGCCGCTGACGTCGTTCATCCGTACGGTCCACCCGTCGATGCGCCGGTTCGCGAGGACCTGGCTCGAGTAGTGGACGGAGGGATTCAGGTCGACAGGGGGACCGCCGTTCGGGTCCTGGGCCCACAGATCCAGCTCCAGGTCCGAGCCGTCGTCGTCGCGCCGCACCCGGACGGTGTACCGAAATCCGTTGGCCGGTCCGAAGGCGGCCTCGGGAATCACCTCGCTGCGGGCGCCGTGGGCCTGGTCGCGGTAGCGCTGGCTGGGAATGACCTGGAACCGCCAGAACTGCTGCTCGCCCGCCATGCGGAAGGTGCCCTGGCGCGCGACCCTGACCCCCGCGGTGCTGATGGGAACGGACTGGCCCATGAGCCGCTCGGCGGACTCGACGAAGTCCACCTTGGCGTGGGCGGTGTTGCTGGTGATGCCGTTCTCCGCCCGCAGGACGATCTGGCCGGTGCCGGGGTTGGGCAGCCGGGCCTCGATCGCGGCGCCGTACCAGCCGCTCTTGCTGACCATGAACTGGATTGCGGGCTGGCCCGGGTCGCACACCGCCGGGTCGTTGGCCGGAAACACGAAGACGTGGCCGATCTGGGGGCCGATGGCGTCGGTGGGCTGGCTGCACTCGGAGTTGCGGGCGATGCGGTGCAGGAAGGCGTACGGGGTGTAGCCGCGGACCGCGTAGAGGTCGATCTCGGTGCTGGTATTGGCCAGGACCCGCAAGGTGTACTTGACCCCGGCGGAGGCGTAGAAGTTGACGTGCTTGGTGTGGAACCCGGGGTCGAACCTCACGTGCACGCGGGTTTCGCCGGTGTCGTTGGGGGTCAGGGCGTAGGCGTGGGACGGGGACATCGAGACCTTGTGGGTGACCTTGTCCACGCTGCCGTCGTTGAGGTCGTGGTGCCAGCCGTGCTGCTTGAACGCGTTCTGCAGCTCCACGGCGTGGCTGGCCACGAACTGGCCGTCGAAATCGGCCTCGGTGTCGTCGTGGGCCAGGTCGTACTGGCCCATCAGCTTGGACAGCCTGGCGGCGGTGGCGTAGGGATTGGTGTTGGTGCCGTCCCGCTTTTCGCCGCAGCCGTGGGTGTCGGTGGCCTGCTGGTGGTTGGCGGCGTGGACCGTGCGGTAGGACCAGTAGCCCCCCACGGTGTTCATGTACTGGGTGTACATGGTGGACCAGTTTCCGGCGTTGTCGTACCGGCTTTCATACGAGTGGTCGTGGGCCAGCGTGGGATAGAGGGTGTTGCCCCGGAACCATCTCAGGTCGTCCTGGGACTCGAACTGCCAGTGCGGGTTGGGCAGGTGGGTCAGCCGGTCCCGGTGTCCGATGTCGAAGTAGTTGGCCGAGAGCATCATGGCGGTGTGGTCGGCGAAGGCTTCCACCATGGCGCCGCCCGAGGCGAAGGTGGTTTCGTACTCGTCGTCGGTGGCCTCGGAGATCCAGTGGCCGAATTCGTGGAGCATGATGTTGGTGGTGCAGTTCTTGCCGCAGGAGCTGATGTTGAAGTTGATCTGACTGTCCGACGAGTTGTGGGCACCCGAGCGGGTGAACCAGAGGTAGAGGTTGCCCCACCCGCCGCAGCTCCGGTAGGGGCCCGGGCTCCACAGGGCGTCGCCGTTGCCGCCGGTCTCCATGAGAACGCGCTGGGCGTAGTGGGCCCACATGTACATGTGGGCGGCGACCACCTCGGATCGCAAGCGCTCGCCGGTGTCGTCCGTCGCGGCCGGCCAGTCCAGGTCGTATTCGATCACGTGGGGCGGCAACGTGATGCCGGGCACATGGCCGGCCAGGTCGCCTGCCGGAATCCGGTCCCACATGTAGGACTCGTACATGTTCTCCGGAATGTCTCCCCACACCGGCGCGGTCCCGGAATGGCGCAGGCAGATGGACCGGGTCGACGGCAGGTCGGGTCCCGAGAAGTAGGGCCGGTAACCGTAGTTGGTGTGGTCCGGGCCCTGGGGACCGCTGGCGGTGATGTCGATGGGCAGGAAGGTGCCGAGCCGGTCCGAGAAGGCTGACGACTTGTCCGTCAGCTCGGGGGGGTGAAAGCCCTGGATCACGGCGCGGGGCAGGGTGGTGGGCCGGTCGGAAAAGGTTCCGCCTGGCCACGGGGTCTGGTAGGGCACCGAGAGGGTGGTCCACAAGGTGTGGCGGTCGTAGGCGCTGCCGGTCTCGTCCTCGAGAATCCGCTCGCGATAGACGGCGCCGGTCCTGGCATCCACGATCTTGTGGTAGGGCACGGTCAGAGACGGGTCGTCCGGGTCCTGGGTCCGGGCGCGGTATTTGTACACGCAGGCGTAGGCGTCGTCGATGCGCTGGATGCGCAGGGAGGCGACCACGTCGGTGAAGGCCTCGCCTACCGGCGGCGCCATGCGATCCGGCACCGCGTCGCTGGCGCCGGCGCAGGAAACGCCGTCCAGGTCGCCGAAGTCGATGAAGACGGAATGGACGTAGAGCCCACTCCGGACCGTGCGGGTGGAGCGATAGGTCCCGAGCCCCACCGAGATCATGTCGGGGTAGACCGGCACCCCATCGCGCTGGCGGATGAAGATCACCTGCTTGCCCGCGGGCCCGTCGTCGGTGCGCAGGTGCTGCAGCTGGTCCTCGGGGGTCATGCCCAGGACGGCGCCGAGCTCTGGGGTCCCGATCAGCCGCGCCACGCTTTCGGGTGAGCCGTCCACCTGGTAGGCCCGGTTCAGGTAGACCGTCCGTGGCCGGCCGGTGGAGCGGGAGAAGCTCACCGCCACGTTGCCGCTGTCGCGTTCCAGGAGCCGGCGGTAGGCCGCCACCACCTCGCGGGCAGGGTCGACCTGGAAGTCGGACAGCTCGCGGCTCAGCCGCCTGGCGATGTCCTCGGGGATGTGGTGGTACCCGTTCAGGTTGTAGGCATAGATGGTCTTCCAGTACCCCCGCAGGGTCGCCGGGGTGGGATTGTCGTCCACCGCCGCTTCGTACGCGTCGATCAGGCTCGCCAGTTTGGGGTTCCGGTCCTCCATGCCGAGGACGTGGTAGGCCGTCTCGTGGGTGAAGTACAGGTGCCGGTCGGAGGCCGCCCGGATCTCGATGGGGAGATGAAAGACGGCGTCCACGTGGTGGCGGGGACAGACGTCGAAGTCTTCCCAGACCGGGTACTCGTCGCCCTGACGATCCACTGTGCGATCGTCGAGGCCGGTGACCTGGTAGCGATCGGCGTCCCAGGCATACGTCACGTCGAACGAGGAACCTCGGTGCAAGGGCCGGATCCGGTAGTCCAGCCGGACGGCGTAACATTCCTCCTGGTTCTTCCTCACGGTCAGCCCGTCGACCTTGATGCCGAGCACGTCGGTCCGGCCGCCCGGGTCGGTGTCCCAATCGACGCCCCAGGAACAGCAGGAAAGAAGTGTGAGGGAAAAAGCGATCAGTCCGGTCATCAGAGCCGCTGTCAGCCAGCCGGGACCCCCGAGGGTCCCGTAGCTCCACGCCCGGTTCGTCTTCTCGAAAGTCTCCGCCATGGCTACTCTCCTTCGAGTATGTTGGCCCGACCATCCGGGTCGTGCTGGCCGGCGGGAGGGCTGTCCGATCCCCCTGTTAATTGTTGATCCCTTCGGATCGGGTTTGGGGGATCCGGATTCTCTTTTTCTTGGCCGCTCTGTCGCGATCAGCGCGCCGGCGTTCGCCACTTCCCCGGCGCGATGACATCCGCCAGGCGCTCGGCGTCGACCACGCCCTGGTCCGACAGCCAGCGCTCGGCGTCGCGGATCAGGCGGCTGCCTTCGCCGGAGACCCGGGCGCGGCGCCAGCGGCTGACGGCGGCGTGGAGGTCCATGTCGGCGGCCTCGAAGCCGGCGGCGGCGGCGACCAGGAGGTCGTGGGCTCGGGCGTCGTCGCCGGCGGCCGAGGCGATGCCGGCTCGCACCAGCTGGGTCAGGGGCTGGGCGTAGAAGAGCTTCTCGCGCTCCACGCGGCGCAGCTCGGTCTCGACCTCCCTCAGGATCTTACGCCCTTCGGGCGATTCGGTGCCGTGGGCGATGGCGGCGGCCAGGCCGGCGCGGCCGCGCAGCACCCGGGCCTCGGTGCCGGTGAGCTGGATGCGCGGCAGCATGGAACGCTTCATCGCCGGCCAGGAGCGTTCGAGGGACTCCCAGGCCGCCACGGGGTCGCCGCGGTAGAGCGCGATCTCGACGACGCCGGTGAGATGCCAGTAGTGCTGGATGTGGAAGCCGCGGCGCGACCACAGGCCGATCGCGTCGTCGGCCTCGCGCTGGGCGTCCTCGGGGCGGTCGGCGACCAGCATCGAGAACCAGGCGAAGCGGCAGCGCAGGTTGACCTCGGCGTAGAGGTCGCCCTTCTCGCGCACGTCCTTGAGCACCCGCGGCAGGCGCTCGCGGATCTGCTCGAAATCACCGATGAAGAGCAGCGAGCGGAGCTGGAACGACATCGCCGTGTCGAGCTCCCAGGTGACCCCGGTGCAGTGCTCGCGCAGGATCTTCTCGCCGCGGTCGAGCAGCTCGCAGGCCTTGCGCCAGGAGCCTTCCAGGTAGGCGGCCATGCCGGCGGTGACGTTGGACAGGCCCAGGGCGTGGGGATGGTTGACGCGCTCGGCCAGCGTCACCGCCGCCTCGATCAGCCTGGCGGTGCGGGCGCGGTTGCGGTGGCCGGCGGTGGAGGCGTAGCCGGCCTCGATGGCCAGCGCCCGCGCCACCCGGTAGGGCTCGCCGGCCTCGAGCGCCAGCAGCAGGTGGCGCTTGCCGAAGCCCATGCCGCGGATGGTGTCGACGGTGCCCAGGCCGATCGAGACCGACCAGCAGGTGTCGATGGCGATCAGCTGATCCGGGGCGATCTGGCTGGAGTCGCGCTCCTTGAAGCGCAGGCCCCGCAGCTTGAGGCGCAGGAGCTGCCAGAGCAGCGCCAGCAGCGCGCGCCGGGGGGTCTCGGGCAGCTTCATGCCCACGGACTGGAGCACGGTACGGATGGTCTCGAGGCCCTGGTCGATGTGGCCGCTGATCAGCTGCTGCTCGGCGGCTCGGCGGCGCAGCTCCAGGGCCTCGGCGGCCTTGGCGCCCTCGGCGGCGTCGAGGTAGGCATCCGCCGCCTCGGCGCCGCGCCCGGCGTTGGTCAGGGCGTCGGCCAGGCGGATGCGCAGCTGGCGCAGCTCCTGGCCACGGTAGACCTCGAGGTCGAGCGCGATGCGGTAGAGGCGGGCCGCGCGGTCGAAGGCCAGGGCCTCTGAGGCCTGATCGGCGGCGGCGGCGGCGAACTCGGCGGCCCGGGTGGTCTCGCCGGCCTCGTTGAAGTGGATCGCCAGGGTCTCGGGATCGGCCCGACCCGAGCCTTCGAGCGCCAGCGCCAGGCGGCGGTGGAGACGTTTCAGGGCGACGACGCCCAGGCCCTGCATCACCGCCGCGCGCACCCGGTCGTGGTAGGTCTCGATCTCCTCGCGCTCGCGGGCGCCGAGGATGCGGCTCAGACTGGCGCCGCGCAGGATGGTGATGGCGGCCTGGGTCTCCTTGCCCAGCTCGGCCGCCTGGCGGGCGGCCTCCAGGTCCACCGGCTGGCCGGCGACGGCCACCACCTCGAGCAGGCGCCGGGCCTCGGGCGACAGGCGGTCGATCCGCGCGTGGATCAGCTTTTCGAGGCTCATGTGCTGGGACAGCGCGAGCTCGACCTCGGACGAGATCGAGCGGTCGCCGGCCTTGTCGAAGCCGGCGGACGCCTTAGAGTAGCGCACCAGCTCGTCGATGAAGAAGGGGCTGCCGTCGGACTCGCGAGAGATGGTGTCGGCCAGGGCGAAGGCGGAATCCGTCGACTCACCGAGCAGCCCGAGGGCCATCTCGCGCGCTTCGGAGGGCGAGAGGTCCTTCAGGGGGATCTCGCGGATCTCGGTCGTCTGGCTGTCGAGGTCGGCGGCGAGCAGGGACTCGAGGAAGGGGCTGCTGTCGCGCTCCTCGCTTCGGTAGCAGGAGATCAGCATCAGGTTCGGCGGTTGCGGCGGCCGCAGGACTTCCGCCAGCAGGGCGGCGGAGTCCAGGTCGCCCCAGTGCAGATCGTCGATGAACAGCAGCAGGGGGCGATGCCGGGTCAGGCGGTCGAGCAGCTCGCGCATGGCGGCGAAGGCGCGCCGGCGCTGTTCCCGGGAGTCGGGGATGTCGAGCACCCGGCGCTGGGCGCCGGCGATGGCCTGCACCCGGCGCAGCACCGGGAACAGGCGCGCCAGGGCGAGCACGTTGGTGGGCAGCAGCAGCTCGACCTCCTGGTCGCCCAGCCGCCGTAGGTAGCGCGACAGGGCGTCGATCAGGGAGTCGAGCGCCTTGTAGGGCACCGACTCGCGCTCGTAGCAGCGCCCGGTCAGGAGCACCGCTCCGGCGACCTCCTCGCGTACCTGCTGCAGAAACCGGCGCACCAGCGCGCTCTTGCCCACGCCCGAGCTGCCATGGACGAAGAACACCACGGTCTTGCCCTCCCGGGTCCGCGCGAAGCCCTCGCCCAATTCCGCGAGGTGGGCCACGCGGCCGACGAAGTGAGCGCCCAGCGAGCTCGACGAGCTGTGGGTCGCCCGGGTGATCGGCCGGCTGGGCCCGCCCAGCTTGCGCAGGATGCGCTCGCCGGACGGTCGCCGGTCGCCCTGGCGGTCGAGCAGGCGCATGCACAGGTCCGAGAGGTCTTCCGGCACCTCGGGCACCAGCTCGTGGGGCGGCTCGGGGTCGTTCTTCTGCTTGTCGGTGAGGATCTTGAGGAAACCGCCCGAGAACGGCACGCGGCCGATCAGGGCCTCGTAGAGCAGCACGCCCACGCAGTACCAGTCGCTGGCCGCGGTCACCCGCCGGCCGGCGGCCTGCTCGGGCGACATGTAGGCCGGGGTGCCGGCGACGCCGCCGTCCATGGTCTCGTAGATCTGGCTGGGGTAGACCTCCTTGACCAGCCCGAAGTCGAGCAGCACCACTCTGCCCGCGGGGGTGATGCGGATGTTCGATGGCTTGATGTCGCAGTGCAGCTTGCCGGCGTGGTGGAGCGCGCACAGTCCTTCCGCCAGCTGCCTGAGGGAGGCGCGTAGACGGCCCGAATCGGGAGGCGGCGAGAGGGTGGGCAGCGAGTAGAAGCGGCCGGTGTCGTAGCGGTCCTTGGCCGGCGCGGCGCGGGCGTAGTCGATGAAGTCGAGGCCGTCGACCAGCTCCATGGTGAAGAACCAGTGCTCGCCCTCGGACAGCAGCTCGTAGAGTTGCACGAGGTTGTGGTGGTTGACGTCGGCCAGGGCGCGGAACTCTTTCTTGAAGCGGAAGATGGCGCCGGGGTCGGATTTGAAGAGGGTCTTGAGAGCGACGGTCGAGCCGAGCTTTCGGTCGAAGACCTTGTAGACTTCACCGGAGGTGCCCGAGCCCAGGCGGCCCCGGACTTCGAAGCGCTCGGTACCGGCGAAATCGTAGGGAGTCATCGATCAGAGTGTACCGTCAGCCAGACGGCCCGCTGGAGCTGAGTCTTGAAACCATCTTTCCCCGAACCACCGTCCACCCTGCCCGAGGCATTCGAGCGCGCGGCGGCGCATTTTCCCGAGCGCGGCATCGCCGTGTTCGACAGCCGCGGGCGGGCTTCTGAGCGGCGCACGTACCCGGAAGTCCTGGCCTCGGTGCGCCGGGCGGCGGGGCGGTGGGCGGCGCTCGGCGTCCGGCCGGGCGACCGGGTGCTGGTCTGTCTGCCGACGTCCTGGCCCTGGTTCGAGTCCTGGCTGGGCGCGATGTTCCAGGGCGTGCTGCCGGTGGCCGTCGCGCCCGGCGCCGCGTTCGGCGCGGCCGAGGCGCAGATCCGCAAGGTCGAGGGCCTGGTGGAGAGGCTGGACGCGAGCCGGACGGTGGTCACTCCCGGCTTCCGGCGCGACGCCGAGCGCGCCGGCGCCCGGAGGACGACGGAGGTGGCGATCACCTTCGAAGAGCTCTCGGGTCTGGCCCCCGAGGGCTCTACTGATCGGCGTCCCGAGCCCGCCGAGATCGCCTTCCTGCAGCTCACCAGCGGATCGACGGGACAGCCGCGCGCCGTGGCGATTCCCCACCGCGCCGCGATCCACAACGCCATCGCCTCGGCCCAGGCGATCGGCGCCCCGCACGGCGCCCCGGCCCATGAATGGGCCGAGTCGATGGTGTCGTGGCTGCCGCTCAACCATGACATGGGGCTGGTGGGCGCCGTCTTCCAGTCGCTGTGCGCCGGGCTGGACCTGGTGCTGCTGCCGCCCGGCGTGTTCCTGGCCCGGCCGCGCAAGTGGCTCGAGAACCTGGGTCAGCACGGCGTCACCTACGCCCCGGCGCCGAACTTCGGCTATCAGCTGTGCGTCGAGCGCCTGGCGGCCGAGGCGCGTGAGGGGCTGGACCTGTCGTCCTGGCGCGCCGCCATGACCGGTGCCGAGATGGTGCGGCCGGAGACGGTGGCGGCGTTCTGCGAGGCGTTCGGCCCTCACGGCTTCCGTCCCGAGACCTTCCGGCCCTGCTACGGGCTGGCGGAGGGGACGCTGGCCGTGACTTTCGACCTGGAAGGCCAGGGCGTGCGCACGCGTCCGCTGCCCGCCGGCGCCGAGGACGCCGGCACCGGCCTCAGCGAGGTGGTGTGCGTGGGCAGTCCGGTGGCCGACACCGAGGTGCGTGTCACCAGGCCGGACGGCCGGGCGCTGGCCGAGGGCGAGATCGGCGAGGTCGAGGCCAAGGGGCCGGGCATCTTCGCCGGCTACTACAACGACCCGGCGGCCACCGCCGAGACCCTGGCGGACGGCTGGCTGTCGACCGGCGACCTGGGGTTCTTCCACCGTGGCGAGCTCTACATCAGCGGCCGGCTCAAAGACCTGCTGATCGTGCGCGGTACGAACCTGATGCCGCACGAGATCGAGTGGCTGGCCGAGAGCGTCACCGGCGGCGGCGGGGCCCTGCGTACGGGCGCCTTCTCGGTCGCCCGCGGCGCCGCCGGCGAGGAGCCGGTGGTGGTGGTGGAGGTCACCGAGCGCGACCCCGAGAAGCTGGGCGAGATCGGCCACGAGATCAGAAGCCACATTGGCCGCGCGCTGTCGCTGCCGGTGGCGGACCTGGTCTTCGTGCGGCGTGGCAAGATCCCCAAGACAACCAGCGGAAAAGTGCAGCGCCGGGCGCTGCGTGAGCAATACTTGAACGGCGAGATCGAACGACTCGACGTCTCGCCCGAGACATAGTGGAGAACGTACAATGGACATCAAACAAAAGGCGCTCGAGATCGTCGCCAAGATCGCCGGCAAGGGCGTCGCCGAGTTGGAGCCGAAACACGAGCTGATCGCCGACCTGGGGATCGACTCGCCCAAGGCCCTGCAGCTGCTCCTCGACCTCGAAGACGAGCTCGGCATCGAGATCTCAGACGACGAAGCGGCGGCGATGGACACCGTCGGCGACATCCTGGGCTTCCTGGGGTCGAGCGCGTAGCGGTACATCTCCGCATTCTTGCCTTGGGAATCAACAAAGACAGCCGCCACGGCTCCGTTCTGATCGGCATCGCCGCGCGGCTGGCGCGCTGGGTGATGCTGGCGCTGGGGCGTACCTGGAAGATCGAGATCGTCGAGGGGCGGGAGCACCTCGATGCGCTGCTGGCCGAGCCCCGGCCGGTGATCCTCAGCTTCTGGCACAACCGTGCCTTCACCAGCTCGTTCTTCTTCTTCGACCTGCACCGCAAGGGGCTGCTCGACATCACGTTGCTCGCCAGCCAGTCACGCGACGGCGAGCTGGTGACCCGGGTGTTCCGGCGCTGGGGCATCCACACCGTCCGCGGTTCGGCGAGCCGCGGTGGTCGCCAGGCCCTGCGCGCCATCCACCGGGCGATCACCCGCGGCGGATCTTCACCGATCATGATCCCCGACGGCCCGCGCGGGCCGCTCTACCAGTTCAAGGTCGGCGTCGCGGTGCTCGCCCAGACCTCGAAGGCGCCGATACTGCCCTTCGGCTTCGCGGCAAGAAAGTACTGGACCCTCGGCTCCTGGGACCGGCTGATCGTGCCGCGGCCGTTCACCAGGCTCGCGGTGACGATCGGCGAGCCGCAATTCGTCGACCGCGGGCTCTCCTCCGAAGAGCTGGAGGCGGAGCGCCAGCGCCTGCAGGAACTGTTGGACGATCTGACGCGGCGGGCGGAGGCGTCGGTCGGGGCGCGGACTCCGGTGTAGAGCGCACGGCCTATGGTCGAAGAACTCCTCGAGCGCTGCCTGGTGCTCGACCTCGAGACGGGCCAGGACCACCAGGTCCTGAAGATCGGGGCACTGCTCCCCGGCGGTGGAAGCATTCGGCGTCAGGGCTCCTTCTCGCTCGATGCCGCCCTCGACGAGCTCGATCGTCATGCTCGCGGCGCCGACTTCGTCCTCGGCCACAACCTGCTCGGGCACGACCTGCGCGTGCTGCGCTCCGTGCGTCCGGGGATGGCCCTGCTCACCAAGCCGGTGGTCGACACCCTCTATCTGTCGCCACTGGCTTTCCCGAAGAATCCGTACCACCACCTGGTCAAAGACTACAAGCTGGTGCGCCAGAGCCTGAACGATCCGGTGGCCGACGCCAAGCTTGCTGCAAGGTTGCTCCGGGATCAGTGGCACAGCTTCGCAGCCATGCCGCGCGACGCCCTGGCCTTCTATGCCTTCTGCCTCGCGGGCCTTGGGGGTGAGCACCCCGAAGGCCTGTCCGAGGTGCTCACCGAGCTGGCCGGCCGGCCGCCGATGGCGCGCTCCCGGGCACTGAGCTTCGTCGCCACCAGCTTTGCCGGCAGCTTGTGCCGGGTGGCGTTGCACCGCCTGGCGACGGGCGATCTGACCGACGGCGCGAAGCGCTCCGCGCTGGCCTATGCCGTCGCCTGGTTGGGGGTCGCCGACGGCAACTCCGTGCTGCCGCCGTGGGTGCGCCACCGCCATCCCGAGGCCGTCCATATCCTGGCGGCGCTACGCGATGTGCCGTGCGACGATCCCGATTGCCTCTACTGCCTGAAGGTCCACGATCCTGCCGGGCAGCTGCGGCGCTACTTCGGTTTCGAGAGCTTTCGTGCCGAGCCGGCGGACGAGCACGGCGGCAGCCTGCAGGAGGCGGTGACACGTCACGGCCTGGGTGGCCAGCCGCACCTCGCCATCCTCGCCACCGGCGCCGGCAAGTCGATCTGCTACCAGCTGCCGGCGCTGGCGCGCTACTTCCGCCGCGGCCTGCTGACGGTGGTGATCTCGCCGCTCCAGGCGTTGATGAAGGACCAGGTCGACAATCTCAACAAAGCCACCGGCACCGGCAGCGCGGCGGCGCTTTACGGCCTGCTCACCCCGCCCGAGCGCGGTGCCGTGCTGGAGCGGGTACGCCTGGGCGACGTGGCGATCCTGTATGTGGCGCCCGAGCAGCTCCGCAACCGGTCGTTTCGCCGCGTCGTCGAGCAGCGCGAGATCGGCTGCTGGGTGCTCGACGAGGCGCACTGCCTGTCGAAGTGGGGGCACGACTTCCGCCCCGACTATCTCTATGCCGGCCGCTTCATCGTCGAGCTGGCCCGGAGCCAGGGCCTGCCGATACCGCCGGTGGCCTGCTTCACCGCCACCGCCAAGCGCGACGTGCGTCAGGGAATCGTCGACTACTTCGAAACCCAGCTCGATCAGCGCCTCACCGTCTTCGAGAGCGCCGTCGACCGCGACGAGCTGCGTTTCCACGTCGAGCCGGTGAGCCCGGCCGAGAAGCTCGACCGGATCCACGCCCTGCTGGTCGAGCACCTGGGCACAGGCGTTGCCGGCAGCGCCGTGGTCTACTTCGCCAGCCGGCGGGCGACCACCGACGCGGCCCGCTACCTGGAGCGCCGCGGCGTGCCGGCGATGGCCTTTCACGGCGGCATGAAGGCGCCCGACAAGCGCGAGATCCTCGAAGCCTTCGTCGAGGATCGAGTGCGCGTGGTGTGCGCCACCAACGCCTTCGGTATGGGCATCGACAAGAGCGACGTGCACCTGGTGATCCACGCCGACATCCCGGGCTCGCTCGAGAGCTATCTGCAGGAGGCCGGGCGGGCGGGGCGCGACCGCCGGGAGTCGGACTGCGTGCTGCTGTTCGATCCGAACGACATCGAGAAGCAGTTCCGGCTCTCGTCCTCGGCGCGCCTCGATCAGCGCGACATCGCCGAGATCCTGCGCGCCGTGCGGCGCGCCCGCCGCCGGGAGGACGACGCGGTGGTGGTCACCAGCGGCGACCTGCTGCGCGACGAGGAGACGGCGGCCGAGATCGACGCCGCTGACTTCCAGGCCGACACCAAGGTCAAGACCGCCGTCTCGTGGCTCGAGCGCGCCGGACTGATGGAGCGGGGCGAGAACGAGACCCGGGTCTTCCAGGGCAAGCTCCAGGTCCGCAGCCTGGAGGAGGCCGAACAGCGGCTCGCGCGGCTGGCGCCCAGGCTGCGCCTGTCGGCGGCCGAGCGGAGACGGTGGCTGGCCATCCTACGCGCGCTGCTCGCCGCCGAGCCCGACGAAGGTCTGTCTGCCGACGAGCTGGCCGAGCAGCCCGGCGTCGACTGGGAAGGGTCGCTGCCCGGCGACTCGGAGTCCCCGGGCCAGAGGGTGATCCGTACCCTCCACAGCCTGGCCGAGACCGGGTTCTTGAGCTCCGGCCTGCAGCTCACCGCCTACCTGATCCCTCGGGGACCGCGAGGCGCGCCCACCGCTTACGAGGCGCTGTGCGCGCTCGAGCGCGCCATGCTCGACCTGTTCGCCGAAGACGAGCCCGACGCCGGTGACGGCGAGTGGCTCGTCCTGTCGTTGCGCCTGCTCAACCAGCGCCTCCTCGACGCCGGGCACCGCTCGACGCCCCATGTGTTGCGGCAGCTCCTGCGCAGCCTGGCGGAGGACGGTCGGGGGCTGGCCGGCAGCCACGGCAGCCTGGAGCTGGCCTACAGCTCGCGCCATCGCTACCGGGTGCGGCTGAAGCGCGGCTGGAAGGCGCTACGCGAGATCGCCGAGCGCCGCCGGGCGATCGGCAAGGTGCTGCTCGAAGCATTGCTCGCGCGCCTGCCGTCCGAGGCCTCGGGCCGGACCCTGGTCGAGTTCTCGACCCAGGACCTCACCGACGCGATCCGCCAGGACCTGGCGCTGCGCGGCCAGGTGCGCGACCGTCTGGCGGCGGCCGAGCGCGGTCTGCTGTTCCTCCACGAGCAGAAGGTCGTGCATCTGCAGCACGGTCTGGCCGTCTTCCGGCAGGCGATGACTATCCGCGTGCGTCCCGAGGCCAAGGGGCGCCGCTACACCCGGGGCGACTACGCGCCGCTCGAGCAGCACTACGAGGAGCGCAACTTCCAGGTGCACGTGATGGCCCGCTACGCCGCTCTAGGGCTCGAGAAGATCCGCGCCGCCCTGGCTCTGGTGAGCGACTACTTCGTGCTCGGCAAGGAGGACTTCGTCGAACAGCACTTCGCCGGTCAAGAAGAGGTGCTGCGACGGGCGACCGGCCGCGAGTCGTATCGCCGGATCGTCGACAGTCTGGGGAATCCGGTGCAAACCGCCCTGGTGGCGGCGCCGCGAGACGAGAACCTGTTGGTGCTCGCTGGGCCGGGCTCGGGCAAGACGCGGGTGGTGGTGCACCGGTGCGCCTACCTGTTGCGCGTCGAGCGGGTGCCGGCCCGCTCGGTGCTGGTACTGTGCTTCAACCGCAACGCCTCGCTCGAGCTGCGGCGCCGGCTGCGTGAGCTGGTGGGCGAGGACGCCCGCGGCGTGACGGTCTCCACCTACCACGGCCTGGCGATGCGACTGACCGGAACGTCGTTCGCCGTCACGGCCGAAACGAAAGCCGCCGGCGGGTCGCGCAAGGGGCCCGACTTCGATTCACTGATCCCGGGCGCGGTGCGGCTCCTGACCGGGGACGAGGAGGTCCCCGGCTTCGCTGCCGATGAGCTGCGCGAGCAGATCCTCGCCGGCTACAGTCACATCCTGGTCGATGAGTATCAGGACATCAACCAAGACCAGTACGATCTGGTGTCCGCTCTCGCCGGCCGCTCCGAGGCCGATCGCGACCGGCGGCTGGCGATCCTGGCGGTGGGCGACGACGACCAGACCATCTACGGCTGGAGGAAAGCCCGCGTCGAGTTCATCCGCCGCTTCCGTGACGACTACGGCGCCAAGGTCCACTACCTGGTGGAGAGCTACCGTTCGACGGCGCACATCCTGGCCGCCGCCGGCCAGGTGATCGCCGGCTGTAGAGAGCGCATGAAGAGCGGCGAGCCTATCCGGGTCGACCGGGCGCGCGCCAGAGCAGCCCCCGGCGGCCGCTGGTCGGCCCTCGACCCTCCTTCGGGGGGCCGCGTGCAGTTGATCCGGGTGCGCGACGCGGCCGCTCAGGCGGCGGCCGTGCGAGACTGTCTGTTCCACCTGAAGCAGCTGGATCCCGAGCTCGATTGGAACGACTGCGCCGTGTTGGCGCGCCGGCACGCCGATCTCGAGCCGATCCGGTCGGTGCTGGAGCACGCCGGCGTCGCCGTCGCCTGGTCGGCCGACCGCGATCGTCTGCCGACGCTGCACCGCGTGCGTGAGATCGTCACGCTGCTCGACACCCTGAAGGAGCGCCGCCAGGAGATCCGGCGCGCCTCGCGGCTCGAAGCCTGGCTAGCGGCACTCGCGGACGGCACCGACAACCCCTGGTGGTCGCTCGCCGGCGAGCTGCTGGCCGAGTGGCGGGAGGACACCGGTGATGCCAAGCTGACGGTCAAGGAGGCGATCGAGTTCCTCTACGAGGCGCTCGCCGAGCGTGCCCGCGAGCCTGTCTTCGGCGATGGCGTGCGACTGGCGACGGTGCACGCCGCCAAGGGGCTGGAGTTCGGGGCGGTCTTCTTGCCCGACGGCTCCTCGGGCGCGTCGAGCGCGCCGGACACGGACGAGGAGCGGCGCCTGTACTACGTCGGTATGACGCGAGCGCGGGAGGCCCTATACCTCTTCGAACGCTCGGACGGCCACAATCCGTTCGTGAAGGATCTGGACGGCGACTGCTTGCAGCGCGTCGAGCCGCGGATCGAGCCGCCGCCCGAGGAGGTGGCCGGGCGGCGCTACGGTGTGATCGGCCTGCAGGATCTCTTCCTGAGCTTCGCCGGATCGCGCCCGGAGTCAGGCGCGATCCATCGACGTCTGGCGGCTTTGAAGCCGGGCGACGAGCTGGAGCTGCGTGCCGCCGACGAGCATCTCCGCCTGCACCAGCCATCGGGGGCCGTGGTCGGCGCGCTGTCGGCCGCTGGCGCGGAGCGCTGGCGCTGGCGTCTCGACGTCGTCGAATGGGTGCGGGTGCTGGCGATGATCGAGCGCCGGATGGAGGACAACGAGCCGGCCTATCGTGAGCGGCTGCGCTGCGAGCGGTGGGAGGTTCCGGTGGTGGAGGTGGCGTACCGCGGATAGAATCCCGGGCCGTTACCCCAGAGGAGACCCATGCCCGTGGAAACCATCCGCTGCCTGCTCGCCGGCATCATCGACTATGCCGGCCTGTTCCCTCCGGCGAGCCTGGAGATGCCCGCGGCGGTGCGCGAGTACGCGCGTCAGCGGGCGTCGGGTGACGCCTGGATGCTGGGGCGCTTCGTGGTGCCGGTCGGCCGGCTCGACGAGCTCGAGAGCGCGGCGGCGAGCTTCTGGCACAGTGGTGGTGTCCCGTGGCGCCTGAGCGTGCTCACGCCCGGCGATCTGGCCGAGGCGCGCAAGCGTATCGACGCCTTCCATCACGCCCACGCCGAGGCGGGCCACGCGGTGGTGGAGGCGATCGAGCGCCGGGCACAGACGCCCGAGGACGTCGCCGCCGGCATGGCCGCTTTCTCGGGGCTCGAGGTCTACTTCGAGATCCCCCACGGGGACGACCCGGCGGCGCTCATGGCGGCGCTCGCCGAGCACGGCGGCCGGGCCAAGATCCGTAGCGGCGGCGTCACCGGCGACGCCTTCCCGACGGCTGCCGAGGTGGCGCGCTTCATCGTCGCGGCGTCGAGCGCCGGCGTGCCGTTCAAGGCCACCGCCGGCCTCCACCATCCGCTGCGCGGCGACTACCGCCTGACCTACGAGGACGACAGCCCGGAAGGCACCATGCACGGTTTCCTCAACGTCTTCCTGGCGGCGGCTGGCGTGAAGTCGGCTGGCATGGGCACCGGCGACGTCGAGGCCCTGCTCGAAGAACGCGATTCCGACGCCATCCGTTTCACGGGCGGCGCCGTCCGCTGGCGCGACCACGAGATCGACGCCGCGGCGATCATCGCCGCGCGGGTGGGCTTCGCCACCTCCTACGGCTCGTGCTCCTTCGCCGAGCCGGTTGCGGATCTCAGAGAGCTCGAGCTGCTCTGAGGAGCCCGGTCGGCCTCGCGCTGAACGTCGGGCGGCGACCTGATATTCTGTGCCGGTCCGCCGCCGCCGCCGACCCAGAACCCCCGACCAGAGGCTCGTCTCATGCTCCCCTTCCAGCTTCAGAGTGCCCGGTCCGCCCTCCTTGCAGTGCTCGCCGCGTGTCTGATCGCCGGCTACCCCGCGGCGGCGCAGACGACGACTCCCGCCGGCGAGAAATGCCGTCCCGGGCAGAATTCCAAGAGGTCCCATCCCGGCGCCGTCGATCCTGTCTGGCTGCCGCTGCGAGCGCGGGCCGAGATCGCCGCGATCAGCCAGCATTCGGTCTTCCACGGCTTCCGTTTCACCGACCGGCTGGCGTCGAGCGGTATCCGGTTCGAGCACCGGATCGTCGACGATGCGGCCAAGGACTACAAGGCCGTGCACTACGACCACGGCAACGGTATGGCGGTCGCCGACGTCGACGCGGACGGCCGCCTGGACATCTACTTCACGAACCAGGTCGGGGCCAACGAGCTGTGGCTCAATGCCGGCGGCGGCCGTTTCGAGCTGAGCAAGGAGTCGGACGTCCGGCTGGCCGGCGAGATCTCGGTCACCGCCTCGTTCGGTGACATCGACAACGACGGTGACCCCGACCTCTTCGTGACCACCGCCCGCTTCGGCAACCACTTGTTCGAAAACGACGGCAAGGGCGGCTTCCGGGAGATCACCACCAGCGCGGGGGTCGCTCACGTCGGCCATTCCTCGGCCGCGGTCTTCTTCGACTACGACCGCGACGGCCTGCTCGACCTGTTCGTCACCAACGTTGGCAAATACACGTCTGAGAAACGCGGCGCGGCCGACTACTGGGTCGGCTACCCGGACGCGTTCTCGGGGCACCTGCACCCGAATCGGACCGAGACCAGCATCCTCTACCGTAATCTCGGCGGCAACCGCTTCGAAGACGTCAGCCAGGCGACCGGTCTGCTCGACGGTGGCTGGAGCGGCGACGCCAGCCCGTTCGATCTGGACGAGGACGGCTGGGTGGATCTCTACGTCCCGTCGATGCAGGGGCACGACGAGGTCTGGCGCAACATCGAAGGCAAGAAGTTCGCCCGCGTCGGCCGCGAGCACTTCCCGGCCACTCCGTGGGGAACGATGGGCATCCAGATCTTCGACTACGACAACGACGGCCGGCTCGACATCTACCTCACGGACATGCACACCGACATGATCGAGGTGCTGCCCCCCCACAAGGAAAAGAGCAAGATGCCGCGCCAGCGGCGGCTCGAGGCCCTGGCCACCGACGGCAACCACGTGCTCGGCAACGCCCTGTTCCACAACCGGGGAGGGGGCCGCTTCGAGGAGGTCTCGGACGCGATGAACGCCGAAAACTGGTGGCCTTGGGGGCTGTCGAGCGGCGACGTCAACGCCGACGGCTTTCTCGACGTGTTCATCACCGCCAGCATGAACTATCCCTGGCGTTACGCCATCAACAGCCTTCTGCTCAACAATCAGGGCAAAGTGTTCGTGGATGCCGTTTTCAAGACCGGGGCGGAGCCGCGCCTGGCAGGCACCGCCAAGCCGTGGATCGACCTCGATTGCTCCGGTCCGGACGCCGGACATGTGGACTGTGCCGGAGAGACCGGCTGCATCACGGTCCTCGGCGCCCTGGGCAGCCGCGCCTCGACGATCTTCGATCTCGACCAGGACGGTGATCTGGACATCGTCACCAACGAGTTCAACGCCCCTCCTCTGGTGCTGGTCAGCAATCTGACCGAAGCGAAGAAGATTCGCTACCTGAAGGTCGATCTGGTCGGCAAGACGTCGAACCGCTCGGGCTTCGGTGCCCGGGTCACCGTCACCGCCGGCGGCAAGAGCTACCTCCAGGTGAAAGACGGCACGAGCGGCTACCTCTCCCACGGCGACATGCCGCTCTACTTCGGCCTAGGCGACGCCACCAAGGTCGATTCGGTGGAGGTGGTGTGGCCCTCCGGCGTTCGCCAGGAGGTGAAGGCCCCGATAGCCCTCAACGCCACCTTGACCGTCGAAGAGGCAGCGCCGGCCGGCTAACCGCCGTGATGCCGAGGCGTGGCCGTCGCCCCGCCGCCGAGGGCGAACGCCGGGCGCTCGAGCTTCTCGGGCTCCGAGCCCTGGCGGATACGGTAGAAGCCGTCGGGCCGCAAGCCCCGCACGGTCTGTGGCTCTTTGCTTCCCGGCCAGCGGATCTCGAGGGAGCGGATCGCGGTCGCTTTGCCGAGGCCGATCTCCTGGCGCAGGGTGTTGGAGCCGAAGCTGCCGCCCGAGCTGACGGTGCGATAGAGCACACGGTCGCCAGCCGCGGTGGCGACGGTCAGCTTCAGGCGGGCGCCGATCGCCGAGCGGTTGCTCCTCACGCCCTGGAGCTCCAGGCTGAGCCAGTGGTTGCCGTTGCCGGGGTTGACGAACAGCGCGTTGTAAAAACCGTCACCGGAATGGGAGCCGCCCATGACGGCGTAGATGTCCTGATCGCCGTCGTGATCGAGATCACCGAAGGCGATCCCGTGCCCTTTCTGTAGGTGGCCGAAGCCGCCCGAGGCGGTGACGTCTTCGAACCTTCTGCCGGCGTCGTTGCGCAGCAGCCGGTTGGGCATCAGGGTCTGCATCTGTGTGTTGCCGGTCGAGGCGTAGAAGTCGAGCCAGCCGTCGTTGTCGATGTCGCCGAAGTTGGCGCCCATGGTCACCAGCACCCGGTCGAGGCCGATCTTCGGGGCGACGTCGGTGAACGTCAGATTGCCGTTGTTGCGGTAGAGCTTCGGATACCTGGTCGGATCGACCGGCTGGCCGAGGTACTCCGACGCCAGGTCGCCCAGGGTGCCGGCGTAACCGGAAACGAAGATGTCCTCGTCACCGTCGTTGTCGAAGTCCCAGAACCAGGTGGGGAAGCTGATTTTCGGCTCGCGGACGCCCGCCGGGCCGCCGATCTCGACGAACGACCAGCCGCCGGCCGCGGTCGGGCCACGGTTGTGGAACAGCAGGTTGTCGCCGTGGTTGTTGGAGATGAAGAGGTCCATCAGGCCGTCGTTGTCGATGTCGCCCCACGCCGCGCCCTTGATCGGCACGGCGACGTCGATGCCGACGGCGGCGGCGACTTCCGTGAACGTGGTCTGGCCATCCGGACCACGGCCATCGTTGCGGAACAGCTCCGCCGGATGGCGGCTGCTCCGGCCGGTGGTCTCGTTGCCGACGAAGAGGTCGAGCCAGCCGTCGTTGTCGTAGTCCGCCCAGACACCGACCTGGGTCGGGCGCAGCCTCAAGGTCCGCGACTGCTCGGCGGACTCGGTGAAGTGGAGGTGCCCGTCCTCGCCGACGCCGTCGTTGCGCAGCAGGGAGTTGGGATGCCGGCCGGCGTCCCCCCACCAGCCGCCACGCAGCACGAGAATGTCGAGGCGGCCGTCGTTGTCGTAGTCGGCGTGGGCGATGTTCAGCCCGCCGATCATGCCGATGATGCCGGCTTCCTCGGTGCCGTCGCGGAACGTGCCGTCGCCGAGGTTCCTGAAGAAGCGCAGCTGGTGGGTCCGGCCGCTCGAAGAGGCAACGACGTCGAGCAGCCCGTCGCCGTCAAAATCGTCGACGATGCTGCCGCCGGCCAGGCCGAAGACGTCGAGACCGAGCGCCGGCGCGACATCGCGGAACCGCGGCATCGGCCGCTCGGCCTCGAAAGCGGCCGCCGGGATCAGAAACCGCGGTGGCACCTTTTCGGGATGCTCGCCCAGGGTCATGTAGGCGAGGTTCAGCAGCCAGCGGTAGTCGAGGTTGCCGGGGTCCTCGGCGAGCAACTCCTGGTAGATGCGGATCGCACCGCGCGAGCCGCGGGGTTTGCTGTGCACGCCGGAGCCGCGGATCGGCAGCAGGCAGCGGTCGATGTTGTGGTCCTCGATGCAATTCTCCTGCTCCCCGAGCCGCAGATAGGCCAGGGCGGTGAGCTCCGTCACCGTGCGCGCCGAGCTCGGGTCGAGCTTCGCCTCGCCGTCCTTCACCATCTTGCGCAGGCGCTCCAGGGCCGCGACCGCCTGCTCGCTCTCGCCGGCCAGCACCGACTCCTGGCCCAGGATGAAGAGGTAGCGCGCCAGGTCCTTGGGGTTGTCCTCGGGCGCCGGAACCGAGCGGACGAACTGCAGGCGGGCGTCGTTGGCGTAGGGGTTGCTGGCCGGATTCATCCTGGCGATGGTCTCCGCCAGCAGGCGTGCCATCCGCTGGCTCGACGGCGACGGAGGAGCGGCGAGCCCCGAGGAGGGAAGAAGTACCGCGCAGGTCAACACACAGGTGGCCAACAACCGTGCAACAGAGGGGTGACGCGAAATCGGTTCTCGAGGGCGATACATGGTGCGTCTGGTGGAGAAAGTTGCGGGGAGCGGCGGGAGGTGGGCGCTTGACGCGCGCTCGCCGGATCAATTCTACTACGTTTCACCTTGGCGACCCTCCTCTCCAGACCTCCCCGCGCCCCTTCGACCGGACTCCTGGCGATGTTGATCGCGGTCGTGCTGCTCGCCGCCATGTCCTGCTCGGGCGAGGCCGCTCCCGAGGTGGCCGATTCGACCCCCGCGACGGTGGGTTCGGCTGAGATCGACCTGCGGGACCTCAACCTGCTGCTGATCACGATCGACACCCTGCGCGCCGATCGCCTGGGCTGCTACGGCGACGGTGACGCCGAGACCCCGCGGCTCGACGAGCTGGCCCGCGGCGGCGTGCGCTTCGAGAACGCCTACAGCCACGTGCCGCTGACCCTGCCCTCGCACGGCACGCTGTTCACCGGCCGGTATCCGTTCGCTCATGGTGTGCGCAACAACGGCAACTACTTCCTGCGCGAGGACGAGACCACCCTGGCGGAGCTGATGCGAGGCCGTGGCTTCCACACCCGCGCCACCGTCGCCACCTACATCCTGAGCGGCAAGTTCGGGCTCGCCCAGGGCTTCGACCACTATGACGACGCGCTGGGATCGGGCGAGCTCATCCGCGGCTTTTCGAGCGACGTCGACGCCGACGTGGTGGCCGATGGGTTCGAGACCTGGCTGCAAGAGGGCGGCGACGAGCCCTTCTTCGCCTGGCTGCACTTCTACGACCCCCACCAGCCGTACGCCCCGCCGGCGCCCTTCGACCAACGTTTCGCCGAGGATCCCTACCGCGGCGAGGTGGCCTACGTCGACCGCGAGATCGGCGGCATCCTCGACCAGCTCGAGGCGCGGGGGCTGGCCGAGAAGACGCTGATCGTCGTCACTTCCGATCACGGCGAGGGCTTCGGCGAGCACGGCGAGGTGGGCCACGGCATCCTCGCCTATGAGGAAGACCTGCGGATACCGCTGATCGTCGCCGCGCCCGGCCACCTGGAACGGCGCACCGTCACCGAGCGGGTAGGGCTGGTCGACCTGATGCCGACCCTGCTCGAGCTGTACGGCATCGAGACGCCGGCTGGCGTCCAGGGTCAGGGCTTCGCCGGCCTGCTCGCGGGTGCCGATGAAGAGGCCGCCCGTGACGTCTACTTCGAGAGCATGCTCGGCCGCGACGAGAACAACTGGGCGCCGCTGACCGGCCTGATCTCGGATCAGCACAAGTACATCTCGGTGCCTGACCGCGAGCTCTACGACCTGGGGCAGGACCCGGGCGAGACCGCCAACGTCTTCGCCGAGCGCAAGAACGTCGTCCGCAGGGTCGACCGCGCGTTGCGCGAGCTGCTGCTCTCCTCCCAGGAGGCCGACTCGGCTCGGCGCGAGCGCAGCGGAGAGGACCTGGCGCACCTCGAGGCGCTGGGCTACATCTCGTCCGATGCGGCGCAGACCGCGTCGGTGATCGACCCCAAGCGCGGCATCCGGCTGGAGCGCGAGCTGCAGAAGGTACGCGAGCTGGTCGCCGCCGGCGCTTTGAAAGAGGCCGAAGCAGGCCTCGACCGGCTGCGTGCCGACAACGAGGAGGTCGGTGTCGGCAGCTACTACTTCCTCCGGCACCAGGTGCTGGCGGCGAAGGGCGACCAGGCCGGGGCAATCGTCGCTCTGGAAGCGGGCATGGCGCGATTTCCCGACAGCGAGCGTTTCGGTTTCCTCCTGGCCCACTACCAGCTCGGGCTCGGGCGCGCGGACGAGGCCGAGCGCCTGGCGCGCGCGGTGCTGGAGCGGAGCCCGAAGTTCTCGCAGGCGATCATCCTGCTGGGCCGTACCGCCGAGCAGCAGGGGCGCGTTCCCGAGGCGATCGCGCGCTACCGGGAGGCGCGCGCGCTCGAGCCGCGCAACGTGCCGCTCCAGCAGCGTCTGGCCGACGCATTGGTACGCTCGAGCGACATTGCCGGTGCGCTCGAGATCTACGACGGCCTGGCCGACGCCGGCGATCTCGACGGCAAGGCCGGCGAGCTGGTCAAGACGGCGATGCTGAATAGCCGGGTGGGCCGGGCGGAGCGCGCGGAGGCGCTGTTTCGGCGGGCGCTGGCGCTGGAGCCCTCGGGGGTGCATCATTTCAGCTTCGCTTTGGTGCTGGCGCAGGGCGGCAAGATCGGAGAGGCGACCGTGCAGATGGAGACAGCGCTGGGTGACTATGGGCACGAGCTGGGGCCGCAGCAGGTGCAGCTGGCGCGCGCGGCATTGGAGCAGTGGAAGAATGCGCAGTAGGGCTTTGGCGGCGCTGCTCTTGTTGGCGGCTTGTGGGACGGAGGCTCCGGCGCCGGAACCAGCGGAGGAAGCGATGCCCGACGCGCCGCCGATCTTCACCGAGGAGGCGTCCGCGCGCGGGCTCGACTTCGTGCACTTCAACGGCATGTCGGGCGGGCTGTACATCGCCGAGGTGATGGGCGCGGGGGTGGCGGTCTTCGATTACGACAACGACGGCGACCTGGACGTCTACCTGGTGCAGGGCGCCCTGCTCGACGACACCGAGCTGGGCGCCACCACGTTCCCGCCGTCCGAGGCGATGCGGCCGCTCACCGACCGGCTTTATCGCAACGACCTGGAGAACGGCGAGCCGAGCTTCGTGGACGTCACCGAGGAAAGCGGCTTGAATGCCACGGGCTTCGGCATGGGCGTGGCCACGGGCGATGTCGACAACGACGGCTGGATCGACCTCTACGTCACCAACCTGGGCTCGAACCAGCTGTGGCGCAATCGTGGTGCCGGCGCCGAAGGCGCCGCCAGCAATACGGTAACGTTCGAGGACGTCACCGCCGCGAGCGGCGCCGACGACGAGCGCTGGAGCGTGTCGTCGACGTTTCTGGATTTCGACCGCGACGGCCTGCTCGACATCTACGTCACCAATTACGTGGATTTCACGGTGGCCGGCAACAAGCGCTGCAAATCACTCACTGGCGCGCCGGACTATTGCGGGCCGATCAGCTATCGGCCGCAGGGCGACCGACTGCTGCGCAACCTGGGTGGCAACGGCGCCAGAGGCGCCGCCAGCAATACAGTCCAGTTCGAGGACGCGGGCGTCGCCGCGGGCATCGCCGGCGAGGCGGGCTCGGGGCTCGGAGTGGTGAGCGGCGATTTCGACGTTGACGGCCGCACGGATCTCTACGTCGCCAACGACGGCATGCCCAACCGCATGTGGCTCCAGCAGGCCGGCGGCGGCTTCCGCGACGAGGCCCTCAACCGAGGCAGCGCGCTGTCCCTCGAGGGCATGGCCGAGGCCGGCATGGGGGTGGTGGCGGGTGACGTCGATGCCGATGGCGACGAGGACCTGCTCATCACCCACCTGGCGCTCGAGACCAACACCTTGTACCTGAACGACGGCACGGGGTTCTTCGACGACGTCACGGTGGCCAGTGGCCTCGGCTCGCCGAGCTTCACCATGACCGGCTTCGGTGTCGCCTTCCTCGATTTCGACAACGACGGCTGGCTCGACCTGATGGCCGCCAACGGCGCGGTGAAGGTGATCCCCGACCTGGTGGCCGAGCGAGATCCATACCCGCTGCACATGCCGAACCTGTTGTTTCAGCACCTGGGCGAGGCGCGGGGCGGACCACGGTTCGAGGACGTTTCGCGGCGTGCAGGCGAGGACTTCCGCCGCTCGGAAGTGAGCCGTGGCCTGGCGACCGGCGATCTCGACAACGACGGCGACGTCGACGTGGTGATCAGCAACAACAACGGCCCGGCGCGGCTGCTGATCAACCAGATCGGCACCGAGCGCCATTGGCTGGGGCTGCGTCTGGTGGGCGAAGCGACCGCGCGCGACATGCTCGGTGCGCGGGTCGGTGTGGAGCGAAGCGACGCCCCGACCCTGTGGCGCCGGGTGCGGACCGGCGGCAGCTACCTGTCGGCCAACGATCCTCGGGTGCTCGTCGGGTTGGGCGGAACGGCGGAGGTCGAGAGCGTCGTAGTGGAGTGGCCGAGCGGAAAGATGGAAAGTTTCGAGGCCGTGGCGGATCAATATTCGACGTTGAGCGAGGGTTCGGGCGTTGAAGTGGAGTAATCGCTGGATTTGGCCGGTGCTCTTCCTGGCTCTCGCCTGTGGGCCAAAGCTCCCCTCCGATCTCGAGACTCCTCCCGTCCCCGACTTGACCGCGGTCGAATCCTCGGTCCGCGAACAGCTCGGCACCGAGCGGGCCGAGCTCGACCGCCAGCTCGAATCGGGCGTGGAGCCTGCCGAGCTCGCGGCTGCCTTCGGCCGCATGGGGCAGCTCTACCACGCCTACGAGCTGCTGCCGCCCGCCGCCGCCTGCTACCGCAACACCTTGCGGCTCGACGCGGACAATCCGCAATGGCGCTACTACCTGGGCGGCGTCTACCGGCGGCAGGGCCGGCTGGACGACGCGGCCGAGATCCTGGGCGAAGCGCTCGACGGGGCACCGGACAGCGCCCCGCTACGGCTGCGGCTCGGCCAGGTGGCGCTGGCGCGCGACCGTCCCGCCGAGGCACGTGGCCATTTCGAGCGCGCGCTGACCGCCGACGCGGACTGTGCCGCCGCTCGCTACGGCCTCGGCGAAGCGGCGCGAGCCGAAGGGGATCTGGAGGGCGCCGCGGAGCACTTCCAGAAGACGCTCGACGAGCAGCCCTACGCCCTGCAGGTGCTCTACCCGCTGGGGCAGACGCTCTTGCGCCTGGGGCGCGAGGAAGAGGGGCGGAGATACCTGGATCGCAGCGCCCAGCGCCGGATGAGCGTCGGCGCCCGGCCCACCTGCTCGGATCCGTGGGACGAGGAGCTCTCCGGCTTCACCCGCAGCGCCGCGGCCCACCTCACACGCGGCCTGCACGCCGCCTATGGTGGCCGTCACGAGGAGGCGCTGGGCGAGTACCGCAAGGCCCTGGAGCTGGCGCCCGACGATCCGGTGGTGCGCCAGAGCATGGGTTCGGCACTGGCCGCAACCGGCGACCTCGCCGGGGCTCTGGAGCAGTATCGCGAAGCGGTGAGACTCGCGCCCGAGGATCCCGATCTGAACCAGGACCTGGGCGTGGTGGCTGCCGGCCTCGGCCAGCTGGATCTGGCCAGGAAGCACCTGGAGACAGCGCTCGAGCTGAGTCCGGGATCGTCCACCGCGCGGTTGCAGCTCGCCGGCGTCGCCCAGCGCGAGGGTCGGTTCGAGCGCGCCGCCGGGCTCTATGCGCAAGTGCTCGCGGCGGAGCCGGGCAACCAGCAGGCGCAGATGGAGCGAGTCAAGTGCCTGGTCCGGCTGGGCCGCACGGCCGAGGCCACTCGCGAGCTGGGCCGATTCGTCGACCGGCAGCCGCCGGAAGACGCGCACGAGCGTATGCGCCTGGCGATGCTGCTCGCGGGCCTCGGCGACGTCGCTCGCGCCAAGCGTCACCTCGCCGCCGTGCTGGAGATGGAGGCGCCGCCGGCGGTGCACGCGCAGGCGCGGGCGGCGTTGGGGCGGTTGCGGTAGGCTCATTCCGAAATGAATCCAGCTTTCCGGGTCTTCCAGCCCTGCCTCGTCCTCTTGTTCGCGGCCCCGGTCGCCGGTGCACGAGATTCTCGAGCCCGGGCCTGGCCGGGAGCGAACCCGTGAACGAGCGGGCGGCCTGGAGCCGCAGAGACCTCCTCCGCACCGGCGTGGGCCTGAGCGCCGTCCTCGGTCTCAGTGGTCTCGCTGGTCTACGCGAAGCCCTCGCCGCCGGCCAGGGCGACGACCCGTGGCGCGGCGGTCAGCTGCTCGGCCAGCTGCCCTTCCAGGCCGAGCCCCCCGATCCGCTCCACACCCGCATCGCCGACGGCCTCGACGAGCGCCTCTACACCGACCTCTCGCTGGTCGATCGCGACCGGCTGATCACGCCCGTCGAGGAGTTCTTCGTCCGTACCGGCGTGCCCGACCAGCTCGACCGCTCCAGACCCTGGCGCATCCGGATCGACGGCCTGGTCAGGAGGCCCCTGTCGTTGTCCGCCGCCAACCTCGAGCCCCGCGTCCAGGACATGGGCGTCCACCACATCGAGTGCGCGGGCAACAGCCGCGCCACCCGCTTCGGCCTGATCAGCACCGCCGAGTGGTCCGGCGTCCGGCTCTCCCGCATGCTGGCCGGCGCCGGACCGCTGTCCACTGCCAAAGCGGTGCGCATCACGGGCTTCGACGGCCACACCAAGACGTCCACCAACTCCTCCGCCGGCTGCGCCTGGATCTACACCCCCGAGCAGCTGAGCCAGGCCGGCGCCTTCCTCGCCACGCGCATGAACGGCAAGCCCCTGACCCCCGACCACGGCTTCCCCGTGCGCCTGGTGGTGCCCGGCTGGTACGGCTGCTGCTGCATCAAGTGGGTGAATCGCATCGAGCTCGTCGACGCCGACCAACCCGCCACCTCCCAGATGCGCGAATTCGCCGCCCGCACCTTCCAGAACGGCGTCCCGACCAGCGCCGCCGACTACCAGCCCGCCACCGTCGATCGCGCGGCCATGCCGGTGCGGGTCGAGAAGTGGCGCGTCGACGGCAAGATTCGCTACCGCGTCGTCGGCATCGATTGGGGCGGCGACCGCACCAAGGGCCGTCTCCAGATCCGCTTCCGCCCGCGGGACCCCTTCGTGCCGGTCAGCGTCCAGCCGGCGCCGCCGGGAGGCGGCTGGGGTGTCTGGAGCCACCACTGGGCACCGTCGACGCCCGGGCCGGGCCTCATACAGCTCGAGCTCGACGAGAAGTCGGTGCCGACGCGGCGGATGTCGGCGGGGATGTATCTGCGGGCGGTGATGGTGGATCAGGTCTGAGGAGGATGTTGGCGTCGTAGATCGTCAGTCAGGTGAGGATTGTCCGATTGAGGCCCTCGACGCGTTCGAAGTCCTGATCAAAGGTCAACAAATGACCTCCGCAGTCGATCGTTGTTGCAGCGATCCAGACATCATTGATCGAGATCGGCGCGGATGGTGAGTTGCTTGGCCATGCCTGCATGATATCACGAAGGTGCAGGCAGGTATCCGATCGGCCTTGGGGTCGCTGCGGCTCTGGCACCGGTGGAGCGGCGGTGACCCCTACTGCTTCAGCGATCCCTGCCGCACTTCGGCTTCGGCTGTCTCCGGATGGATCGCCGCCGCGATGATCTGCTGCGCGATCTCGTCCAGATGTCCTTGGAGTACCTTGTCGAGCTCGACGAACTCCGGCCAGAGGACGTCGTCGACGAACGATGCCGGAACCCGGGCCATGACGGTCGTGTATCGTTGGCGCCGGTAGCGGTACGGCCGGATGCCATAACGGCGAAGCAGCGCCGCGAGCAAGCTGCGCGACCACTGGTTCGAGAGCGTAAATCTATATTCGACTGGCGGATCTTGCGCCGCCGTCTTCTCTAGGCGAGCCAGCATTCTCTGGCGAGCCTGATCGGCTGCCTCGCGTTCACCCGGTGTGGTCGCCCCGGCGAAGAGAGCCTCGATGCGCTGGAGCTTCCTCAGAAGGTCGTCTTCACGCATGTGACTTTGTGCCCAGTTCGCATGTAGCCGTAGGCCAACGTCCTCGACGATGGCTTTGCCATCATAGGATGATAGCGATTCGACGCCGTCGAATCGCGCTCAATTTCCATTGGCTGGCGGGCGGGATGTGACATATCGTGTCCTGTTCGAGCAGCCGACTCTCCCTTGGGGAGAAAAATGTTCTCCCCATGCCTAAGGGAACTCTTGTCCTGCGCCGAAAATGTTCTTCCCCGAGCAGGGGGAAGAACATTTTGACGTCGGAAATGTTGTTCCCCGTGCAGGGGGAAGGTCCCTCTCGCGCCCGAAATGTCCTGCCGACACCTCGGGGAACAACATTTTCGGCCCGAAATGGTACCTATCGTGTCCAGGCCAGCGGCTTCCCAGGCCCGAGAATGTCCTCGTCCGAGGACAGGGAACAACATTTCCGGCTCGGAAAAGTCCTTCCCCGAGCACGGGGAAGGAGATTTTCGACGCCGAAAGGCTATTCCGACGAGCCGGGGAAGGACATTTCCGACGCCCGAAAGACGTACCCCGGGGACCTCCAATCATTGGCTCGGGACGGCGTCGAACCGCAGGCGGCGCTTGAGCTGACGGCTCAGTAGTCCGAGACTGAGGAGGGCCTGGAAGGCGACGGTGGCGACGGAGAGGTACCAGACGTGCTCGATCTGGAAGCCGGGCCGGCTGGCAAGCCAGAAGACCGGCGCGACGAAGGTGACGAGGCGGGTGCCTTGGCTTCAGCTTCCTGAGCGTCGAGATCCGACTCGATCTCTTCTCGATTGGCGTGGTAGTAAGTTGTTGGCGTCCGGCATAGGTTAGCCTGTCTCCTCCATCGGTACTCCAGCAGGGGTAGATCGAGCCAAGGCACAGCGAAGGCACCGAGCGCGACCCAGCCATTGCGGTCTCGCTTCAGCCGGGACCGACGCCGCCTTGCACGGCCTGCATCTGAGCCATGAGCTGTTGCAGACGCTTTGTCGCTCGGGGGTGGTTCGGCTGCAGTCGCAAGACCTGCTGGAGCTCCTCGACTCCGCGGCCGACGTCGCCCAGGCGCAGCAGGATGGTGGCCAGGTTGTAACGGGCGTCGGCGTACTCCGGCGAGCGGCGCACCACTTCTTCGAACTTGACGCGCGCGCCCTCGAGATCGCCGGTCATCGCCAGCACGGCGCCGGCGTTGTTGTAGGCCTGGAGATGCTCTGGATCCAGCGCGATCGCCTTCTCGAACTGCTCGAGGGCGGCGGGGAGGTCCTGCGCGCCGAGCAGCGCGGTGCCGAGGTCGTTGTGAGCCAGGGCGTTTTCGGGATCCGTGGCCACCGCCCGGCGCAGCTCGGATGTTGCGCCCGCGACGTCACCGGTCTGCATCAGGGCGCTGCCACGCAGGAACGGGATCTCGGCGTGATCCGGCTCGAGCCCCTCCAGGGTGTCGATCCGCGCCAGAGCGTCCGGGCCACGGCCCGCCGACAGCAGGGCCTTGGCCAGGTTACGCTGCGCGATGACCATCTCGGGATCGGCGTCGGCGGCGGCGGTGTAGTGCTCGATCGCCCCCTCCAGGTCACCGCGGCGCTGGACCACCGAGCCGAGATTGTTGTGCGCGCGGGCGTGGCCGGGCAGGATCCTGACCGCTTCCTGGTAGCTCTTCTCGGCCTCCTCCAGCTCGTCGCGCTGAGCGTGCAGCAGCCCCAGGTTGTAGTGCACCTGCTCCAGGCCGGGGTCGGAGTCGAGTGCGCGACGGTAGCTGTCGATCGCGCCCTCGACCTCACCCCGTTCAGACTGGGCGAAGCCGAGGCAGTAGTAGAAGTCCGCCTCCATGTTCAGCGCCTCTTCGCAGAACGGGCCGGGCAGGACTGAGAGCAGGACGCCGGCGGTGACGATGAGCGCCGCCACGGCCGTATGCCGGCCGACCGGACGGAGCGCGCTCACCAGCTCCATCAGGCCGAGGGCGGCGGGGATCGCCAGCACCGGGACGATCGGCACCCGGTAGCGCGCGGTGACGAACACCATAACGACGGCCAGCGGATAGAGCGTCAGAAAGAGCAGGAGCGGCGCGCCCAGCCGTCGCCAGCCGCGAGCGACGCCGAGAATCGCCAGCGGCAGCACAAGGCCGAAAGGGAAGCCGAACGGACCCAGCTTCCAGGACAGCGCCGCCAGCAGACGCGACTCACCGCGAGAGAAGTAGACGTCGATATTGCGCGGCAGCTCGCGGGAGCTCGCGAAGCGCAGAGCCTTGCCACCCACGCCGGTGAGGTAGCCGATCGGGTCCTCGCGCAGGTACTTCACTACCTGGCCATAGAAGTAGCGGTTGCGCTCCGCGTAGCCGGTGAAGCCCGCTTGCGCCGGCAGCTCGATCAGCTCGCCCCATTCGTCACCCGGCCGCACGCTCAACGTTTCGCAGACGTTAGGGTTGTTGCCGATGTAGCTGTTGAGGCCGCCCGAGCCCGGCAGGAAGCCGAAGTGACCGGTGACGCTCTTGCTGAAGGCCGCCACCGGCAGCGTGAAGGCGCCGAAGGCGGCGACGCCGGCGACCAGGGCCAGTACAGCTTTGCGCCGATCACCGCCGCGCCACCGCCACAGCAGCCACAGCCAGGCGACGCCGTAGAACGGCAAGAACGTCGGCCGGGTGAGCACCGCCATCGCCCCGGCGGCTCCGAGAGCGAGTGCCCAGCCTGGACTCGGCCGGTCTCCGGCCAGGGTGAAGAGCCAGACCAGCGCCACCGCCCAGAGGGCTGCCCAGCCGGCGGCCAGCAGCTCGCCCTCGAACAAGATCAGCGGCCCATAGAGACACGTGATCGCGGCCGCCGCCAGAGCGGTGCGGCGGTCCGTGAGCCGGCTCGCCAGTAGAAACGTCAGGCAGCAGGTGACGGCGCCGAGCAGCGCCTGGAGGACTTTGGCGGCAGGGATCGAGCCGCCCGTCAGGGCATAGGCCCCACTCAGGTAGACGGGGTAAAGCAGGGGTTGCCAGAACAACCGCGGCTGCGCGCCTTCCTCGGTGAGCAACTGGCGGGCCGTCTGGTCGTAGACGCCGGCGTCTACGATCGGCGCCAGGAAACCAGGGCCGGAGGAGCGCTCGTGGAGCACGGTGAGGCGCAGGGCGAGCGCCATCGCGAAGATCGCGGCGAGAGTGAGAAGGGTACGGCGATTCATGATTTTGAGTCGTGGCGATCCATGTTTTTGAGCTTTGGCTTCGCGCTTGACGCCCCGGAGGCGAATTTAGTCTACTGTTGATCGGCGCACCTAAGACCCACCCCAGAGGAGACGTCGGTGAAAACCCCCGCGACACGACTACCAAAAATACCGGCGATTCCGCTGCTCGTCGCGCTGATACTCGGCGCGATGCTGGCTCTCTCGACGACTCTGGCGGCCCAGGAGGGCAACGGTGACGCCGCCAGTCCCGAGACCGACGAGATCTTCATCGAGTCCATCGACGTCAACGTCGTCAACGTCGACGTCTACGTGACCGACAAGAAGGGCAACCGGATCAAAGGGCTGAAACGAGACGACTTCGAGCTGTTCGAGAACGGCAAGCCGGTGGTGGTCAGCAATTTCTTCGCCGTCGAGGACGGCCGGCCGACAGCGGAGTCGTTACCGGCGGAGCAGGCGGAGCCGCCGGACGAGGAGCGCGAACCGCGGCTCGATCTGCGGCGGGTCGAGCAGCCCGTGGTGCCGGAAGATCAGCGTCTGCACATCATCATCTACATCGACAATCTGTTCATCAAGCCGTTCAACCGCAACAAGGTGATCCGGGGGGTCAGGCAGTTCCTCTACGAGCACGTTACGCCCGGCGATCGGGTGATGCTGGTCACCTTCGACCGCTCGCTGCACGTACGGCAGTCTTTTACCTCCAACATGCGGGCGATCAGCGACGCCCTCGACGGGCTCGAGAAGCTATCCGGATTCGCGGTCCAGGCGGACAGCGATCGCAAGGACGTGCTGCGGCGTGTCGAGGACTCGGCCACGGTGTTCGAGGCCGAGGCCTACGTCGACCTCTATGCCAAATCGCTTCACTTCGACGTCGAGACGACGGTGCGCTATCTCAAGGAGATGGTGGGCTCGCTGGCCGGGCTACCGGGGCGCAAGGCGGTGCTCCACGTCTCGGACGGCATTCCCATGACCGCCGGCGAGGATCTCTTCTTCATGCTCGACAGCCGCTTCGGTGACGACGCGGCCGGCATCACCCTGCGCTCGTCCCAATACGACAACCGGCGGCGGTTCCGCGAGCTGACCGCCTCGGCCAACGCCAACCGGGTGACTTTCTACACCCTCGAGGCGGTCGGCCTGCGCTCGCACGCCAGCCTGTCGGCGGAGTACGGCGGCAGCCGTGGCACCGACGGCGTGGTCGTCGGCTCACGGGCCGAGGCCGATTTCGTCCGCGTCGCCGGCCAGCAGGAGCCTCTCTTGATGATGGCCCACGACACCGGTGGCCTGGCGACGTTCAACACCAACAACATCGCGATGGCGTTCGAGGGCATGGCCGCGGACTTCCGCAACTACTACTCGCTCGGCTACGTGCCGTCGCATTCCGGCGACGGGCGCTATCACGACATCGAGGTGAAGGTGAAGCGCAAGGGGCTGACCGTGCGCCACCGTACCGGCTACCGCGACAAGACGGCCGAGACCCACCTTTCGGAGGGCACTCTCGCGTCTCTGCTCTACGGCATCGACACCAACCCCATGGGGGTCGAGCTGCGCTTCAACCAGGTGCGCCGTGACACCGAGAAGTCCGACCGGTACCTGCTGCCGATCGAGGTGCGGGTGCCCTTGGAGAATGCCACGCTGGTACCCCAGACGGAGGTGTACCACGGCAAGCTGCGGTTTTCGGTGGCGGTGATCGACGACAACGGACGCATGTCGCCGGTCGAGCAGGAACAGGTGCCGCTCACCGTGCCGGTGGCGCAGATCGAGGTCGCCCGCAAGCAGTACTATGTCTACTCCGTGGAGCTGCGGATGCGCCGGGGCCGCCAGAGAGTGGCCATCGGCGTGCGCGACGAGCTGGCCAGCGAATCCTCCTACGTCCGCCGCCCGATTCAGATCGGCAGCAGCACCTGACGTAGACGATGATCGAGTTCGTGACTCTCCTTCTCGGCCTGGTGACCGGCACCCAGGCAGTGGAATTGAGCGTGAGCGAACAGGTGGCGCTGGTCGAGATCCGGCTCGACGGCCGGTTCGTCGGCGGCTCGTCACGGCCGCCCTGGATCGTCAACTGCGACTTCGGCAGCGGGCTGTCGCCGCACGAGCTGACGGCCACCGCCTACGACGCCGAGCGCCGCGAGCTCGAGACCATCCGCCAGTGGGTGAACCTGCCGCGCGACCGGGTCGAGGCCCGGCTGGCGCTCGATCGGAGCGGTGAAAGGGCCGCGATCAACGCGCGGCTGATCTGGTCCGCGCTCGATCACCAGACGCCACCGAGCGTGAACCTGACGTTCGACGGTCAGCCGCTGGCGGCGGAGAGCTTCGAGGCGATCCCGTTGCCGCCGCACGACGTCGCCGGCCTACACTTCCTGCGTGCCGAGCTGCGATTCTCCGAGACCGAACAGGCCCAGGCCGAGCTGGTCTTCGGCGGCACCTACGGAGACGAGGTCGCCACCGAATTGACCGGTCTGGTGATGAACACCGAGAAGCGCGCCCCTGGCCTCGGGGAAATGGCCGCGTGGTTCGAGAAGCGGGGGCGAGCCGTGCCCGTCGTGGCGGTGGAGCGGGGGCCGGTCAACCTCCTGATCGTGCGCGAGAAGTCCGCCGCCACCCTCGCCGGCCTGCGCAGGATCCACGAGCGGCACCAGCAGCGCATCGTCGCCAGCCGTCAGCGGCCAGTGCGGATTCCGGTGCTCGACGACGAGGACCGGGTTCGATTCGCCTTTCCCACCATCGAGCGCGAGCAGACGCTGGTCGGGCAGGGCGAAGCGCCGCTGGCGATGGAGCAGGTGAAGGTCTCCCGCGACATACGTGACTTCGGGCCGCTGTTCGACATTCTCACCGACGCCTTCTACCCCGATCAGGACGTCGCCGTGCCGCGCCAGCAGCTGGCCGATGCGGTGGCGATCGCCGGCGTGGTGGCCGCCGCCGGCGACCGGCGTCGGGCAGTGGTGTTGATCCGTTCGGGAGAAACACGAGACGACAGCCGCTTCTCGCCACAAGTGGTGCGGGAGTATCTCCGCCGCCTGGGGGTGCCTCTGTTCGTGTGGTCGATTCCGCCCGAAGGCTCCGAAACGGCCCCGCCCCCGCCCTCGCCCTGGGGCGAGGAGCAGGAGGTGCTCGATCAACGTCTGTTGAACAAAGCGCTCGTCGACCTGCGCAAAGAGCTCCGCTCCCAGGTCGTGATCTGGCTCGAAGGCGCCCACCTGACCCACGAGATCGAGCTCACCGACAAGGCGCGTGGTTTGCGCCGGGCGGGCTGAGAAGCCATGTCTCTCGGTACCATCGGTCGAAGTCTGCTGTGCCTGGTGCCGTTCGCGGCGGTTGCGGTGGGGCAAGAGGAAGGGGCTGCGCGGGAAGAGCCCGTGCGGGAAGAGGCGGTGACCGTCCTCGGCCAGCCGGCGGGATGGTCGGTGGAGGACGCCACCACGCTGATCGACCTCGCCGAAGACAGTGCGCTCTATCTCGAGCCCGATTCCGAGGCCACCGTGCTCGCGCTCCTGCCGGAGGTCCGTCTGCCGCTGCTCGAGTCGCGCGAGAACTGGGTCAAGGTGCGTTTCGGTGATCGCGTCGGCTGGGTCGACCTCGAGGCTCCGCGCCTGCCGCGAGATCCGGACACGCCGCGCCCCCGCCTGCCGCCGAAGATTCAGATCGTGCCGCCGGAGTCGGAGCCTCTGGATCTCGGACCGGAGTGGGCGCAAAAGCAGCTCGGCCCCTACACTCTTCACACCCAGATCGACGACCGGAGGCTGATCGAGGATCTCGCCACGGTCGCCCGGCAGCACGCGAGCCTGTATGCGAAGCGATACGGACTGCCGGTCGAGGATGACGTCACCGGATCGGTGGTGCTCTTCGGCGGCGAGCGCGCGTTCCTGGAATTCCAGCGCGCGCGTGGCCACGAGGTGCGCGAGGCCGATACCGCCGGCTATTTTCGGACCCCGGACCTGGTAGTACTCTACCGTGGCTCCCATTCGCGCCAGAAGTTGACCGCGGTCCTGCTGCACGAGCTGACCCACCTGGTGAGCTTCAGGCTCCTGCGGAACGAGGGGCGACTCATCGATCGCCTGCCGAAGTGGCTCGACGAGGGCATGGCCAACGATCTGTCGATGGCGTCGTTGGATCGCCGGGGCGAGCTCAGGGGAGGGCCGCTCGGGCCGGCCAATCTGCTCTTCGGGCGCCGTCTGGGCGTGTTGTTGCTCCAGACCGAGTACAAGATGGTCGAGGCGGGCACGGCGCCGTCCTGGGAGAAGCTGCTGGCGATGGACAAGAAAGCATTCTTCGGCGGCGATATCGAGACCCACTACCTGATGTCGTCGTTTCTGGTTCGCTACCTGCTGGATGAAGACCCAGAGCAAGCCGCCGCCTTTCACGGCTACCTCGCGAATGTCGCGTCAGGTGGCGACATGCGACCCGAGGAGCTGATGTCGCGCCTCGACCTCGACTGGCAGCAGCTGTCGAGCGGCTTCCGGCGCTGGCTCTTGCGGCAGAAGGTGCGGTTCGGGGTTTGAGCGGCAACCACCGGCGGGTCTACGCAATCCACTACTCGGGCGAGCTCAGCGTCAAGGCCAAGGGCACGCGCAACCGCTTTTGCGAGCGTCTGGCCCGGAACCTGGCCGACGCTCTCGACAGCGCGGGTATTCGGCACGAGATCAAGCGCACCTGGTCGCGACTCTACCTGGAATCATCTTCCGAGCGCGCCGGCGAGGTGGCGTCGCGGATCTTCGGCGTCAGCTCGGTGACGTCCGCCGAAAGGCGGCCCTGGCAGAGCCTGGAGGACATCTTGCGCTGCGGAGAAGAGATCTTCGCGCCTGTGGTGGCGGGCAAGACCTTCGCCGTGCGCGTACGCCGCGGCGGGCGCAGCCAGAAACTCCCGTTCCGTTCGCCGAAGGTCGAGCGCGAGCTCGGCGCGCTGCTCGCACCTCACGCTGCAGGCGTCGACTTGAAACACCCGCAAGTGACCGCCCGGATCGAGCTGCGGCGGGGCGACGCTTACTATTCCAGTCGCCGAATTCCGGCGCAGGGCGGCTTGCCCCTGGGTACCGAGGGACACGCCGTGGTGCTGCTCTCCGGCGGTTTCGACTCCGCGGTTGCTGCCTGGCTGCTGTTGCGCCGGGGGGTAATGGTCGACTACCTCTTCTGCAACCTCGCCGGCGACTCCCATCGCGATGCCGTGCTGCCGGTGGCCAAGGTACTCGCCGACGATTGGAGCGCCGGCTATCGCCCCCAGTTGCACATGGTCGATTTCCGTCCCGCGGTCGAGGAGCTGCGGACACGCTGCCCGCAGCCGCTCTGGCAGGTGTTGCTCAAACGCCAGATGCTGCGCGCCGCGGATCGTCTGGCGCGCATGGTCAAGGCGAACGCGATCGTCACCGGCGAGGCGGTGGGGCAGGTTTCTTCGCAGACGCTGGCGAATCTGTCGGTGATCTCCTCGGCCACCGAGATCCCGATCCTGCGCCCACTGGTGGCAGCCAACAAGGAGGAGATCATCGATCTCGCCCGCCTCGTCGGTACCCACGACCTATCAGCCCAGGTGCCGGAGTACTGCGCCCTCACCCCCCGCGGCCCGGAAACCCACGCCAAGGTGAGCCGGGTGGCGCGAGCGGAGCAGGGACTGGATCCCGAGAAGCTGAAGGCCCTGATCGAGGAACGCGCGACCTTCGATCTCCGCGCGCTCGATCTCGGCAGGGTCTCGGCACCGGACCTGGAAGTGGAAAGCGTGCCGGAAGGGGCGGTTGTGATCGACTTACGCTCGCCCATGGCCTTCAGATCCTGGCACCATCCCGGGGCGCTGTCGCTCGGTTACGTCGAAGCACTCGGGGCGTACCGGTCATTCGATCGCGAGCAGACCTACCTCTTCTACTGTGAGGTGGGGCTCAAGAGCGCACACCTCGCCGAGCTTATGAAGGAGGCCGGCCGCCGGGCCTTCCACTTCCGTGGCGGGTTGAAGGGAATCCTGCGCAGTGCTGGAACCGACGAGGCCTTGCAGGCGGCGATGTCGCCGGCTCTACTGAGCGAGTGAGCCTCATTCAAGCCTTGCGGCGACGGCCCGGGCGTTTCTCGGGTCGTGCCGTCAGCGGATCCTCGGGCCAGGCGTGGCGTGGGTAACGGGCTCGCAGCTCTTTACGGATCTCGGGGTAGGTGTTGTGCCAGAAGCTGGCGAGGTCGTCGGTGACCTGTTGCGGGCGCATGTTGGGGGCCAGCAGGTGGAGGAGGACCGGCACCCGGCCGCCGGCGACCGTCGGGGTTTGCCGCTGGCCGAACATCTCCTGGATGCGGACGGCCAGGATTGGCGGCTTGCCGGGTTCGTAGCGTAGCCGAATCTGGCTGCCGCTGGGCACCGCGACGCGCTCGGGCGCCATGCGTTTCAGGGTCTGGAGCTGCTCGAAGCCGATGGACCCCTGGAGGATCTCCAGCAGCGGCGCGCGGCGCAGCTCGTCGAACGAACGCTTGCCGGCCGCCAGGTGGGGTAGGGAAGAGGCGAGATCCTCGGCCGTGAAAGCGGGCAAGCCGAGGTCGGGTCGCCAATGGACGACGCTGCGGGCGCGGGCGAGGAAGGCGGCGACGCCCGGCTCGTCGAGCCGCAGGGCACGATCGAGGCGCTCGCGGGCGGCGTCGACCAGGATCCGCTCGACCTCCTCGGCGCCGCCGTCGCACTCCCGCGGATCGCGGTCCCGCTCTTCCAGAACGAGATCGCGGTAACGCTTGCGCCACAGGCCGACGACGCGCTCGCGCTCGCTGTCGAAGGCCGCCGCGGTCGAGGTCTCGATCTGGTCGTTCGGAAGCCACGACGCCTCGACCGCGGAGGCCTGCCGCACCAGCGCCTCGGTGCCGCGCGAGTCGAGGTCCAGACAGACGAAGAGCGCCGCCTCTTGGACGCAGCTGGCTTCCGACAGGCGGACGCCCCGGCCACCGACCATCACGCCGCGCGGCTGGCCGGCCGCGCGGCGTCGTGCCACGCGATCCGGATAGGCGGCGAGCAGAGAACGCAGCAGCAGCTCTTCGGTGTCCTGGGGGGATGCGTCACCGAGCTTCGGCAGCGCCCGGCGGGCGATCGTGGCGAGCTGTCTCCCGACCCGCGAGATGTGACGCGCCCGTCCGCGGTGGATTTCTCCGATGGCGGTTTCGCCGTACCCGGTCGCGACGAATGACTCGAGCGCATCGAGTCGGTCGAGCAGGTCCGATGTCCCGACCGTCCGCGCGCCGAACCTCTGATCACCGCGGTGGAAGGCGCCGCGGTGGACGACATCCCGCTCCGAGAGCAGCGCCGCGCACAGCGCCGCGCGTTCGAGCTCGCTGCCTTCATGTCCGGCGATCAAAAGCCGGCCCAGTCGCGGGTGGACGGGCAGACGCGCCATCGCGCGGCCGAGCCGGGTGATGCTCCGGGAGGCGTCGATCGCACCGAGGTCGGCGAGCAATTCGAGCGCTCGCTCCAGGGCCGCGGGGTCGGGCGGCTCGAACCAGCCGAAGCCCGCCAGGTCGCTCTCACCCCAGGCCAGCAGTTGCAAAGCCGGTGCCGTCAGGTCGACGCGCCGGATCTCCGGGGTGGTCGCCGGCGCCAGGCTGCGGTCGTCGTGCTCGGTCCACAGGCGCAGGCACAGGCCCGGCCCCTGGCGGCCGGCACGGCCGGCGCGCTGGTCCGCGGCGGCTCGGCTGATGCGCACCAGCCCCAGCCGGTCGAGGCCGTGGGCAGGGTCGAAACGTAGCTCGCGGGCGAGGCCGCTGTCGACCACCGCGGAGATGCCCTCGATGGTGATCGAGGTCTCGGCGACATTGGTCGCCAGCACCACCTTGCGACGAGATCCAGGCGCGAGCACCGCGTCCTGCTGCTCGGCTGGCAGGTCGCCGTAGAGCGAGAGCAGGCGCAGCCCCCGGTCGCGCGCGGCCGACTCCAGGAGCTCTGCCGTGCGGCGGATCTCGCCGACGCCAGGCAGGAAAGCCAATACGTCGCCATCCATCGCGTCGAGCGCGCGCCGGACGCCGGCCGCCACCACTGCCTCGGGCCGGCGCTCGTCCGGGCGCCGATCGTCGGCCCGGTCGAGGTAGAGGATCTCGACCGGGTGGAGCCGGCCCCGGCTCTCGACGATCGGGCAATCTCCGAGATAGTCCGCGATCGGTCGTGGCTCGAGGGTGGCGGACATGACGGCGATCTTCAAGTCTTCTCGAGCCTCGGCCTGCACCCGGCGCACCATGGCCAGGGCGAGATCGGACTGAAGGTTGCGCTCGTGGAACTCGTCGAACACCACCGCGCCGATATCCTCGAGGAATGGATCCCGCTGCAGCATCCCGATCAGGATGCCCTCAGTGACGATCAGGATCCGGGTCTCACGTCCGGCGCGGCGATCGAAGCGCACTTGGTAGCCGATCTCCTTGCCGACGTGCCAGCCACGCTCGACGGCGATTCGCCGGGCCGCGGCGCGCGCGGCGATCCGGCGCGGCTCCAACATGACGAGCCGCTTGCCGTCGCCGATGCCGGCGTCGACCAAAGCCGGGGGCACCCGCGTGGTCTTGCCAGCGCCGGTCGGCGCGCGCAAGACGACCGCGGAGGCCGAGGCGAGGGCATCGGTGATGCTGGGCAGCACGGCGTCGATCGGCAGCGGCTTCACTCCTGGAGACTATCGCCCCGAGCCTCCGGGCGCCGCTCGCCGTCTCCTGGCCGCCGTTGACCGGTGCCGCGGGATCTCGCCGCCCGCCTTCCCGTATGGTGTGGATAGACGAGGAGATCGAAGATGAGAAGCGAAACCAGCGGACCGATCCGATACGACCGTATAATCGGGGGCCTTGCCGTAGTGCTGGTCGGAATCTTCGGTTGGCTCTACGAGCTGGGCCACGTCAGCTGGCAGCAACTGCTGGGGCTCTGGCCTTTGGCGCTGGTCGGCATCGGCCTTTGCCACTTGGCCGATCGCAATCAGCCACGGCGTGGCGGTGCCCGGTTGGCGGTGCTAGCCGGCAGTCTCTTGCTGCTCGGCAATCTGTTGACGCCGGACGGCCACTACCTGGAGATTCGGTTCGGATTCTTTCCTCTGCGCCTCAGCTGGCCGTTGTTGCTGGTCGTTCTCGGGACCTACATCGCCGGTCGCGACTATTTCGTTTCCGGACCCACGCTGGAGGAAAAGCGATGAGATCGGACCCTTCTCCCATCACCGCCCCGCGAAGGTCGTCTCCTTTCACGCCGAGGCTGATTCTCGGTCTTCTGTTGATCGTCATCGGCGTGGTCTTCGCGTTCGATCAGATGGGCTGGATCGACGACGCGGACGACGTGTTCAAATTCTGGCCGCTGATCCTGGTCGGTGCCGGGGCCAGCAAGCTGTTCTGGCCGGGCAGCTCCTCGAGCCGGTGGACGGGCCTGCTACTGGTGGCCATCGGTACCCTGCTGCAGCTCGAGATCCTGGGCAAGATCGAGTTCAGCATCAGGGACTACTGGCCGCTGATCCTGGTCGTCGTCGGCGCCCGTATCGCCTGGCGGGGCCTGAGCGGCGAGAAGCGCCGGGTGGCGCCCGACAGCACCTCGACGGTCAACGCGGTGGCGGTGATGGGCGGCGTCAGCCGCACGTCCAATGCGCCGGACTTTCGCGGCGGCGACATGGTGGCGTTCATGGGCGGTTGCGAGATCGACTTGCGCCAGGCGCGGATCGCGGACGGCCCGGCGGTGGTCGACGCCTTCGCCTTCTGGGGCGGGATCGAGATCAGGGTGCCCGAGGACTGGACGGTGATCGTCAGAGGCCTGCCGCTGATGGGCGGCTACGAGGACAACACCCGACCGCCGGCTGCCTCGGATCTGAGCGAGCCCCGCCAGGAGCTCGTGGTCAAGGGATTCGCCATCATGGGGGGCGTCGAGGTCAAGAACTAGCCGTTGGTCGCCTGTCCATGCACCCGATCCTCACCCAGCGACGGCGCCTCGCCCTCTACCTCTTTATCTTTCTGCAGGCGGGCCTGCTGCTGGGTGAGTTGTTGGTGCGCACGGCCGGAGCGCCCAGGCTGCAGGCGATGGCTCTCGCGGTACCGCTGCTGCTGATCCATTCCTTCATCTGCCTGGCTTCCTGGTACCTCTGCCGCAGCCTGCCGCTCGGCGCAAGGCGCGCGGAGCGCCTGGGCGTCGCTCTCTTGGTCGCGGCAGCCCTGTCCGGCGGCCTGATGGCCGCGCTGGGCGCCGTGCTGGCCCGGGCTCTGGGCTTCATGGCCAGTTTCTCGGGCACCATGGGGTTCTATGGCCAGAGCCTGACGCTGGTCGTCGTCTTCGGGGTCCTGCTGTTCTCGCTGGCGGTGGCGGTGCACTATCTGTTCATTACCTCGGAGGCCTCGCGGGCGGCGGAGAGCCGGGCCTACGAGCTGCGAATCCTGGCCCGGGAGGCGGAGCTCAAGGCCCTCAAGGCCCAGGTCGATCCGCATTTTCTCTACAACAGCCTGAACTCGATCAGCGGTCTGGTCACCGCCGATCCGGAACAGGCGCGCAAGATGTGCGTCGCGCTGGCGGACTTCCTGCGCCAGAGCCTGCGGGTGGGCGAGATCGGGAGCCACCCGCTGGACGACGAGCTGGCGCTGGTCGACAGCTACCTGGCGGTGGAGCAGGTGCGCTTCGGGGAGCGTCTGCGGGTCGAGCGCTCGGTGAGTGAGCATTGCGCGCGCTGCGAGGTGCCTCCGTTGATCCTGCAGCCGCTGGTCGAGAATGCGGTGCGCCACGGCATCGCCCATCTGCTGGACGGCGGCACGGTGGAGATCGGCGCACGGACCGAGGGTGGCCGCGTGCGTCTGTGGGTGGCCAATCCCCGAGATCCCGATCAACCGAGCCGGGGCGCGGCGGATACCGAAGGTATCGGGCTGGCCAACGTGAGGCAGCGCCTCGCGGCCGGCTTCGGCAACGAGGGTGCGATGAAGGTCGAAGAGTCGCCCGAGCGCTTCTCGGTGACGCTCGTACTGCCGTTGAGCCGTGGCGATGAACAGCTGGTAGAGGGCGCGCTGCCAGCGCGGGAGCCCGAGGTCAGGCATCGTGCCCTGCTGCCGGGGCTGCTGGGAACGGATCCTTCGGAAGGGGCGCCGTCGTGAGCACGACCGACCGGCGGATCCGGACCCTGGTGGTCGACGACGAGGCGCCGGCGCGTCAGCTGCTGGGCGAGTACCTCTCGGCTCACCCGGAGATCGAGGTCGTCGGCGAGTGCGCCAATGGCTTCGAGGTGCTGAAAGTGGTCCCCGAGCTGCGACCGGATCTGCTGTTCCTTGACATCCAGATGCCCAAGCTCGACGGTTTCGAGGTCCTCGAGCTGCTCGGCGAGGAGCGGCCGGAGGTAATCTTCGTCACCGCGTACGATCGCTACGCGCTGCAGGCCTTCGAGGTGCACGCGGTCGATTACCTGCTCAAGCCGTTCACCTCCGAGCGCCTGGCGGAGGCCCTGGAACGGATCCGGCCAGGCGCCGCCCCCAAAGAGCTGCCGTCGGCGGAGCTGGCACGGGCCGCTCGCCCGGACGCGCCCTACCTGGGCAGGATCCTGATCCGCGACGGCGCGCGGATCCACGTCCTGCCTGTCGAACGGCTCGACTACGCGGAGGCGCAGGACGACTACGTCTTGTTCTCCTCTGGCGAGAAGAAGCTGCGCAAGCAGCAGACCCTCACCGACCTCGCCGGCGCGCTGGACCCCGGCCGCTTCGTCCGCATCCACCGCTCCTACGTGCTGAACGTCGACCGGCTGGCGCGGCTCGAGCTCTACGCCAAGGACAGCCGGGTGGCGATCCTGCACGACGGCAGCCGATTGCCCGTCAGCCGCTCCGGCTACGCGCGCCTTCGCGAGCTCTTGTAGAAAATCAGCGCCGGTGCGGGAAGCTGGCGAGGATCTTGGACCGGAGACCTCGAGGCGCGGACTGGCGGACGACGCGCTTGCGAACGATGGTCAGAAAGGTCCTGGTGAAGCGCGCCTCGCGCGCGCAGTGTGGGCAGGCCGAGACGTGCCGCTTGAAAGCCACCAGCAGCTCCTGCCCCATCTCGTTGTCGGCAAACAGGAAGACCATCTCTTCTTTGACCTGCTTGCAGTTCATCGATTACTCCGCCTGTCTCCGGGGTCGTTCCGCTGTCCCTTTTAGAGGTTCAACCCGGCGCGCGACCACGTTATTCCAGTCAAAGAGAAGAAACTCCCATCTCAATTCTTGGCGGCATCGCGGGTACGCATCTTGTTCGGCTCGCCGCCGCGGAGGTAGCCGTGGTTCTGGGCGTATTCGAGCAGCACTCGCTCGAGCATCCGGCGGCCGCGGTAAAGCCGGCTCATGACCGTGCCGACCGGCACTTCGAGGATGCTCGCCGCTTCCTTGTAGGAGAATCCCTCGAGATCGACCAGCAGGATGACCATGCGGTAGTCCTCGCGCAGGGCGTCCAGCGCGTGCTGGACGTCTTCGTCCAGTACCTTGGCCAGGAACTCCTGCTCCGGATTCTTGGCCTGATGGCCAGTCTCGGCTTCCACCAGGGTCTCGAGCGTGCCCTCGATCTCGGAGAAGGCGCTCTGCGGTGGCTGGCTCTGCTTCTTGCGATAGCCGTTGATGAAGGTGTTCTTCATGATCCTGAAGAGCCAGGCCTTCAGGTTGGTCCCCGCCTCGAACTTGTCGTAGTGCTTATAGGCCTTGAAGTAGGTCTCCTGCACCAGGTCCTCGGCATCCTCGGCGTTGCGCGTCAGCCGATAGGCCATGTTGTAGAGACCATCCAGATAGGGAATGGCGGCCGCCTCGAAGTCCCAGCCCAGTCTGGGAGCGGATTCGAGATCGAGATCGGTGGCGGCTTCTGGTGTGGTCTCGGCGGGCATCGTAGTCGATCCTACTGTATCGTCTACGTCGGAAGCTGACCATCGGTTGAGCCGCCGTTCCACGGACGGTTCGAACGGCGGTGAAATTCTTGGATTTTCCTACTTGCCCGATCGTGCAACATGGTGCACAATACGCCCGCCCGGTCTGTCAGGACCCGTGATCGCATAGCCATGCAGCTGTCCAGAGGGTCGCATGCCCTCACCTAAGCACGAGAGCGGACAGCGAGCCTGGCTCCGTCTCACAGGGTTGGGAATCGAGCTGGCCGCAGCGGTCGCCGGTTTCTCGCTGTTGGGTTACTGGATCGACCGGAGCTTCGACACAAGTCCATGGGGCCTCTTGATCTGCGCGATTTGCGGCCTCATCGGCGGTTTCTACAACTTCATCCGTTCATCACTCAGGGCACTGAACCAGCCGGATCTCCACGGTTCGGAGTCGAGAGATGACTCGAAACAATGAGGGCGGAATCTCTGCGGCCGGCCGGAACTTCCCGGATTTCCTGAAACAGGCGGCTGGAATTCTGATCTCACTTCTCGTTCTGGGATCTCTGCCCACGGTTCGGTGGGCCGGTAACGAAGGCTTATGGGCGATGGTCATGGGTTGCGGAGTGAGCCTGGTGGGCTCGGCGGTCGGCACGGTGCCGCTGCTGACCTCGCGCGGTCGCACACAGGTCGAGACGCTGCCGTCGTTGATCGGCTCGATCGTCCTGCGCATGGCGGTGGTCATCGCGCTGGCCACGGCAGTCGCCTTCAGCGGCCTGTTCGCCAACAAACCGCTGTTGATCTGGGTGGCGATCAGCCACGCCGGCCTGCTGGTAGCAGACACGGTCTTCGCGCGGCGAGAGGTCTTATTCAGGAAACAGAGTCTGGCTCGAGACCGGGTGCGATTAAAGTCCGAACCGGCGCGTAGAGACAGAACGGAGGATCGATGACATGCAAGCGGCGAGCGACAACCCGCTGAGTCACGTATTGCCGCACCCCCTGGTGACGCGCGACGCGGACTTCGGTTTCCTGACCCAGGACGGCGTCATCACCATGCTCAGCGATCAGATCGTGATGATGATCCTCGCCGCCGTCCTGCTGTGCGTAGTCTTTCCCGTTCTGATGCGCAAGCGGCAGGATTCGAGCGAGATCGGCCGCATGGTGCCGGGCAAGTTCGCGAGCTTCGTCGAGATGGTCTGCGAGTACTTCCGCAAGGAGGTCGCGGAGCCTCACCTGGGCGCTTACGCGGACAAGTTCATCAAGTACATCTGGAGCGTCTTCTTCTTCATCCTGACGATGAATCTGCTGGGCATGTTGCCGCTCGGCACGGTGATGCCAGTGCTCACCGGTCTCCATGTCGGCGGCACGCCGACCGGCAATGTCTGGGTCACCGCCACCCTGGCCATCCTGACCGGCATCCTGATGGTTTTCAACGGCCTGCGGTACGGCGGGAAGGCTTATCTGGCCCACTTCATGCCCGGGCCGATCTATCTGAAGCCTCTGATGCTGGTCGTGGAGGTCCTTGGCCTGATCGCCAAGATCTTCGCTCTGGCGGTACGTCTGTTCGCCAACATGCTGGCCGGGCACGTGCTGCTGGCGGTGCTGTTGATGATGATCCTGCAGGCCGGCTCGGCGCTCGGCACCGGCATCGGCCTGGGGATGGCCATCCCGATCGTGGCGGGCAGCGTGGCGCTCAACATGCTGGAGATCTTCGTCGCCTTCCTGCAAGCATTCATCTTCACCTACCTGACGACGCTGTTCATCGGCATGTCGGTCAACGTCCACCACGACGAAGCGGCCGCTCACTGAACCAGCAAGAGTCCGAAATCAAACGACAGATCCGATCCGAACGGCGGCATGCCCGCCAAAGAAGAAAGCACAGAAAGGAACCGATCGAAAATGAGTAAGAAGCTCGCAAAGTACTCTCTGTTGATGGTCGTTCTCGGTCTGGCGCTGATGGTCGCGCCGGCTGTCTTCGCCCAGGAGGGCGAATCGGGTTTCGGTAGCATCGGTGGCCTCGGCGGGCCGATCGGCGCGGGCCTCGCGGTCATCGGCGCCGGCGTCGGCATCGGCCGCATCGGTGGCAGCGCCACCGAGGCGATCGCCCGCCAGCCCGAGATGGCCGGCCAGATCCAGACGGCGATGCTGATCACCGCCGCCCTGATCGAGGGCGTCGCGCTGTTCGCCGCGGTCATCGGTCTGCTGGCGACCCTCTGAGGCCGTCGCTCGAACGCCCCGTGACCCTGATCTCCAGGGACGACACCGTCCGGGACGACCGTTGAGGAGAACCATGAGAACGCTGTATACCGCGAAGACAACGTACATCGCTCTTTGCACGCTGGCTCTGAGCATGCCGGCGTTGGCCGAGTCCGGCGAAGGTGGCAACAACATCTTCGCCGGCGACATCGGCAACGTGCTGTGGACCCTGGTGGTCTTCGGCCTGGTGCTGTTCGTGCTCGGCAAGTACGCCTGGGGTCCGCTGCTCGAAAGCCTGCAGGCGCGGGAAGACTTCATTCGCGAGTCTCTCGAGACCGCCAAGAAGGACCGCGACGAGGCGGAGGGCCGCCTCAAGCAGTACGACGACAAGTTGACCGAGGCGCGTGCCGAGGCGACGGCGATCGTCGAGGAAGGACGCCGCGACTCCGAGGTGCTGCGCCAGCGCATCGAGGAAGAGGCGAAGGTCGAGGCGGAGAAGATGATCCAGCGCGCCAAGCGCGAGATCAATATCGCCAAGGAGACCGCCGTCAAGGAGCTCTATGGTCTGAGCGGCACGCTGGCGACCGACATCGCGGCGCGCATCGTCGGCCGCGAGCTCAAGACCGAGGACCACCAGCGCCTGATCGACGACTCGATCTCCGAGCTGGAGCGGCTGGGGACGAACTGACGGGCGTCGAGCCAGATACCCAAACCGGAACGAGACTCAGGAACCAGTCATGCCGAAGGCCGACGACAAACAGATGGCCGTGGCGCACGTCTACGCCCGCGCCGTACACGATCTGGCGAAAGCCAGGGGCGAGGCCGATCAGTTGGCCGAGGAGATGGAAGAAATCGTCGGCTACTTGAAGCGCGACGAGGACTTCGCGTCCTTCCTGGCCAGTCCGCTGATCGAGGCCGAGGATCGGGAGAAGACGCTCGAGAAGCTGCTGCGCGGCAAAGCGAGCGACCTGCTGGTCGACGCGCTCCAGGTGATCAATCGCAAGGAGCGCCTGGGGCTCCTTGCAGCGGTCGCCAAGGCCTATCACCTGCAGCATCAGGAGCACCTCGGCCGGGTCGACGTTCACGTTCGATCCGCTGTCGCGCTCGATGATCGACTGCGGCAGCGGCTGGTGACGGTGCTGGGTAAGCACAGCGGCAAGCAGCCGATGCTGATTGAAGAGGTCGACGAATCGTTGATCGGCGGCATGGTCCTGCGGGTCGAAGACGAGAAGATCGACAGCAGCGTCGTGCACGAGATCGACCGCTTGCGCAGAGCGCTGCGCGCACGGTCGGAGACCGAGATCTACCGCAGCCGGCGGGCGGCCGCCGAGGCCGCCAGCTAGGGCGGGCCGGAGCGACCGCACGCACCAAGCGAGAGGAAAGATCGAATGAAGTTCAAAGCTGATGAAATCTCCTCCGTCATCGCGGAGGAGATCGAGCAATATCGCAGTGAGATCGACGTCGCCGAGGTCGGGCAGGTGCTCGAGGTCGGTGACGGCATCGCGCGCATCTACGGCCTGCGCAACGCCATGGCCGGTGAGCTGGTCGAGTTCGAGAACGGCCAGAACGGCCAGGTCCTGAACCTCGAAGAGAGCTCGGTCGGCGTCGTCATCCTGGGCGACTACCTGGAGATCGCGGAAGGCGACGAAGTGCGTCGGACCGGTCAGTTGCTGTCCGTGCCGGTCGGCAACCAGATGGTCGGCCGTGTGGTCGACCCGGTGGGCCGGCCGCTCGACGGGCTCGGGGTGATCGAGACCCCTCACCGCCGGCCGCTCGAGTTCAAGGCCCCGGGCATCGTCGCCCGGCAGCCGGTGGACGAGCCGATGATGACCGGTCTCAAGTCCATCGACAGCATGATCCCGGTGGGTCGCGGTCAGCGCGAGCTGATCATCGGCGACCGCAAGACCGGCAAGACCGCCATCGCGGTCGACACGATCATCAACCAGAAGGGCCTGGGCGTCATCTGCGTCTACGTGGCCATCGGCCAGAAAGAGTCGACGGTGGTCGGCGTGGTCGAGAAGCTGCGTGAGCACGGCGCCATGGACTACACCATCGTGGTCTCGGCCTCGGCAGCGGACCCGTCGCCGGCGCAGTACATCGCGCCCTACGCCGGCGCCGCGATGGCCGAGTACTTCATGTACGAAGAGGGCAAGCCGACCCTGTGCGTCTACGACGATCTGTCGAAGCAGGCCCAGGCCTACCGCCAGCTCTCCTTGCTGCTACGCCGCCCGCCGGGCCGTGAGGCCTACCCGGGCGATGTCTTCTATCTGCACTCACGCCTGCTCGAGCGCGCCGTCAAGCTGCGCGACGAGTACGCCGTGGTGCCGAAGGACACCCCGGAGGACAGCAAGGACCGCTCGGTGACGCGCCAACATCCCGAAGGCCTTGCTGCACCCGAGGAGCACCGACCGGACGGTGAGGACGGCACCTACCATCGTCCCGAGGGCCTGGAGCGTGCCGAGGCGTGGCTCGAGTCGCTCGACGACAAGGACGACTACCGGATCCACCACTTCCCCGATTCCGGCGGCTCGATGACCGCCTTGCCGATCATCGAGACGCTCGAGGGCGAAGTCTCGGCCTACATCCCGACCAACGTGATCTCGATCACCGACGGTCAGATCTACCTCGAGCCCGACCTGTTCTTCGCCGGCGTGCGGCCGGCGGTCAACGTCGGCATCAGCGTCTCGCGCGTGGGCGGTAACGCCCAGCGCAAGGCGATGAAGAAGATCGCCGGCTCGCTGCGTCTCGACCTCGCGTCCTTCCGCGAGCTCGAGGCCTTCGCCCAACTCGGCACCGAGCTCGACGCCGCCACCCAGCGCCAGCTCGATCGCGGCCAGCGCATGGTGGAGCTGCTCAAGCAGCCCCAGTACACGCCGTACCCCTTCAAGAATCAGGTGATCAGCATCTTCGCCGGCACCAAGGGCCTGCTCGACGACGTCCCCGTGGACAGGGTGCTCGAGTTCGAAGCCGACCTCCATCGTCACTTCGAGGACGAGTTCCCCGAGCACCTCGAGGAGATCGAGGAAAAGGGCGTGCTTTCAGGCGAGCTGACCCAGGCGCTCACTACCGTGATCTCCGATTTCAAGGGCCACCGTTTCAGCGGGGAGGACGATGGCTAATCGCAGAGTCCTGGTCAAGCGGCGCAAGTCGGTGCGCAACGTCCGCAAGATCACGCGCACCATGCAGCTCATCGCCACCGCCCGCTTCCAGGCGGCGTTCAGCCGCGCCGTGGCCAGCAGACCGTACAGCGACAAGCTGGCCGAGCTGGTCGGCGACCTGTCGCGCGCGGCGGGCTCGACCGATCATCCCCTGATGCGTACCCACGAGGAGGTCGAGAAGTCGGCCTTGATGGTGATCACCTCCAACCGAGGACTGTGCGGCGGCTACAACGCCAACGTGCTGCGCACCGCCATCGAGCATGTCGACGACGAGGCCTCCTCCGGAGCGGACCGTGGGGTCGACGTCACCATGGTGGGCAAGAAGGGCTGCAACTACTTCCGCTTCCTGAAGCGCGAGGTGGCCCACCAGATGACCGATCTCGGCGACGATCCCCGGTTCGACCAGATCGAGCCCCTGGCCAACGAGCTGATCGGCAAGTTCGAGCGCGGCGAGATCCGCGCCGTGCACGTCGCCTACATGAGGTTCGTCTCCTCCAGCCGTCAAGTGCCGACCGTGGTCCAGCTGTTGCCCCTGACCAGCGAGGGCGAGGCGGAGGACGGCGGGCGCAAGGTCGAGTACGAGTACTCGCCCGAGCCCCAGGCGCTGCTCGATGAGCTGCTGCCGGCGAGCGTGCGCATGCGCCTCTTTCAGTGCTTCACCGACGCCGTGGTCTCCGAGCAGGTAGCGCGCATGGTGGCGATGAAGGCGGCCACCGACGCGGCCAGCGACATGATCACCACCCTCACGCGGCAGTACAACCGCGCGCGACAGACACACATCACCATGGAGCTCCTCGACATCATCGGTGGCGCCGCCGCCCTCGAGTAGCTCGGATCCCGGGATTCAAGAACTCTAGGACTCTCAGATATGGCTAACCAAGGCACGGTCACACAGGTCATCGGTTCGACCCTCGACGCGCGGTTCGCGGAAGACGAGCTGCCGGCGATCTACAACGCGCTCAAGGTCGACGTCGCCCGCATGGGCGAAGAGGTTCCCGAGACGCTCTGGTGCGAGGTCGCCCAGCACCTCGGCGGCGGTCACGTGCGCGCGGTGGCGTTGGGCTCGACCGACGGCCTCCAGCGCGGTGCGAAGATCCACGACACCGGCGAAGCCGTTCAGGTCCCCGTCGGCGAGGGAGTGTTGGGCCGGGTATTCAACCTGGTCGGCGAAGTGATCGACGGCCGCGGGCCGATCGAGGAGGAGGGCCGCATGCCGATCCACCGCGCGCCCCCGGACTTCGACACCCTGTCTTCGAAGACCGAGATGTTCGAGACCGGCATCAAGGTGATGGACCTGCTGTGCCCGCTGGTGCGCGGCGGTAAGGCCGGTCTGTTCGGCGGCGCCGGGGTTGGCAAGACGGTGATCATCCAGGAGCTGATCGCCCGCCTGGCGCGCTTCCACTCGGGCTACTCGTGCTTCGCCGGCGTCGGCGAGCGCACACGCGAGGGCAATGACCTGTGGCTCGAGATGCAGGAAGCCAAAATCGGTGACACCGGCAAGAGCGTCATCGACCAGACGGTGATGGTCTTCGGCCAGATGAACGAGCCGCCGGGCGCCCGCCTGCGCGTGGCGCTGTCGGCGCTGACCATGGCCGAGCACTTCCGCGATCAGACCGGCGCCGACACGCTGCTGTTCGTCGACAACATCTTCCGTTTCTCCCAGGCCGGCTCCGAGGTTTCGGCGCTTCTCGGCCGCATGCCCTCGGCGGTGGGCTACCAGCCGACGCTGGGCACCGAGATGGGTGAGCTCCAGGAGCGCATCACCTCGACGTCCGCTGGCGCCGTGACCTCGATCCAGGCGATCTACGTGCCGGCCGACGACTACACCGATCCGGCGCCGGCCACCGCCTTCGCCCACCTCGACTCGACGGTGAACCTGGAGCGGTCGATCTCCGACAAGGGCATCTATCCGGCGGTCGATCCGCTCGCTTCCTCCTCGCGCCTGGTGGCGCCCGAGTACATCGGCGAGAATCACTACCGGGTGGCCCGGCGGGTGCAGCAGATCCTGCAGCGCTACAAGGACTTGCAGGACATCATCGCCATTCTCGGTATCGACGAGCTGTCCGAGGAAGACAAGGTCGTGGTCGGCCGGGCGCGCAAGATCGAGCGCTTCCTGTCGCAGCCGTTCTACGTCGCCGAGCAGTTCACCGGCTTTCCGGGCATCTACTGCAGCCTCGAGGACACCATCCGCTCCTTCGACGAGCTGTGCGACGGCAAGTGGGACCACCTGCCCGAGGGCGCCTTCATGTACGTCGGCAAGATCGAGGAAGCGGCCGAGAAGGCCGAGAAGATGGCCGCCTAGGGGCGGGAAGGACGAATCCATGGCCGATACGTTCCACTGCAGCGTCGTCACCCCCGAGAACGCAATCTTGGAGTGCGACGCCACCTTCGCCGCCTTTCCGGCGCACGACGGCGAGATCGGCATCATGCCGAACCGCTCAGCCCTCCTGTGCCGGCTGGGCATCGGCGTCCTGCGGGTCGAGAGCGAGGGCGAGAAGCACGCCTTCTACGTCGACGGCGGCTTCGCGCAGATGGTGGACAACAAGCTCACCCTGCTCACCGAGCAGGCCCGCGCATCGGAAGAGATCGAGCACGAAGCAGCGCGCCAGGCCCTCGACGACGCCCGCGGCATGTCGCTCGAAGGTGGCGGCGACGTCTACGACCGCCGCCAGAAAGCGATCCGCCGGGCCCAGGTCCAGGTCGAGCTGGCTCCGCCGGAGCAGTAAGCCGCTTGGAGCGTGTGGGCGACGGAGCAGCTCTCCCGAGGCGCGGCCAGGATCTGGGGAGCCCTCCGAGTCGGCTCCGGCCACGGCCACGGTCACGCCGATGGAAGGCGCGGTCAGCGGCGGAACAACACGTCTTGCGCCGCCAAGACGTGTTGTTCGTCCGGAGATCACGTCTTGCAAGATTGAGACGTGATGTTCGGACGTTCGTCACGTTTCGATGCGTTATCGCGTGATCGCTAGACGAACAACACGTCTTGCCGACTCGAAACGTGATGTTTCGTCGTCTGTCACCTCTCGATTCCTGAAGACGTGATTCCGGGACGCAGTCCACGCGGCGACATCCGAAGATGCCGCCCCTGGCTGAAGTCACGGCCGATCGTTCCCCAGGACCCCCGGGATCGGTCTGGCGGGTGGCGAACGCGGCAAGGGGCTCAACTCTGCTAAGATGCCGGCCTTCATGTGGACCCGCGAGATCTTCCCTCCGAGCCGGTGGCGTTCGCTGCTGATGATCCTGCCGATCTCGGCTGCTCTTCTCATTGGGTTCTGGACCCGGAAAGTCGACGGCTGGATCAACGGCCCACTGTCGGTCGCGCAGACGCCCCGCTACGATGCCGTGCTGGCGGCCAAGCCGCATCCGGGTGAGCCGGTGCTCGACCTGGATCGGGCTCGGGTCCCGCGACCGATCCATCTTGACCGTGGTCAGACCCTGGGCGGTGTGCTCGAAGACCTGGGCCTCGACGGCCGCCAGGCACGAGCCGTCACGACGGCTCTCGGCGATCATCTGAACGTTCGCAAGCTACGCTCGGGCGAGATCGGCCTCGCCTATTTCGACTCCTCCTCTCAGCTTTCGAGTCTGCAGTTCGAGGTCAGTGGCGAGGGCTGGGTAGATCTGAAACGCGGCCGCTCGAGCTGGACCAGCTCGATGCGTGAGTACGCGCGCGACGTCACGATCCGGCGGATCGAGGGCGTGCTCGAAGACGTTCTGGTGAGCGCGGTGGTCGCGGCCGGCGGCCGGCAGCAGGTGCCCTACGAGATGTCGAATGTCCTGCAGTGGGACCTCGACTTCAATCGCGACCTGCGCAAGGGCGACCGTTTCCAGGTGGTCTACGAGGAGATCTATCTCGACGGCGAGTACGCCGGCCTGGGCAAGATCCTCGCGCTGGTCTACGAAAACGGAGGCCGGCAGCTCGAGGCCTACCGGTTCGGCGATCGTGGCTACTACGACGGCGACGGCCGTCCGCTGCAGAAGATGTTCCTGCGCTCGCCGCTGCCTTTCACCCGCGTCACGTCCCGCTTCAGCAACCGGCGGTTTCATCCGGTGCTGAAGGTACACCGCCCGCATTACGGGGTCGACTACGGGGCTCCGACGGGTACGCCGGTGCGGGTCACCGCCGGCGGCGTCGTGACCTTCGCCGGCCGCAGCGGTGGGGCAGGCAAGATGGTGAAGGTGCGGCACACCAACGGCTACGAGACCTCGTATCTCCACCTCTCGGGCTACGGCAAGGGAATTCGCCGCGGCAAGCGGGTGGCCCAGGGCGATCTGGTCGGTTACGTCGGTTCCACCGGTCTGTCGACCGGGCCGCACCTGGACTACCGGGTGAAGCAGAACGGCCGCTGGCTCGATCCGCTGCGCTTGAAGAGCGAGCCGGTGGAACCGATACCGCGCGACCAGATGCCGGATTTCCTGGCGCTGCGCGATGACCTACGCGCCGCACTCGAAACCGGCGAGATGCCCGCGCCGCCTCGTGTCCACCGGGTGAGGCGCGCGAGCCGTGAGCTCGAAGGGTTCCAGGAAGAGCAGTTCAGAGCCGCCCGCTGATTCGGTTTCTGGCCGTTCGGGTCTTCGGGGCGATCAGCCAGAGCTACCGCAGAGTCAGGCAGAACCGGAGTTGCGCTCTTCGTGCTCGTCTTCGGCGTCGCCTTCCGGCTCGGCGCCGAGCTTGCCCTGATTGCGCTTGAAGGCGATGAACTCTTCCACCTCGCGCCGTATGCCCGAGGGCAGGCGCTTGAGATCCCGCATCACCTGCACGTCCCGCGGGGTCAGTGACTCGCGGTTGACGTCGTCGAAGAACTCGCTGATGCTGACGTTGAATACCGCCAGGATCTTGAACAGGGTGTCGAGGCTCACCCGGTACTCGCCCTTCTCCATGCGCGAGAGATCGGACTGCTGGATACCGATGCGGGAGGCGAGCTCGGTCTGCGTCAGCTTACGCTCCTTGCGCATCTGCCGGATCTTGGGGCCCACGAGTTGAACCTGACGAATCTTGTGAACGAAGACCATTGCGCTCGCGCCTCCTTGCAGGCTTGTGGCGGCCGAATTCAGAGCGTATCCTCACGAACCTGACCGGGACGAAAGATGCTACTTGAGCATTGCGATAAAGTCAAGATCTCATGAAAGGCCGTACTTTCCTGCTCAAGGAGCTGATCAAGCGGGACTTCCAGGCCCGCTACGCCGGGTCGGTGCTCGGGTTCTTCTGGTCGTTCGCATTGCCGGTCTGGCAGCTTCTGCTGTTCACCTTCGTGTTTGCCAAGATCATGGGGTTGCGGCTCAACCTCGAGATCGAGCTGACCGACAACTTCGGTATCTTCCTGTTCTGCGGCCTGTTGCCGTGGATGGCAATCAACGAAGGGATCACGCGGGCGTCGACGGCGATCGTCGACAACGCTGCGGTGATCAAGAAGGCTCGCCTGCCTCTCATGACCCTGGTGCTCGCCCCGGCGGCCAGCGCCCTGGTCCACGAGGGCATCGCCGCCACCGTCTTCGTGGTGCTCCTGGCGGTGCTCGGCGACCTCGGCTGGCAGAGTCTGCCGCTGCTGTTGGTAGCTCTGCCGCTGCAGCTCGCCCTGACCGTCGGCATCGGTCTGCTGACGTGCGCGATCCACACCTTCTTTCGCGACACCGCGCAGGTGCTTGGCATGCTGATGATGGGCTGGTTCTACCTCACCCCGATCGTGTATTCGTTCAACATGATCCCAGCACGTGCGGCGCCGGTACTGGCGCTCAATCCTTTGACGCCGCTGGTGGGCCTCTACCGCCAGGCGCTCCTCGGCGGCGAGTTGGCCTGGGTCGACGGCACGGGGAGCCTGATTTTGACGGCTGCTGTGGTACTATTTCTGGGTCTCTGGCTCTTCGGTCGCTTGGAGCAGTTCTTCGTTGACCAGGTCTGAGATTCCCACCGATTCGACCGGGCACCGTTCTTGCTGGTCGACTGTACCGTTCGAGAACTCTTCGGTTGGCGTACCCCGCCCTAGTGGCTTCGAGGCCTCTGGCACGCCGTCGACGACCGGCTTTTGGGACCCCTCCCGGTTCATGGAGACTGCGCTATGGCATGGACAACGCCCAGGTTCACCCTTTTGATCGTCCTCGCCGCCCTGGTGGCGGGAATGATCGTCTCGTCCGATGCCAGAATGGCATTCGCGGACGACCAGACAGAGACTACCGCCGCCGAGACACCCTCCGGCGTGAAGGCGGAGATCGAGTGGTTGGTCGACGAGGACGGCAAGAAGTACTACGTCCACGAGCTCGACAAGGGAGTCCAGGGCCGCGATTGGATCTGGCTCAGCGAGAACGACCGGGTGCAGGTCCGCTTCGGTATCCAGTACGACGTCGTCGATCACGACGAGGACTCGTTCTCGGTCAAGATCTACGAGCGCCCCGAGGATGCCTCGCCGCCACCACCGAGCGCCGAGGAGATCGAGAATCGGCGGCTCGAGAAGGAGCGTGAGCAGAAAGCGGTGGCCGCCACCTATCGTGCCGACATCGAATCCGCCGACCGGCTGAGTTTCGAGCCCTTCGACCGCGGCCTGCCGCGCGGCGGGCAGTGGCGCAACGGCTTCGACGTCGCCGACATGAATGCCGACGGGCACCTGGATATCGTGTTCGGGGCCGGCCGCAAGTCGTTTCCCGCCCGTCCCAACATCTACCTCGGCGACGGCCAGGGGCGGTGGGGACGCTGGCGACAGGCGCGGTATCCGTCCTTTCCCTACGACTACGGCGACGCCGCGGCCGCCGACTTCAACGGCGACGGCCACATGGATGTGGCCTTCGGTATTCATCTGAGGGGTCTCCTGGTCCTGGTCGGCGACGGCCAGGGGCGGTTCCAGGAATGGTCTCGGGGGATCGGCATCGAGATTCCCGGCCAGGGCGGCGACGCCTCGACCTTCTCCTCGCGCGCGATCGAGGACGTCGATTGGAACGGCGACGGCAGGATCGACCTGATGGCCCTCGGCGAGGGTCCCAAGGGCATTCCCGGGGTGGAAGTCGGCGAGTCCGATCTCAAGACCGCGAACGGCCCCATCGTCTTCATCAACCAGGCCAACGGGTCCTGGCGCACCAAGGGCTATCCCTCGAGGGTTTTCGGCGACACCCTCGCGTTGGGTGACTTCAACGGTGATGGCCGCCTGGACTTCGTCACCGCCAGCAATTCTCCGGTCAAGTCCATCCTCAACATCGGGGGCGAGGGAGCCAGCTGGGAGACCGAGGCGCTGTCCGACTCTCGGCCCGGCTCCTACCTACGAGCCGTCGCTGCCGGCCGTCTCGACGACGACGAACGATCCGATCTGGTGATCGGCTACGTCGGCCGCGAGGCGGGAGTCTGGCGCACCGGCGTCGACGTGTACTACTCCGAGGATAATCTCGACTGGCGGCGCCGGCCGCTGTACGTGACCCGGGACAAGCGCGGCATCTATGGCGTGGCGACCGGCGATCTCGACGGCGACGGCTCGCGCGACATCGTGGTCACCACCGGCAACGCCGAGGTCATGGTGTTCATGGCCGACGGCCAGGGCTCCTTCACCCGCGAGATCGCGCCGGAGCTGCCAGAGGAGACCAAGGGATGCCGCGGCTACGGTCTGCGGATGGTCGATCTCGACGGCGACGGACGGGACGAGCTGATCGTCGGCTTCGCGGGCGAGCGTGGCGGCATGCCGGGCATCGGCTTCGAGCCCGGTTGCCCGCAGGGCGGCAGCCTCCGGGCTTGGACGAATCGGTCCCCGTCCGCGGATTCCGCGCCGTCCGTCCCCTGAGGGCTCTCCGGCCCGACCCAGAGCCGAACGTCGATAATTCTGCTTCCGCCCCCTTGACAGTTGCGGAAACGCTGAATTACGATGTTTTCCTAAACCGATTGAGGCCGAGATATGCCATCACAACCTGGAATCAAGACCTGGCTCGAGTAGCGGTGTCCCTCCAGGTAGCGAAAATCGGAACCAACGCCTCCGTCCGTCGGAGGCTTGCAGAGACTCAAAGCTTTAAACAGGGGGTGATAGCCGACAGCCAAGCTCAGGACCAGGACCTGCAAGATTCCTGAGTCGATGTCACGAGGCATGTAGATGCCACGAGGTATCGGGTCCAGCGTTCAAGACCTTCACTTGAGGATTAGGAGAACATAATCCATGAGAAGAACAGTTCTACTGGTAGCTTTGGTGTGCCTGCTGGCCCTGGGTGGTCAGTCGTTCGCTGAGCTATGCACAATCGACGCGGTTCCGGCGGCGACCCTGTTGCTGCCGTACTTCGAGGTCGGCCTGACCGCGACCGCGGACGATCCGGTGGCTTCGGCAAGGTCCGTCGACACCTTCTTCTCGGTCAATAATGCTTCGGCCGCTCCGACAGTCGCCCACGTGGTGCTGTGGGGAGATTGGTCGTTGCCGTCGATCGACTTCGACATTTTCTTGACCGGGTACGACATCGAGACGGTAAGTCTCGCTGACGTGTTCAACAACGGCAATCTGCCGATCACCGCCCACGCGACCAATGACGGGGATGACGACATCAGCCCGCACGGCGCGAACCCGGCTGGCCCTGGCGGCGGTCCCAACCCTGCTTGGGACTCCTCGCCGGACAACCTGCTGAACCCCTTGTTCCCGGGCTGTGACACCAACCTGCCCCTGGGCACCAACCCGGTGCTCACGGACTCCTTCGCCGATCGTGTCCGTTGCGGTCACACCGGCCGTGGCCTCGCCTGCGACCAGGTCTCCTGCATCGGTCAGGTGCATGACGAGACCGGTGCCGACGCCAACGACTGGATCGCCCGTGGCTACATCACGATCGACAACGTCACCGACTGTAACCTGCTGTTCCCGAACCAGGCCGGCTACTTCGGCTCTGGTATCACCAGCGAGGTCAATCAGCTCTGGGGTGACTGGTTCATCGTCCAGGACGGTCGCGCCATCGGCGACAACCTGGTGGCGATCGAGGCCGCTGATGCCATGGATCCGTTCACGGCCGGCGAGTACACCTTCTACGGTCGTTACGTAGATGGTCTGGCCACCGACCAGCGCGAGCCGCTGGCTTCGACCTGGGCCACGCGTTACTTCCAGCCGAACGCGCTGTTCGACGGTGGTACCGACCTCCTCGTCTGGAGGGACTCGAAGTGCCAGGTGAGCGTCCAGTCGTTCAACAACGGTTGCGTGCCCACTACCGGTACGCCGCCGTGGTGGCCGCTCGACGAGACCCAGGTGGTCGCGTTCGACCTACAGGAAGACGCTACCGAGATCTGCACCGACATCCCGGGTGAGCCGGGTGGTGGTGGTATCTCGCCGCCTCCGGGGGACATCCCCGGCGTGGGTGTCCAGTGCTTCCCGCTGGAGACAGGTCGGTACGCGGTTGGCGCGGGTGACCTCACCCCGCCGTATGAGTTCGGTTGGCTTTACCTCAACCTGAACTTCACACTCGGCGACACGTCGGGTTCCCCCACGCCCTGCTCCACCGACGGTATCTTCGGTGAGATCGCGCAGAGCTGGGTGACCACCGAGCTCGATTCCGAGAGCGGTGCGGCGGGTACTCTGAGCGTCGGCTTTGCCGCTACTCAGCTGACCAGCGCTTGCAGCAGCGCCAACCCGATCATCGGCCCGATCCCGGCGCCGTAAGATCTGGTTGACCAAATCCGATCCTCCGGGATCGGTGCAGAGCGGGTACGGTTCGCCGTACCCGCTTTTGCTTTCCCTCCCATAGGCTTTCCCTCCGGCCTTGAAAGCCTCGCCCATGCTGTGGTAACATCTCGCATCCTCGAATCCGGGGGCGAGCTCAGACCGGAAACGCGGCAACCTGTCTCGTTTCTTGCACTCAGCAGCCTGACAACTCAGGAGGCCTCGCGGCCTGCGCTTCGCCGAAGCGCCTTTCCAACTCTGTGCATCCGTGATGAAGGAGACACGATGAAGCTGGACATCTCTCAACCGGGTTTGGCCGTCGCGGCCCTGGGCCTGTGCGGTCTCGTCTTATGGTCGCCGCCAATGGCTTTCGCCGGCGAGGGCGAGCCCGGAACGACCGCCTGTTTCGATGGCAGTCCGGCAGTGCCAGTCGACCAGTTTCGAACCATTTCGGGCCAGGGCACGTTCGAGTTGTGGCCGCAGAATTTCCAGCCCGCGGATCCGCTCGCCACGCCGTTGCCGGACGACCGCGACAGTACCTCCTACGAGGGCTTCGAGCGGCCGGGCCTGCAGGGCGGCAACGAGCTGTTCTGGGGGATCGACATCGTCTCCAACTCCGCCGGTTCCTACCTCTTCACCGCCTACAATGCCGGTTTTCAGATCTGGAACATCGGCGGCGCTTTCCAGGCCGCGCCTCAGGAATTGTCTCAGCGAGACGGCTGGGTAGGTGACTTCGACACCTTCGAGGATCCCTTCACCGAGGAGTACTTCAAGAACTGGGACATCTCGGCGATCGCTCCGGTGGCCTCGCCCGGCGCCACCCTGGTGGCGCTGGCGGGCGACGGCCCGGTGGGGCCGACCATCTGGGACGCCGCCGACAAGACCGATCCCGTCCAGCTCTACCAGGACACGGGGCGTGTCGGCGTCCAGGTCGCGACGGCGAATATCGGCGGCCGGTCCTATGCCTTCTTCGCGCTCAACAACGGAGTTCACGTCTACGACATGACGCGCGCCCGCGAGATCGGTCCGTGCTTCGAGGCCACCAACCAGGCCACCAATCTCTGCGGCGGCAACCTCAACCCGGTATGGCGCGGGCGGGTGGAGAGCTGGTCGTGGAACCGGGCCGAGTACGTGAACGTCCTGGAAGCCACGGTCGACGCGCAGGCCAAGCTCTTCATGGTCGTCAGCGACGGCTTCTTCGATTTCGGCCCTGGCAACGGCCTGGGCGTCGAGCTTCGCGAGATCACCGACATCACCGCCTTGCCGCCGACCAGCAACGTGGTGCTCGAGGGCCTCGACAACATCAGTCACGGCGTCGAGCTGTTCTCGATCGTCGAGGACGGCGGTCTGCGGCGGTATTACACCGGCGTCATCAACACCGACGGCCAGACCTCCAGCGGCCTCCTGCAGATCTACGACGTCACCGCCTGTATCGATCCGGCCTCCGTCCCGACCCAGGCGTGCTCGTTCAGCGCCGTCAACCGCAGGTATCAACAGCAGCTCGGAGACTTGCCTTCGGCTGTATATGTGCACTTCTCCGAGAGCAATGGTCGGCCGTTTCTCTACCAGAGCCACCACACGCTGTGCAGCCTGCCACCGGCGAGCAGCGAGACCAACATCGAGCATCTGCTGGACCTCGAAGGCCTCAAGGACGGCAGCGCGATCGTCGACGTTCGAGGCGAGGACTACCTCGACCCGAATCACTCGGGACCCTCGCGGCGGATCGACTACTGGTCCAGCTATTACGATCAGTCCACCGACGGCCTCAGCGCCATCTCGCCACACGGCGGTCTGTTCAACGGCAGCTACTTCTACCGCGTCGCGCAGACCCTGCTCGACGTCCATCAGTTTACCGGCGACATACCCCCCGATGCCGATATCCAGGCAACCTCCAGCAATCGGTGGCTCAGTAGCCCCGGCCAGCCGGAGTGGGTCAACCTGAGCGGCGATTGCAACCTCGACGCGGGCACCGGCTGGTCCTGGACCGGGTTGAACGCGCCCGGGACCCCAGTGGAGGATCCCGCTCCGGTGACCGAGCCCCTGGGCGGTGACCTGGCGCGGATCCGCGGCGACCGCTGCGGCACCGATCCCTACCCGGGCGGCCCCTGCCCGGACCGCACACTTCTCGTCGAGGCCGACGTCACCTGCGGCGGCGTCCCGATTACCTCCAACGAACTGTCGCTCACCCTGTCGGATCCGCGGCCGTTCTTCGACTCGATCGACATCCTGGAAGGCCCGGACGAAGCGGGACCGCCGCCGGAATACTCGGTGTGCCAGGTGCTGAGCTTCGAAGCCCTGAACGGCGCTGTCAACGAGATCGGCGGCAAGGCGCTGACCTCCTACGCCTGGGCCATCACCCCGACGTCCGGTGGCGAAACCTTCGACTGCACCAACGTCATCGCTGACACCGGCCTGAGCTGCACCGAGGATGCCCTTTTCTGGGACACCGAGGGCGTTGACGTCGGCGATCCCACCGCGATCTTCGCGGACGGTTTCGAGTCGGGCGATACCTCGCGCTGGAGCAGCATCAAGGCAGCCGAGCGGGGAGCTTCGGGCGGCGTGACCTTCGACGTGATGCTGACCGCCAGCAACGAGCACGGCTCGATCGATCAGACCACCCAGCTCGCCCTGACGCCGCTCGACAGTCTGGCTTTCATCGGCAACGGCTTCACCATCCCGGGCACGCCGCCGGCCGACGGCATCTACAACTTCACCGCCACCGCCCAGAGCGCGACGTCGTTCTACTGGGAGTTCGAGCAGGATCCGTCGGTGCCTGGAGACGCCGGCTGCCGGTTCGTGAATCCGTGTGAGATCCGTACCACCACGTCGCCCACCGTGCAGTACGAGTGGCCGATCGACAACACCAACGGCGCCGACTACGACGTGCGGCTCGAGATCAGCAATTGCGACACCAGCGTCGCGCCGATCTCGACCGTGCGCACGGTCGAGAACGTGGTGGTGGTCGACCTGATGCCGCCCAACATCACGGCATTTCGCCTGGTGACCGTGGGTACCTCCTGCCAGTGCTTCGGCGGCATCTGCAGTTGCCCTCCCGGCGTGGCGCGTTTCACCGTCGCCGTCAGCGGCGACTGCGACACGCTGTCGTTCGATTGGGGCGATGGCATGGAAAGCCCCTTCCTGGCGTGCGACAGCGCGGAGTACAGCCACAACTACACCAGCACCGGGACCTACGACCTGGAGGCGACGGCGTGCGTCGGCGGCGTCACGACCTGCGATACGCAGCTCAACCTGACGAACATCTCGCAGGCGTTCCCGGTACCATTGATCGTCGAATAGACGAGGCCTGGAACCCCGGTCCCGCGACCTCGTGACCCGCGCCGCCCGGCATGTCGCCGGGCGGCGAGCGATCAGGTACGCCATGCCATGAGCCAGACCGTCGTTTCCGCGCGCAACGTAGGGAAGACCTACCAGGTCTTTTCTCAGCCCTGGGACCGTCTCCGGGAGCTGGTGACCGGCCGCACCTGCCACCTCGACGTGCACGCGCTCGCCGACATCAGCTTCGAGCTCGCGGCGGGGGAGAGCCTGGGTATCGTCGGAGAGAACGGCGCCGGCAAGAGCACCCTGCTGAGCATCCTCTCGGGCGTTACCTCGCCGAGCGGAGGAGAGTTCTCCGTCCAGGGCAAGGTCGCGTCGCTGCTCGAGCTCGGCATGGGGTTCCACCCGGAGCTCTCGGGCCACCAGAACATCTTCCTGAACGCCGCCATGATGGGTCTCTCCGAGACCGAGACCCAGGAGAAAGTGCCCGAGATCATCTCCTTCTCCGAGCTCGGGGAGTTCATCGACCGCCCGGTCAAGACCTATTCCACCGGCATGACCATGCGCCTGGGCTTTGCCGTCGCGGTCCAGGTCGAGCCGGACGTGCTGATCATCGATGAAGCGCTCTCCGTCGGTGACGGCTACTTCCAGAAGAAGTGCATGGACCGCATCCGCGAGTTCGTCGACAGCGGTCGCACGCTGCTCTTCTGCTCCCACGCCATGTACTACGTTTCACACCTGTGCCCGCGGGCGATCTGGCTGCGCGGTGGTCGAGCCGAGGCGTTCGGCCCGGTCGACGAAGTCGTGCACGCGTACGAGAACTACCTGGCCGCGAAAGCCGACACCGAGGCCGAGGTCGACGAGATAGAGCTCGGGCCCGCGAAGATCACCTCGATTCGTTTCGTGGACCGCGAGCCGGAAGGCGGAGGGGCACGCTTCGCCCCGGCGGAACGCTGGCAGCTCGAAGTGGCGTGGCGGGTGGATTCACCGGCGCACCAGACCCACCTCGGCGTGAGCATCAACACCATCAACCACGTCCAGGTTTGCTCTTTCAGCACCCACCAGGACGGCGAGCCGAGTTTCACCGGGAGCCTCGATTATCGGGCACGCCTGGAGATTCCACGACTGCCTCTGAACAAGGGCGAATTCAGTCTCTACGTGTACATTCTTGACGAGTCCGGACTCCATATATACGATCAAGAATACCTTCCAGCGGCCTTTTCCGTGGCTTCCCCCTCCTACCGCTTCGGCCTGATGCAGATCGCCCACACCTGGGCCAGGAGCTCGGAGCACGGCGGTCGCGATCAGGAACCGAGACCAGAGCCTACGAAGATCTCCCGATGAGCGCAACGATGACGGCTGACGCCCAGAAGGCGCCCGAGCGCGGCCTCGAGCCGGAGCAGATCCCGGAGCCCTATCTCCATTTGGGCCCCGACCGGATCTACAATCCGCTGACCGACCTGACGCTGCACGAGAACGAGGCGTTCTACGGCGATCTCCGCGACCTGCTCTCGCAGCGCCGGACGCTGGACGAGATCCCGGCGCCGGCGAGCGACTTCCTGCGCGCGCACGGCTGGGTGGTCGCCGACGACCAGCGGATCGACCAGCGATTCCACCTCAAGTACGTCTCGATCGAGACTCACACGATCTGCAACCAGGCCTGCTACTTCTGTCCGGTCGCCTACGATCCGCGCAAGCCGCATTTCATGCCGACGGAGATGTTCGACGACATCCTCCGCCAGCTCGCGAGCTACCGGGAGACGATCGACGGCGTCAAGCTGATCAACTACAACGAACCGACCGTCGACAAGCGCTTCCTCGATCAGGTACGGAGCATCAAAGAGGCCGGGTTGCCGCCCGCCGTCCTGACCAACGGCACCGGCCTGACGCCGGATCGGCTCGACACCATCGTCGAGATGGGCGGTATCCGGTTCCTCTCGATCAACATTTCCACGCTGGACCGGGAGAAATACGCGAAGGACCGCGGCGGCGACCATCTGGATCTGGTGCTGCGCAACATGGAGCATGCTCGCCACCTGCCGGTGGCCGAGCAGATGGAGATCGTGGTGCTCGGCACCGGCGACGAGGTCCACCAACGCGACTACGAGCAAATCAACGAGCTGTTCGCCGACAGCCGTTTCGAGACCAAGTTCTACGAGGTGATGGACCGCGCCGGGTACCTGGAGGTCGGTCTCAAGCCAACCGAGCCGCACCGCAAGCTCCGCGGCTGCAACGTGGTCGGCTCGAGGCCCCTGCAGCACCTGCACATCAGCCCGTACGGCCAGTGCGTGCTCTGCTCGGAGGACTACGATCACCACTACGTCGTCGGCGACCTCCGGCAAAGCACGGTAGAAGAGGTCCTCACCGGCCCCGAGATCGCCAAGCTGCGACGCTGGGTGTATGGCCGTGAGGAGGCGCCGGAGGATTTCATCTGCCGCGGCTGCATCTTCGCGCTGACCGAAGACTGATATGACACCCAGAGTCGTCTACGTACTACCCGCCACCTCTCTACATGGCGGCAACCGGGTGGTCTTCGAGCATGCCGAGGGTCTGCAGGGCCGGGGCTACGACGTCATCGTGGTAAGCCCCGAGCCGCCTCCGGACTGGCACACCCTGCGGGTGCCCTACCGCCAGATCCCGCTCGGCGAGCCGGGCGCCGTGCCTCGCGGCGACATCTGTATCGGCACCTTCTGGAGCACCATGGAGCACGCCTACGCCTCCGGCGCGCCCCACGTTTTCCACCTCTGCCAGGGATACGAGGGAATTCATCGCGAGTACGGTCCGATCCTGCCGCGGATCGAGGCGGTCTACCGTCTGCCGATCCCCAAGCTGCTGATCTCGACCCACCTCGACCCGATCCTCGACGAAGCTTACGATGGCGAGCTACGCACCCACCTCATCTCGCAGGCGATCGACACCTCGTTCTTCACTCCCGGCCCGTTTCGTGAAGCCGCCCGGCCGCTCAAGGTGGGGGTCGTGGGGCCTTTCGACCAGCGGCCCAAGGGTATCGGCGAGGCGCTCGAGGGACTGCGGATGGCGCGCGAGCGCGGTGTCGAGCTCGAGGTCTATCGCGCCTCGGCCGATCCGATGTTGGAAGAAGAGGAGCAGCTCGGTGTCACCGACCACTTCCACCACCGGCTGAGCACCGAGCAGATGGTGGGCTTCTACCAAGGCCTCGACGTATTGGTGCACCCGTCGCACGACGAGGAAGGATTTCCGCTGCCACCGCTCGAAGCGATGGCCTGCGGCGTGCCGGTGGCGCTGACCCGGATTCGCTCCTTCGCCGTGTTGCCCGAGGAGGCGGTGCTACGATTCATGCCGGCCCAGCCCGAGACCCTGGCGCCGGTGATCGAGCGCCTGACGGATCCGCACCTGCGCCGCCGGCTGCGCGCCACCGGCCGGGTGTGCGCAGAGTCCTATACGCTCGACACGGTGCTCGACCGCATGGAGCGGGCTTTCGCTCTGGAAGGAGCGCCGCTCTCGAGCGGAGTCGGTGCGACGATGGCTGCCGGCCGGGCATCAGGAAGAAACACGGTGAGACTCCAGATCGATCCCGAACCGCTGCAGGCCGAGTACACCCGCGCCGCGCCCTTTCCCCACATCGCCATCGACGGCTTGTTCGAGGACCAGGTGCTCGAGGGGGTTTTGAGAGACTTTCCCGCCCCGGGCGAGGGCAGTTGGCGCAAATTCGACAATCCGCGGGAGAAGAAAGCGGGCTTCGACTACCGTACCCGGGTGGGCGAGAACCTGCAGCGGTTCCTCTATTTCCTGAGCTCGGCTCCCGTTCTCGAGTTCCTCGAGGCCCTGACCGGCATCGACGGCCTGGTGCCTGATCCCTACTTCGGTGGCGCCGGCCCCCACCAGTCGATGCGCGGCGGCTTCCTCAAGGTCCATGCCGACTTCAACTGGCATCCGAAGCTCAGGCTCGATCGCCGCGTCAACATGTTGATCTACCTCAACAAAGACTGGCGCGAAGAATACGGTGGGCACCTGGAGCTCTGGGACCGCGACGTGACGCGCTGCGAGCAGAAGATCCTGCCGATCTGGAATCGCACCGCGATCTTCAACACCACGGACTTCTCGTTCCACGGCCACCCGACCCCCCTGGCCTGCCCCGAGGAGACGAGCCGCAAGTCGATCTCGATGTACTACTACACCAACGGCCGCCCGGACGAGGAGCGCTCGGCGCCCCACGACACGGTGTTCAGGAAGACCCACGAACACGATTGGTGAGCAGGCGCTCCTGCCGACGCGGAGCCCGAAATGGGAGCTGGAAGAAAGCGACTGATCGACGCCCTGCTCATGGTGGGGCTGGCGATCTTGCTGCTGGGCGTGATCGAGACCCTGGTCCGAGTCGCCGGCCGCGTCTCCGTCGGCACCTGGGGTGAGACGCGCGCCAGTGCCTTCCACGGTGAAATCGCAGGCGCCACCCTGCTCTACCGTCGCCACGCCTATCTGAACGTCGCGCCCCGTGAGGGAGCAAGCGTGCGGGCGTTCGGCCGGCAGGCGTCGTTCAACTCCCTGGGCTACCGCTCGCCCGAGCGGCCGATGCAGAAGCCCGCGGGGGTGATCCGGGTGCTGTGCTCGGGAGGCTCGACGACGTTCGACATCCTCGCCGAGCGCGACGAGTCGAGCTGGCCGTGGCTGCTCGAGGAGGAGCTGCGGCGCCAGGGGTTGCCGGTCGAGGTCTGGAACGCGGGTTTCCCCGGCTGGACTAGCCTCGAGAACCTGATCTCTCTGGCGATCCGCGACAGCGATCTCGAGCCCGACTGGATCGTGCTCTTCCAGGGCATCAACGATCTCCAGCCGGCTGCGCACCAGCCATTCGACCGGCAATACGAGCGCGGCCACGCCGATCTGGCCCACCGTGCGCTGGGGCTCGAGCTCGAGCCGCTCGCCTGGCACCAGAGGAGCCTGCTGCTCGAAAAGCTCCGGGACACCTTGTGGGGGCCGCGAGATCCGTGGCAGGTGCTGTCGGACCCGGCCACCGGCTCGCCGCGTCAGACGGCGATTCCGGCACAGGCGACGGCGGTCTACGAGCGCAACCTGCGCTCATTCGCGGCGCTGGCCGAGGCGAACGGTGCCCGGTTGCTGCTCGTGCCTCAGGCGCTGCGGCTACGCGCCGATCATCCCGAGCAGGATCGTGCCCTGTTGGGTCAGTGGCTCGCGGGGCTGGATCCGGAGCGGGTGGACAACGCGCTGGAGGAGCTCAACGCGGTCCAGCGTCAGCTGGTCGCGGACGGCCTGGCGATGCTTCACCAGCCAGGCCTCGACACCTGGCCGGACGACCACTGGAGCGACGCCATGCACTTCTCCTCGGGCGGCAGTCAGCGCTTTGCGGCATCACTGGCGGAGTCGCTGGCGGAGTCGCTGGCAGAGGAGGGCTGAGCGTTCATCATGGCATCGGCCATAGCCGCCGCCAGAACCTGCCCGGCGACGTCGCTGTAGTGGACGCCGACCTCTTCGACGGTCATGGCGTAGCGGGAGTCGAGATCCGCCAGGGCGCCCGTCAGATCCCTGACGCTGCCGCTCTCGTCCTCTTCGAGCAGTGTCCGGACGAAGGTTTCGTAGCGTTCGTCGGCCGTCCGGTTCCGGGTCTCGTTCAGCCACATCGGAACCGGCTGCAGGAAAAAGAACGCCGTGACGCCGAATTCCTCGCAGATCGCCGAAGCGGCCCGCCGATTGGTGCGGTGGGCGGCCGCGGCCTGCCGGAGCCACGCCTGCTCGTCGCCGCCGCCGGCCTGGCTCTCGACCCCGCCCAGGGTCGAGCCGGCCGGTGGCGCCAGGCGGAACAGCGGGAAGCTGGGAGTCAGACGGATCCAGGGCGGCGGCGCGAACATGGCGTCGAGCCGCTCCTCCCAGGCGCGATCCAACTGATGGTGCAGCGGCGACTCGGTATGGTAGTGCGCCCGGTGGATCAGGTCGTTGAGACCGTCGAGAAACACCACCATGTCGGGCGGCCGGGAAGACTGTCGCAAGCGCGCCAGCAGCAGCGCCACCTCGTGAGAAGAGTTGTACCAGGGCACACCCAGGTTGCTCACGCTCACCTGTCGCCGGGGAAGCCGCTCCTGCAGCTCCGCCTGCAGCTGTGAAGGGACCGTGTGGCGATCTGAGACCCCCCAACCGAACAGCGTCGATCCGCCGAACGCCCAGACGTCGAGCGGCGGCAGCCCCGAGTGCTCCGCGCTCGGCGGCAGCCCGGCCCGCCGGCCGTCCTGGTCGACGTTCAGATACTCGCTGGCGTAGGCGCGGTTGATCAGGCCCGTCCAGGGATTCACCTGCCAGTGGCCCTGGAGCACGTAGTCGTCCAGCGTCTGGCGGATCCGTTCGGTCTCTGCCGCGTCCGTGAGGTAGTAGTGCGCCGGCACCAGATCGTCCGACAGGCGCCGACCCTCCAGGTTCTGTTTCCAGATCGAGCGTTCGAGCGGAAAGATGAAGTGCAGCGCCAGCAGGACGATCACGGTCAGCACCAACGTGTTCAAGAGCAGCACGGCGGCCGTCTGGTAACGCTGCACGAGCTTGCCACGGTCCATCGTCTGGCTACCTCTCGAGAATCGCGATCCACTGCATCGCCAGCAGGTCTCGTCGTGCGCCACCGGCAGTGCGGGCGAGGAGCCACGACCACCAGCGTTGCCACCGCGGCAGCGGCACCTCCACGGGAATCTCTCGCGTCACCCTCAGGCCGCACTCGGCCGCCATACGGCGAAACGAGGCCGGGGTCATGACGGCGAGATGATCACGTGCCTGGACGCCTGCCAGGGTCGGGTCCCACCGGCCGGCGGCCAGAGCCCGCAGCACCGGCGCCCACGCGCTGTTGGGCAATGATGCGACGATTCGTCCCGAGGGGGCCAGCACCCGCGCCGCTTTCTCGAGCACGCCGGCCGGGTCGCTGGTGTGCTCGAGCACGTCGGCGAAGACCATGCAGTCTACCTCGGGCCGCAGGGCCTCGAAAGCGACCTCGGCGCCCACGGGCAGCACCAGGTCGAGCCGGCGGGCCGCCTCGCGGGCGAGGTCCCAGTCGGGCTCGACGCCGATCACCCGCCGGCCCGTACCGCGATGGCGCCCGCCCAGCAGGCCGTGGCCGCAGCCGACGTCGACCAGCGTCCTGGCGCCCGCGGGAATGTGGGGGTCGAGCTCCCGCCGCTCGTGCGCGGCGGGATCCGCGTAGCGGTATAGCCGCGCCTCGGGCACCAGCGCCATGGAGCCGAGGTCCGGCGGCCAGCCGGCGGCGAGCAGCGCCTCAGCGTCCTCGGCCGCCGCGACGGCGAAACCGCTCCAGGCGCCCTTCGGCACCGGCACGCTGGTGCCCGCCGCGCCTCGAGGCAGCGCCATCCGCTCGTAGTCGAGGGCGGTGTAGGGTCCTGTGGGCACGGGCCAGTCCTGGGGCCCCGTGCCGCCGTTGACGCGCGGTAGCCGCCATCGGTCGGGAGCCTCGGCGCGAGCCAGGAGCTCCGCGACCTCGGGCAGCGGCTCGGCCCACGCCTCGTCCATCACCGCCAGGGCGCCAGCCGGTTCCGGCTCGTCCATGCCGCCGGCGATTCGCCAGCCCGCGGCACGAAAGCGTCCGCGCACGTGGCGCAGGTGGGCCTCGACCACCGGCCGCTGCGGGGCGAGACGTAGCCACAAGACGCCACTGCTGCCCGTCACGCTTCTACCCACCGATTCATCACCGGCAAGCTTACATACAAATGTAACCTAGGGCTCGCCATGAAACTCGCCGTCGTCCTCGTCCACTACCATACGCCCGAGCTCCTCCGCGGAGCCCTCGACGCCCTGGAGCGCGACGCTAAAGAGAGCGGCCTGGATCTGGAGCCGCTGGTGATCGACAACGGTAGCCGACCCGAGGATCGGGATCTACTGTCGTCGCTGCCGGCGCCCCGGCTCGATCCCGGCCGCAACCTGGGCTACGCTGGCGGCGCCAACCTGGGCGTGCGCGAGACCTCGGCCGAGCATCTGGTGGTCATGAACCCGGACGTCGAGGTGCTGCCGGGCTGCCTCGGCGCGCTGGTCGAGGCGCTCGACGACGGTGCCGCCGCGGCCGGCGCTCGTTTCTACTGGGATTATGCCCGGGAGTTTCTCTTGCCGCCGACCGAGCCGGTGAGTCGCTGGTCCGAGCTGCTGGCCGTGCTGGCGCCGCGGAGCGAGAGATGGGCCGGTCGCGCCCGGCGGCGCTGGCGCCGACATGCCCGCCGTCAGTGGACGGCGAGCGCGCCCATGACGAGTCACGATCTGAGCGGCGCGCTGCTGGCGTTCCGCCGCTCGGCCTGGGATCGGGTGGGGCCGTTCGACGAGGGCTACCGGCTGTACTTCGAAGAGACTGAATGGCTGTTGCGACTGCGTGAAGCGAGGCTCGAGGCGCGCTTCGTACCAGCGGCTGAAGGGGTCCACTTCTACGCTCGCAGCACCGCGGGCGAGCGCCGATCGGAGCAGTGGTTCCTGGAATCCAATCGGCGGTTCCGTCGCCGAGCCTACGGTGCGGGTTTCACCCGGTTTCTGGAATGGCTGAGCCGCGCCGCGACCCCCGGGTCGCCCGACCGAGCGATGCCAGGGGACGGTCGGCCCGTTTGGCTGGAGGTCTCGCCGTCTCCTTTGGGCTACCCGGCCGCCGGCCGGCGGTTGCCTTCCAGTGTCGAATCGCCGTATGAGCTGCCCGAGGAAATCTGGGGGCCTCTGGCACCCGGCACCTACTTTCTGCGCCTGGTCGACGAGGCGGGTCGGGAGCTGGGCCTGCGAATGGTCGAGAAACCCGACTTTTCGGGGCGCTAGAATCGACTCATGAAGCCCCGCCCGCGCCACCTCGTCGCAGTCGCCCTGCCGATCGCCATCGGCCTGGTGCTGCTCGGCTTCCGGGACGACCCGGCCGCGCCGGGGTCGACCCACCGCCGGCTGCTCGTCGAGTCGCCGGAGCGCTACAGCGTTTCGATGCCCGGCCCGGCGGCGCCCGAGACCATCATCTTGCGCAATGCCGGCGACGAGATCGTGAGCGATCCACGCCTGATCGTGAACGGCCGCGGGGATTGGTTCGATCTCGACAGCATGCTGGAGGAGATTCTGGAACCCGGGCTCTCGGACCGCGACAAGGCGTTCGCCATCTGGGAGTTCCTGGTGGCGAGTCGCCGCCACGATGATCCGACCCACAACCAGGCCGAGATGCACGACCCCGTGCGCCTGCTCAACGTCTACGGCTACGGTTTCTGCGACGACGCGGCCAACAGCTTCATGACGCTGGCGCGGCAGGCGGGCCTCGAGGCGCGGATCTGGCACCTCGGTGGGCACGTGGTCTCCGAGGCCTGGTACGACGACGACTGGCACATGTTCGACGCCGACGGCGAGGTCGTCTACCTGGGTGGAGACGAGGAGACGATCGCCAGCGTCAACCGGTTGGCCGGCAATCCGCGCCTGATCCGGCGCAAGCCCAGCCCCAATCCGCTCTACTGGGACACCGAGCACCTGGTCGATCTCTACACCTCACGCGGCGACAACCGGGTCGCCCGGTGGTACAGCGGCCGCTCGCGTCACGCCATGTCTTTCGACCTGCGCCCCGGCGAGTCGATCCTGCGCTCGCGGAGCAACTGGGGTCTGTACGTCGACAGCCGTTACCAGACCGAGCCACAGGTCTACGGCAACGGACGGTTCACCTTCGAGCCGGTTCTGCGCGACGACGTCTTCCGCGAGGGTGCCGTCGAGGTCACGGGTGTGAACCTGGAGTCCGAGCAGGGCGAGCCGAGGCTGGTCTTCGCCCCAGACATCGACGAAGAGGCCCGTCTCACCTATCACTTCATCAGCCCCTACCCCCTGCTCGCCGGCCGCGTACGAATCGTCGGCGAGCCGCGGGGCGCGGGCGCCCTGGCGCTGGAGCTGGCCCGAGACGGCGAGCGGTGGCACCGGGCATGGTCGTCCGAGGGCACGGGTGGGGTCGACGCGCTGGTCTCGCTGGATCGGTTCCTGCCGCGGAAAGCCAATCGGCCGACCTACCACCATCAGCTGCGCCTGACCTACGCGGCGCACGCCGAGGGCGCGCGGTGGCACGTCGCGAATCTCCGCTACGAGCACGATTTCCAGGTGGCGCCGCAATCCCTACCGAGCTTCGACGAAGGCCCCAACGAAGTGCTCTACGTCGACGCTTCAGAAGGCGAGCGGAAGATCGAGCTGGTCTTCGAATACGGAGAGTAGGAGTCGCGCCGCCCGATTCCCTGCGGGCGGCGCTGCGCTAAACTCGCGCGATGACTTCGACTCTCGCCGACCAGGTCGTCCTCGTTACCGGTTCCACCCGCGGTATCGGCCGCGCGGTGGCCGCGGAGCTGATCGCGCGTGGCGCTGCGGTCGCGGTCCATGGCCGTGATCTGGCTCAGGTCGAGGAGGTCTGCTCCGAGCTTCACGGCGAGCGCGCCGTGCCGTTCGCCGCCGATCTTTTCGAGTCCGAGGCCGCGCGCGACCTGGTGCGGGCGGTGGCGGATCGCTGCGGCGGCTTGAACGGCCTGGTCAACAACGCCGGCGGCGGTCGGGCGGTAGCTTTTCGCGGTCTGAACCTCGAGCAGTGGCGCAAGACCCAGAGACTCAACCTGGAGGCGGCATTCGTCGCTTCGCAGGAAGCCTACCAGCGCATGCGCCGGGCACGTGCCGGCAGTATCGTCAACATGGCGTCGCTGGCGGCGCATGGCCCGGGGCGCTGGATGGGCGCCGACTACGCGGCCGCCAAGGCCGGCCTGGTGAGCCTGACCCGCAGCCTGGCGCTCGAGGCGGCGCGTTTCGGCATCCGCTGCAACGCGGTGTCGCCCGGCTTCGTCGAGACCGACATGACGGCGGCGCTTTCGGACGAAGGCCGCAAGCGGCTGGGCATCCCGCTCGGCCGCCTGGGCCAGCCGGAAGAAGTGGCCCGGGTGGTGGCGTTCCTGATGTCGGAGGAGTCCTCGTACCTCACCGGTCAGGTGCTGCACGTCGACGGCGGCCTTTGGATGAACGGATGAGGTGAAGGAACGATGAGCGGTCACACGATCAACCGTCGCCGAGTCGTGGTCACCGGGCTCGGCATGGCGAGCGCCATCGGCGTCGACGAGAAGAGCATGTGGGCCAACCTGCTCGCCGGGCGCGGCGGCATCGACCACCTGAAGTGCCTCGACACCACGCCGTACCAGGTGGAGATCGGCGCCGAGGTCGACAGAGAAGCGACCACCGCGCGCCTGAAGAGCCTGAGGAGGCGGCCGATCGACCGCGCGCTCGACCTGGCGATGGTCGCCGCCTCGGGCGCCCTCGAACAGGCGGGCCTGGCCAGTGGTCCGCCGCCCTACGACGAGCAGGACGTGGCGGTGATCTTCGGCACCGGCGTCGGCTCGGCTCAGGCCCACCACACTGCGTTCTCGGCCTTCTTCGAGAAGGGCGTCAAGGGGCTGCGCCCCACCACCGTGCCGCGGTGCATGTACAACGCCATCTCCTCGGGCCTGTCGATCCACTTTCGGCTCACCGGCGCCAACTACATGGTGGTGTCGGCCTGCACCTCGGCGACCAACGCCATCGGCACCGCCTTCCGCATGGTGCGCGACGGCTACGCCGAGACCGTGCTGTGCGGCGGCGCCGAGGGCTTCTTCGACCCCTTCTTCTACGGCGTCTGGGACAACCTCGGCGTGCTCTCCACCAACCCCGATCCGGCGCGCGCCTGCCGTCCGTTCGACACAGGTCGCGACGGCTGCGTGCTCGGCGAAGGCGCCGGCGCGCTGGTAGTCGAGTCGCTCAGGAGCGCCCGGGAGCGCGGAGTCCGCGTGCGCGGCGAGATCCTTGGCTACGGCGAGAGCTCCGACGCCAAGCACCGCACCAGCCCCAATCCCGAGGGCCAGGCGCTAGCCATGCGCCGCGCCCTGGCCGACGCCGGCGTGACACCCGGGGAGATCGGGGTGATCAACGCCCACGGCACCGCCACCCGCAGCAACGATCTGTGCGAGAGCCAATCGATCCGGCAGGTGCTGGGCGCGGCCGCCGACCGCGTGCCGGTGGTGGCCAACAAGTCCTACTTCGGCCATACTCTGGGCGCTTCTGGAGCACTCGAGACGATCGTCGCGCTGCTCGGCTTGGAGGCCGGCGTGGTGCCACCCAACCTCAACCTGCAGCGGCCCGATCCGGAGTGTCCGGTGACCCTGGTCGGCAGCGAGCCCCAACCGGTGGACTCGCCGCTGGCGATGAAGAACAGCTTCGGATTCGGCGGCGGCAACGGCGTGCTGGTGCTGCGCCGGATCGAGTGAGAGAGAACAGCTCGGGAGACGGCATGAGTGACGCGATCATCGACAAGCTGCGGGACATCCTGCGCGACAGCTCGGCGGAGGACCGCGATTGGGATTCTGTCGACGGCTCGACGACCATCGAGTCGCTCGGCATCGACTCGCTCTCCATCCTCGACCTGCTGTACGACATCGACCAGGACTTCGGCATCACGCTGGAAGCCGCCGAGGTCATCGACATCGGCACGGTGGGCGAGATCGCGGCCCTGCTGAGGAAGCGCGGAGCCTGAGCGCCCTGCGCCACCTGCTCGCCCTGCGGCACCTGATCGAGTACCAGCTCCTGCGGCTGGCGCTCGCCTTCGTCGACCGCCTGTCGCTGGCCGGTGCCTACCGCCTGGCGCGCGTCCTGGCCGGTCTGTGGTGGCGCGCCGACTTCCCCCGCCGCCGGGTGGCGCGCGAGAACATCCTGCGCGGCGGCATCGAGACCGACCCGGGCCGGGCGAGCGCGCTGTCGCGAAGGTCCGCGGAGCACTTCGGCATGCTCGTCATCGAGTCTCTGAAGTCGGCCGAGATGCTCGAGGACGACCGCTGGCGCGAGCATGTGAAGCTCGAGATCGCGCCGGACGTGATGGCGGTGCTCGAAGATCCGGAGCAGGCTCTGATCATGGCCTCCGGTCACTTCGGCAACTGGGAGATCGCGGCGCAGCTGCTCTCGCGCTACAAGCCGGTGGCCGGCATAACCCGCACGATGAACAATCCACGGGTCGAGGAGCTGATTCAGCGGCGCAAGCCCCGGTACCGCTTCCATCCCATCCCCAAGTACGCCGCCGACCCCAGGCGCTTCCTGGCGGTGCTTCAGGACCGCGAGATCCTGGCGCTGCTCACCGATCAGCACGCCCACACCGGCGGCGTGCCGATCGAGTTCTTCGGCCATCCGGCCGCCACCTACACCACCGCCGCCATGCTTCACCTGGTGACCCGCGCGCCGCTCTGTTTCGCGGCCTGCCGGCGCCTGGGCCCGATGCGCTTCGAGCTCACCAGCTCGCCGCTCATCGAGCACCGGCCGAGCGGCGACAAGAAGGCCGACGTCCGTGCCATCCTCATCGCCCTGAACGGCCATCTCGAAGACGCCATCCGCCAGGCCCCGGATCAGTACATCTGGGGCCACCGCCGCTGGCGTGACTGACGGCGCCTTCGCCGGCCCGAGGAAAGCGGAACCGCTCGCGGGGTCCTCCGAGTCCAACAAGGGAACGAAAGGAGGATCGCGATGGTAACGAGCGTTCTCGAACTCATGCATCAGGGTGGTTGGGTCATGTGGGCACTGCTGGCGTTCTCGGTCGTCGCTCTCGCCGCGGCGGTGGAGCGCGGCTTCGCATTGAGAAAGGCACGGGCCGAGCCCGAGGAGTATCTCTCCCGGCTGCGCCATCTGTTGCTCGAGCGGCGCTCGGTCACCGAGGCGCTCGAGTACTCCGAGACCATGCCCGGCACGATAGCCCGGGTCGCCGAGGCCGGTCTGCGGCGTTTCTCCCGGTCCACAACCCAGCTCGAGAAAGCACTCGAACGGCGGGCCCAGGGCGAGGTGCGGCGGCTCTACCGTGGCCTGGGGATCCTCGCTACCACCGCCACGACCGCGCCGCTTCTGGGCTTCCTGGGCACGGTGACGGGCATGATGGCGTCGTTCCACGTGCTCGCCGACGCGGGCATCACCAACCCGGGCCTGGTGGCCCTGGGCATCAAGGAGGCGTTGACCACCACCGCCGCCGGCCTGGTGGTGGCGGTACCGGTCCAGATCACCCACAATGCCCTCATGAGCCGCGTCGAGCGGATCACCGGCGATGTCGAGGCGGTGGCGAACTTCCTGCTCGAAGTGCGGGAGGAGCTGGCCTCCTAGCCGTCTGCCTCCTCTCGCCGTTGGTGACGAATCGCGCCCGGGAAAAACGTGCCGGAATCGGCCATTCCGCGATACCCTGGGGCCACGCCGTCACCGCTCGACGAAAGGGGGCAGCAATGACCGACAACGCGCGCCACCATCCGCGGATCCAGGACCTCAACCTGGTCCAGATCAGCCGTTTCAACGAAGAAGGCTTCCGCGCCGACCTGGCCACCGGGCGCACGCTCGACATCTCCCACGGCGGCATCCGCCTGGAGCTCTACCACCCCCTGCCCCTGCGCACCGTGGTCGCGCTCACCCTGGCCATCGAGGAAGACCTCATCGACGTCCGGGGCAAGGTCGTCTATCTCAAGGAGATCGACGACGACCGCTGCGCCATGGGCATCGAGTTCCTCGACATGCCGCAGGAGTCCCGGCTGCTGCTCGATCGCTACCTCGAGAAGGCCGAGCCAGTCGACTCAGACCCGAGCTGAGCTACGGCACCGAGCTCGTCCACCCCGCCAGAAACGCCGCGAGTAAGAAGGCAAGGGCTGGTTTCATCTAGTAGGTCCGGAAGTTGGTGGTCAGATTGTAGTACACGGGCACCGGCTCGCCGTTCAGGGTCGCCTCGAAGCTGATGCCGTTCGGATAACATCCCCGGCCCATGACGACTCCCTTTCCCGAAGACCGCTTCCGCTGCCTTCCCAAGGCCGAGATCCACGTCCACCTCGAGGGCTCGGTCGGCGCCGAGACCCTGCTGGCGCTGGCCGCCGACCACGGCGTCGAGCCGCCGGCGCCCGACGCCCGTGGCGTCCGGCGCTGGTACAGCTTCCGCGACTTCCCCGACTTCCTGGAGCGCTACTTCTTCGTCTGCCGCTTGCTGGGGCGCGCGGAGGACTTTCGCCGCATCGCCTACGACTACCTGCTGACGGCGCATGCCCAGGGCGCCGTGCACGTGGAGTTTCACATCTCGTCGAGCTACCACACCCAAGAGGTCGGTCTCGACTGGTCGGTGGTGCTGGAGGGCGCGGTGGCCGGCTGCGAGCAGGCGGAGCGCGAGTGCGGCATCTCGTCGCTGCTGATCCCGGACCTCTCGCCCCACCTCGGGGTGGCCTCGGGCCACGCCACGCTCGACGCCGTGCTGGCGCAGCTGCACCCTCGGGTCGTGGCGTTGGGCATGGGCGGGCCGTCCGACGCCTGGTGGGAGGAGGACTTCGCTCCCGCCTTCGAGCGCGCCCGCGCCGCCGGCCTGCGCGCCGTATGCCACGCCGGCGAGCACGGCCCGGCGCGGGAGGTTCAGCACGCGGTGGAGAAGTTCGGTGCCGAGCGCATCCAGCACGGCATCGCCGCGCTGGACGATCCTCGAGTGGTGGAGCTGTTGTTGCGGGAGTCCATTCCGTGCGACGTGTGCCCGGGCTCGAACGTCGCCCTGAAGGCGGTCTCCGACTTCGACTCGCATCCGTTGCCGCGGATGGTCGAGGCGGGCCTCACCGTGACCCTGGGTAGTGACGATCCGCCGCTTTTCCACACCGATCTGCTGAACGAGTACCGCATCGCCTGGGAGCACGGCGGCCTGCGCGAGGAGGCGCTGACTACCATGGCACGCGCCTCGATCAGCGAGAGCTTCGCGGCGGAGGAAGATCGGGAGCGGTGGCTGGCGGGCTTCGAGGAGTCGTAGGCACCGCCCCTTTCGAAGCCATGGCCTCTCCCCCACGATTCCGCCTCCTGGTCTTCGACTGGGACGGCACCTTGATGGACTCGGCGGCGACGATCGCCGCGTGCGTGGCCGAGAGCTTCCGAGACCTCGGCCTCGACCCGCCGCCCGACGAGGACATCCGCTCGACCATCGGCCTGGGCCTCGACGACGTCCTGGACCGTCTGGCTCCGGGATCTTCGGTCGCCGTGCTGACCGGGGCGCACCGGCGATCGCAGCTCATGAGCTGCGATCCCCTCGATTGCCTGGAGAACGTGGCGGAGCTGCCAGGATGGCTCGGGCAGGTCGTTGCCTGAAGGGAAAGGCTGCTCGCCCTGCCCTCCAGCGACTGGAGCGCGGCTTCATCAACTGGGTCTTCGAGGGGCCCTGGCGCTCTTCTACCTGGTGGTGCTCCAATCGCTGCTCGTCTTTCTGGTCGACCGGCCATCGCCGCGGCTCGGATTGACCGGACCCCGGACTCGCCGGCACCGCGGTGGCACCGCGGTGATCATCAGCGTCTTGTGGATCACCATGATGTGCTTGTGGTTGTTTCAGCTCTTCAACCAGGATCGCGGACTCCCGCTCCGGTTGAGCGTGATCGGACTGCCGGGACTAGAATGAGCACGGAACAGCATGTCGATCTGGCGATACGGTGACGAGTGCCCATGGCCGAGTCGTGATCTACTCGAAAGCCCGAAGTGTCCCTACTGCGAGAGAGGCACAAGGACATTCAGCTCCGCCACCGAGCCGGGGGCGACCCGGCACGACCAGGTGCATACGTGCTCACGTTGCGGCTGGTGGGGTCTGGCGCGCACTCAGACGATCTTTGGTGGCTCGTACACGACCATCCAGTTTCTCGGCGCCTCCGCGCACTTGAAGAATCTGCTACTCGACGACCTGGATCAACCCATCGAGGAGGTCCGCAGGTACATGCTCGCGCGCTTCGACGCGCGGAAGACCATCCATCCCCGCCTCCTCGAAGAAACAGTCGCGTCGGTGTACCGAGACCTCGGTTGGAAGGTCCTGCTGACTTCCTACTCCAACGACGGCGGGGTGGACGTCGTTCTGCATGGCTCCGGAGATACGCTCACCGGCATCCGCGTTCGAGGGCGCGTCGGCGTTCAGGTCAAACGATCCAAGAAACCCATCGAAGCCGAACAGATTCGCGCTCTCACCGGCGCGCTCGTGCAGGGGCGCTACACGCGAGGGATCTTCGTGACCACGGAGCGATTCCGCAGCGGCGCGCTGAAAGCGGCCGAGCGATCGAAGCAGGTCGGTTATCCCATCCACCTCATCGACGCTCCCAAGCTGTATGACGCGCTCGAGCTTACGTCACGCGCCCGTTACCGCTCCTTTCGCGATTGGCAGGCCAGCAACAGCCCTTCGGAGTTGCACAGCATACGCGGCGACGAAGTCATGTACTCGCCCTGAAGCCGTACGGGGTGCCCGTAAGGGGTGCTGCCCGAGTAGGTGCTGCCCGTCGGGGGTAGAGTTGAGGACTGGTGCCGACGTCTGTAACGATGGCACAGGTGTCGTTGGGCTGTTGATCTACCTAACCTGGCGGAGGCGGAGATTAGCGCCGGCCGTCCAGGCGGAGAGGCTCACGGGCGAAGCTCTCGACGCAGATCGCGGAGGAAGTCCGTGGTCTCGCAGATCCTGAAGGAGTAATGAGCATCGATCTCCTGTAGATGGCGGTCATAGGTCACGAGATGTGTGGCGTGGCCATTGTCCGCGCAAAGCAAAAAGGCGATGTCGTCGGAGTCGACCGGATAAGTAGGCAGCGCGCCGAGAAAGACTTTGATGCGCTCTTCCGCCAAGTCCTTCTCCCGCAGCTTCTTGACGTACTCGAGGAGCGTGTCTGCGGAAAAGAGAACCACGAACTCGTCGGCTTTCCAGCGCTCGAAGTACTCCCTGTTTGGGCTCGACGAGCCCGGGCTCATCTCCGACGCCAGCAGGATGTTTGTGTCGGGTACCGCTCTCAGCGGAGTCTTCGGCATCCCGTGGTCTACGAGCGTCTCTCGACCTCGTCGAGGACGGTTTCGAGGTCAGCGAAGGCATCCTCGCGAGAGTAGCCCAGGGCCTTTCGCCGGCCTGACTCCACCCGGGCCTCTTCGAGAAGTCTTACCGAGTCGCCATCGTAGCTTCGCATGGCGGCAAAACGAACGGTATCGCCGTGTTTCTCGAGCACGACCGAAACGTTATCGTCGCCGGCGAGCAAATCGGTGATGATCTCCGGATGGGCCTTGATGTCCTCGAGCGGAAGGTCTCTGAGCTTCTCTGATCTCTGTGCCATGGCGGTCTCGACTGGATTTGGATCTCGCCAACGGCCGAATACCGCGGCCGAGAGCCTGCTCGAGTCTAGCACGACCAGAGACCACTGACTTGTCGCCCAACCGGCTGTCGAATCCCGCGGACCCCTCCACCAAGTGCGCTGTCCTCCAGGGGCTGATCGGCCCAGTTGCCGAGGTAGGGAACTAAACCTGTAGACTTGTGCGGGGGCCGGGGGGCGACCCTCGGTCCTACCGCGACCCTCCGCCGGCAAAGAGAAGTCTACTCCTCTGACAACCACGGATTGACGATCTCGACGCCGCTCGGTGCCATGTCATCGACGTTGCGCGTCACCACGGAGGCGCCCCGGTCCAGAGCCGTCGCGGCGATGAGACTGTCGATCACCTGCATCTTCTCTCCCACCAACTCGGCTTTGCCCTGGATCCGGCCCCAGATCCGAGCGACCCCGGGTGTGAGGTCGAGAATCCGGCCGGCGAAGCGCTCCAGAAGATCGTCATCGAGCCACGCTTGCAGCCTGCGGGCCCGCTTGGAGCCTTGGAGCTTCGCGATTCCCTTTTGCAACTCGCCAAGAGTGAGAACGCTGAGGTACAGACGCTCCTCGGGCTGCTGTCGAACCCAATTGACGACCTGTGGCTCAGGCTTCTCCTTGATCAGCTCAGAGATCAGACAGGTGTCGAGCAGGTAGATCACAAGTCGATCTCGCGACCGGTATCTCGGGAACGCTCGAGATCGAGCTCCACACCTGCGAGAGGCGAAGCCTGCAGGAAGTCGACGAGGTCGGTCTCGGGTCGGTTGATCCTCCGATAGTCCTCGATCGACAGCACGACGGCGGTTTCGGCGCCGCGCCGGGTGATCATCTGAGGTCCCTGATCAAGCGCCCGGTCGACGACCTCACTGAGACGGTTCTTGGCTTCTTGTAGCTGCCAGGCATGCATGGCCGGAATCCTTTCTGGCTAGACGGTCTAGGACGTCCTCCTTCCGAACGATACCACGCAAAGAGATCGCCGGCGCAGACGCGGCGCCCCCGATTTTGGCTCCTGCGGTCTTGATTTCCAGAGAATCCCGAGTCATTCGGGACGCGGGCGGCCGGTTACGCCCATCAGCTACTGCGCTGAGCCCGCAAGTCCAGGCTGCCTCTCAGCCAGGCTGGAAATGTGTATATCAACACACCCACCCACCCCCCTCCGCGACCTCCTCGCACTCCTCCGTTCCCCTCTTCGTCAAGTCGACCAACAGAGCCAGGCACCACATCTGCGCATTCTCATCCGGATAGACGGTCAGGACCTGCAACCCCTCCGCCAGCAGGTCGAGCAGAGCCGTCTTGTGGTGAGCCCACTCGTGCGGCGAGGCCATGCACTCCTGCGCCATGATGCTGCGCTCCTGCAAGAGCACCTGGATCGTCGCTCTTTCCCCGTCCGACAGCTCCGCCCGATCGCGCGGCTCCCGATTCTCCCAGTCGAGCTCGAGCATGGGCAGCAGCGATCGGAACGCCCGCTCGAACAGCGGACCGCCCCCGTCGTCGTCATACGGCGGCAGCCGGTTCAACAGCTCCAGGTGCTCGACGACCCGCAGTAGGAATCCCGCGACCTCCGGATCCTCGTGCTGCAGGGTCTCGACTCTGCCGCGTGCCCTGACCAGGTTGCTGCGCGCATCCCGAATCTGGCGCTCGTTGAACGGCCTCATGACTCCTGAGTATAGAACGACCTGCGCCCTCTCCGAGAGTCGCCGCGATTCCGACGACCACAACCCCGCCTGAGGCCAGTTCAGCCGCAATCCCCGTCGACGCAACCCTGCCGTCCCGAGCATCAAGAGGGATCCACGCCGCTCGAACCGTGTCTTCGCGAGCATCAGCAGGGTTTCGCGTCGCTCGAACTGTGTCTTCGCGAGCATGAACAGGGTTTTGACGCGTCGAAACCCTGTCTTCAGGAGCTTCCAGAACGATCGAGGCCCATCCCAGCCTCTCTCCCACCGAATCACCGCTTGACCCGAATCGCGACTTTCTCGCTATAAACGACGAATCCGCCGTCCGGAATCCGGGAATCCTCGCCGGTGGCGAGCTCCTAAGAGACCGCGCGAGTTTTCGCCTGGCGCGACCTCCGGCGGCCCCAGATCGCCTTGTAGGGCGTCACCGTTCCCGGCGGCGTGGTCTTGAAGCGCTTGTAGCTCCACAGGTATTGCTCGGGGCACAGCCGCACGCAGCGCTCGACGCCCCGGTTGAGGGCGGCGGCGGCGACTGCCTCGTCGTCGTCGGCGAGGCCCTCGGGCGGCTCCATGAAGCGCACGCGAAACTTTCCCGAGGGCCGCCTCTCGGCGAATACGAAGAGCGTCGCGGCGTCGGTGCGCCTCAGGATGCGGGCGGCCAACGTCATGGTCAGCGCCGGCACGCCAAAAAACGGTGCCGAAACACCGTGTGCCTTGAGCGGCTCCTGGTCGGGGAGGATCAAGACCAGCTCCCCGGAGCGCAGCGCCCGCAGCACCCGGCGCACGCCGCCGCGTGTCGCCGGTGCCGAGATGCAGCCGGTGCGGCCCCGGGCTTGCAGCACCATTTGTTCCATCTCCGCCACCCTCGGCGGGCGAAACAGGCAGACCAGCTGGCCGCGCCGCATGAGGAAGTGGTTCAGGAACTCCCAGTTGCCCAGGTGGGGCGCGAGCAGCATCGTCCCGCGGCCCGAGGTCATGGCCCGCTCGAGCAGCTCCTCGCCTTCCACCACGTCTTCGAGCGCCTCCAGCCGATCCACCGGCCAGCGCCAGAGCGCGCCGAGCTCGAGCGCGGCCGCCCCTGTCGCTTGCAGGCTACGGCGCGCCAGACGCCGCCGCTCGTCCGCCGCCAGGTCGGGGAAACAGAGATCCAGGTTGAGGCGCGAGACGTCGCGCACCTCGTTCGGGAAGAGGTCACAGAGACTGCCCAGGATCCGGCCCGAGGTGCGCATCCAGGAGATCGGCAGGACCCCGGCGAAGGCGAGAAGAGTCCGCGCCAAACGCGCTCTCCAGGGCGATGACTTGACGGCTTTGCGCTGGCTCGGGGCGGCGTTGCTCACACCGCGAAGCGTAGCGCAGCGAAGCTCGGATGCCCAATCGCCGACAGACTGAAGCCCTGCAATTTGCGGGAGTGAGCGGTCGTCGCCGGGCCGTAGAGGAGAGGGAACACCGGGACCTCCTCGGCCACCTCCATCAGCACCCTGGCCTGGTCGGTCTGGCTCTGTTCCGCGCGCAGCCGCTCGAGGGTGTCGTCCACCGAGGTCCGGCGCCAGCGGCTGAAGTTGGCATGACTGCCCGCTCCGCCGCCCGTGCCGGGGATCGCCTGGCTCGACAAGAGCGCGGCGAGAAAGTCGGCGGGATCGGGCGTGTCGGCGATCCAGCCACCGAGATAGAGATCGAAGCTCCCGGCCCCGATCCGGCGGGTCAGGTCCTCGGCGCCCTGTGACATCTCGACGTCGACCGACAGACCGATCTCCGACAGTTGCCGGGCAAGCGCGTCGCCGACCTGCCGCGGCTGAGGCAGGTAGGCTCGCGGGCTCCAGATCACCAGCAGGTTGAGCTTCTTCGGTATCGGGTCGCGCGCCAGCTCGAGCAGCTCGCGTGCCTTCTTGAGATCGAAGATGATGCCGTCGAGCGACGAGCCGAGCATGGGTGGCACCAGGCCCTTGGCGGTTTGGTTGGTAATGGTGATCGGATCGGAGTACAGCATACGGGCGATCGCCCGGCGGTCGATGGCGGTGGCGATGGCCCGGCGCAGCGAGGCGTCGCGCAGGCGCTCGGCGTTGAAGAACAGAATCGCGGTGGAGTTGCCGGGCACGGCGTGCTTTCGTACCCCGCGCAGGGTGTTCTGATGATCGAGCGACAAGACGTTGGTGAAATCGACCTCACCCTGCTCGAGCGCCTCGAGCAGGGCAGTCGGTCTGCCGTCGGCATCGGGCGGATAGACGACGAACCGGACCTCGGGGATCGCCGGGACCTTCCCGCGGTGGGGGTTGCGGATCAGCCGGATCTCACCGTCTTCGGTCTGGGCGTCGAAGGCATAGGGGCCGGTGCCGATCAGGGTTCCGTTTCTCTCCCGCACGATCGCACAGTCGAGCAGGGTCAGGGTGAGATCGAATCTCGCGTTAGGCCGATGGAGCTCGAAGCAGATCCGGCCCTCCCGGGCCTCGACCCGAGCTTGTTGCAACAGCAGATCGGAGCGCGCCAGGATCGCCGCTGCTTCGTCCACCGTCAGCTCCGAGCCGTCCGAGAACCTGATGCCCGAGCGCAGGCGGGCCGAGAGCACCCGCTTGCCCGCGGGACTCGAAGGCTCCCGCGCCGGAGCCCCTTCGAACAGCAGTGGCTCCGCTTCGAGCGAGCTTCCCCGAACTGCGTAGGGTGTCTCGAAGATCTGGGAGGCCACCAGGGCACGGCCCATCTCCCAGGCGCCCCGTGGGTCCAGACTCTCGACCGGCGCCAACAGGCCGACGCGGAGAGCGGTCTTGTCCGCCGATTCGGCCATCAGCTAACGATTTGTTCCTCCGGACACAACTGGAGGATACAGAGGGTCTCGCCTCGCGCTGGGGCAATTCGTCCGCTGAAAACCTCTGGGGCCTCATGCCGACACGGGCAGTCCTAGCGCATGAACATCCCCAGCCAGCAGCACAGGCACTTGCCACCAGCGCCGCGATAAACCTTCCGGGAGCGGTTCGGATCCACAAGAAAGACAGTGGCAATTTTGAAAGGAGGACATCATGACTTATGGCCTCGCCGCTCTTTGGTTGATTGTCGGATGGTGCGGGACCCCGTGGCCCCGGCCGTGGCCGTGGCCGTGGCCCTGGCCGTGGCCCGAGCCGGAACCGGATCCCTGGCCGTGGCGAACGAAGATCCTCGGCGCCGTGGCAGGATTGGTCGGAGGGTACCTCTACACCCAGGCCTTTCCGATGGAGGGAGCCGTCACCGCCGTGGACGCCGCGGCGACCGGGATCGGCGCCTTCGTGGGCTCGGTGCTGGCGAACAACGTGCTCGGCCTGATCCGAGTCGGATCAGCACGTCCGCGAGGCTAGAAAGCCAGCCCCACCAAGACCGGATCGTGATCCGACGACCGGTACGGGTCCGACCGGTAGAGCGCCGGCGGGTTGTGCTCGGTGTTGTAATCGAGCACTCGCGGCTCGTCGGCGTTGATGTGCCAGAAGGCAGCACCACTCACCCGGCCGGCGAGGGACGGCGTGGCCAGGGCGTGATCCAGGTAGCCGGCCGCGCCGCGGTAGACGTAGGAGTAGCGGTCGGCCGGCTCCACGTGGGCTGCCATCAAGTCGTTCAGGCCGCCGCCCGTGAGCGCGCGGATCGGGTCCTCGGCGCCGTAGGCGTTGAGGTCACCGATCACCAGCACGTCGGGGTCGCCGCTCGCTTCCTGGAGTGACGCGACGAAGTCGAGCAGCCGGCGCGCCTGGCGGGTGCGCTGCGGGTTCCAGCAGCCCTGGCCGTCGCCGGCGTCGGCCTCGGTGCCCTCGGCGCCGCGGCAGCCCTTGGATTTGAAGTGGTTGACAACGACCGTGAAGCGCTCGCCGGCAGCCTCGAAGGTCTGGGCGAATGGCGGCCGCCGGTACACTGGATCCATATCCGCCGACCCCGTACCCACCGGGCTCACGAGGGCCGGCCGGTAGATCAGACCGACGCGGATCGGGTCGTCGCCGAGGCCACCCTCTGGCAGCGGCACATGGGCCCAGGTGCCCTCTCCCGCCGCGGCGTCGAGCGCCTCGACCAGGGCGCGGATCGCGGTGTCGCCGTTGTTCTCGAGCTCGATCACGCCCACGACGGCGGCGTCCAGCGCCTCGATGGTGGCGACGAGCTTTTTGCGCTGGCGCTCCAGCTCGCCGGCGTTCGAGGCGCCGCGCTCGCCCAGCGTGGTGAAAAAGTTGAGCAGGTTGAAGCTCGCCACCCTCACCGTGCCGCCCACCGCGGGCGGTGACGCGGCGCGCGGATTGCCGCTCGCGAAAGCCGGCGGCACGGTCGGATGCAGCACGTGGCCGCGCCCGCGCTGGGTGACGACGCCCGTGATCCCCGCCACGGTGTCGCCCAGGCGACGGGTGCCGGCCGCGTCCAGATAGGGCGTCTGCAGGGGATTCTCGGTGCCGCTGCCGTCGTCGAGCAGGAGTCGGGCGCCGGCCGGCTCCGAGCCCGAGTCGTTGGTCTTCTGAAATGGCCGGCCGACGGAGAGCAGCAGCTGACCATGACGTCCGAGCTGATAGCTGCCTGCGATTGTCAGCTCATCGTCCAAGCGCACCAGCATGCCCTCGAAGGGCTCGAGATCGCTCACCTCGCGCCACGACAGCGCGGTCGGCTCGGAGACCCTGGCCGCCCGGCAGACCTCGATCGACTCGACCTCCGTCAGCTCGGTGAGGCCTTCACGCTCCGCCACGCGGCCGGAGACGCGCACCAGGTTGCCGGCCGCGACGTCTCGTGTCGAAGCGACGAAAACGCCTTCGGACGTGAGCGGGTCGCCGTCGGGCTCGGCTTCCTGGAGGAAGAATCCCCCGAGCTGATCGCCGCCCTGGAAGTCGCCCACCACCACGCCGCGCACGGTCACTGTCTCGTCGACGCGGGGGCTCGCGGCACCCGCGCCCTGCAGGGCGTGAATCGGCGTCGCCGGGCCCGTACAGTCCTCGGTACGGCGGTCGAGATTGCTGCAACTCGAAAGAACGAGGGAGAGAAGGACGAGAGCCCGGAGATGGTTTCTCGGAGGTGTCAAGAGGAGCCTCCTATGATCTACTGCGTCAGCCGGAAAGAGCGGATCGATTGTACTCGCATCGGCGGCAACACCCGAAAGAGACGAGACATGCCCCACACCATCCACCTGGTCGACGCCAGTCCCTACATCTTCCGCGCCTACTTCTCGATTCCGACCAAGATGGTCGGCAAGGCGGGCTGGCCGGTGAACGCGGTCTACGGCTTCGCCCAGTTCCTGCTGCGGCTGATCGACCAGGAGCAGGTCACCCACCTGGGTCTGGCCTTCGACAAGAGCCTGACGACCAGCTTCCGCAACGACATCTACCCCGACTACAAGGCGCAGCGGGATCTGCCGCCGCCGGAGCTCGAGGCTCAGCAGGACTGGTGCCAGGAGATCGGCGAGGCCCTGGGCGGCGCGATCTACGTCGGCCCGCGCTACGAGGCCGACGATTTGATCGGCACGCTGTGCCATCAGCTCGAGCCGGAGGGGCACGAGATCGTGGTGGTGACCTCGGACAAGGACATGACGCAGCTGGTGTCAGAGCGGGTCTCGATGCTCGACTTCGCCCGCGACGAGCGCTACGACCCGGCGGCGGTTGCGACCAAGTTCGGCGTGCCGCCGGAACGGATCGTGGATTACCTGGGGCTCGCCGGCGACAGCGTCGACAACATCCCCGGCGTCAAGGGGGTGGGCAAGAAGACGGCGGTGGCGCTGATCGGCGAGCTCGGCGGTCTGGACGAAATCTTCGAGCGTCTGGACGACGTATCCACCCTCGGGATCCGCGGCGCCAAGTCGTTGGCCGGCAAGCTCGGCGAGCAGCGCGAGATGGCCTTCCTCTCCCGCGAGCTGGCGACCATCGCCGTAGGCGCGCCGGCGACCGCCGACCTGGACGAGCTGCGGTTCGACGGCGCGGATCCGGGGTTGATCGAGCCGCTGTTCGACGAGCTGAAGTTCGGACGCATCCGGGAGCGGATCTCACACTGGCGGCCGAGTGTTTCAGGTCGCGCGTCCCGCGCTGAGAAAACATGAAAGGGCGGAACCTCTCGGTCACCGTCGGCTTGGCGCTGCTGGTGACCGGCTGCCTCGCCACCCTGGTGCCGCCGGACTTCGAAGACGTCTACGATCCGGCGGCGGCAGACCACCATCCGGAGCGCAATCCGGTCATCGTGATCCCGGGCTTCCTCGGTACACGGCTGGTGGATGCCGCCTCGGAGACCGTGGTGTGGGGCGCCGTGGGCGGTGGCTACGCCGACCCGAGCACGCCCGAGGGAGCCCGGCTGGTGGCGCTCTCCATGCGGCCGGAGGTGCCCTCGCCCCAGGTCGTGCCCGACGGCGTGCTCGACAGCTTCCGGATTCGAGGCCTGTCCATTCAGCTCAAGCCCTACGTGCACACCTTGCGAGCCCTCGGCGCGGCCGGCTATCGCGACGAGGATCTCACCCGCCGCGACGTGAATTTCAGAGGTGAGCACCTGAACTCGTTTCAGTTCGCCTACGACTGGCGGCGCGGCAACGCCGAAAACGCCAAACGACTGCACGAGCTCATCCTCGAGAAGGCAGCCTACTGCCGGGCTGACCGCAAGCGCAGAGGCCTGGCCGAGAGCGAGGTGCGCTTCGACCTGATCTCCCATTCGATGGGCGGGCTGCTGGCCCGCTACTACTTGCGCTACGGCCCCCAGCCGCTGCCCGAGGACGGCTCGCTGCCCGAGCTCACCTGGGCCGGCGCGCGGCATATCGAGCGAGCGATCCTGGTGGCGCCGCCCAACGCCGGCGCTGGGAAAGCGACACTCCACCTGACCCAGGGCGTGCGCCACGCACCGGGGTTCCCGTTCTACGACGCCATGATCAACGGCACCTTTCCCGCGGCCTACGAGCTGCTGCCCCGCGCCCGCCACGGCGCCTACGTGGATGCCCGCGAACCCTCCCGCCGGCTGGACTCGTTCCTCGATCCCGAGCTGTGGGAACGGGCGGGCTGGGGGCTGGCGGCGCGCGACCGCGAGGAGCTGCTCGCCTGGTTGCTACCCGACGTCGACGACCCCGGCGAGCGCCGGCGCCTGGCACTCGCCCACCAGCGCCGCCTGCTGCGCCGCGCCGATCAATTCCAGCGCGCCCTCGACCTCCCCGCCTCTCCGCCGGCCGGCACCGAGCTGTTCCTGATCGCCGGTGATTCCGCGCCCACGGCGGCGGTCCTCGCCGTCGACCCCGAGACGGGCGAGGTCGAGGTGGCCCGCCGCGAGGTCGGCGACGGCAGCGTGCTGCGCACCAGCGCCCTGATGGACGAACGCCTCGGCGCCGCCCGAACGCCGGAACCCAGGTCGCCGATCTCCTGGCGGCAGGTGGTGTTCATCGACCGCAGGCACAGCCGCATGAGCATCGACCCGGCCTTCGCCGACCGCGTCGTCTACTGGCTGCTCGAAGCGCCGCGGCCGTTTCCTGTGTAGGAACTCGTCCCTCAAGGACTCGGCAAGACCCGAATCCCGAAGCGTCGACCCACTTCGTCGATCACCTCTCTCTCGATTCGGTGGCTGGATCTTGTCTTGGCCAGGTCGCTCTCGGTGTTGCCAGCGACGCCGAAGAGCGCCACGCCGGCGAGCATCTGACCAGGATCGTGGCGCAGGAAGTAGCGGATACCGGCGAAGCCCACTCGGAAGAATGCCTCGGCCCAGGCCCGGGTGACGTCGTAGTCAGGCGTCGAATGGATCTCGGCGGTCAGGCCGAGCTCGCGCGCGCGGCTGGCAGTGCAGTCCGCGAGCCGCGTGTCGGCCGACACTTCGATTTCGCAGATCCGCCGTGAAGCCACTTCCTTCTCGGGAACCAACGTCCAGTCCCGAAACACCTCGAGGAAACAACCTGGCTGCTCCTCGGCCAGGTAGCAGGTGCCCCGCTCGCTCTCATCTGGTAGATCGAATCGCCCCGACCCGTCGGACGAGAACCACCACGGGCCATGAGCGGCTCGGTGGACGCGGTAGAGCCGCGAGCCGCGCTCCAGTGTCCGGCTCGGGAACCCCTCCAGCCTGGAAAGAGGCCGCGAGAGAGGGCTCAATGCGCGAGTCGCTCGGCGCTGCGCCGGGCCGCGTCTCGAAGGCGCCGCGGTTCGCGGCCCGACCGCATCCAAACGATCGGTGTCTCGTTGCCAAGGGCCGAATTGGGGCTGACGAGCCAGGATGCCACCGTATGAGGCGTCTCGACCACATCGGCGAAGATCTCGAGGATTGCGGGCAACTCCGGGTAGGGGCGCCCATCCTGGCCGAACTGGAAGGCGGGATAGCGTTTGCGACCACCCGCCGCGTCGATGGCCAGCAACCGGCCTCGTTTCGCCAGGTCACTCACCGCCTGGCGGCTCGAAACTCCGAGGACGACCTTCGCCTTTTCGGCATCGAACATGGGTCCAAGATGCCGTTTCCAGACCGAGTCGGCCGCCGCCAAGAGCGCGGCTCGGCGCCCAAGCGCTGCCGGGTCATCGCCGAGATCGGTCTCGAGATCGAGCTCTTCCAGAGTCCTTTCGAAAGCCTCGGCGGCGATGGCGAGTGCGGCTGACATCTCCTCCATCCTAGAGCGTCAAGACTGTCAAGTCAAGATTGTCAAGAAGATGACGAATATCGCCATGGCGCGGCCGGGAGTGATCGATGACACGACCCGAACTAGCGAGCTTCGCTCGCGAACCCTGAAAGGGTTCCATCCAACAGCCCAGGGTCAGCTGGCGCGAAGCGCCGCGCAACCCTGGGTTGGGAATGCGGTTGAATCTCAACCCTGAATGGGTTGTACAGACTCCGCTGCACCCGTCTCGACCTATCGTTTGTGGAACCCTTTCAGGGTTCGATTCGTGTGGGGCCGCTTGACCCAGGGTGGCGCTACGCTTACCCCTGGGCTGTTGGGTGCAACCCCTTCGGGGTTGTAATGCCTCTGTTTTCAACCGTTTGTGCAATTTTCGAAACGTCCCGGCTCCGGGTCCTTCGACGGCGGCGCTTGACAGAGCTGGGCGATGTGTTGGCCGCGAATCGGAGCTTCGCCGGCAAGGCAGACATTCGTGAAGCGGTAGGCCGGCCCAGAGTCGAGGAGTTGTTCGGCCGGGCGCCTACCCCGCGTAGAGCTGCAGGTCGGTACCGACCTTGTCGGCCATGGCCATGGCCGACTCGAGGTCCCGGTGGCGGACGATCAGGTAGCCGTCGGAGATGAGGGTCGCGCGCCAGTTGCGGCGCTGGGCGCCGATCGGCAGCAGGTCGACGTCGACGACGGCGTCTCCGAGCTCGTGCAGTAGGGTTTCGAGGCCGTCGATGCGGCGGATGCGGCCTTCGCCCTGGGCGCGCTTGAAGATCACCGCGGCGTTGTACTTGCGCTCCACGGTCTGCGAGAAGCGGCCGTGGCAGACCGCTTCGGCCCAGCCGGTGTAGACGTCGATGTCGCTGGCGTAGTTCATGATGTCGACCGATCGCGCCCCCGGCGGCCGGGCGCCGATCTCGCCGAAGACGGCCTCGCCGTCCTTCAGAAACCACTCCATGTGGGTGAAGCCGGTGCGGAAGCCCAGCGCCTCGAGCACGGCGTGACCCATCTCGACGCCGGGGGCCACCTGCGGCGCCTCGACTGTCCGCAGGCTGATCGTCTGGGGGCTGATCCACTCCTCGGTGCGGCCGATCAATGGCCGTGGACGGTACCAGGCGACGTTGTGGTAATGGACGCGGCCACCCGAGCAGATGGTGTCGAAAGTGTACTCCTCGCCCTCGATGAACTCCTCGACCGAGACCTCCGGCACGTGGGTGATCCGATCGAGCACCTGCTCCAGCTCGTCCTCGCCGTCCACCCGGTAGGTGTCGGCCGAGCCGGCGCCGGCGATCGGCTTGACGCACACCGGAAAGCCGACGCTGGCCACGCCCTCGCGCACCTCCTCGGCGGTGGCGGCGCGCCGGTGACGCGGGGTACGGATACCGGCGTCGTCGAGCACCTGTTTCATGCGCTCCTTGTCGCGGAAGGGCACCGTCTCCTCGACCGTCATCCCCGGCAGGCCGAGCGCCTCGCGTAGCCGAGCGGCGAGGATCATGCCGGGCTCCCACAGGCATTCCACCCGGTCGATCGCGACCCGCTCCGCCCACTGCTTCACCTCCTCGACGACCGCGCCCTCGTCGAACAGGTTGCGCACGCGCAGGTAGTCCGACAGGCTCTCTCGCGCCGCTTCCGGCAGCATCTCGACCGGCTGGTCACCGAGCCCCAGGACCCGAGCGCCGACGCGCGCCAGCCCGCGGGTGAAGTACGGCATCTCGGCGGGAAAGCCGGGGGAGAACATCAAGACGTTCATTTCGCGGTCCTCTTCGAGGGTAGTCGCTCGATTATGCGCGGAAGCGTGAAATAGAAAGTGGTGCCCTTGCCCACTCCCTCGGACTCGACCCACATCCGGCCGCCGTGGACCTCGATGATCCGCTGCACCAGGCTCAGACCCATTCCGATCCCGGAGGTCTTCGAGTCGAGCTGCTCGAACAGGCCGAACACCTTGTCATGATACTCGGGGTCGATGCCCATGCCATTGTCTTTGACGAACAGAACGTGCTCCTCACCGTCGAGACCCAGGGTTCCGACCTCGATCCGCGGCCCGCTCTGGTCGCCCATGTACTTGAGCGCGTTGTCGAGCAGGTTCTGGTAGACCCCTTGGAGCCGCGTGTGATCGCCGGCGATCACCGGCAGGTCGGGAGAGATCGTCACCTCGGCCCCGCGCTCGGCGATCTGGCCGGAGACGATCTCCACCGCCTCGGCGGCGACGCCGGCGAGGCTCAGCTCTTGGATGGTGTTGGCCACGGTGCCGATGCGCGACAGCTTGAGTACCTCGTCGAGTAGGTCTTGCATCTTGGCCGAGGCGCCGCGAATTTTGGCGATGTCCGCGGCGACCCGCTCGACCTTGCCGCCGGCGATGTCTCGCTCGAGATAGCCGAGGAAACCCTCGATGGTGATCAGAGGGCTCTTCAGGTCGTGCGAGACTGCGTAGGTGAATCTCTGCAACTCTGCGTTCTTGGCCTCCACCTCGGCATTCTTGGCCTCCACCTCTGCGTTCTTGGCCTCCAGGCGCTTCTGCATCCGGAGAAGCTCGGCATTGTGCCGGTGCAGCCGGCGCAACCGGAACCGGTACAGCGCCCAGCCGAGGCCGGCGACCGCCAGCAGGCAGCCGGCGAAGAAGACCGGGGTCTCGTGAAAGGCCGGGCGCAGGTAGAGCTCGACGTTGGCACTCTCTTCGTTCCACACCCCGTCGTTGTTGCTGGCGATCACTTCGAAGCGATAGCTCCCGGGCGACAGGTTGGTGTAGAAGGCGGAGCGCCGGGGCCCGGCGTCGACCCAGTCGTCGTCGTAGCCGTCGAGACGGTAGCGGAAGCCGACCTGTTCCGGGTCGACCAGGCTCAGCCCGGTGTAGTGGAACTCGAGCTCCCGCCGGCCGGGCGGCAGCTCCAATGGCGCCGCGGGCCGCAGGTCGACGGGCGCGCCGTCAAAAAGGACCCGCTCGACGTGAACCGGCGGCGGCACCTCGTTTCGCGCCAGCCGCGCGGGATCGATCGCCGCCAGCCCCTTGGTGGTCGGAAACCAGAGTGTGCCGTCGTGCCGCCTGACACCCGCGGGCTGCGTGCCCCCCATGCACTCGATGCTCTTCATGCCCTCCGACGAGCCGAACACGGTGGCGGGGGCGGTGGTGATCGCTCCCCGGGCCAGGTCGTCCAGATCCTGTACGTGAACCGAGAAGATGCCCTTGTTGCAGCTCATCCACAGCCTGCCCTCGCCATCTTCGAGGATCTGGTAGACGACATCGTCGTGGAAGCCGGTCGCGGCGGTGAACACGTCCACCCGGTCCGCGCGGACGCGGGCCAGGCCTTGTCCCCGTGTGCCGACCCAGAGCGTGCCCTCTTCGCCGACGTGCAGGGCGCGTACGAACGCACCGGCCAGATCGTCGACGGTCGTGACCTGGCCGGCGCTCAGACGCGCCAGTCCGCCGTCGAGACCCACCCACAGATCGCCGCCGATCTTCGCCAGCGCGCGGACGGTGTCCGACGGCAGGCCCTTGGCGGTGGTGTAGGCGACGGTGGAGCCCGCGCGCAGGCGCAGCAGGCCGTGACCGTCCGTGCCGACCCACAAGGCTTCGACCTCGTCCTCGAAGAGCGCCGTCACGATCACGCCTGGCCCGGCCTCGCCCAGTGGCACGGGGCTGATCCGGCCGCCACGCCAGTGGGCGAGGCCGTCGTACGTGCCGATCCACAGACCGTTGCCGCGCCCCGGGTGCAGCGCCGTCACGACGTCGCTGGGCAGGCCGTCCTCGAGGCGGAAGGTCTCCCGCCGGCCCTCCCTCCACCAGGCCAGACCGCCGCCGTCGGTGCCGATCCAGAGCCCATCCTCGGAGTCTTCGAAGACCGCCCAAACCCGGTCGTGGGGCAGTCCATCCCGCGTGGTGTAGGGAGTGATCGGGGTGTCCCGCAGCCGCAGCAGGCCGCCGCCCTCGGTGCCGAGCCAGAGGCTGCCCTCGCGGTCTTCCTCGATCACCCACACGACGTCGCTGGTCATTCCGTCGCGGGCTCCGAGGGTCTCGACCTCGCCGTCCGTGAGCCGGTGGAGCCCGCCGCCGTAGGTGCCGATCCACAGGTTGCCGTCGCGGTCCTGCGCGATGTCGAGAACCTCGTCTCCGGGGAGGGTCCAGCTGGCGGTGACGGCTCCGCCCGTGAGCCGCAGCAGATCGCCGCTGTCGGTACCGATCCACAGGTGGCCGTCACGGTCTTCGTGCATCGCCAGGATGGCGCAGGAGGGCTCGCAGGCAGCGAGCGAGACGCCGGAGAAGGCGCCGTCCTCCATGCGGACGAGCCCCTCGTCGGTACCGAGCCAGACGACGCCGTGGCGGTCCTCCAGCGCCGTCCAGACGAGCTCGTGCGAGAGACCCTCGTCGGATGCCCACGATTCGATCGCGCCGTCGCGCACCCGGCTCAGGCCGCCACGCGTCGCGACCCAGAGACTGCCGCCGCTACCGGCGTGGAGGTCGTTCACGCGCTCGTCGGCTAGACCTTGCTGCCTGCCGTAGACGGTGAAGGCGTCGCCCGAGTAGTGGATCAACCCAGTGCCGTCGGTGCCGGCCCACAGACTACCGTCCGCGCCTTCCGCCAGCGCATAGATGTTGTTGTTGGGCAAGGTGGGTGTGGTCGTCTTGTCGAAGACAGTAAAACGCGCCCCGTCGAAGCGGGCGAGACCCTCGTAACCGCCGAACCAGAGATAGCCGTCGGAGGTCTGGAGGATCGGCGCCACCGAGCTCCAGGGCAGGCCCTGTTCAGGCTGCCAGACGTCGAGCCGGTACTGGTGAAGGGGCTTGCCGGGATCGAGCCCGAACGCCGCCGAGGGCCACAGCAGCCAACAGACCGCCGCCGCGCGGCAGCACCTCCCCGTGGCGCCCTGTCTCCCCCGCCGCTGCGGCCTCCTCACCCGAGCTCGACCCGGATCAGCGAGATCAGCCGGTGCAGCGCGTCGTCCACTACTTGCGTTTCGCGGTGGCGCAGAATCACGAAGCCCTCACCCTCGTACGAGCTCGACGGCGACTGGCCGAGGCGCGGCAGGTTGCTCTCGACCACCAGCGAGCCGATCTCGCGCTGGGCCTGGGCGAGGCCTCGGATCGCCTTCACCCGGCCGCGCCCCTGGCCGCGCAGAAAGGCGGCGCCGGCGGCGTAGGCTCGCTCAGGCGGATCGAAAGCATGGTCGATCTCGAGCCGTGCCCAGGCGCGGTAGAAGTCGAAATCGTGGGCGTAGGAGATGAGCTTCGAGATCTGGGCGCCGCCGGGGCGTGCGCCCACCTCGGAGATGGCGATCGAGCCGTCGCCGCGGCGAAACCACTCCAGGTGAGAGACGCCGGTGGTCATGCCGAGGGCATCGAGCGAGCGGCCGGCCGCTTCCCGCACGTCGTCGAAGCGCGGGTCGTCGATCTCGCGTGGCAGCAGCACACACCACTGGATCCAGGGGTTGCGCACCACGTCCAGGGGCGTCGGCAGGTAGTGGGTCAGCGAGTGCCACACCAGCTCGCCGCCGATCGAGACGCCGTCGAACGAGTGCTCGGAGCCTTGAATGAACTCCTCGCCGAGCAGCGGCCGGTTCGGGTGCGGCGGCACCTGCAACAGGACCTCGCTCAGGGCTTCCTCGCTGTCCACCGAGAACGTCGCCTTGGCGCCGGCACCGTCAGGTGGCTTGATCACGATCGGGTAGCCGACCTCACGGACGAGCTCGCGCGCGTCGTCCGCGCTGGCGATCAGCCGGTGGCGGGCGCATGGCAGGGAGGCGGCGCGCAGCACCGTCTTCATGCGCGCCTTGTCGCGGAAGTTCTCCGCCGCCTCGACGCCCATGCCCTCGATGCCCAGCCGCTCGCGCGCCGCCGCCAGCGGCACCTGCAGCTGCTCCAGGGTGCCGAGCAGTCGGTCCACCGGCCCCAGCTGCCGCGCCAGATCCTCGACCGCCGCGGCGATCTTCGCGTCGTCGAGCGCGTTGTCGATCCGCCGGTGCGCGGCGAGCGCGCCGCGCAGCTCGGCCGGAAACTTCTCCAGGGCGTCCTGGCTCACCAGTGCCAACCGCGCGCCGGGATGCGCCGCCGCGGCATTGACGAAGCGTAGGGTGGTGTCGAACGCGAACGGCGCGACGAAGACGACATTGGACATCATCGGAGTGTATCCCGGGAGAGGGCTGGACACCACAGCGGTGTTGTAATACTGTAATACACCTGTCGCGAACGCCCGAGACCTCACCATGCTGCGCATCGACCCATCCGACGCCATCCCGATCTGGAAGCAGATCGAGGAAGGGGTACAGCGTCTGATCGCCACCGGTACGCTGGGGCCGAACGATCCGGTGGCGTCGGTCCGCGAGCTGGCGCGTGAGCTGCGGGTCAACCCGCTGACCGTCTCCAAGGCCTACCGGCGACTGGCCGATGCGGGTGTCTTGACCGTGCGGCGGGGCGAGGGCACTTACGTCGCCCCGGCGCCGCCGCGCATGGCGGCGCGCGAGCGCCGGGCGAAGCTACGAGATGCGGCGCGGCGCTATGCGGGTACGGCGAAAACCTTGAGCGCCGATGACGAAGAGAGTCTGGCGGCGGTACGCGAGGCCCTCGGCGAGCTCGAGCGGCCGCCGGAGGAGGGAGCGGAATGAACGATGTAGGACGCGAGGCGGTGATCGAGGTGACCTCGCTGGGAGTCCGCTACGGAGAGGCCGTGGCACTCCATGACGTGTCGCTGCACGTGGCGCCGGGATCGGTCCACGCGCTCCTGGGCCGCAACGGCGCCGGAAAGTCGTCCCTGGTGCGCTGTCTGCTGGGGCACCGCAAGCCGTCGGCGGGCCGGATCGAGCTGTTCGGCCGCGACAGCTGGCGGTACCGCCGGCGGGCGATGGAGTTTCTCGGGGTGGTGCCCGAGGAGCCCGACGCGCCGCCGTCGATGAGCGCCCGTCAGCTCGGCCGCTTCTCCGCCCGGCTCTATCCGCTCTGGGAGGCCGGCAGCTACCTGGCGCGCTTGCAACGATTCGAGGTGCCCCTCAACACCCCCTTCGGCCGCCTGTCGAAAGGCGAGAAGGCGCAGGTCATGCTGTCGCTCGCGCTCGCCTCCCGGCCGCGGCTGCTGGTGCTCGACGACCCCACCCTGGGGCTCGACGCGGTGGCTCGCCGCGCGGTCTACGAGGAGCTGGTGGTGGAGCTCGCCGACCGCGACCTTACCGTCTTCCTCACCAGCCACGACCTGCCGGGCATCGAGAGCATCGCCACCGGGGTGGCGGTGCTGCAGGCCGGCGAGCTGCTGCTCGACGAGCCGCTCGAGGACCTCAAGCAGCGCTTCCGCCGGCTGGCGTTCGGCCGGGTCGAGGGCCTGGGCGACCGGGACCGGGACGGCGCCGACCTGCTCGACGGCCTGGAGCCGCTGGAAGTCAAGGCCCGTGGCCGCGGCATCGAGGCGCTGGTGGCGCGGTTCGACGAATCGGCCTTCGAGCGTCTGCGGTCGACGCCCGACGTCGACGGGCTGGAAGTCTGGCCGGCGTCGCTCGAAGAGATCGTGATCGCCACCACCGAAGCCGCTGGCAAGGGAGCGAGGTGATGAGAGTCTTCTCCGCTCTGGTGTGGCGTGAGGTCTTCGAGCGGCGCCTGCTGCTCGTCACCAGTTTCTTCCTGGGCCTCGTACCGCTCATCGTGCCCCTGATGCCCGGGCACGCGCAGCGCTACACGCCCGAGGAAGTCCGCTTCGCGGTGGCCTTCGTGCTGGTGGCGCTCTTCGGCGCCGTGGCGCTGCTCATGCTGGGCAGCAACATCGTCGGCCGCGATCTGAGCGAGGGGCGCCTGGGCTTCTATTTCTCGCGGCCCGTCTCGCCCTGGGCCCTGTGGCTCTCGCGGTTGACGGCAGCGGGCCTTCTACTGCTCGGCGCCGTCTTCCTGATCGCGGCACCCACGGCGGCGCTCGACCTCGATTCGCTCGGCAGTCTCGCTCGAACCGGCGAGTCCTCCCGCGCCTGGCCCGTGATGGGCCTCGGCGAGCTGTACACGCCGGGCGTCATCCAGGCGACCCTCCCTCATATGCCGCCACTGGGCGTGCGCCTGCTGATCGTTTCAGGGCTGCTGCTGCTGCTGTTGGTCATCGTCCACATCGTCTCGAGCATCGTGCGCGCGCGCAGCCTGTGGCTGCTCGCCGACCTGGCGGCCCTGGCGTTGATCGTGAGCCTCGGCTGGGCGGCCCGGGATCTGCTGGTCAGGGAGCAGGCACTGGGAGCCCTGACATGGGCGGAATGGTTCCTGTTGCCGTGGTCCCTGGGCGCCACACTCCTGGCTGGAGGAATGCAGCTGGCGCAAGGCAGGACCGACGTGCGCCGCGGGCACCGCGTGCTCTCGCTCACCCTGTGGCCGGTCCTGCTGCTCGCCGTGTTGGTCTTCGGTGCCTACGCGCGCTGGGCGACCTCGAGCACGATCGAGGATCTCGACGCACTGATGCATGCCCAGGCCTCGCCCGACGAGGCGTGGGTGCTGGCCGGGGGCACGGCGCGCGCCGGCTCGGCGGACGCCTTCCTGCTCGCCTCGCGATCCGGAACCTCCTGGCGCCTGGGCAGCCTGGGCATGATGCGCACCTGGTCGGATTTTTCGGCCGACGGCAGCACGCTGGCGTGGGTCCGGTGCGAGACCTTCTCGCCGCCGGTTTGCGAGGTCTGGGCCAAGGACCTGCGCGATCCGGCGAGCCCGCCGCGCGCGACCGAGGTGCCGATCACCCGGCGCTCGCACCTGATGGCGCTCTCGGACGACGGCTCGCTGGTGGCATTCGCCGAATCCAAGCGGCTGGTGGTCTACGAGCTGGCCTCGGCGCGAGTGGTGGCGGCGGTCGACGCGCAGTATCCCGAGGCGGTGACCTTTCCCTCCCCCGGCAAGGTGAGGTTCCACGAGAACGTCGAGGGCAGCGAGAGATGGAGCACACGGATCCGCCAGGTGGATCTCGCCACTCGCCATGTGATCGACACTGGCCGTTTGCCTCGGGGGCGTGTGCTCCGGCGCAGCCCGCACCGCGACCTGATGATCTTCGCCGGCGTCTTCCCCACCAGCTTCGGGCTCTACGACGGCGAGACCGGCGAGGCCCTCGCCGACCTCACCGTCCGGCGCCTCCCCACCAGCGCCCGCTTTTTCGTCGATGGCCGGTCGGTGCTGACCTTCCAGGACGCCGCCACCCTGGAGCTGGTCGTCCTCTCGTCGGAAGGAAAGGAACTGCACAGGATCAAGCGCTTCGGAGTGCCCGGGGCCCGCTTCGGCGGCGAGATGACCCCGGGGCGCATGTTCGTGGCACTCCGGGACGACATCGCCAAGCAGAGCCGGTTGACCGAGCAACAGATCTCGACCCGGGCCGAACATCCCGGCTGGACCACCTACGTGCTCGACGCCGACGCCGGCGAGCTGCGCCGGCTGGTGGCAGGCGTGGTGCCTCTTGGCGCGCCGACGCGGCTTCTCGACGACCGGCTGTTCCTGGCCGAGGACGAGTCGGTGATCCGGTGGACGCCCGAGACCGGCGAGCAGCAGATCATCCTGCGCCCCGGCGGGCACGGGGAAAGCGACGAGCCGCTGCTGCCGTTCTGAGCCGGCCGGAATGGTCAGCCCTTACCGCGCGCGATCAGGGATTTCGAAAGGGTGCGTAGACGGGATGTTTCAGGTTGTCGGCAACGAACAGGGCTCGATACGCATCGATCCGGAAAACGGTCCTCCCTCCGATCTCTACGTCGTCAGCGGTTGCCATCAGGATCTTGCGTACCATGCGCGGGGAGATGTCGGGATTGAGCGCGTACATCATTGCCACGACTCCGGAGACAAGCGGAGTCGCAAAAGAGCTTCCGTAGCTCACCTGGGCTTTCCCCTGCCCCTTCTTCTGCATCACGAATAGCACTCCTGGCGCAAATACATCCACCTCGTCGCCGCGGGCGGAACGAATAGTTGGACCATGTGCAATATCTTTCTTCAGGTACTGCGTTCCGTCGTCGTTCAGCGCTCCCACGGTGATGATGTTCGAAAAACCGTTCAGCCATCCTCGCGAGCCACGATCAGAGTGGACTTCTCCGTTGTTTCCGGCACCGATCACAATCGTCACGCCGGCCTTCTCCGCCTTGCCGAAGGCGACTTTCAAATCCCCCGCCTTGTTGTCAGCCAGGTTCATATAGTCCTGGCTCAGGTTGATTACTTTCAGATCAGGCTCGCGTGCCAGCCAGTAACTCACAGCTTTCGCGGCCGCCTGGGGCGCCGGACTGGGGCGAATGACAAAACCGCCGCCTGTAATGCTGGCAACGACGAATTTCGATCCGAACGACCATCGGCCATCCGCCACCGCTTTTGCCTTCTCATTTTCAACCAAGCCGTAGTTCTCGACCAGGACTTCATGAGGACCGGGAGACGGCCTCCACAGCCCCGCGACGCCCGCGATCGCTTGAGAGTTGTTCTTTGTGCTACCCACGACGCTCAGCACTTCGGTGCCATGTTCTCCATGGTCGCCGGACGCCCCTGATCCCCTTCCAGCGGAATCCGGGTAAATTCCGAAGCCCTTGAATCGTGAACCGTCGAGCTGGGAGTCGGCGTGAACAAAAAATCCATCGTCGGCTACCAGAACGGTCGGGAAGAGAGTCGGATTCGTTCCGGTCTTCGACACGTACTTCCCGCCGAAAGCGGCCATGTACCACCAGGCTTCCGGCATCCTCACGGCGTCGAACATCTGTCGATTCGGAGCGTAATCATTCGGCACCAGCCGGCCGGGATCGGAGGCGGCGACCAAGGGGGCAATGGGCAGTCCCAGAGACCTCCGCCGGCCGACGGACGTGGAGGTACAGCCGGAGACGATCATGATGAGCATGGCGATGACGATGAGCCTTCTGGATTCTTCGGCCGTCTTGCGCAGGCGGATGCGGATCTCCTGCATCGCGCCGGGCACCAGGTCGGCGCTCGGAGCGAAGACGAAGCCGGCCATCACGTTGCCGTTGCCGTCCCAGGTCAGGTAGCTGTCGTCGGCATCCGGGGCGTCGGGGCTCTGGTTATTCTGGTCGATCTGCGGATTGGTGTAGTTCTTGGTCGTGAGCATCTCGATGCACCTTTCTCTAGCAAGTTCCCCCGGCGATCACCTGGCGGTTCTCGCCATCGGGGCGCCCCCGACCTGTCTTAGGTTCTGCCTCTTCGCGTTTGTTTAGTCTCCGCGCGGGACGATGGAGCCTCAGCCTGCCAGATACGGCGTGACCAGCTCCTCGAAGCCGTCGGCCCATCGTCTGCCGATCTCCCGGGCGGCAACTAAACAAAAGATCCGAGGCGGGACCTGAGTACCCGGTACTTGGACAAAATCGGGGCCGAGGGGACTCTTTTCGAGGGAGGTGCATCAAAATGCTCACGATCAGGAACGACATCAGTCCGCGGATCGACCAGCTGGGGCTCGAGCTCCCGCGGGTGCTTGCAGCGGCTCTTCTCGCGAGCCTCCTCGCGGCCTGCGCGCACACCCACCACGACGCGGCGCCCGCGGACCAGCTCCTCGGGCCCGGCCCGATCGTGGAGCCGGGCAAGGAGCCGTTCACCATCTTCAGCGGCGGTGCCGCCGGGCGGCTGCTGACGCGGCACATGACGACGATGGTCGACTTTTCCGAGGGTGCCGCGCGACGGCACCGGGTCTCCCGTGCCTGGCTCCTCGGCGCTCCGGAGGACACGCAGCAGCAGATGCTGTCCGAAGCCGTGGCGGCGTATGCCCGGCTCCCGGAGCCCAGCTATGGCGAGCGATGGCTGACCGTCTCGGTGCTGGCGGACCTCGAGCGCTCCGAGAGCCTCGACTTTCTGTCCGAGATCGCTCTGGCCGAGATTCCGCCCGAGCGCCTGAGCCAGCTCGATCCACACGCCAGCTCGCGAGGGGAGGAGCTGGCGATCCGGCTGGCGACCGTCCGCGGCATCAGCCGCCTGGCTTCCCGGGGCAACCCCGCCGCGGACATGCGCCTGCTCGAGATCGTCTCGACCTCGCCTCATCGGGCGCTGGCCGTCCGCGCGATCCACGGCTTTCTCCACGCTCCCCTCTACCAGCTCGATCGCGTCCCGCTCGACCAGTTCCACCAGTCGGACGAATACCGGAGACGGCTCACCGTGGTGCGTGGGACCCTGCCGCCCGAGATGCGCGACCTGCTCGAGGTTCGGCCACTGTCGAGGGATCTCGCCCCCACTCCCCCGGACGTCATCGAGGCGATTCGAACACCCATCGTCGGGCGGGTTTCCCCGATTCCCGGTCTCTTTCAATTGCCACCGGAAACCTCGCAGCAGGAGCAGGATCATGAATAGGACACTCAGCCGGACCTGTCTCGCGCTCTTCGTCGTCCTCACGCTGTCTGCTTCTGTCCTCCACGCCGACTGCAACCTGCCCGTTCAGACCAGCGCCGACCTCGCCGACAGCTTCGACGCTGCCCTGGCCCCCTACGCCTGCAACGATCCGTTCATCCAGGAGGCATGGGATTGGTTCGACTTCCGCGAGTCCTATTGGGACGACGGCTTCGGCTTCCCTGCCGCGTGCGACATCCAGCGACCCCTCGCCCGGACCATGACCAGCATCTATCTGATGAAGGCGGCCACCTGGGGTTGGGGTTGGTACGACTGGGCCTCGACCGAGATCGATGACCTGCGGTCGCTCTGCTACAAGTCGAGCGACAAGAAATCCGTTCGCGCGAGCACCTGGCACGGCGCCGCTCAGGAAGACCGCACCGAGGTCTACATGCCTTTCTTCTACGGCGGCAGCGACGCGGTCTGGCGAGCTTCCACCCTGGTTCACGAAGCGCGCCACTACGAGAAGAGCCACCCCGACGACGACTCCTGCAAGAGGGGGGCGTCGTGCGACGCCGGCTGGGGCTCCGCGGGTGCCAATACCTACCAGGTGCTGTTCCTGCGCGATTTCGTCTGCTCGCCGCTCGAGCTGATCACGCCGTCGATGCGCGAAAAGGCCGCGGACCGCGCCGACACGATTCTGGAAAGGGCGTTCGTCATCCCTCCCTCGTTCGCGTTTTCGGACATCATGACCTGCCCGAACGCGGACGCGGACGCGATTCCCGATACCGAAGACAACTGCCCGAACGTGGTCAACAACAAGCAGGAGGACGGCGACGGCGACGGCATCGGCGACGCCTGCGACGCCTGCCCGGACCAGTGGGACCACCTGGCGCAGGTCGACGTCGACCACGATGGCCGGGGGCACAGCTGCGACAATTGCCCGTTGGTGGCGAACCTCGATCAGCAGGACCAGGACGGGGACGGCTTCGGCGACGCCTGCGACAACTGCTTGACGGTCACGAACGTGGCGCAGGAGGACACCGACAAGGACGGCATCGGCAACCTCTGCGATGCGGACAACGACAACGACGGTCTCGCCGACGGCGCCGACAACTGTCTATTCGTCGCGAATCCACAGCAGACGGACACGGATCAGGACGGCAAGGGAGACCTCTGCGACAACTGTCCGAACAACGTCAACGGCGGCCAGGCCGACTCGGACTGCGACGGCATCGGAGACGTTTGCGACCTGATCATCAACTTCGACATGGCCGCGGGCGGCTTTGCCAGCTGCAAGGGGCCGATCTTTCCCATACCCGTGGACCGGTTCTGGTTCCTCGAGCCGGATCCGGTCATCCGGCGGATCCTGTGGAGCACCGAGTCCCTGATTGTCCGGCCGGTGGGGACCGTGCTGCACGCACAGTGACGGCGTGGCTCAGCCGTCCAGGTACGGCGTGACGAGCTCCTCGAAGCCCTCGTAGTCGCGCGCGCCGACGGTGAACTCGCGCAGCTTGCCATCTCGGTCGAGCACCACGGTGACGGGGCGCGAGTCCGCCACGTCGAGCCAGCCGACCTCCCGGGCGTAGACGCCGGTCATGTCGTAATCGTGCTTCTCGGCGAAGGCGATCAGCCGCTCGCGCTCCTGCTGTGACAGCGTGACTACCGCCAGACCGCGGTCGCGATAGTCCCGCTGCAGGCGGTCGAGCTCGGGCAGCTCCTGCACGCACGGCGGGCACCAGGTGGCCCACAGATTGACCACCGTCACCTGGCCGCGGAACTCGTGCAGGGACAGCTCGGCGTCGTCAGACACCTTGCGGAACGCGACGTCCGCGGTCGCCTCGCCCTGCAGCCGGTGAAACCGCCGGATACCGTCGGCCAGCGGATCGAGCGGCCCGGCAAGAAGAGCGGTCAGCGCTCCCGAGATCAACATCGCCACCAGCAGGACGGCCGTTCCCGCCCGCCCTTTCCACGTGGCGGGGATCCACAGCCGCCGCCCACGCCCGAGCCAGACGATCCCAAGAATGGAGAGGAGAATGATGGCCGGGAACAGCCACAGCCCCCACAGGGCGAGGAACTTGAACAGCGCGTCGACGATCTGCATGGCGGGCCTCCTGGTAGGAGATACGGCGAGTCGGTGAAAGTGTTACGTGCTCCCGAGAGCGGTGGGGCGCCCGCTCTCGTTGCTAGGGCTCACTCTGGCGCTTCTCGATGCTGGCCTTCAGGTGGTCGGCCTCGGAGGCCGACAGAATGTCCCAGCTCTGGAGCTGATCGACAATGCGAAGCCGGTCCTGTTTGCCCAGGGCGGAAGCTGCCCTGTCGGACCGGTAGAGGCCGACGACGGTGATGAGAGATACGGCGAACGCGAACAGCCCGCCATAGACAAAGTTCGTATCCTCGGCGAGGAAACCGTAAGCGCTCACGAGGGCCGCTCCGAGGGTACACGTGCCGAGAACCGGCAGCAGAGACCGGAGGCTCGCATCTCTGCCGCACAGATCGGAGAGGACGGACCGTCTCTGCTCCTGATACTCATCGTCGGTGAGGAGGTCTTCGCGCGATTCCTCGAGGATGAGAAGCTGAAAGGCAAACGATCCGGCAGTGCCGTTCGGCGCGTCGGAGAACTCCTCTGAGCTGTGCCTGTTCACAGTGCTGGCGAGTGCGGCCATCCCTGGAACCTCGGGACCTCTCAGCGTGTTTGCAGCAGCTCTCGCCGACGCCGCGAGATCTTCCACCTGCCTGAAACGCTCGCACACCAGCATCATATCCGTTGGCGTCAGTCCGTCCGGATCAGATCGAGCTCGACCGGTTCGACCGCAGTTACGACGTCCTCGGGACGCCGTGCGTCGGCATTCTGGAAGTCGACGCCGACCTGCAGATATCTGCATTCCCGGTGATAGACCGACCGATGCTGCGGCCAGGTGATTCCGCCCTCTCCTCGAAAATGCTGATCGAGCTGGGCCCTCTTCGTCCCGGGTCGAACGGCGGCAAAATCCAGCAGGCAGCCGGTCAACCATTCGATATGAACCGAGGCCGGAACCCGATTCGCGGACTCCATCAGCTTCTTCCCGATCTTGATCTCCGCAAGACGGGCCCGACCGTCGGCACTGGCCAGTCGAGCGTCGCACTCCTCGGCGGTACGACGCGCGATCTCCCGAGCGTTCTCAGGAGTGACCAGCCCGAGAACCACCGGCATCGATTCCACGGGATAGGTCACGACGCAAGCCAGGAGCCAGTCGTGGCTGGACCGCCGCTCGGTTCCAGGAGCGGGCAGCCGTTCCTGGCCGAGGGATGTCTCCGCGCCGAGCAGGGCCAGGAGAAGAACCAGTTCCTTACGGATTGCTTGTCACCTCCAGAATCATGGGCCGCTCTTCATTGCCGCGGCGTATTCGGAAAGGGGCGTTTCCCCCACGAAGGTCGTCTTCTGGAAGGCATCATGGAATGCCTCGCCCCAGTCGCCGGCCGCATTCGAGCAGAGCGCCAGATAGTCGATGTTCGGCCCGAGCTCCGGATTGAGCTTGTGTGGCGTTCCGACGTAGATGAATATGTCCGACGGCTCTCTACAAGATCGGGGGTCATCGAACGGTCGAATCCCCGCGGCCTTGAAACGGATTTCGGATTGGAAGTTGTTGAACGAAGCCGCGGCCCGTGCGGCGAGGGCGGCTATGGAGATTCAATTGCCCGACGGATGCGATGACCTCGCCGATCTTTGGTCGGGAAAGCATCCCTGGCGAGCCGGTGCTTCGTAGGCGCTCATGTGGTCCGGCTTGATCCCTCCATCGATGGCCATTCGCGGCTCCATGATCTGGCGAGTATACCGCGATTCGCGCCAGGCAGATGGACGAATCCCCTCACCGCTGCACCGCCGGTGTGACGCTGCGTGTACTGAGGGCGGCGCAGGCGAGGTCGTCATGGTGGCGCTCGCTGGGAGGGCGTCAGCGATCGTGGACGTGGGAACTCCCGGCAGTGCTTCAGGCGCCCGTGCCCGCACTTCGGGCAGAGCCCGGGATTGACGCCGGTGAGGCGTTCGAGCATCTGCCGTCGGGGCTCGCCCTCGGGGGCGTTGGGCTCCGGTGGCTCGGCCTCCAGCAGCGTGCGTGCACAGAGTTGAACCCATAGCGTAAGTCGTCAATTTCCAGCCAGCAAAAGCCCTACTTACGCGGATCACTAGACTTTTTCACCCTGACAAAGTCCTACTTACCGTAATGTTGCTCGATTTCCCAGCGACCAAAGTCCTACATACCGTAATCTTGGACCTTGTGCGACTCGTCAAAGCCCTACTTACCGTAATGTTCCGCTTGTTGCAGGGTGAAAAAGTCTAACTTCACCCGTACGGAGCCGATTTCCGGCCGATCCGGCCAGACGCCTTCATGGAAAGCATCAAGGTCCGCCCACGAGAGCGGCGACGTCCGCGCGCCGGCACCGGGCGCCGGCACCGGGCGCCGGCACCGTCTTTCCGGGAGCTTGCGGCGAATCGCGGTAGCGATGACGCCAGGAAGGGGCGATTCACGGTGAATCGCCCCTTTGGTTACGCGAGGAGGTTGCGATTCAGGGTGAATCGTACCCTCGGTTACGCGACGAGCCCCCGATTCACGGTGAGTCGCTCCTTCGGTTACATGACGCCCCCCGCTATTCACGGTGAATCGCCCCTTTGGTTACGCGAGGAGGTTGCGATTCAGGGTGAATCGCACCCTCGGTTACGTGAGGAGGTTGCGATTCACGGTGAATCGTGACTCCCCGAGTTGTCCGGGGGTTGCGATTCAGGGTGAATCGTGGTCTCTTGTTTTGTCGGGAGGTGCGATTCAGGGTGAATCGTGGTCTCTTGTTTTGTCGGGAGGTGCGATTCAGGGTGAATCGTGGTCGCTTGGTTTGCCGAGGCGTTCGATTCACCGTGAAGCCGAGCCCCTGCAACAAGACAAAAAAACCCCGCGCCGTGGGAGGGAACGTCGACGCGGGGGGAGGAGAACGAGCTCTTGAGGACGTTGGATTCAGATGCCGGCCGACCCGAATACGGCCGTCATCCGGTGAGTTCATTCGTCGCCCGCGGCGAATTGGATCTACCTACCCGTAAACCAGCCACAACACCAGCACCCCCCACAACAGCACGTTGATCACCGAGGGCACGTCGCGCAGCACGGCCTCGGTGGGGTTGTGCTTCTCCTCTTTCTTGTAGATCAGGTAGAGGAAGCGGAAGATGCCGAAGAGCACCAGGGGCACGGTGTACACGAGGCGGTCGGTGCCGAAGCGCGCGACGGTGTCGGCGTCGACGGCGTAGAGGGCGTAGGAGACCACGGTGGAGGCGGTCACCACGTTGATCATCTGATCGAGGAAGGCCGGGCTGTAATGGCTGAGCACGGAGCGGTGGCCGGCGGCCGCGTCGGCGAGCAGCACGAGCTCGTGGCGGCGCTTCGAGAGGATCAGGAAGAGGGCGAGGAAGATAGTGCACAGCAGCAGCCAGGCCGAGACGCCGACGCCTATGGCCTCGGCCCCGGCCAGCACGCGGATCACGTAGCCGCTGGCGACGGCCATGACGTCGAGGATCACGACGTGCTTGAGGAAGCTCGAATAGAGCAGGTTGATGCCCAGGTAGACGGCCACCAGCACGGTGAAGCGAGTGCCCAGGGTGAATGAAGCGGCTAGCGCCGCGGCGGCCAGGATCACCGCCGCGGTCACCGCCACGGGCACGCTCAGGGCGCCCGAGGCAATGGGACGGTGACGCTTGAGCGGGTGGCGGCGGTCTTCCTCGCGGTCGCGCAGGTCGTTGATCAGGTAGACGGTGCTGGCGGCGAGGCAGAAGGCGGCGAAGGCGATGGCGGCGCGGCCGAGAACCTGCGGGTCACGCAGCTGCTCGGCGAACACGATAGGCGCCAGGACGAAGACGTTCTTTACCCATTGCACGGGGCGCATGGCGCGGAACAGGGGGCCGATCATGGGGCGAATACTATAGGGTCGGAGCCCGTGAGACGGTTTCCCCTGCTCTATGTCGCGCCGACGCTGCTGCTGCTCGCGCTGGCGGTCTCGCCGCTGATCCGCGGCAGTGGCACGCTCTACACCCGCGACGTGCTGAGCGCCCACTACCCGATGAAGGTAGCGCACGCGGAAGCGCTGCGCGCGGGCGAGCTGCCGCTGATCGATCCGTACCGCGCCGGCGGCCAGCCGCTGCTGGGCAATCCCAACGCGTTGCCGCTTTATCCCGACAACGTGCTCTACCTGGTGGCCTCGCCGCTGTGGGCGCTCAACGCCCACTTCTGGCTGCACCTGCTGCTGGCGCCGCTGGCCTTCTACTGGCTGGGGCGGGCGTGGGGGCTGTCGCGGCCGGCGGCCTGGGCGGGCGGCGTATGCTACGTGGCCAGCGGCTTCTTTCTGTCGCTGCTCAACCTCTACAACCTGGTGGCCGGGGCGGCTCTGGCACCCGCCTTCGTCGCCGCCTGGCTCGACGCGACGCGCGATGATCGTCGCCGGTGGCTGGGCTTCGCCGGCGCCGGGGCGCTGTGGGGTTTGCTGCTGCTGGCGGGTGACCCGCTGTTCGCGGCGCTGGGCCTGCTGCTAGCGCTGAGCGCGGTGCTCGTGCGCGGTTGGTCGGCGGGCTCGCTCAAGCCTCACCTGCTGCCCGGGCTCGCCGCGCTGGCTTGCGGCACGCTGCTCGCCGCACCGATGCTGATCGAGCTCGCGCGCATCCTGCCGCTTTCGTACCGCGGCTACTGGCAGTTCTCGATCCAGGCGGCCCTGTCCCAGAGCTGGGACCCGCGCAGCGTGCTCGAATGGCTGCTGCCGTTCTTCTTCGGCCGGCCCGACTTCACGTTCTGGGGCTTCCGCTACTACGGTGGCAATCCACCGCTCTACTTCTCCTTCTATCCCGGGCTGCTGAGCCTGGGATTGATCGCGACCTGTGGCCGGCCGCGTCGACCGGCGGCATGGTGGGCGTGGGGGGCCACGGGCGCCGGGCTGTTCCTGGCCGCCGGCGCCTGGAACCCGGCGGTGCGTCTGCTCTATCACCTGCCCGGGGCCTCGGCGCTGCGCTACCCGGTGAAGATGTGGCTGCTGGTGGCGGTGGGCGCGGCGCTGCTGTGCGCGCTGGGTTTCGAGCGCCTTCTCGACGGTGGCCGGAGGCGACTGCGCCGCGTGCTCGGGGTCATGACGGTGGTCTACCTCGCGACCTGGGGACTGCTGCTGTGGATGCCGCCGGCGCTGATGGAGGCACTGCGCGCCCTCGACCCGGCGCGGCTGAATACTCCTACCCTGATCCGGGAGAGTGGCAGGTGGGTCGCGCTCGGGTTCTTCACGCTGGTGACGCTGGCGCTGCTGTGGCTGGCGTTCGCCGTCACCCGCAAGCGTCCGTTCGCGGGTGGCGCTCTGCTGCTGGTGGTGCACCTGGCGTCGCAGGGCTTCTTCCTGAGTCCGCTCTACCATTCCGATGCCGCCGGGCACTACACGCGGGCGCCCGAGATCCTGGCCGCGGTGCCGGAAGACGCGCTCGTCGTCTACGGCGGGCACCACGATCTGTTCGGCAAGCCGCGGGTGTCGCCGCTCACCGACTTCCCCGATCCGCGGTTCTTCTGGCTCTCGCGCCGGCAGGCGGCGCAGCTGCACCCCTTGACCGGCATCGCCCACGGCCGGCGTTACGATCTCAACCACTCGCCCGAGGGCCTCGACTCGTTCTTCAGCCTGTCGCTGGCCCGCGCCATCCAGGGCATGGATGACGTCACCCGCGTGCGCCTGCTGGCAGCCTCGGGCGTCGACACCCTGATCCTCGACCGCGCCCTCGATCCGGCGGCGCCGGCGCGGCTGGTGACCGAGCAGGGGGACCCGCCGGCGTTCGTCTACCGGCTTCCGGGGGCGGCGCCGCGGGTCGGGCTGGCGGGCACGGTGCTGCGGGCGCCGCAGATGAACCGGGCGCTCGAGATCCTGGGCTCGGACCGGTTCGACCCGGGGTCGACGGTGGTGTTGCCGGGCGATGGTGAGGAGGCGCGTGGCGCGGCCGGTCGGGTGGAGGTGACGCGCGACGAGGTCCACGAGCTCGAGGTCGACGTCGCCAGCGAGGCCGGCGGCGTGCTGTTCACCCAGCGGGCGTTCCTCGACGTCTACCGCGCCAGCGTCGACGGTGAGCCGGCGGAGCCGGTGGTGACCAACATGCACCGCCTGGGGGTCGAGGTGCCGCCGGGCGAGCACCGGGTGCGGCTGTGGGTCGACCGATGGCCGAGCCGGTTGGGTTGGCTGGGCGCGCTCGTCGGCGCCGCGGTGCTGGTGGCCATGGCGATAGGCCGAAAGAGGAAGGGATGAAGACCCGTCCCTATTGGCCGCTGATAATCGGCGGCCTGACCCTGTTGCTCCACGCCGGCATCGCCCTCTTCTTCCCGCTGCCCGGCACCTTCCGCAAGTACCCCCTGGCGGCGGAGCAGATCCTCGCCGGTCAGCTGCCCACCGAGCGACTGGTGGACTTCTCGCCTCTGTACCTGTGGCTCAGCGTCACGGCGGAGCGTCTACTGCCGGCACCCGAGGCGACCCTGCTGTGGCTGCAGATCGTGCTGGCGGCGGCGGCGACGGGCCTGCTCTTCACGCTGCTGGCGCGGCGCGTGGCGGCGCCGCTCGCTGCGGTGGCGGCGCTCGCCCTGGCGTTCGACCGGCACCTGTTGGTCTACGAGCGGATCCTGGAGCCCGAGATCGTCCTGCTCTTCTGCCTGCTCGTCTTCCTGCTGTTCCTGGAGCGGGAGCACGCGCGCGGAGCCCTGATCGCTGGGGTCTTCGCCGCCCTGTGCCTGGCCACCCGCCCGACGTTCCTGCCCGCGTTCCTGCTGGTGCCGTTCTACTTCCGGCTGCGCGGCGATCGGGGCAAGGAGTGGTTGCAGAGGTCCGCGGCGTTCGCCGCGCCGGTGGCCGTGGCACTGCTGCTGCTGGCGCTGCGGGCGGCGTCGATCACCGGTGATTCTCGCACTCCGACCATGAATCCGGGGACGGTGATGTTCGAGGGCAACAACGCGCTGTCGGCGGGCACCAGCGCCATGTACCCGCCGGTGGTGCTGGGGCTGGTGCGTCAGGGCGGAGCCACCTCGCCGGACCCGGCGCACCAGTACTACCGCGACGTCGCCCGCGCCGCGGCCGGCCGTGAGCTGACGATTCGCGAGGTCAACGCCTACTGGTCACAGCGGGCCGTGGCGTTCGCGCGTGCGGAGCCGGGCCGCTTCGCGCGTCAGCTCGGCACCAAGCTGGTGCGTTCGTTCCACGCCTTTCGCTGGCACGACGTGCAGCTCGCCTGGCGCTACGACGAGCTGCTGTTCTTCGTCCCCGGGGTGCCGTTCGCCCTGCTCGCCGCCCTGGCCCTGGCCGGCACGCTGTTCGAGGCCCGGCGCTGGCGCCACAGTCTGCTGTTCTATGCCGTGGGCCTGAGCCAGCTGGCGGTGATGGTGGTGTTCTATGTCTCCGTGCGTCAGCGTCTGATGTTCTTCCCGGCCTTGCTCTACTTCGCCGCCGTGGCGATCGAGCAACTGGCACGGCGCCGCTGGCGGGCGTGGCCGTTCTGGGCAGCGATCGTGATGGTCGGCGCGGTGCTGTCGCTGCCGGACGACCCGGTGCGCGACACCGCCTACCGGCGCAGCACCTCGCGGCATACCGAGGGGATGCTGAGCGAGATCCGCGAGCTGAGCCGCCGGGAGCCGCTGGCGCTGCACGCCGAGCGAGCCGTCGAGGCGGTGGCCACCGCCCCCTGGTGGCTGGAGTGGATGCGCCCGGCCTACTTTCCGCGCGAGCAGGGCACGCTGGAGGAGCGCCTGGTCAGTACACTGGCCGCCCAGGATCGGCGGGGAGTCTCCGCGGCCTTCGATCTGGCGTCGGTGACGCTGGCGGCCGGCCGGCCGGAGGAGGCCCGGCGCCTGCTCGAGCCACTGGCCGCCGACGGCCGCACAGTCTACCGCGGCGCCCAGCAGGCGTCGGATCCGCTGTTCCTGCTCGCCCGCATCGCCGCGAAGGAAGGCGACCGCGACGGCGCCGTGGCCATGCTCAGGCGCTCGCTCGAAAACAGGCCCGGTGACCCCTTCGTGCTCGCCGAGCTGATGGTGCTGACCGGCGACCCCGCCTACCAGGAGCCGCTCCTCGCCTACTGGAGCGAGCTCGACGCCCAATACCTGGTCGGCCTCGCCCTGCTGCACCACGACCGGCCGCGCGACGCCGTGGGCGCCCTCGGCTTCGTCACCCGCCGGCTGCCCGACTTCCGCGACGCCCGCGTCCACCTGGCCGCCGCCTTCGGCGACAGCGATCAGCTCGACGCCGGCGCCCGCGAGTACCTGGCAGCCACCCGCACCCGCCTCGAACCGATCGTCGCCACCCCCCGCATCACCCGTCTCTTCCGCCGCTGGGCCGCCGCCCATCCCGACAACCCCGAGGTACACCTCTACGCTGCCCAGGTACTGCACCAGCACGGGTACTTCACCGAGGCGCTGTCGATGCTGGAGGCCATCGAGCCGCCGGGGAGGATGCTGGAGGCGGTGGAGAAGGAGAAGGGCCGACTGCGTCGGGCGCTGGGACGGTAATCGCCCTCCACCTGCGGTTGAAACCGCAGGCTACTCCTGTCTTGCCCCTGCGGGGCGCTCGTCAACCCGGAACCAGGCTCGCCCGCAGCTCGATGAGCGAGAGAGCTTCCTCGAAGCGCGCGCCTGTGACGAAGATGGCTTCCTCCGCCTGCGGATGGCGCTCGTAGAACTTCTCGAGGGCGCGATGATGGCGATCAAGCGGCTCGGCCCACGTCACCTGAACGGGCACGATGCGCCCGTTGGTGGTGACCACGAAGTCGACCTCTCCTTGCTCACGCCAGTAGGACACCTCGCCGAAGCGTCGCCGCAGCGCCAAGTAGGTGGCACACTCGAGCGACTTCCCAAGGTCGGCGCCGCCTCGCGTCACGACCACTCTTCTCAGCCCGGTGTCGATCGGATAGTACTTGCGGTTCCGACTCGCGCGCTTTCTCTCCGAGAACGCGAAGTACGGGCACGCGAAGAGGAGGTAGGCCGCCTCGCAGGCCTCCAGGTACCCCTTCGCCGTATCGACGGCAATACCCGTGGCCCCGGCGAGGCGCCGGAGGCTCATCTCGGAGCCGGCCGACTCGTACGCCATCTGCACCACCTGCCGGATCGCCGCGCTCGAGCGTGCACCGATGCGTTCGCGGACGTCCCGCTCGACGATGTCGTGGAAGTATTGGCGCCGGAGCCGGTCCCCGTCCGCCATGGCGAGCGGCTCGGGAAAGCCCCCTTCAGCCAGGAACTGGTCGAGGGTGACCTCCGGATCGCTTCGCCGTCGCTCATCGAGATCGAAGGGGAAGAGCTCCACGGTGAGATGGCGACCGGTGAGCACCGAGGACAGCTCGCCCGAGAGTAATCTCGCGTTCGAGCCCGTGATCACGAAGACGTTGCCGCTGGGGCGATCGAGCTGCGCGCGCAGCCAGCGCTGCCAACCCTCGACCCCCTGAATCTCGTCGAGAAAAAAGTAGAGGAGCCCAGCGCTCCCGTGGCGCTCGCGAAACCGCGCCACGAGCCGATCAAGAGTGTCGAAGGATTGCGCCCGGGCAAGACGCGGGTCCTCGAAGTTGAGGAGCGCGCAGCGCTCGGGATCGAGCCGATACCGCGCGATCAATTGCTGGAGCAGCGTGGACTTGCCACAGCGACGAACACCCTGGATCGCAAGGCAGAGCGAGTCGCGCAGCGCGGAGGGCAGGTCGACGTCACGCGGGACGGACGCCGGCACCGGACGATCCCAGAAGCTCCAGGTGCCGGCGACTTCGAGGACGTCGAGCTCGGACATGGTGTCGATCGTACTCGACAGTCTTGATTCTGTCGAGCGCAGTCGACAGAATCTGCCATCAGTCGATCTCGAAGGGGTGGCCGCTGATACCCAGGGTGGCGCTTCGCTTATCCTGGGCTGTTGGATGCAACCCCTTCGGGGTTGTCCGGTCGTTCCGTGTATCGGTAGATCGCGAGCACCGGCTCCCCCTCGAGCTGCCATTCGACCTCGGGCTCGAGGTTCTCCAGGCAGTCTCGCATCAGCTCGTTCATCCAGTCCCGGCGCTCGACGAACATGACGTAGACGGGGCGGTTGCGGGCTTCCTCTCGGGTGAGGCGCAGGCGTTCGGCGTCGATGCGGGGCGAGTATGGAGTGGTGATGGGCAACAGCAGCAGGTCGTCGCGCAGGCGGTGCGGGGCCACCAGGCGCACGGCGTGCTCGATCACCGGCACGGCGACCAGGGCGCCCTCCGGCGCGTTGGTGTTGAGCCATTCGAGGCCCAACCGGTAGCTGGTGCCCCAGTAGTCGCAGGCCTGGGGCAGGTCGTTCGCTCGGGCGCCGGCGTAGCCGCCGGCGAAGGCGTTCCAGTAGGCGAGCTGGAAGGGGTGGGTGCGCAACAGGGTCCACGCCCCCGGCAGCAGGGCGAGGACCAGGATGGCGATGCGCACCGGCCGGGCCCCGAAGCGGCGAAGAGCGTTCGAGGCATGCTTGGCCAGCCAGGCGACGCCCACGCCGGCCACGATTGCCATGGCTGGGAACAGCTCCAGGAAGTGGCGCACGCCGTCGTAGTTCACCGCCCGCGGCACCAGGTAACGCGCCAGAACCGCGGCGATCCAGACCAGGGGCAGCAGGGCGTGGCGGTCACGTGTCCAGGCGGCTTTCAGACAAGGGATGAGCCCGACGGCGAAGAGCGCCAGGAACGCCGGCGGGGTTGTGAGCCAGATGGCCTGAACCACCGGCGCGAAGCTCTCGAGCCTCGTGCTGTCTTCTCGGAAGACCACGAAGCGCAGATTCTCGGCCATGCGACCGAGTGGATCGGCCCACAGATACGGCCACACCACGAACATCACCATGACCCCCAACGCGCCGGCACCGGCCAGTGTCCACAACCAACGGCCTCGCCGCCCCTTCCAGGGCTCCGGCACGCCGCCGAGCACCAACAGCCCCAGCGGGATGGCCGGCAGGAAGAGGGCGTTGACCTTGGTGCCGAGGGCGAGTCCCCACAGCACGCCGGCCGCCAGCAGGCCCCGCGTCGAGCCGCTCTCCCAGGCGCGGGCGAAGACCACCGCGGCGAGGGTGAAGAACACCATCAAAGGGAAGTCCTTGACGTTGGCCATCAGGTGGGCGAAGACGCGTGGTGAGGAGAACAGCAGCACCACCGCCGCGGTCGCGGCGAGCGCGCCGTGACGCCGCTCGCAGAAGCGGTAGAAGACCCAGGCCAGGACTCCTGCCAGCAGCAGGTTGGCGGCGTGGAAGCCGTCGAACGGATCGAGCAGGCCGAGCCAGCCGGACAATACGTTGGAGCAGGCGGCGGCCAGCGTGCTGGCCACCGGATAGTGCTCCCAGGGCCGGGTGCGGAATGGCGACCGGCGCAGGTCGGGCACGTGATCCTCCGGGTAGGGGTCGGCGCGGAAGTCGAGGTAGACGGGGTCGAACGAGGTGAAGAACGACAGGTAGCGCTGGCCGAAGAAGAAGTCGCCCAGCGCCTCGTCCCAGGTGACGTTGTACTGATCGAGCGCCGCGCCGCACCAGGCGAGCAGGACGGCGACCAGGATCGCTGGGATCAGTCGCCGAAGGGTGCGTTCGTCGATCGCGCTCGAAGTCATTCCGCTTCACCAGGCTTCAAGGCGAAGACGGAGAATCGCCGGTCCTCGGACAGATGGATTTGCTCGACGTGGTCCGGATCCCGGAGCAGCTCGCCGAGAACCGGCGGGTAACCGATCGGCAGCGGCCGGTGCTCGATCAGCAGATGGCTGACGCCGCGGCCGTCCAGCAACTTGCGCAGCTGTGCCACGCTCGCTGCGGGGCGCAGCCACTCGGCGATCTGCGAGGCCTCGAAAAAGCTGTCCGCGAGGATCTCGCGGTCAAAGAAGAAGGCCTGGTTGGTGTTGAGCAGGAGCAGCTTCGCGTCCTCCGGCAGGCTCCGGTTGACGAATGCGTGCACGGGATGACCGGCCGTGGTCAGGAGGTCGCCTTCGGCGCGGAGGTAGACACCGAATGTCCGGTAGCCGGCGGCGAGCTCCCGGCCCTGGGTTACAACCAGGAAGGTCGCCGCGGCGACGACGCCGAGCACGCGCGCCAACCGGCGTCCGCGCGCCGACGGTAGCCGGCCCACCAGCTCTACCACCGCCACGGCGCCGGCGATCGCCAGCAGCGGCAACACCGGGATCAGGAACCGCATCTGCTGTGACGAAAGGCTCCAGAAGAGGAAATACAGGCCGGAGGCGCCCAGGCAGGTGCGCACCAGTGGGACGCGCCACGCGGCCCACGCCGCCAGGGGCAGCAGCACGATCCAGAAAGCGCCGATCTCGCCGTCGAAGCGTTCGTATCCCCGGCCGCCGGCGAGAATCACCCGCACCGGCAGCAACAGGTAATCGACCGGCGTCCGGCCCATGCCGATCGAGCTTTGCCAGGCCTGAAGCTGGCCGGTGAGAGACGAGCTCCAGTCCGGCCCGCCGAGGAGATCGTGGAAGAAGGGGTAGAACGGATTTCCGGTGAGCCAGGCGGCCCGCGCCAGCCAGGGCGTCCAGAGGATCGTGACCGGCAGACAGAACCGGGTCAGGAACGACGTCAGTACCGGTCGCGCGTTGCCTCGCCGCCAGGCGGAGACCAGGTGGGGCAGAAAGAGCGCGCCGATGACGGCGGCGCCGACGATGCCGGTGACCTTGACGCCCGCCATCAGGCCGCAGCACAACCCCGAGAGCGTGAGCGCCGTTCCGGCAGCGGGTGAATCTGTGCGCGCTTGCAGCATGAAAAGGAAAGCGGCCAGGAAGTAGAAGGCATAGGCCAGGTCGACATAGGCCACGCGCAGCTCGAAGCCGACCACACCGTTGGCGAGAAAGAAGATCATGGCGAGCCAGCCGCTTTCCGGGCGGTGGTGCGCGCGGCAGCCGGCGTAGAGGGCGTAGAGAGTCAGCAGGCCGAAACCGAAGTGCACCAGCTTGGCCAGCACGTAATCCGCGATCGCCATCGCCACCGCGAACAACAGCTCCACGCCCAGCGGCCAGGTCGAGTAGACGTTCAGCGGCACCGGCCGGAATCCCTGGTGGGCGAGGAAGAGCTTGGGCAGCGTCAGGTGATATACGCCGGCGTCGCCGGTTACCGCCGGAGTGACGGCGAGAAGAAAGAAAGGTGTGAGCAAAGCGAGAAGCAGCGCCAGGTAGACCAGGGCCTCGAGACCGGGCATGCCGCGAACCGGCCACGCCCCTCGGCCTCGCCGAGTGAGGTGCACCAGGGCGCCGGCGAGCAGCAAGGCCATCAGAGCCCACAACAGGCGGCTCCGTAACAGGCCGGTGGCGCTGAGGAGAAAGACGATCAGCGTCAAGGCCGCGAGACCGAGGCAGAATCGAGCCAGAAGCCGGAGGTCGCCGAGTCCGGGCCGGCGCCCGAGCACGGGAGACAGGGCGATGCCCGCCGACCAGCAGGAGGCGGCCAGCAAGCCGAGCATCATACCGTGGTAAAGGAGGTATGCCATCGACGGCGGGCCGAGCGTGAACGGCCGAGGTCTACGGCCCAGCCGGCGGCTCGTCGACGTTGCGCCGCGACTCGCCGAGATCCACTGTCAGCTCGAGGCGCCGCAGCCGTTCGAGAATGCGTTCGAGCAACTGCCGGTTGAACGCGATGACGTCCGCGAGCAAACCGATCAGAAAAGCCATGAATCCCATCGTCACGAGTACGCCGCCCAGAACCAGGGATTGGAGGTGACCACCACCATCGCCGCGGAAATAGAAATACAGGAACCGGGCGATCGGAATCGTTCCGATGATCGAGAAGACGAAGCCGATATAGAAAAACACGCGCAACGCGTGATACATCGAGTAGGTGCGGATCAGGGTCAGGGCGGACTGCTCGATGAACTTCGGCATGCTCTCGAACAGGCGCGACTCGCGAGTCTGAGCATTGACGCCAACCGGCACAGAAGCGATGTTCAGGCGTTTCTTCCCGGACTGGATGATCATTTCGATCGTATAGCTGAAGAAAGAAAAGATATTGAACTGCAGGGCGGCATCGCGTGAGATGGCGCGAAATCCGCTGACGACGTCGGGCACGTCGGTCTTGGAGAGTTTTCGGACCACCATGCCGCCGAGGCGCTGGAGCTTCTTCTTGACGAAGGAGAAGTGTTCGATGCTGTCGGTCTGCCGGTCGCCGATCACGATGTCGGCTTTGCCCTCGAGGATCGGAGCCACCAGCCGCGGAATGTCGCAACCGGCGTACTGGTTGTCGGCGTCGGTGTTGACGATGACGTCGGCGCCGAGCTTCAGACAAGTGTCGATGCCGCTGCGAAAAGCGCTGGCCAGGCCCTGGTTGAGGTGGTGGCTGACGACGTGGTGGACGCCCTGCTCCCGCGCCACCTCGGCGGTGCGGTCGGTCGAGCCGTCGTCGATCACCAGCACTTCGAGCTCGTCGACCCCCGGGATCTCCGCCGGCAGGTCCGCCAGGGTCTGGGGAAGAGTGCGCTCCTCGTTGAAGCAGGGGATCTGGATGATGACCTTCATCGAAGATCTCTAAAAGCCTAGTCGAGTCGTGGAGCGAGGCAAGGAGCGCCAGTCTAGCAGCCGAGTCTTCGAATGTGACGGTTGAGGTAGACTGCCGTTTCGCCGACGAGGAGCGCGGTACATTCTATGGCCTATGAGATCGTGTGTTGCCTGGAGCTGAGCGATGCTCTGGTCTGTCACTACCTGACCCCGATCGCCCGGCATCCGTCGGTGTCGCGCGTGTGGATCGTCCGTTCGCGAGTCAGCCGATACGCCGAGATCCCGAAGAGCGAGTATGTGCTGACGCCTCAGTCCCCGAAGCCCCGGCGCTGGCTCCGCATGCGCAAGGAGTGCTTGCGGCTCGGCGAGCGTCCCGAGGTGGCGGCCTTCGTCTCGTTCAATCCGATTCCCTACGGCCTGATCGCCGAGCGTGCTGCACGGCGACACGGCAAGCCGATGCATTTCGGTTTCATCGGCAGCGACTGGTACCGCGACGTCGCGGGCGCCTGGGGCCGGTGGACCCTGCCCACCTTCGCCGGCGCCGATTTCCTCACCGCCACGGGCAAACGGATGCGCGACGAGATGGTCGCCCGCGGCCTCGCGGCGGAGAAGATCGCGGTCCTACCGCACTGCGTCGATCTCGAGCGCTTCACCGTGGCCGAGCCGGATGCGGCGGGCTACGACTTCGTGTTCGTCGGGCAGCTGATTCGCCGCAAGCGGGTCGACCTGATCCTGCGCGCCTTCCGCAAGATCCTCGACCGCTACCCCGCGGCGCGCCTGTGCATCGTCGGCGACGGGCCGAGGCGCGACGAGCTGGAGGCCCTGGCGCTCCTCCTGGAGCTCTCCGGCGCGGTCGACTTCGTCGGTTACACCTACGACGTCCAGCGCTACCTGGCCGACGCCCGGATGGTCGTCATCGCCTCCTACCGCGAGGGGTTTCCCTTCGCCCTGGTCGAGGGCATGTGCTGTGGATTGGTGCCGGTCGCGACCCCTGTCGGCACCATCCCCGACCTGATCGCCGACGGCGAGAACGGTCTACTCTTCGAAGAAGACGACGCCGGGGCTCTCGCCGCCTGCCTCGAGCGTCTGCTCGGTGACGGCGAGGTCTACCGCCGGCTGCGAGCCCGGGTCCTGGAGATGCGGCCCGACTTCTCCTACCGGCGCGCCACCGAGGTCTGGGACCCATGGCTCGAGTCCCTGGCGTCATGAGCGGCACGGGAAGCGGGCGTCCCCTGCGGCTGCTGATGACCATCTCCGATTTGTCGGGTGGTGGGGCCGAACGCGAGTTCTCGATCCTGGCGCATCACCTGCCGCGCGACGAGCTCGACATCCACGTCGCGCTGTGGCGGACCCCTTCCGCCTACCCGGCGCCGTCCGATCTCCCGGTGCGGGTCCTCGACAAGACCCGGCCGTGGCATTTCCCGCGCACCATCTCCCGGCTGCGCCGCCTGATCGACGAGATCCGTCCCGACTGCGTGTTGTCGATGCTCAGCTATCCGAGTCTGCTCACGGGAGAGGCCGTCGTTCGGGCGCGAAAGCGCTCTGCCTGGGCCTGCCGCCTGATGAATCCGCCGGAGCGTGAGCTGACCGCCTGGAAGGGTGTCTGGGCGCGGCGGATCCTCCCTCGGGCCGACCGGGTGGTGGCGTGCTCGAAGGGGGTCGAGAGCGCGCTCGCCCGGCATCTAAACCTCGATCCGCACCGGCTGCAGACGTTGCCCAACCCCGTGGACGTCGACAGAGTTGCCCGGCTGGCCGCGGAGCCCCTGCCGCTCGAGCGCCCTCCGGAGACCTTCGTCGTCGTCCACGCTGGCCGTTTGCATCCCCAGAAGCACCAGGCGCTGCTGCTGACGGCATTCAGCCGGCTCCGCGTGCCTCGTGCGGAGCTGTGGATGCTGGGAGAGGGGAGTGAGAAGAAGCGGCTCCAGGCGCTGGCCAGTCGCCTCGGAATCGCGCCGAGGGTGCGATGGCTGGGGTTCAGGGACAATCCCTTCCCTTTCTTTCGCGCCGCGGATTGTTTCGCTCTCTCCAGCCGCTGGGAAGGTTTTCCGAACGTGTTGATCGAGGCAATGGCCTGCGGCACGCCCGTGATCTCGACCCGCTGCCCCTACGGGCCGGATGAGCTGATCGAGGACGGGGTCCGCGGCCTGCTG